>NZ_JH594502.1:170197-253418 GCF_000243015.1 Segatella maculosa OT 289
ACAATTGTTTTTTGCCATTTTCTCAAGGATTTTGCTTAGAAACAATTGTTTTTTGCCATTTCCATGAGGATTTTGCTTAGAAACAATTGTTTTTTAACATTTCCTTAAGGATTTTACTTAGAAACAATTGTTTTTTGTCGTTTCCACAAGGATTTTACTTAGAAATAATTGTTTTTTGCAATTTCCACAAGATTTTTGCTTTCCGAGGCCTCGGAAAGCCGTCGTCCGATGATTTTTTACTTTCCGAGGCCTCGGAAATGCTATCGCCCGAGGATTTTTACTTTCCGAGGCCTCGGAAAGCCATCGTCCGATGATTTTTTGCTTTCCGAGGACTCGGAAAGTGCATCGTCCGATGATTTTTTGCTTTCCGAGGCCTCGGAAATGCCACCGTCCGATGATTTTTTACTTTCCGAGGCCTCGGAAACGTCATCGTCCGCGGATTTTTACTTTCCGAGGCCTCGGAAATGTCGTCGTCCGAAGATTTTTTGCTTTCCGAGGCCTCGGAAACGTTATCGTCCGATGATTTTGATTTCCAAAGAGTTAGAATAGCGTCGTCCGAAGATTTTTGCTTTCCAAGGGGTTGGAAAGTGCGTCGTCCGAAGATTTTTGCTTTCCAAGGGGTTGGAGAGTGCGTCGTCTGATGATTTTTTGCTTTCCAAGGGGTTGGAAAGTGCATCGTCCGATGATTTTTTACTTTCCAAGGGGTTTGAAAGTGCATCGTCCGATGATTTTTTACTTTCCAAGGGGTTGGAAAGGTCGCAGACCGATGGATTTTGATAAAAAATGTTGTCGGAAAGGTGCATGACAAATGCCCCCTACGCTCCGGAGGGGAGGGTAGGGGGCAGTTCGTTCGTGGCTGTCTTTCGGACGGAGTTTCCATGAGCGGGGCGTCTATGGTTGCCTTCCGGTAGTGGTTTCCATGAGCGGGGCGTTCGTGGCTGCCTTTCGGCATGGGTTGCCGTGGGCAAATGGGGTTATTTCTGCCTGATGAAGATGTTGATGGGGCAGCCGTGCATGGACCAGTTTTCTCGTATCTTGTTTTCGAGGAACCGACGGTAGTTTTCTTTCACATACTGGGGCAGATTGGCGTAGAAGACGAAGGAAGGTATCTGCGTGTTGGGTAGCTGTGTGCAATACTTGATTTTGATGTATTTCCCTTTGATGCTTGGTGGGGGAAAGGCCTCGATGATGGGCAGCATGACCTCGTTGAGCTTGGCCGTACCGACGCGTGCCTTCCGATTGAGGTAGACTTGCTTGGCTGTTTCGAGCACGCGGAAAATGCGCTGCTTGGTGAGGGCGGAGGCGAAGATGATGGGGAAATCTACGAAGGGCGCCATGCGGCTGCGTATGGCGGCTTCGAAGGTGTTGATGACTTTTTGTGATTTGTCTTCGACGAGGTCCCATTTGTTGACGACGACGACGAGACTTTTGTTGTTTTTCTGTATGAGTTGGAAGATGTTCATGTCCTGTGCTTCGATGCCGCGCGTCGCGTCGAGCATGAGGAGGCAAACGTCGCTGTTTTCGATGGCCCTTATGGAGCGCATGACGCTGTAGAACTCGAGGTCTTCGGTGACTTTGTTTTTTCGTCGGATTCCGGCTGTGTCGACGAGATAAAAGTCGAATCCGAACTTGCCGAAGCGTGTGTAGATGCTGTCGCGCGTGGTTCCGGCTATCTCGGTGACGATGTTGCGGTCTTCGCCGATGAAGGCGTTGATGATGCTGCTTTTGCCTGCGTTTGGTCGCCCGACGACGGCGAACCGTGGTATCTCTTCTTCGATGATTTCGGGATTTTCTTGCGGAAGCATGTCTACGAGGGTGTCGAGTAGGTCGCCGGTTCCGCCGCCGGTGGCTGCGCTGATGCATCGCGGCTCTCCGAGCCCCAGTTTGTAGAACTCGGCTGCTTCGTAATAGGCGCTGCTGTTGTCCACTTTATTGGCTACGAGTATCGTTGGGAGTTTCGCGCGGCGCAGGATTGTTGCGACGTCTTCGTCCCAGTCGGTTACGCCGGTGGTGACGTCGACGAGGAAAAGTACGAGGTCGGCTTCTTGGGTGGCGACGATGACCTGTCGTCGTATTGCGTCTTCGAAGATATCGTCGGAGTTTACGACCCATCCACCGGTGTCGACGACGGAAAACTCCTTTGCGTTCCATGTGCATTTGCCGTATTGGCGGTCTCGGGTGGTGCCTGCCGTTTCGCTGACGATGGCGCGGCGCGACTGCGTGAGTCGGTTGAAAAGCGTTGATTTTCCGACGTTGGGTCGGCCTACGATTGCTACTAAATTTGCCATATTTTGTTTGATTTCTGAAGTTATGCGTTCTTCGGCCCTCCTTTTTGCGGAGAGTGTGCCCTCTTTCTATTCAGGGCCGGGGGTGTTTTGTCTGCCTTGGTTTGTGGGTGGGCGTCGGGGGAGGTTTACGTGGGGTTGTACCCGAAGTTGTCGAGTTCGCGCTGCGACGATCGCCAGTCTTTGTCTACTTTGACGAAGGTTTCGAGGAAGATTTTCTTTCCGAAGAAGCGTTCCAAGGTTTTTCGCGACTCGGTGTTCACTTTCTTCAATGCTACGCCCTGATGGCCGATGATGATGCCCTTCTGGCTGTCGCGTTCTACGTAGATAATGGCGTTGACGTGGATTTTTGTGTCGTCTTCCTTGAATCGCTCCACGCGGACTTCCACGCTGTAGGGGATTTCCTTGTCGTAGTAGAGTAGGATTTTCTCGCGAATGATTTCGCTGACGAAAAACCGGGCCGGTTTGTCGGTCAACTGCTCCTTGTCGAAATAAGCCGGCGACTCGGGAAGGAGCTCCTTGATGCGCTTCAGGAGTATGTCGACGCCGAACTTGTTTTTGGCCGAGAGCGGTAATATTTCGGCGTTGGGAAGCAGCGCGTGCCATCGTGTGACGATGTCGCCGAGTGTTTTTTGGTCGCTCTCGTCAATTTTGTTGATCAGAAGCAACACGGGAATCGCCATCTTCCTGACTTTGTCCAAAAAGTCTAAGTTTTTCTCGGGATTCTCTACGACGTCGGTCACATACAGCAGAATATCGGCGTCCTTAAGTGCTGACTCCGAAAAAGCCAGCATCATTTCCTGCATCTTGTAGTTGGGCTTCAGGACACCGGGCGTGTCGGAGAAGACGATTTGGCAGTCGTCTGTGTTGACGATGCCCATGATGCGGTGGCGCGTTGTTTGTGCCTTGAATGTGGCGATGCTGATGCGCTCGCCGACGAGTTGGTTCATCAGCGTACTTTTCCCCACGTTTGGGTTGCCCACTATGTTCACAAATCCTGCTTTATGCGTCATTATTTTACTATCGATGTTTAGCGTTGAAACAAAAAACGCATCGTCTCTTATCATACCAATAAGAAAGATGCGTTTCTTTGTTGTATTTATGTTCTGTTGAGACTACTTCACCGTGGCTGCAGAAGCACCGTCGTAGGCCCACTTCAGATAGGAAGCGCCGTTGACGAAGCCAGCTCCGAAGCCGGTGAAGATGATTTTATCGCCTTTCTTGAGGTCCTTTTCAAAGTCCCAAAGCACGAGCGGCATGCAGGCTGCGCTGGTGTTCCCGTAGTGCTGAATGTTCACCAGAACTTTCTCCATCGGTGCCCCAATACGCTTGGCCACGGCCTCAATGATGCGCAGATTGGCTTGATGAGGAATGATATGGTCGATGTCGTCTATCGTCAGGTTGTTGCGCTTCAGCAACTCTTCGCAGTCGTCGCCCATTGCAGTGACGGCATAACGGAAGACGAAACGCCCCTCCTGATAGGTGTAGTGCATGCGGTGATCAACAGAATAATGCGATGAGGGGCAAACCGAGCCGCCCGCCTTGACATGCAGGAACGGGAGTCCCTTGCCGTCCGTACGATGGAAAGAGTCAATCAAGCCGATGTTCTCTTCCTCTGTCGCTTCCACCATGACAGCTCCGGCACCATCGCCGAAGAGCGGGCAAGTGGCACGGTCTTGATAGTCGGTGATAGCCGACATCTTGTCGGCACCAATCACGATGATACGCTTGTGGCGACCGCTCTGAATCATATTGCAAGCTACGTCGAGTGCATACATGAATCCGCAGCAGGCAGCGGCGAAGTCGAATGCAAAGGCATTCTTCAGTCCCAGCTTGCCCAGCACGATAGATGCTGTCGATGGATGAATATAATCAGGAGTAGTGGTTGCTACAAGAAGCGCATCAATGCTATCGGGGTCGGCACCGGTCTTCTTCATCAAGAGTTTGGCAGCTTTGCGGGCCATATACGATGTGCCCAGACCTTCTTCGGTCAACAGCCGACGCTCCTTGATGCCGGTACGCGTGACTATCCACTCATCGTTGGTGTCTACCATGCGCGACAGTTCCTCGTTGTTGAGGACGTAATCGGGAACATAGCCGGCGACACCCGTGATGATAGCGTTGATATTTCCCATTATTCAGCGACTTCCTTAACAATGGCTACCTTGCCTCTGTAGTAACCGCACGTGGGGCATACGGTGTGATAAACGTAATAGGCGCTGCAATTCGGGCATACGGCCAACGTCGGGGCTACTGCCTTATCATGCGTTCTTCTTTTGAGTGTACGAGTCTTTGACTGTCTTCTTTTAGGATGTGCCATAATCTTTTAATTTTAATCTTTTGTTTTTTAATCTTCAAGTTTCAGGTCGGACAGCGCCGCCCATCGCGGATCCACAGGTCGCTCTGCTTTGTCCTCGCTGCTTCGGGCAGCGGCATGTGCTTCGAGCATACCAATCATGGCAGGATTGCATTTACCGGGTGCATGCACGTGCCTGATGGGAATACTGAGCGCTATGGATTCATAAACAAACCATGCGACATCGAGTATTCCTTCGTCCTCGGCCACTGTCACAAGGTCGTCCTCTTCGGCGTAGCTATCTCCGAACCGGGCAGCCAATCGGCCGTCGGCAGCTATGGGCTGCTCCATGTCGTCCAGACAAAGGTCGCAAGGAACGGCAACGCTGCCAACGGTATGAAAGTCTATGTCGAAACAATCGCCGGTGCGGTTCACCGTCACCGTTGTCTTCAACTGCCCATGCTGCACTTCTGCGGTCTCTAACGACCGGAAAAATGCATCATCAAGGTCGAATTCAAAGATGCTTCGTCCCTGTTCTAATGCCTTGAGGTCAATCTGACAGGTTGTCGAACTTTCCATACCGGCTGCAAAGGTAAATAAAAAAAAGGAAACGCACAAGAGACACACGGAAAAAGTTGCAGAAACCTATCACAGACGCTCTGTCAGCCCATCTGATACACACAAAAAAACCTCCCCAAAGCCCACCCCTAACCCCTCCCGAGGGAGGGGGGAAGAAGCCTCTCCCCCAACCCCTCTCCTTGGGAGATTTCTGCTCCCCGATAACGGGGAGACCGAGAGGGGTGGCTGGGGGAGAGGCTTTCTCCCCTCCTTTGGAGGGGGCGGTTGAGGCTCTTATTATTGAAAAAGTTAGTGGATACTTTCCATTGTCAGAGGCTCGTCAAGCTGTTTAATTTCAATACCACTCATACGGCATTCTATACCTTTTGCAGCATCGGTAATGGTATTTGTTCCTGTTTTTTCAGTACCGTTCATCTTGAAATAAAGCTCTAAACCATCGGATTTAGGATCTACACCCAACATATTTTGCTTGATTTGATTTTCAGTCCGCGCTACGTTCCATACGCGAATTTCACTCATATAGCCATAGAACGGGCGTTCTCCCCAAGGGAAGCTGGGAATTTTCCCAATGTTAAAGCCCACATCTGAATTGAAGTCTAAGCTTGGAATATTCCATGCAGACTCGGCCCATTTCACACCATTTACATACATTACAGTCTTACCTGAAGCTTGATCATAGGTTAATGCCAAATGATACCACTTGTTGATTTGTAGCTTTTCGGGAGCTTCGTAGTGTTGACGGCCTGCGGCTTGCAAAATTCCAGAAGGTATTCCACCACCTTCATCGCCTACACGGAGTATCATTAAGCCTTCTGTTCCCATAATTGTACTGTTGTCTCCGAACCACATAGAGTTAATTAAGGCCTCAAAGGTGAAGGACTTAAATAGCGTTCCGCTGGGGAATTTCACAGAAACATAGTCGCTATAGAACAAGGCTGCTTTTGTAATCTTGATGGGCTTTGCCATTAAAATATATGCAATATCCTCGCCTTCAATAACGGGAACCGAGCTTGAATGCAACTGAATAGGCAGCATATAGGTTTTACCCTCTTCCAGCTTATCAAGGTTTTTGAGCGTTAAAGACACCTTTTCTGCATAGAGTTTCCCGGTTTCTACCGACGAGGCTTCCTTGGTAAAAGCTGCATCTTCATTCTTAAATGTCTTATAGTTGGTGCCATATTTACTGTTATAGGCAGCAACCAACGAGGGATCGGCCAAAGAATAGGATACGGCAACGGTAGAATTCACTTTGTTTGAGATGCGTGCTGTGATATCGACAGTTAAGGTGTTACCACTGCTGGGCATTGTGACTTGTTGCAAGTTATTCTCAAAATAAGCCTTTGGCTTTAGCAAATCGCTCTCACTGTCTTGGCAACTCATCACACAGAATGCGGCGATGCCCATAGCGATATGTTTAAAAATATGCTTATTCATATTTATTTTCTTTTTAATGATACGTTCGTTTCATGTCTTAAGGATGAGAAGCGTTTCCCATTCTTTCTTTAAACACTTGTTGATTAATCTGAATAGCCTGACGCATCCACTTGTAATTCGGTGTATTGTCATAATCGTTATCGAAGCGATAAGCACCGACGCCACCTTTGTATCCTTTAGTGGGCATGCTCTTAGCCTGACGCAACAGTACACCTCCCGACTTGAACGAAGATTCGAAGTTGTCGGTAGTGATGATGGTTTTGGGGTCGACGTCGTAGTAATCGAAGTAAGTCATGCGTCCATATGACTGATCAATCCAATAATCAACATAGCCATCTAAGGCTTTCGTCAATGGGCTGAAGTGACCATCGATACAGATTAATCGGTGCCCCTTATGTTCGGGATCGCTCTTTGGACCAATGTATTTATTCATCTCTTTTACCAAGTAAATGAGGTCTGCATTGGTGCTCAACGTGCCGTCCATGTCAAAGACTCCGCTTCCGATTTCCCAGTCGATGTCGTAACCATCCCAGTCATTGGCCACGAGAGAGTCACACAAAGCCTTGGCAAAACGTGCTAAAGCCTCTTTGTGATTGTCGGAACCAACGACACCATTAAAGCCCCAAAACTTCCAGCGAGCCTTTTTCTTGGCCTCTTCAACACGGCTTAGATCATTAGCCCAACCTTCTTTTTCGGCTTGCTTCTCTACTTCATCATAAACAGACTGTGGCGTTCTTCCCTTGCCGATATACGACAACAGTGTCACCTCTAACAGCTTCGTCCCCTTTACCTTCTGCACAAACTCCTTATCAGCCTTTTGTTCGGGTGTGATGGTGAAGCGATTGGGTGCGCCACTCCACATCGAAACAATGTCCATGCTGTCGGGCATTGAAGTGAGATAACCACGGCGATAGGTTCCGGCAGGCGACCAATTGGAATACCAACCGAAAGCAACCGGGCGACCATAATTCACAGCTTGTTGTTTATAAGCTCTCAAGTCGGCATAATATTTCTCGCTTTCAGCGTTGTTCATCGTATTGTAGCCACCAATATGATCATAGGGCTTATTTTCTATTTCAGTCATATCGCTACAAGCGCAGAACGTGAATGCCGCACAAAGCGATAGCAACAGACTTGCATATTTGAATATCTTCATGTCTTTTTCTTTTAAGGATTAGTGATTTTTATTATCCCACCATAGGCGTGTCCCTGCTTTGTCTTGGCCGCCACGAAGTAGCTTTCGGGCATTTTCTAAGTTTGTAAGATCTTCTTGTGAAGTAGCTTTATTGGTAGGGAAGCGCATACGACGAATGCCAATCTCGCTGTCTACCTCGCCGTTACTGTAGTTGGTTACCACGCTATGTAGCTTGGGATAGCCCGTTCTTCGATACTCGCTCCATGCTTCTTGCCCATTGGGATAGAGGGCAATCCACTTCTGTATCATGATTTTCTCTAACTTTTCTTCATCGGTTCCTGTCCATTCAGTGGTCGCTTCCGAAACGGCTGCTACATTAACATTTACACTTGGTGTGTAAACATGCAGACTATAAGCAGAGGGTTTGAGTCCCGAGTTAATGTAACTTGATACTTCTGAGGCAGCAATACCATGCTCTTCAAAAGACATTTCAATACCTTTCTTATAGAGTGCTTCTGCAGTTTGTCCAACAGAAAAGCCATGTAGTGCAGCTTCTGCTAACAAGAAGTAGACCTCGGAGGCACGCATCCAATAGGTAGGAGTCGCGTTTGTAATCGCCGGGCGTGAGGTGTTCTTAAAGGTACTGTTAGAAGCTACATCGTGACCGGTTGGTACAGCCATATATTTTCCAAATATTCCAACGGTAACTGCTTGCGAGAGTGTACTCGTATTGAAGTATTTGGGTAAACGAGGATCTTGATAGCCGCCCAAGTAAGCCAGCATTGACGACCCCATACGACACTCATTGTATTGGTTAATGAGGTCGTCGAGGTTGTTTTTGAATACCAATCCAGCTCCTTTCTCCATCTTTGCTTCGTCGTCTTTGCTCTTTATCACACCATAAGGATGTTGAATGGCTTGCATGGCATATTGTTTTGAGAGCGTAGCATCAGCATAGTACACACGCATAGCCAAACGCAACATTAACGAGTTGGCATAGACAACCCACTTCTTTACATCACCTCCGTAAACGGCATCGGCATTAGGTAAGAGTGTTGTTGTACCATTATTGGCATACTTTGTGAGCACATCAATAGCTGATGTGAGTTCTTTAAACATAGCTTTATATACCTCTTCTTGACTGTCATAGGGAACCGTGATGAGTCCTTTACCTGCTTGTTTATAAGGAATAGGACCAAACATGTCGGTTGCTTTATGCCAAGCCGAGATTTTTAAGATTTGAGCTAAAGCAAAAGCTTCTGGGAACTGCGTCTCGGTTTTACCTTTAAGATCCTGCCAAAGGGGTACAATTGTTGAGTAGGCTTCCGCATAGGACGATGCAACCCAACCATCTTTAAGGAAATAGTTAAGGTTGTTGGGGCCACCCCAGTTGTTATTCTGGCCGAAATAGCCACTCCAACAATCAGCCGCAAGGTTATAAGCGGTCTGATATCTGTTCACGACAGCAGTTCCGTCTGCCTGAGTTCCCACTGGGAAGACACATTTTTCCATTGCAGTAATCGGACCACCGATGGAAATACCATCCATCAATCCTTCCTCGGGAAGCAGCTCAAACTCATTCGTATTGACCCGTTCGAAATCACAAGCAGTGAGCAGTGATAGTGCAAGGACACCTACGATATATTTATATGTTTTCGTTTTCATCTTCATATTCGATTAAAATTTGAATTTAACACTGAAACCATAACTCTTCAAACTGGGCTGCATGAAGTAGTCATTGCCCTGTCCATAAGTACCTGTTGAAGCTGTAAGCTCTGGATCGAAAGGTGCTTTGCAGTAGATCATCCATGGATTTGTGGCAACGAAAGAGAGGGTCAGGTCCTTGATAATGTTCTTAAACCAACGTGAGTCAAACTTATAGCTCAACGTCAACTCTTGCAAGCGCACGTTCGTTGCACTGTAAGTGTAGTAACCGGCGAGATCGTTTTCTCCCGTAGCTGTGAGCATATAGTATTTCTTTGCATCGTATAATCCTTGATTGGGCAGCATAACGCCTCCGGCATCTCGAGCATCTGCCGAAGCCTTTGATACACCAAAGCGGTCCAACAGTGCCTGAGTCGACGATGTCACAACGCCGCCAAAGCGTGCATTGAGTAAGAAGCTCAGACCAAAGTTCTTATAAGTAAAGCTGTTATTCCAACCCATCGTGAAGTCGGGAGTGGTCTTTCCCAAATAGATAGGGTCGACTGTTTCCAAGCCAATACCGCCTGAGGGGCTCACATTCACGAAGCCTTGGTTATCTTTGGCTAATACTTTGCGCGCATAAATATCGTTGATTGAGCCACCAACTTTCAGCAAAACGCGGCCTTTGTCTTTTGATACTTCAGGGATATTGATGGGCTTCGGACTCATTGGATGATAATAATCTTTCACCATTTCCTTGATTTCGTTGATGTTCTTAGCATATACCAACGAAGAGTTCCATTGCACTCCACCAAAGTTATCATTATAGCTTAAGGCCATTTCTATGCCTCGGTTTTCTACATTACCAGCCTGAAGATATACTGCCTTATAACCGGAACTCTCGGGTAAATCGCCGATAAAGGTTTGGTTATAGGTATTAGACTTATACAAAGTAAGATCTAAAGACAACTTGTTCCAAAAGCGAGCGGTCAATCCTACCTCATAAGATTTCGTGCGTTCAGCCTTGTAATCAGTGAAAGGATAGATGTCGGTCGACTTCAAACTACCACCAATAAGAGGCGTTGTGATGGTTCCCGGCGTCATACCCGAACGTGAAACAGGAGAACCTACTTCGGTATATGAACCGCGAACTTTCAGATAAGAAATGAAAGTTGGCAGCTTCACCATCTCAGAAATGATACCCGAAAGGCCCACGGAAGGATAGAAGAAAGACTCTTCTGATGAGTTGACAAGGCGTGAATTCCAGTCATTTCTTCCTGTTACAGTAAGATAAAGCATACTCTTCCAACCCACTTCGGCACTTGCAAAGGCTGCAACATTGCGTACTTTCGAGTCACCTCCGGCCTCACGCACTTTGCTATCGGCAGGGTCTATGTTCTGTAAAGAAAACTTGTTGGGCACTAATACCAAATTACCTCCATAGCCACGCGTGAGCGATGCATAATCAGAATAGCTATAACCTACGTTGGCCGCAATGCTGAAGTCGTTAAAGCGCTTGTTGATATTGGCGATAGCATCAATATAAGTCTGGTGATCCTTGTAGTTATAATAGTCGTAAGCACCATTCTTCTTGGCAAAATAATCAAACGAAGAGGCATAAATCTTACGCTCGCTCGTCATGAAAGTTTGATCTAAACGCACACGACCCGCTACGCTTAACCAATCAAATACATTGTAGGTGAGCCCTGCGTTGAACATGAAACGGTCTTTGTCATCGGGTGCCAAGTTGCGATAAGCCGTCCAATAAGGGTTCTGGTTGGCATATCGACTATCGCTAATCGGCCAATATTGTGTGGGGAAGTTTCTCACATTGTCATAGCGTTCGAAAGTCTTTATGCTCTCAAACGATTCGCCACGAGGATAAAGATAGGCTGCAACGATAGGGTTCCAGTATTCTCCTTGTGATACCATGTTGTTATCTTTCTGTTTAATATAAGAAGCACCAAGGTCAAGTTGCACCTTCTTATTAAACATGCTGGTCGTATTTCTAACCGTGAAATTGTAGCGATCATAGGTGTTGTTGGGCACGATACCTCGTGAATTGGTAGTCGCTATGGAGGCAAACGTCTGGTTGATTTCGTTACCTGCATTCACAGTTAGGGCATTAATGAAGTTCGTTCCAGTGCGGAAGAAATCCTTTCTCGGGTCATACGAACTGGGAGTTGCGAGCTTTTCACCCCAACTTTCATACGAACCTTGCTTGTTGCCATACCTATTTTGAAACTCGGGCATCAGCAATGGAGAACTGAAATCGGCTGCACTCGAGAACGCAATCTCAACTCTTCCTTCCTTACCTTTCTTTGTTGTGATAAGAATGGCACCATTAGCGGCGTTACTTCCATAAAGTGCTGCGGCAGAAGGGCCAGCCAAGACGTTAATACTTTCAATATCTTCGGGGTTAAGGTCGGCAATGCCTTCACTACTGACGCGACCTTCGCCCATAATACCACTATCTGTTCCACCACTGAAGTTAAAGACTGGAATACCATCAATGACATACAAAACGTTATTGTCTCCTTCAATAGATTTGGCACCGCGCATGATGACACGTGTTGCGCCTCCTACGCCACTGGCACTCTTGGAGATGTTGACACCTGCCACTTTTCCGTTTAGTGAGTTCACGAAGTTGGCATCCTTGTTCCGCGTTAGCTCGTCGGCCGACACCTTTTGAACGTTGTAGCTCAAAGCCTTTTCTGCACGCTTGATACCCAAAGCCGTCACAACAACTTGGTCTATCGTGTGTGCTTCGGGCTTCAATGTGATGTGAAGCTCTCCGTTTCCCGTGACTTTCACCTCCTGTGTGTTCATTCCAATGTAACTGACAAAAAGCGTTGCGCCCCTTGGAGCAGTAAGAACAAACTTGCCGTCAAGGTCACTTGTCGTGCCATTGACGCCGTTTTTAGCGTCCTTTACACGTACTGTTGCACCAATAACAGGCTCACCTGTATTGTCAACAATCGTACCTGTCACTTTCACATTGGCATTAGACTGCTGTGTTTCCTGAGTCTTCATTGCTGTTACGTTCGTGCCCGCAGCAATCAAATTCTTGCTGAATTTCTCAGCCGAAGCAACATGATTACCGGCAAAAACTTCTAAACAGCAGCAAGATAGGAAAACACTTACTGATAGAATCTTTCCTGTTTTCATTAGACTTGTAAATTTGTTAACACTTAAATTTATTTAGAGTAACCCTTACGAGTCTTCGCAAGGGGCTGCCTCAAAATTCAGGTTTCGTTATTTTCTTATTTTTGTTTAGGTATTTAATGATAATACAAATGTATAATATAAATTTGTAACAGCTTGTATGTCGTATATAGTATTTAACATACATAAACAAAAACTATGTGTAATTAATTTAATTTTGCGGTTTATAAACTGTAACCTTTTAGATTCTGAATTTTAGGTAAGACAACATGCTCAACTTTTTCAAGCCAAACGCACTAAAATATCAAGATGATATATCCCATACTAAAAGAAAGATAGCTTCTAATATCGCGCTTTAATTGATAATCAATGAATTATATTGCCAAATATTATCGTGCATCATGGGATGCACATTGGGCTTGAATGAAGATTCTTACTCGCTATTTTCTCGGAGATGTCTGCAATTTTATAGGATATACATAATGAAAACGTTAACGAGAAGCACTATTTATAGTGTTCCTTTTTGTAAATATAATTAATCGTTTTTAACATTTTCGAGTTTTGTCAAATAGAAGAAAAAAGACGACGAAATAGACATTATTTCTTGATTTTAACGTTTTTTGCTTACAATTTCATTCATAATGCATTGCAATCTCAATGAGATTACCATGCTATTTGGGTAAAAATGCGGAGTAATCTGATGTAAGTTGTGAGGTAATTTGATGTAAATTGCAAGGCTTTTTAATTGCATTTTGTGTCAAAAACAGGATTGTTTTTGCAACAATTTGATAATCATTAAGTTTTAAACTCCCATAAATTGGGCGTTATTTTGGACAAAGAAGGAAATCATTTCAAATTCGCAAAACTGACAAAGTTATTTGTAAATCTTCTTGAAACAAATTAACATATTATTCGCTTCTATAAATCATAGGTCGTAAAACAATGCTTATAAGGACGTAAATAGGGCTGCCGAACACCAATCATGCATTCCATTTGCCGATGATGTCTTGTTTATTGCCACTAATCATACATCAAAGAACAGCCTTATTACAATAAGGTAAAATTTCTATTCCTTTAGGTGATACAGCCCAACCTCAGAGATTGCAGGGACATCACGCGCTTGTTGAATGGTAAGGCGCACTTCTTTTGCCGTCCGGACGGGGAACTTCAGCAGGCGTTTGTGGCCGACAGTCGTCCCTTCGGCTGCTTTCTGCCACGTGCCCTTGGCGTCTTTCACTTCCAACATGAACTGCTCAACGCGTTGTCCGCGGCGAATATCCTCCTGAACGGAAAGCACATTGAAGGTCACGGGCTGCTTCAATAAAAAGTGAAAAACGGCTTTTCCAGTTTTCATATCGGGCGAAACGGAGGTGTCATAATTGTTGTCTGTGACATTACGTAGCCTCCCTTCGGTCACCTTGCACGTCACTTTGGCATCGGTAAGTAGGTTCCGGGCGAACGTTTCTTCATACAACCGGCGGAAACCGCGCAGACTTTCAACGTCGGCCTCGGCCAATCTGCCCTCCTTGTTGGGCGGAAGATTGAGCAAGAGCACACCGTTCATGCCCACGGAAGTAAAATAAATGTCCATCAACTCCTTTGGCGACTTCACCTTGCTGTCCTCATTCTGGTGGTAGAACCAGCCCGGACGGATAGACACATCTATCTCTGCCGGATACCAAACGAGCGACTTTGCCTTCTCAATCACCTTTCTACTGCCGAGATCTTGGCCCGTCATGTCGCCCACAGGCTGTGTCAACACTTCCTTTTGTGAGTGGTTTGCAATGGCTTCTTGGTCGAGATTGTCCTTCGGAACGACGCTCCATTCCGTTGCACGGCCGCGTCCCGACTCCGTACCTACCCAGCGAACGTCGGGCCCCATGACTGCAATCACGGCCTCGGGTTGGAGCTTTCGGATCACTTTATACCAACGAACGAAGTCGTATTCCTGCCGTTTTCCGTTCGCTCCTTCACCGCAAGCACCGTCAAACCACACCTCGCTCACCTTGCCATATTGCGTGAGTAGCTCGGTAAGTTGGCTGACGAAATAGTCGTTATAGGCCGCTGTTCCATACAGTTTTGAGTTACGATCCCACGGAGAAAGGTAGACACCGAATGCCATGCCATGCTTCTTGCACGCCTCACTCACCTCGCGAACCACGTCGCCCGTGCCATTCTTCCACGGAGAATGCTTCACACTGTGCTCCGTATAAGCCGATGGCCATAGGCAAAAGCCGTCATGATGCTTGCAAGTAAGAATGGCACACTTGAATCCGGCGGCCTTTAATGCACGTATCCATTGGTCGGTATCGAGGGCTGTTGGGTTGAAAATGGCCTCCGATTCCGTCCCGTCTCCCCACTCTTTTCCTGTATATGTGTTCACACCGAAGTGAAGAAAGGCCGTGAGTTCCTGCCGTTGCCAGTTGAACTGACGTGCAGATGGCACCACACGGGCAGCCTTTTTGACGATCTCGGCGGGGGAATCCGTCGGGTCGATGACGACAAAATTGTTCTCTTGCGCATGTAGATTAGGCTGTAAAAAGGGGGTAAACAACAGGCAGACTGCCGTCATTGCAGCTTTAGTCAATAGCGTATAAGCGTTAAGTCTCATCAATTCGGGTAACGATTGTTGGTTCATTTGTTGGATAATCTATGGCAAAAATATAATATTCCAACCAACTTGACGGGTAATGGTAGTGAATTAAAGTTAAACATAATGTTGTTTGTAAGTAAATGTGTACCTTTGAGTGCCTTTTAATCAGAAGTCTGACAAATAAATGGAACCAAAAACGAACAATCTAACAACAAAAACATCGGTCAACGGAAGCCTACATAGCCCCGCAACATGGGTGCCGACATTGTACTTTGCCATGGGAATGCCTTTCGTTGTGCTGAATATGGTCTGTGCATTGATGTATAAAGGAATGGGAGTCTCTGACGGTCAGATTGCTTTCTGGACTTCATTGATTATGATTCCATGGACACTGAAGCCGCTATGGAGCCCGTTTTTGGAGATTTACAAGACCAAAAAGTTCTTCGTTGTCCTCACGCAAATCCTCACAGGTGTGCTCTTTGCATTGGTTGCCTTTGCTCTTCAGCTTCCCTCTTTCTTTGCCATTACCATTGCCATCCTTGCAGTTATCGCCTTGAGTGGGGCCACACACGACATTGCTGCTGACGGAACTTACATCTCAGTGCTCTCCAATGAAGAACAAGCACGCTGGATTGGCTGGCAAGGAGCATTCTACAACATCGCCAAGATTGCAGCAACAGGCGGATTGGTTTATCTTGCCGGCACGTTCATTAAGCTGTTCGGCGTGGCCAAGGCTTGGATGATTATCATGCTCATCATCGCATTCATCATGGTTTCTGTAGGCATTTATCATTATTTTATGCTTCCCGGTACAAAGCAAGAGACTGACGATGCACCTGTATCCCTGCGTGATTCCCTGAGCGAATTGCTGAAGGTTTTCTTGGAATTCTTCACAAAACGTCACATCGTTTACTACATCTGCTTCATCATTCTCTACCGTTTTGCCGAGGGATTTGTGATGAAAATCGTGCCACTCTTCCTGAAAGCGTCGCGTGCCGAGCAGGGTTTGGGGCTGAGCGAACAGGAGATAGGCTTGTACTATGGCACATTCGGGGCTGCAGCCTTTGTCATCGGCTCCATTCTTGCCGGCTATTATATCGCGTGGAGAGGCTTGCAGAAGAGCCTGTTCTCACTCGCTTTGGTATTCAATATCCCTTTCGTGGCCTACACGTTCTTGGCGCTTTATCAGCCTGAAAGCTTTTGGTTGATAGGCGGCGGCATCGTTATGGAATACTTCGGTTATGGCTTTGGCTTTGTAGGACTGTCGCTTTTCATGATGCAACAGGTGGCACCGGGCAAACATCAGATGGCACATTATGCCTTTGCCAGTGGCATTATGAACCTTGGCGTCATGCTTCCGGGAATGATGAGCGGCTATATCAGCGACAAACTTGGCTATCAACATTTCTTCCTTGTCGTATTGGTATGCACCATTCCTGCATTGCTGATAACGTGGTTCGTTCCTTTTACCTATCCGGATGCCACAAAGAAGAACCAAGATGCAGGCAAAGCATAAACGAAACTGACAGCGTTTAAATTAAAATAAAAGAACATTAAAAACCTATTTATGCACAAAAGAATCTTTATGGTAATGGCGCTTTGCGCTTCTCTCCTGCAGGTTGGCGCGGCAGAAGCCGACTATCACGTCATTCCGCTGCCGAAACAAATCACGATGAGTAAAGGAAATCCTTTCCATTTGCTGCCGACAACGCAGATTATTTGTACTTCGTCAGACGACTTGATGCAGGGAAATGCACGTTTCCTCTGCGACTATATCAAGGAAACAACGGGGCTGTCGCTCTCTGTCGGCAGCTCTTCCAAGGTAAAAACACCAGCCATCATGCTCGTAATCGACCCGAAAATGCAAGGCGACGAGGCCTATAAACTCTCCGTTTCTCCCAAGAAACTGGTCATCAGCGGGCGCACCCCGGCCGGCATTTTCTATGGCATTCAGACGCTTCGTAAGTCACTTCCCATCATCAAAGCAGGGAGTTCGGAGCCTATTATGCTGCCGGCTGCAGAGATAACCGATGCACCCCGCTTCGCTTACCGGGGCATGATGCTCGACTGTTCACGCCATTTCTTCTCGGTAGATTTCGTGAAACGGTTTATAGATCTGCTGGCACTCCACAACATGAACACCTTTCATTGGCACTTGACTGACGACCAAGGCTGGCGCATCGAGATTAAAAAGTATCCCAAACTGACGGAGATTGGCTCCAAACGCACAGGCACCATCATGGGACACAATACAGATGTCGACGACGGACAGCCTTATGGAGGGTTCTATACGCAGCAAGATGCAAGGGATATCGTGGAGTATGCGCGCCAACGGCACATCACTGTCATTCCCGAAATAGACATGCCGGGCCACATGAAGGCTGCCTTGGCCGCCTATCCCGAGCTTGGTTGTACGGGAGGTCCTTATGAAGTGGGCCACGCTTGGGGCATTTATAAGGACGTGCTCTGCTTAGGTAATGAGCAAGTATTCCGGTTTGTCAATGCCATCATTGATGAAGTGGCCGATATTTTCCCTGCGAAATATATCCACATCGGTGGAGATGAGACGCCAACCACGCGTTGGGGAGAATGTCCGAAATGTCAAAAGGTCGCCGCCGAACAGAACTTGAAGCTCAATAAGCTGCAGGCTTACTTCACCAACCGCGTAGAAAAGTACATCAACGGCAAGGGAAGAAAAATCATTGGTTGGGATGAAATCCTCGAAGGTGACATCAATCCGAGCGCAACCATCATGAGTTGGCGCGGCATTGAGCCGGGAGAGCGCGGTGCAAAGCTGGGACACGATGTCATTATGACTCCCACTTCACACTGTTACTTTGATTATGGGCAGAATAAAGACGAGAATACGGAGCCCGAAGGACAGCATCCGCTTCTCACGGTAGAGAAGGTTTACAGTTTAGACCCTGCACCTGAGACGATGCCTGCAGACGCTCGCAAGCATATTTTGGGCGCACAAGCAAACCTTTGGAGTGAGTATGTGGCTTATCCCAACCGTGCCGAGTATGCAGTTTTACCGCGTATGGCTGCCCTTTGCGAGGTGCAATGGACCCCGAATGAGCTAAAAAACTTCAATAACTTCAAGCAACGGGTAGACCATATGGCTGCCATCTACGACCTTCATCACTACGTCTATGCGCTCCACCTTTGGCCAGAACGCTTCAACCATAATCGGATTGAGTGGTAAACAACAGTATTTCAGAGGTTAGACATACAATTATTGCTTGAAAACCATGTCCGGAGGTTCCGTGTTCAACGCTTCTATAAGGCGTTGGCATAGGGCTTCCGGTTTTCTTGTCTTGTCCTTTTGCTTTCCAATCTCAGCCACTTTAGCGCGCAATATGGCTGAGATTACCGTGCAATATGGCTCATTTTACTGCGTAATATGGCTGAGATTGCAAACCATTTGAATGCATGTAGGGACGCACGGTCCGTGCGTCCGCTTCCATTTCAGTTGACAGTTGATGCGTAAATGGGTGGAAAAGTTGCTTGTTCTGCGCCGAGCGGACGCACGAGCCGTGCGTCCCTACACCCCAATCACAGCCATATTGATACATAAAAGGTCGATAGGACAAACTGCTCGAATGCATGTAGTGACGCACGGTTCGTGCGTCCGCTCAAATTTCAATTGACAGTTGATGCGTAAATGGGTGGAAAAGTTGTTTTTGCTGCGCTGGGCGGACGCACGAGCCGTGCGTCCCTACATCTCCACCACTGCCTTTTTGTACGATAAAAACATCAATAAAATCGAAATGTGGTCATCATTTTGAACACTAAATGGCTGCCATTCGAATTATTTATGCTATTTTTGCAGATAGATATCAACCACATAAAAAGTCGAAAGATGGATAAACTACCCAATGACCCCATGATTCTGTTCGGTGCGGTCAACATGTTGCTGCGCGATAACTATCATTCGCTCGACGAACTGTGCGACGATATGAACGTCGACCGCGCAGAACTCGAAAAGAAACTAGCTGCCGCCGGCTTCAAATATGACAAGGCACACAAGAAATTCTGGTAGACAGAAACCTTGAGAATCATTACTTTTGCAACGTAATGAAAGACTTTGCAGCCATCGATTTCGAGACGGCCAACGGCGAATGCACCAGTGTTTGCTCCGTTGGATTGGTCGTTGTACGCGACGGAATGATTGCCGACCGCTTCTATTCGCTCATTCATCCCGAACCGGATTACTACACTTATTGGAATACCCGCGTGCATGGATTGACGCAAAATGACACAGATTGCGCCCCCGTCTTTCCCGAAGTGTGGCGCAAAGTGGAGCCCCTCATCGCCGGACTGCCGCTGGTTGCCCACAATAAAGCCTTTGATGAGCGTTGCCTAAAGGCCGTTTTCCGTTGCTATCAAATGGACTATCCCGACTATCCTTTCCTTTGTACGCTTGCCAAGTCGCGCCGGGTTTGGCCTCAAGGTCGCCACAATCTCGACGTGATTGCAGCCCGATGCGGTTACAACCTGACCGACCATCATCACGCACTTGCCGATGCCGAGGCTTGTGCCGCCATTGCTTTGCAGATATTATAGCCCGTTTCTTGCAACTTCGGAACTTTCTCCGTATCTTTGCCTATATAATATAAGGTGGTAATGACCTACGAACAACTTGACTTTACAACCTATTGCATCGGACTTCTTGCCTGCCGTTTGGGCATGAACCAACGTGATGTGTATGACAAACTGAAGGAAAGTAGCATTCTCGACGACTATATCGTTAAGGCATACGAAGTGCTCCACACCTTCAGCAGCGACTATATTGCCGATGATTTGCTGGGGTATATGAAAGAGAAAGGAGTGATTGAATGAAGGTATATCATGCTTCAAACACGATTATCAAGCGTCCTGATACGCTCCATTCGCGCGTGGCTTTAGATTTCGGGCAGGGTTTTTACGTCACGGTCTTGCGTGAACAAGCCATTAAATATGGCGAACGTTTCAAGTTAAGAAAGCAGCAGGCGTTTCTTAATGTCTATGAATTAAGCGACGGATGGCAGGCAAAAAACATCAAAAAGTTCACGGCCTACGATGCCGAATGGCTCGACTTTATCACGGCAAACCGCCGACAACGCTCCGTCGTTTCTTATGACTGCGTGGAAGGAGGCATTGCAAACGACCGGATATTCCGCACGATTGACTTGTTTCTATCACAGGATATCAGTCGAGACGAAGCCCTTAAAAGACTTCGATTCGAAGAGCCCAACCATCAGATTTGCTTCTTGAAGCAGGCTTTAATAGATGCATTTCTTTCATTCATCGATGCAGAGGAGATTTAAAATGGACGCAAAACAAATCGTATTGCAGATGAAATATGCACGCATCATCAAGGGTATTGCCGAACAAATGGGCATATCTTTGGAGGAAGCAATGGACAGATTCTATCATTCCGTGACCTTTCAACTGATTCAAAATGGCGTGGCCGATCTACATTGTCGTAGCGACCGCTACCTCATAGACGAATTCTTGATTGAAGAAAAAGCATTGACAACACCGCAACCATGACGTTCAGACAGGCCAATTTACAAGATTTTGACGCGTGTTGGAGGCTGATTGACGCGGCAAGATGGAAGATGATGGCCGACGGAAGGCATCAATGGACGGTGGAATATCCCTCGCGTGATCTGATTATAGCAGACATAAAAAGCGGCGAAGCCTATGTCTTGACCGACGAAGATGGCGTGAAAACGTATGGCGTTGTGGCCCAAAATGGTGAGCCGGCTTACGAACAATGCACGGCCGAATGGCTAACTAAGGGTGATTATATGGTCATTCATCGGTTGGCAGTAAGCCCGAATGCGCGTGGGAAAGGATTGGCGAAGCAGTTCTTCCAAGGTGTGGAAGCGATGTGCAGACAGCAGGATATCTACAGCATCAAGGTGGATACGAACCACGACAACCGCGAGATGCGCGGTCTGTTGCAACGACTCGGCTTTGTCGAATGTGGAAAGATAGATTATGGGCCACGCGGTATGCGACTGGCTTTTGAACGTGTTTTATAAACCAAACCCTAAGAAACAATGATAAAAATGTATGTAATGAAGTCCTGTCCCTACTGCGCTCACGTGATGAAGCAGGTGGAAGGCAACCCCGAATTCAAGGTGATCGACATCGGAGAAAACGTGCGCTACATGAAAGAATTCCTCGCTTTGCGCGACAATGACCCCGCTTTTGACGAAGAAAAAGCCACGGGCGACGTCTGCATTCCATGCTATGTGCGCGAAGATGGCAGCGTGACGCTGATGTCAAAAGACGTGGGATTGGAACCATTGTAGGCCCTCCCGACCTCCTCTAAAGGAGCGGAGAACAGACTTACACTATTATTTTAAACGATATTTATATGGAAATAAAGACATCGGATGCTTCAGGTTTCCCCTCCATTCAGAGGGGACGAGGGAGACTCTTAATCGCACTTGACCTCGATGGCACGCTGACCAACAGCGAGAAAAAGATTACGCCGAAGACCAAGGAAGCTTTGATGGAGGCGCAAGAGCGTGGCGCGAGGATTGTATTGGCATCGGGTAGGCCCACGTATGGCATCATGCCGGTGGCCGAAGAACTGGAATTGGAGCGGCATGGTGGGTTCATCTTGGCGTTCAATGGCGGCAAGATTGTAGATTGCAAGACGCGAAAAGTAGTGTTTGAACACAAGCTCGACCCGGACGTTGTGCCCGTACTCTACCATGAAACCATGCGGGCCGGGCTGCAAATCCTCGTGCATCAGGGAGCCGAAATCGTAGCAACAAGCAGCGAAGACCGCTATGTGAAGTTGGAAGCGGGCATCAATAAGATGTCCATTGTGCAGTGTGATGACTTTCTGAACCAGATTACTTATCCTATCAATAAGTGTCTGATTGTGGGTGAGCCTGCCCCACTTTGCGCACTTGAACAACGTATATTAGAGATACTCAAGGGCCGTATCAGCGCTTATCGTTCGATGGATAACTTCCTTGAATGCGTCCCTTTGGGCATCGATAAAGGGCATTCTCTCAAGCGATTGGCAGCCACTTTAGGCATCGATCGCGAGGAAATCATCGCCTGCGGTGACAGCTATAACGACGTTGGAATGATAAAGTTTGCCGGCTTGGGCGTGGCCATGGCCAACGCACCGCGCGACATTCAAGAGATAGCCGACGTCGTTACGCTGTCGAACGACAATGACGGTGTGGCGCAAGTAGTCGAGAAATACGTGCTGTAAATATCTACCTCGGCCCTCCCAAGTACCCACCCCGACCCTCCCAAAGGGAGGGAGTGATAGCTTGCAGGCCTGTTTGAAGAATGTAATATGTGTCATTTGATGAGCGATATTACACGCTCTACGACTAAAAAAATCGGGAATTGTCATTCGATATAACGCATTTTATAGGTACAGACGCATTCATAATAGGAGAAATGCACTGAAATGACCATTCAGTATAACATGTTTAATACCTCTTACGTAAGCCAATAAGCTCCTACTTCCTCCCTTTGGAAGGGTCGGGGTGGGTGTTTGTAGGTGTCTGTATCAGCCTTTTCCTGATGCATTCCACAAACCGTGACAGCGCAACAGGCTTGCGTTGACCATGGTAATCCACACGGAAACAACTTTGCATCACCATCAATCGCTTCTTGCTTCGGGTGATGGCAACATAGAGTTTACGTGCATCTTCGGCCACTTGTGACGGGTTTTGCAAGCCATAATAGTTGGGATAACGCCCTTCAATCACATCAAACACGATGACATTATCAAACTCCAAACCTTTCGCTTTGTGCACTGTTGTGACGAAAATCTTATCATCTATCGTCTTGCTTCCGCAGAGGTCAGCCTCTTTCAGCGTGTTCATTTCGAGGATATGACGCCCTATCTGCTCACCGAGAGCTGTTGATTCGTCGGGCCGAAGCAGGTCGGAAGCCACATAACGGAAGATATAATCCACCGTTGGCAGGGGCTGAATGAGATGCTCTTCAACCCATGTCCGATAGAGATAGCGCATTTCTTCGACCAGTATATCGGCCTTTCCCGACTCCTGCCACAGTTGGGCAAGCGTGTGACGATAGTGGGGAAGATAGTTGTTTCTTAGGACGCTAATCCGTTCCTGCACGCTTTTTTGCTCGCAGAACCGCTGCTGTTCGGCCACGATTTCCTTTGCCTTATCATGGCAAAAGGTCACCAATGAACGTGTAGCCCCCACGTCTGCATCGGCCAGATGGCTGTTTTCTCCCTCTAAATGCAACACTTCGAGCAAATACTTCAGTTTATATTGTCGAAGTCCGGGGCGTAGCAAACGAATCAGTTCCAGGCTGTCAAGATAGTCCTCCAGCTCTTTTGGCAAGGCCGTTTCGGACATTTCGCGCAATAGATTGTTGTGTAAAATGTGAATATCATAGTCGGCATTGTGTCCTAAAAGCACTGTTCCACGGGCGTAATCCACGAAGCGTTGCAGGGCCTCTTTGCGTGGAAGAAGTCGTTGATGGCGGCGTTCTTCGATGATAGGATTGACGATATCGCCGAGCATTTCGGGTATCTTGCGGTCGCTTTCCAAGTGAAATGACAACGCAGAACCCGGCACAATGGCTCCGTTTTTCAGCTGAACAGCAGCGATTTGTACGATGTCTTCGCAATGCACATCAAGCCCTGTTGTCTCGGTATCAAAGATGGTTATCGTCTCATTCTCATAGGCATTGACGAACCTTTCGATATAGGTTTGCCCGTCATCGCGCAGGAAGTCGCTCGGCAGAAGAGCTCTGTCGGCACACGAACGCACGAACCTTCGCGCGGCATTCGGTGTGCGGAACACCTGCATGCCCTCAAGAATGCGCGCCCAAGCAATAAAGTTATGGGCATTGTTCATCACGGAAAGATGGGCAAAAAGTAGTTTTATCTGCGGCGAAGCGAAGAGATCATCGCCCGAAACCTTGAAATGTTGCAGACCCAATTGCTTCAAACCGGAGCTCACTCCGTCGGCATCATGGTTGGAATTGACGATGATAGCCGTAGTATCTTCGGGGAAATCACGCTGCAAACGCGCTGCCTGTTGGGCGGCATCCATATACTCCGTGTCGATAGTGTCAGAGGGATAAAGTTGCAATTCGTTGCCTATCACGGGCGGATCGTAGTCGGTCGAGGGTAGTAAATCGGCCGGAATACCAAGCTGTTCGGCCGCATATAGGTTGAAAAGGTCGAGCAGATACTTCGGCGAACGATGGTTTCGGTCGAGCGAATGAATTTGGTTTGCACAGCGATTGCGCAGAAAATCGAGCGTTGACAGCTTGGCCCCCATGAACGAAAAGATGCTTTGTTGCGGGTCACCAAGGTAAATCACGCACACTTTCTGCTCGTCGTTGTCGGCCGTCATGGCATCGATGAGGGCCAATTGCAAGGGATTCAAGTCCTGAACCTCGTCCACCTGAATCCACCGATAACGTGGCAACAGGTCGCGATGTTCATAAGCCAGCAACAGGATATCCTCGAAATCAAGCAGGCGGTTAGCTGCTTTGTAGCGTTCATATCGGCGGGCCAGCTGCATTTTTTGCAGCATATTGAATACCAACTGTTGCGCTCCGAGGTCGCTGCAAGCGTCACGATAGGTATCGGCATGGGCATAAATGTCGCTCATCATGGATGCCGTGAAATCCTTGTTTTGCGCTTTACAGAGGGTTCGCAAGGCCTGAATATCGTCCGACGACAAGCAATCGGGGTGCATACGCAGGTCGCGTGGGTGCGCATTTTCAATCTGAAACATGAGATGCGAAAGCTGCATGGCCTCCATATATCGGCCGCGGCGCCGATAGTTTGCCCCGACTTGCCCCTCGTCATCACCCGCAAAGTCACACAGGATGCTCAACACGTCGTCGTCATCAATGATAGATGTGGACGCCGGAACAAGACCTTTGTCGAACAAGAAGCGCGAACAAAAGCGGTGAACATTGCCGATGAAGAGATCGTCGGCAGCCACGTTGAGCCGCTGTCCCACCCGTTCTTGCATGCCACGTGCAGCCCGATTGGTGAACGTAAGACACAACATGTCGGCGAAAGTCACCCCCGCGGCATGGGCACGTGCCACACGTTCGGCCAGTATCTGCGTTTTTCCGCAACCCGGAGCGGCCAAAATAAGGTGGTAACCCTCGGATAATTTGATGACTTTCTCTTGTGAACGGTCAGGCGTAAAAGTGTTGTTCATGCTTGCAAAGATAATATTTAAAGGTGAAAAAGTAAAAGTAAAAAGGTAAATCCTTCCTCATTTGATTTCTACCGAACAAAAAATCTCCGCTAAACATGCATCTCCCGAAAGGCGGAAAAGACAATGGGAATGGTCACGAGTAGCGAAACAAAATCGCTGCAAGCCTGACATATCTCTACACCCAACAGGCCGAAGCAATGCGGAAGCACAAGTATCAAGGGAATAAAAAACAGCCCTTGGCGCGAAGCCGCAAGAATATTGGCCTGTAATGTCTTGCGACAGGTCTGCATCATCATGTTGGCCATAATCATAAAAGACCAGAAAGGAAAGCTCAAAAGCTGGTATCTCAGGGCGGGAATACCTATGGATATAACGTCAACATCATTGCGGAAGAGTCCGATAGCGCGGTCGCTGAAGGCAAAAAGCACCACGGACCAGAAGAGAAGAAAAGCCGTTCCGACCTTCACGCAAAACCAAAATCCGGCCTTCACACGTTCATAATGCCGGGCACCATAACTGAAACCGCACATCGGTTGATAGCCTTGTCCAAGTCCAATGATGACACTAAAGATGAACATCACAATGCGATTGACGATGCTCATGGCTGCAATTGCGGCGTCACCAAACTGAGATGCACTCACATTCAAGGCGATAGTGGCTATGCTTGCAAGGCCTTGTCGCGAGATGGAAGGAGTGCCGCCAGCGATGATTTCCTTGACAAACAGCCAACGATGTGAGAAGTTTCGGGGCGTATAATGAATGATATCCTTGTGCAGACTCATGCGAAACATCACCGCAAAACCAACTATCTGGCCAATCACAGTGGCTATGGCTGCACCCCTTATCCCCATGTCCAAACCGAAGATAAAGAGTGGGTCGAGCATGCAATTCAGCAGAGCTCCGACAATAATTCCATACATGGAATAACGCGCATAGCCCTGAAATCGCATCTGATTGTTCATACAAAGCGTGCACATAAGAAATGGGGTTCCGAGCAGAGAAAAGCCAAGATATTGACGCGTGTAGGGCAGAATGGTGGGTGTACTGCCTAAGATGACGGAGATTTCGTCGAGAAACAGCAGACCAAGAACCACAAGAACTATCGAGAAGATGAGGGTATAGCCGAGTGCGGTACTGGCCATTTGCTCTGCACTTTCACGGTTCCGGGCCCCCAACTGACGCGAGATATAATTGCCGGAACCGTTGCCAAAGAAGAAAGAAAAAGCCTGAATGAAAAACATCAACGAGAAAACAATGCCCACAGCAGCCGTGGCTTGCGTGTCGATTTGGCCCACGAAGTAAGTGTCAACGATGTTATACAGATTGCTAATGAGCATCGATATGATGGTCGGGACGGCCATTGTCCCAATCACTTTCGGTATCGGTTCCTCGGTAAGGAACGTAAAATTGTCCTCGCGTTGCATGAATTGACAGATGGTATGGCAAATATACGATTATTTTCTGACGAAGCCAACTTTTCCATCCGATATTGTTGAAAGCATGGCCCCATACTTGCGCTTTGCCATGATGAGGAAGTTCGTGCTGCGCTCTACCCCCTATGTGAGTTCGATATAAGCCCCATGGAGAGAAACAGGAAAAACTGCGTCTCTAAAGCAATCGGATTAACGGAAAACGAAAAAAGAACGCCCGTCCGACGGCTCGGAAGATAGTAAAATGTAAAGAGAAAGTTCGTCTTCCATGGAAGAAGATAAAAAATGTAAAGGGAAAGTTTTTCTTGCAAACGTCAAAACATAATAGGTGTTAGATACCCCGCTGGGGCAAACGTTAAACCGAAAGGAAAGTTAAATGCCCGGCTGGAGCAAACGTCAAACCAAAAGGAAAGTTAAATGCTCGGCTGGGGCAAACGCTAAACCAAAAGGAAAGTTAAATGCCCCGCCGGGGCTGCTTCCAACAGGGAGATCAACTCTTACGACCACCCATTAAGAAATTGCGCTTCTAACTTGAGTGTTCACTTGTTTTTAGTTTTTTTAGTGGCATTCTTACTTGTTTTCGACTGGAAAGTCGTATCTTTGCAGGCGATAAATAAAGAGAATAGTACATCTTTTATTGTGCTATACTTAGTATCTAACGGGGCTGAGGTCATTGTTTCAACTTTTTCTCACACAGACATTGATCGCGGGTATTTTGCTTTCCTTATTACTCAGGCTCCATAAAATAATAAGTATGAAGAGAAAAAACAAGATTGTATTGTTGATATTTAGTGTAATGATGTTGTTCCCTGTGTTCTGCTGTGGAGCGGAACCGGCGGAAAATGCGAAAAAGGTTGATTGGAATCCGATTATGGATGCTATCATCCAAGTTGAGAGTAACGGAAATAGACGTGCGAGGAGTGGTTCTTCTGTTGGTGCAATGCAGATTACTCCGATTTTAGTGGCTGAATGTAATCAGATACTTAAGAAAAGGAAAAGTAAAAGAAGATATAAGTTGTCTGATCGCTTCAGCATTGCGAAATCGAAGGAAATGTTTTTGCTGATACAATCGTATCACAATCCGCTCAACAGCATCGAGACTGCGATTCGATCGTGGAACGGTGGCATTCATTTCAGCGTGGAGAAGACGCAACGATACTTTGAGAAGGTTATGAATCTTTTGAAATAGCCTGATATTTTGATAAGGCCTGACTGCTAATAACAGTCAGGCTTTATTTTTTGTGCTCTTCTTTCTTGCTAATTAATCTTAATATAGTTTCCGTTTCAGCAACTTTTGTCTTATTTTTGTAGTTAGAAGTGCAATTAAAAGATTTAGATTATGACAGGAATCATTGTTTTGGTAGTCATTGTGCTACTTGTTGTTTGGGGAATTTCGATTTACAACAATCTTGTGAAGCTGAGGAACAATCGTGAGAATGCGTTTGCGAACATTGATGTGCAGTTGAAACAGCGTCACGACTTGGTGCCGCAGTTGGTTGCAACGGTGAAGGGATATGCCGATCACGAGAAAGAGGTTCTTACGCGTGTGACTGCTGCACGCTCGGCTGCGATGAATGCCACGAGTATTGATGATAAAATCACAGCAGAGAATGCGTTGACGAGTGCATTGTCGGGATTGAAAGTTTCTTTGGAGGCTTATCCAGAGCTGAAGGCTAATGAAAATTTCCTTCAGTTGCAGAACGAATTGTCGGATATAGAGAATAAGTTGGCTGCCGTGCGCAGGTTCTTTAATTCTACCACGCGTGAGTTGAACAATGCCGTGCAGACTTTCCCCTCGAACTTGTTTGCAAGTATGTTTGGATTCAAGAAAGAAACGATGTTTGAAATACCCACAGAACAGCGCGAGGAAATGGATAAAGCACCCGAAGTTAAGTTCTGATACCTATGAGATATGTAGGAATGCAGGCCCAAATCAGGCGCAACAACACGCTGAGCATCGTGTTGTTGCTGATGTTCCCGGTCATCATCTTGGTCATGGATTGGGTCTTTCTTGCAGCCTTGATTTATTTCGGTAGCGGATCTTATAATGAATACGACGAATTGGTGTATCGGCTGGATGTCAACACGGTGAACCAAATATTCATCACGACGGTTCCATGGATTATTGTCGGCGTTTCGGTTTGGTTTACCGTAGCCTATTTCAGCAATGTGTCCATGATTCAGCAGGCCACTGGGGCCCGTCCGGTCAGCCGAAAAGAGAATCCACGTCTGTATAACATTGTGGAAAACCTTTGCATGACCTGCAATATGGACATGCCGAAGATTAATGTCGTTGATGATCCGCAGCTGAATGCCTTTGCCAGCGGCATCAATCCAAAGAGTTATACCGTGACGGTTACAACCGGACTGATGAACCTGCTTGATGACGATGAGCTGGCTGGCGTTTTGGGCCATGAGTTAACGCATATCCGCAACCATGATACGAAGCTACTTGTGACGAGTATCGTGTTCGTCGGCATCGTTTCGACTATGATGTCGCTTGCCGTGCAGATGATGTATCAGTCGTTGTGGCACAGTGGTGGTCGTAGACGCGGTAACAACAAGGAAGGTGGCGGTCTATCCATCGTTCTTATCTTGCTGATTGGCGTCGTGTGTTGTGCCATCGCCTACATTTTCACCTTGCTCACCCGTTTCGCAATCTCCCGTAAGCGTGAGTATATGGCCGATGCAGGTGGAGCCGAGCTTTGTGGTAACCCACTTGCGTTGGCATCTGCATTGCGCAAGATATCGGGTAATCCCGGACTTGACAACGTGAAGCGGGCAGATGTGGCCCAACTCTTTATCATTCAGCCCGACGAAATGAAGCAAGGGCTGTTGAGTTTCATGAATTCGTTGTTCAGTACGCACCCGGATACGGAAAAACGCATTGCCATTCTTGAACAATTCTGAAGCGTATGCACTCGTCAATCATCAAATGTTTCGTCCTTCTTGTTGCTATGTTGTGCTCGCCATTGCAAAGTCATGGTCAACAAGACACTTGGAATACCGAACATTACCGCAATCGTATGGAAGTATTCTCGAAGGAACGTGCCATCGATAGCACAGATATCGTTATGTTGGGCAACAGTCTTACGGAGTTCGGTGGCGATTGGAACAAATTGCTTGGTCGAAAACACGTGCGCAACCGGGGCATCATGGGCGACAACATCGATGGCGTGATGAACCGTTTGGACGCTATTCTTGCCCGGAAGCCCAGGGTCATCATCGTAATGATGGGCATCAATGACCTCAGTCAGGGTCTCTCTGCCGATCGGGTTTTCGAGAAATATCAGCGAATGATAGACAAGATATGGGTGCATGCCGCAGATACCAAACTCTATGTACAAAGTCTGCTGCCCATCAATGAGTCTTTCAATCGCTATGAAACCTTGAAGGGCAAGACCGATATCGTGGCCATGCTGAACGTGAAACTGCGTCATTATTGTGAGCGCAACCATATTTCGTATATTAACCTCTTCAAGGATTTTGTGTATCATGGTACAAATGAGATGCGTCGTTCGCTCACTTCTGACGGTTTGCATCTGACACCTGTCGGCTATAAGCTGTGGGCTTTCAGGGTAAGGAATGTGTTGAAAGAGTAGAGGTGAGGTTGGGGACTCTTTTCATCGTGTCCCTCTCTTGTCCGATATGTGATAAAAAACATTCGGGAAAGCCTTATATAAGCATTCCCGAATGATATTGGTTGCGGAGGCAAGACTCGAACATGCGACCTCCAGGTTATGAGCCTGGCGAGCTACCAACTGCTCCACTCCGCGATGTTAAACGTTGCAAATCAAGAGCATATGATGTTGATTTCAATCCCTTTTCTTGATTGCGAGTGCAAAGGTACGGCATATTTCTGTAACAACCAAATTTTTTCTGTGTATTTTTTGTGTGACTTCATTTTTTATGCCATCTGTTTGGTCGTTTAAAATAAACGCTCTATTTTTGCACACATAGTTTATTGTGTGCAAATGGAAGCTGAAGTGAGTTAATATGTCAATATCAAAAACAAGACAAAGATTAGTAGATGTGGCGCGACAACTGTTTGCCAAGAACGGTATTGCCAATACGACGATGAACGATATTGCCGTTGCTTCTGGCAAAGGACGCCGAACATTATATACCTATTTCAATCGGAAAGAGGACGTTTATTCGGCGGTCATTGAGTCAGAATTGGAGCGTTTGTCTGACAAGTTGGACGAAGTGGCGTGCATGAAGATGCGTCCGCAGGATAAAATCATAGAACTTATCTACACCCATCTGAGTATGATTCGTGAGACGGTAGTAAGGAATGGTAACCTTCGCGCTGAGTTTTTCCGTAATATTTGGATGGTGGAGAAAGTGAGAAAGAACTTCGATGAGGACGAAATCGAACTGTTTCGCAAGGTATATGCCGAGGGAAAGGCTGACGGTGAGTTTGATATCGACAGTGTAGACCTCGTGGCCGACATTACCCACTACTGTATCAAGGGACTTGAAGTGCCGTTCATCTATGGCCGACTGGGCCACGGTCTGACCGAGGAAACCAGTAAACCGCTTGTCGCCAAGGTGGTCTACGGTGCTTTGGGTAAGTCGATTGCAAGGTGATATGTTGCCTTTTCTTACCCCATGTAAGTATAGTTTCCCGTGTGATTTCTGTGTCAGAATATGTGTTTGGCATACTTCGCATGGACACTTCTGGCCAAATAAATTGTAGAATTAAAGAGAAACGAGTTGCCTTGTTGCAGAAATGGTGATGTGCCAAATGGAAACTTCTAACATGATATTGCTCAAAGGAGAGCCTAAGACATTTCAAATCAAGTCTGTCAAGAAAGATAATAGAAATGTCTTTTGGGTGACTTTTTCTGATAAACGAACCTTTCCTTATCGTCAGAGAGACATTGTTTTTCTCTCTTCGTCTGTTGAAATAAACGTAGAAGATAGCCATTTGACTCGGGCAGAAAGGCGTTTAAGTCCCAAAAGAGCATGGGTCTTCACGCATGGTTTCAAGAAGTTCTATCGTCTTGAGTTTGATAATGGCATAAGAGAATATAAAGATAGCGATCTAAAAGTAGAAAAATCAGTCTTATCTGATAAGAAAGCTTTGCACATTTTTCTTTACTTTAAAGAGGTCTCCAGCGTAAATACAATACCAACAGAGACCGGTTTGATTTCTCTTTTTACAAAATATCAGCAGCTAAACTTTATCGAAGAAGACAGCACAATGGCTACTTTTCTTAAACCTTCACTGCTAAAAGTGCATAAAGGTTTAGGAATTTATCTGTTTCCTTTCAGGAGTAATCGTAGTCAGATGATAGCGGTCCGGTCTGCTTTCAGCAGTCAAATCAGTGTTATTCAAGGGCCTCCGGGAACGGGAAAGACGCAGACCATTCTGAATATCATTGCGAATATTGTCGCAACGGGTAAGTCGGTATTGGTTGTTAGCAATAATAATGCGGCGGTAGAAAACGTACGTGAGAAGTTGGAACAAGTGGGGTTTGGCTTTCTTGTGACCTCTTTGGGACGCTCTGAAAAGCAGCAATTGTTTATTGAAAAAGGGCAAGTCGGCTATCCCGACATGAGAGATTGGAGTTTGAAAAACTACAATGAAGAGACAAAAGTACTTCATGACCTGAACGAAAAAGTAGGAAACGTCTTTCTCAAACAAGAGCAATTGGCTCAAGACAGGCTTTTAATGGAAAGCTTGTTAACCGAACAATCTCATTTCTTATCAGAGCATAACTATGATGAAATACGGCTGGAAAGCTATAAAAAAGGCCCATCAGACAGATTGATGAAGATGTGGTTGGAGTTGGAAAGCGAAGCCGAAGCGTGCGAGTTGGCAGAGAATTCGCCTTTGAAGCGACTCATTAGGTTTCTCCATAAAATAAGGAGAAGATTTCTATTACGCATCATCTATTCCATCAAGCATGTTCAAGATAGAAAGGTTTTGTTGGCGGATATGAAAGCATTATACTATGTTTGTAAACTGAAAGAACTGCAGTGTGACATAGAAGCAGCTGAAACATTCTTGCAAGAAACAAAGGCCGACGAATTATTGGAAGCCCAGACAAAGACCTCTTTGGCCTTGTTGAAACACCGCTTATCCTTGAAATATAGGGACGCAAACATCAGACCGCGCTTCGAATCCAAGGACCTCTATCGTAAATCTGATGAAATAGCAAAGGAATATCCTGTTGTTTTGAGTACGACATTCTCTGCTCGGAACACACTACCCGGTCATATCTTCGATTATCTCATCATGGATGAAGCCTCACAGGTCTCTGTTGATTCGGCTGTTTTGGCTTTATCGGTTGCTCGTAATGCCGTCATTGTGGGCGATGTCTTGCAACTTTCGCATATTGTAGACAAGGAGGAAAGGCCCAACTTACTAAAAATCAACCACGAGTTTGGCATACCCGAAGCCTATAATTGTCTCGAACAGAGCTTTCTGTCTTCTGTTCTTCATGTGTTACCCCACGCACCTCAGATTTTATTGCGGGAGCATTACCGTTGCGAACCGATTATTATTGACTTCTGTAATCAAAAGTTTTATGGTGGAAGTCTCATTATTATGTCAACCTCAAAAGGTGGTGAAATGGCTATGAAGGTGGTAAAAACGGTGCCGGGAAACCTACATCGAAAGATTTATGATAGCCAATCCGGCCGATGGGAAACCTTTAATCAGCGTGAGAACGACGAGCTTCAACATCTCTTAATGGCCGAACCTGAGCTTGAAAAAGACCTTGGTGTCATTACTCCTTACCGTGGACAAGTGCACCTTTTGCGACGGAATATAAGCAATAAACTTGTGGAAATAGATACTATTCATAAGTATCAAGGCCGTGAAAAGGATACAATTGTCTTTAGTACGGTCTTGAGTCAATACGACGATTTCTGTGATAATCCGAACCTTGTCAACGTGGCTGTGTCGCGTGCCAAGCGATGTTTTGTCTTGATAACAAATGGAAATGAAACGACAAAGCCGTCTGTCATAGGCGATTTAATCAATTATATCCAGTACCATGGCGTGATAGTAGAGAGCAAACTCCATTCTATTTTCGACTTGTTGTACTCATCTTATGCCCAACAGCGCATGCATTATCTGGCAGGTAAGCCCAAAGTGTCAGATTATGACTCGGAGAATATTGCCTATAATGTGCTTTTAACGATATTGAAAACACATAAAGTGTGGAATGTCCTGCATGTTTTTCCGCATTATCCTCTCTATGATTTGATTCGTGACCTATCCGGTTTGACGGATAAACAGCATCGTTTTGTGGCGAGCCCAATGGCTCATGTGGATTTTCTTATTAGCAACCGAGTTACCAAACAGCCTGTTCTTGCAATTGAAGTCAATGGCTTTTCCTATCACCATAAGGGCACGGCACAGGCCGAACGTGATGCTATAAAGCGCTCAATTCTCAGTGCAAAGGGCATTCGGTTGCTGGAGTTAGACACGGTTGGCAGCGGAGAAATCGAGGAAGTGAAGGCTGTGTTGACAAACGAACTTGGTCGGATTGGCACACCTGATGAGGCATGATGCAATGCTACTCCCGCTGATCGGAAAGAGAACTTGCTGTGCTATGGCAAACCATTGGAGACAAATTGATGTAAAATCGATGATAAACAGGTGTTCAAGATGATTTTCTGTGCTCCAAGGATAGCCTGCATAATAAGCCGACTACATTATGGTTAAGGACGTATATGGTTAGAGACGCGCATCTCGCCCCATTATATGAAAAACTTTGATAATAGGCCTTGCCCTGTTCACGTATTTGAATCGAGAAACATCGGCGGCGGAAATACGCGAGTTACGCGCCTATTTTGTAATTCATTGTCATACGGCCAGTTATCGAATTCATTTGTTTTGAAAACGGATTTCGGGGCAGAGCGACAGGTAAAATCACTGGAATAAGAAACCAAAATGGGCCATCTAATGTTATCAAATGGGTCATTTAAGCATACAAAGTGAGCTGTTTAGTGCAGTAGAATGGGCAATATTGCTTTGCAGAATGTCAGAAATAGCAGATTTGTGATGGAAATATTGTTTTGAAATTCCCGTTTTCTATTTTTCCATTTCTATTTGATGGCGTCAAGAAATGTTAAAAACAGGGAAAGAAAACGGACAAAATAAGACGATAATCTTGACTCATCTAAAAGGAGAAAAGTTCAATTTATAGAACTGTCTTCTTGTATATTACAAAAAGGAATAAGACAAACGAAAACAGATTTTGAACCTTATAAAAATAAAAAAGAAGCCATTTGCAGGCTTCTTTTCTTTTATGTTTTTTGCAAGTTCGGTCTCCCTCGCTTCACTCAATCAGCTTCATTCCCTCTTCAACGGCCTGCATGTTGAGTGGAATCAGCTTGTGGTGGCGCTCCGGCAGTGTTTTGTAGAGGGCCTTTTGCAGGCCTTCCGTACTGGCGATGGGGCACACTTTGAGGAGCGCACCGAGCACGATCATGTTGAAAACCTTGGCATTTTTCAGTTCGGCAGCCTTGTCCATGGCGTCGATGCGATAGGTCGTTATGTCGTTACGTTGGGGAGGATTGACGATGCCGAAGCCGTCGTAGATGAGCGTTCCGCCCGGTTTGAGCTTGGGCATGAACTTATCCAATGAGGGTTGATTGAGCACAATGGCTACGTCATACGTGCTGAGAATGGGCGAAGAGATGCGTTCGTCGCTGACGATGACGGTCACGTTGGCCGTTCCTCCGCGCTGTTCGGGGCCGTAGGCAGGCATCCATGTGACCTCTTTTCCTTCGAGCAGGCCCGAATAGGCGAGGATTTTGCCCATCGAGAGCACGCCCTGACCGCCGAAGCCGGCTATGATGATTTCTGTTTTCATGCGTTGTGTTGTTTAAAGTGAGGTGGTGTCTTTGAGATCGCCCTTGGGATATTTCTCGAACATGTGCTCTTGCATCCACTCGTTGGCCTTGACTGGTGTCAGTTTCCAACCGCTGTTGCAGGTGGAAACAATCTCAACAAGACTCGAACCGAGGCCTTTCATCGAGGCTTCAAATGCCTTTCTAATGGCCTTTTTTGCCTTATGTATGGCTGCAACTGTCTCTACACTCTGTCGCGAAACATAGCAGGTTCCCTCCAAACGAGCAGCAAGTTCGGTGATGTTCAAGGGGTAGCCGTGGAGCTCGGGCACGCGACCGAAGGGGCAAGTTGCAGTCTTTTGGCCCAGCAAAGTGGTTGGAGCCATCTGTCCGCCCGTCATACCATAGATGGCATTATTAATGAAAATGATGGCGATATGCTCCCCGCGGTTGAGCGAGTGTATGGTCTCTGCCGTTCCGATGCAGGCCAAATCGCCGTCGCCCTGATAGGTGAATACGATCCGATCGGGCCAAAGTCGCTTGATACCTGTAGCCAAAGCGGGGGCCCTACCGTGTGGGGCTTCCTGCCAATCGATGTCGATATAACGGTAAGCAAAGACGGCGCAACCTACCGGACTGACGCCGATGGTCTTCTCTTCCATGCCCATTTCGGCAATGACTTCGGCCACCAACTTGTGCACAACGCCATGGGAACAACCGGCACAGTAGTGCATTGGTGTGTCGTTCATCAGTTCCGGCTTAGCGTAAACAAGGTTTTCGGGTGATATGATGTCGTTATTCATTGTCGATAAGTTTAGTCTTTAATGCGTTAACAATCTCTTCCGGGTCGGGCACAATGCCTCCCAATCGGCCGAAATGTGCCACGGGTATGTTGCTTCCTACAGCCAAACTGACGTCTTGGACCATCTGTCCGGCGTTGATTTCTGCCACAAGTATGCCCTTCTTTCCAGCTGCGGCGTTCTGCAATTCCTTTTCGGGAAAGGGCCAAAGTGTTATTGGTCGGAAGAGTCCGAGCCTGATATTGTGGGCTCGGGCCACCTCCATACTCTTCTCAGCGATGCGAGCCGCGCTTCCGAACGCAACCACCAAGTAGTCCGCATCGTCGCATTTCGTCAGTTCACATCGCGTCTCGTTGGCTTTTATCTGGCGGTATTTCGCTTGCAAATGCAGGTTTTTCTGCTCCATCACTTCGGGCATCAATTCGAGCGAAGTGATGATATTTGGCGCGCGATGTCTGCTTCTTCCGGTCGTTGCCCAAGGGCATTCGCGCAGGATTTCGGCTTCTGTTCGGCGCGGTTTCTGCGGAGGTAGCACCACTTTTTCCATCATTTGGCCAATTACTCCATCGCTAAGTATCATCGCCGGATTGCGGTATTTGAATGCCAATGTGAATGCCAAATCAACAAAATCTGCCATCTCTTGCACGGAATTCGGAGCCAAAACGATGACGTTATAGTCGCCATTTCCACCGCCACGAGTGGCTTGATTGTAGTCGCTTTGGCTGGGTTGAATGGTCCCAAGGCCCGGGCCTCCGCGCTGAACGTTCACGATTACGCCCGGCAATTCGGCCCCAGCCATGTAGGAAATGCCCTCTTGCATCAAGGCAATACCGGGACTTGAACTGGAGGTGAGCACGCGTTTTCCGGCTCCGGCTCCGCCATACAGCATATTGATGGAGGCCACTTCGCTCTCGGCTTGCAGCACAACCATTCCCGTTGTTTCCCACGGTTTGAGTAGCGCAAGCGTCTCTATGATTTCGCTTTGTGGCGTGATGGGGTAGCCGAAATAGCCGTCGGCACCGCATCGTATGGCTGCATGAGCGATGGCTTCGTTGCCCTTCATGAGTTTTATTTCTTTCTCTTCCATAGCTTCAATCTTGTTTATTCGAGTTTCTTTCGATAGACCGTGATGCACCCGTCGGGGCAAACAATGCCGCAAGCTGTGCAACCTATGCATTCATCGGGGCGTGCGGCTATAGCAAACGGATAGCCGTTTACGTTGACTTTTCTGTCAGTCAGGGCGATAACGTCTTTCGGACAGGCTACAACGCAAAGCGAACAGCCCTTGCATCGTTCCTCATTTACCACGATGGCACCAACTATTTTTCCCATAATGTTTTTGATATATGTTTGTTGCCGACACCTTTTTACGGATTATACATGTCCTTGCAATAGAAGACATAGATGTCTTCAAGCATCTTTTTAGCCTCGGCTGCAGGGCTTTCCGGGTCAAGAGCGATGGCTTCCATATATGCTTCCATAGCACGTTTGAAGTCACCTTGCCGGCGAAAGTCATTGCCGAGCCTGTAATAATCTGCGGATGTCATGTCGTTAATGTCTTTGTTAAAACAAATTTACTACCTACAAAGGCTATCCAACAAACATCAAGTAAGTTTTTAAGCTATATTAAAATAGTTTTGCTTAAAAGTGCGCACGCCACGAAAGAGTGTGCATAAATCTAAATAAAGTTGTCCCATTCGTTACGGAACTGTGTCATTTTATCGTATAACACGTCGGCTCCTTCGTCGAGAAGTGCCTTATCGGGCAGTGGACCACTGTTGATGGCAACGGTGAAGATGCCTGCGGAAACACCGGAACGGACGCCGAGCGGAGCATTCTCGACAACGATTCCTTCGAATGGTTTCAGGTTTCCGGCTTTCTGAAGCCCCATGAGATAGGGATCGGGGTAGGGCTTCCCCCGTTTCACATCATAGGCCGTCGTGATGTGGTTTTCGTCAAGATAACGGCCGAAATCGTTGAGCAGACGCCGGATAAGCGGTCGTTGTCCGCTGCCGGTGACCACGTTTACCGTCATTCCTGCACACTTTATCTTCTCCATCATGTCGAAGACGCCGTCGAAAATCGGGGCATCCGGCATCTCATGGAAGATGCGGCTTTTCTCGTCATACATGCGTTGTGCCTCCTCTAAAGAGACCTCTTTGCCTTGGCGCGTGGCAATTTGGCGGATAGTGTCAATACCCCTTGCTCCCTCGGTGGCGTAGGCATCGGCTTCGGTCATGTCTATTCCAAACCTTTTCATACTTTCTTGCCACGCAATGGCATGGTGGGGCATGCTGTCATAAAGCACACCGTCCATATCAAAAAGCACGGCTTTGGGGCTGAAATGCCCAAAGCCGTGTCTTTCTAAGTATTGTCTTATGCTGTCATTCATCAGAGCCTTTCACGGATGGCCTTGCTTTCTGCCTCGTAACCGGGCTTGTTGAGCAGGGCAAACATATTCTTCTTGTAGGCCTCGACCCCCGGTTGATTGAACGGATTCACCTGAAGCAAGTTGCCACTGATGCCGCATGCGATCTCAAAGAAATAGATGAGTTGTCCGATGTAGTAGGCATTCAGGCGTGGAACACTGATGCGAATATTGGGCACACCGCCGTCGACATGTGCCAAACGTGTACCGAGTTCGGCCATCTTATTCACGTCATCAACGCGCTTTCCTTCGAGGAAGTTGAGTCCGTCAAGGTTTTCTTCGTCGTGTGGAAAGAGCAGTTTCCGTTCCGGTTCTTCTACACTGATGACGGTTTCGAAGATAGAACGCTCGCCTTCTTGTATCCATTGACCCATCGAATGCAGGTCAGTCGTGAAATCACATGCCGCAGGGAAGATGCCTTTATGGTCTTTTCCTTCGCTCTCTCCGTAGAGTTGTTTCCACCATTCTGCAAAGAAATGCAGTTTGGGTTGATAGTTAACGACAATCTCTATCTTCTTTCCTGCGTTGTAAAGTCCGTTGCGTACAGCTGCATACTGAGCTGCCGGATTCTCTGCAAACGGCACATTCATGCCACAGGCGCGTTCCATTTCTTGTGCACCGCCAACCAATTCTTTCACGTCGAAGCCTGCACAAGCAATCGGAAGCAGGCCGACCGGTGTGAGAACGGAGAAGCGTCCGCCCACATTGTCGGGGATAATGAAGCTCTTATAACCCTCTTTGTCGGCACAAATACGGGCTGCTCCTTTCTTCGCATCAGTTACTTCAACAATCACATCCCTTGCATCTTCCTTGCCGCGTTGGGCTTCGCACTGCTTCTTCAGCAGGCGGAAAGTAAGCGCGGTTTCAGTAGTTGTGCCCGATTTACTGATGTTGATGACCCCGAACTTCTTGTCTTTTAAGTAGTCGGTAAGCTCAAAGAGATAGTCTTCTCCGATGTTGTTGCCGGCAAAAAGAATGGTAGGATTCTTCTTATCCTGTAGCAACCAAGCAAAACTGTTGCCCAAAGCCTCGATAACGGCACGTGCACCAAGGTAGGAACCGCCGATGCCCGCAACGACAATAACCTCGCACTTCGCGCGCAAAATGTCGGCCGTAGCCTGTATTTCATCAAGGAATGCAGGCGTAATACTTGACGGCAAGTGAAGCCAACCAAGGAAATCATTACCCGGACAAGTACCGTTTTCAAGTGCTTCTTGAGCGGCCTTGACTCGACTTTCGTAGGCTTCTACGGTTCCGGCTTTGAGGAACTGTGCTGCCTTCGTGATGTCTAAATTAATATTTTTCATTGTTTTTTTGTTATTATCCTGACCTTATGTGCATACAAGGTCATCGATTATCTGAAACTTTCTGTCAATAATTTGATTTCAATCTGTGGATTGCTGCGGGCATACAAGATGTTGTAGACCGCATCAAGAATGGGCATCTCCACATGTATTTGGCTGTTGATTTCTTTCATACACTTGGTTCCGAAGTAGCCTTCTGCTATCATCTCCATTTCAATTTGCGCACTCTTTACGGAATATCCCTTGCCAATCATCTTGCCGAATGTGCGGTTTCGACTAAACTTGCTATAGCCCGTGACAAGCAAATCACCCAAGTAGACGCTGTCGTCGATGCTACGTTGGGCAGGATAGACGGCCGTCAAGAAGCGGTTCATCTCTTGAATGGCATTAGAAAGCAGCACGGCTTGGAAATTATCACCATATTTCAAGCCATTGCAAATGCCTGCCGCAATGGCATAGACATTCTTTAGCACCGCTGCATATTCGATGCCCACAATGTCAGCCGAGGTCTTTGTCTTGATGTATTCGCCTGCAACAACGTCGGCAAATGCCTGAGCCTTTTCCGCATCAGCGCAGGCAATGGTCAGATAGGTGAGGCGTTCGAGCACGATTTCCTCGGAATGTGACGGTCCGCCGATACATGCCAAGTGCGCATAAGGAACCTCCCACACTCGATGGAAATACTCTGATACCACGAGATTTTCATCGGGAACGATACCTTTTATGGCTGTGACGATGAACTTATCATACAACGGCGTATGGAGTTTTTTCAGGTGATTTTTCAAATAAGGTGATGGAGTGACAAACACAAGTGTATCATAGTCGTGTGCAATCCGATTGATATCGCTCGAAAAATCAATCTCATTGACATTGAAAAGCGCCGTCGTCAGGTAGGCTGGATTATGGCCCAAACGCTTGAAATCGGCTATACGGTCGTCCCGACGCATGTACCATCCGATGTGTCGGGTGTGCTTTACGACGACTTTGGCTATGGCCGTAGCCCACGAACCGCCGCCGATGATGGCTATGTTTCCGCAGTTATGCATTCGCTATGTCTATCCACTTCTGGATTTGTTCAACTGTGGGTTTCTCGTAATCCAGCTTGTATTTCTTGTTGATTTCGCCGAGTTTCTGTTGCAATCCTTGTGCCTTTTCATCCTTGATGTCGCTGATGAGGTTGAAACCGGCTTTGCGCAACACGTAGACCCAAGCCTCTTCAACACCTAATTCAGCCCATTCCTTGACGCTGCTCTGTGGCATTTTGGCCTCGGGTTTCATCTGTGGAAAAAGCAAGACCTCCTGAATGAACTCTTTACCCGTCATCAACATGCAGAGTCGATCGATGCCTATTCCGATTCCAGATGTAGGAGGCATGCCGTATTGGAGGGCGCGAAGGAAGTCTTGATCGATGACCATTGCTTCGTCATCTCCCTTATCTGCCAACTTCATTTGCTCCTTAAAGCGTTCTTCTTGATCCAAAGGATCGTTCAATTCGGAGTAGGCATTGGCAAGCTCTTTGCCGTTCACCATAAGCTCAAAACGCTCTGTAAGCCCCGCTTTCGAGCGGTGCATCTTGGTCAACGGACTCATTTCTACGGGGTAATCCGTGATAAATGTAGGCTGAATAAAGCTGCTTTCGCAGAATTCACCGAAGATTTCATCGATGAGTTTTCCCTTACCAAAGCTCTCATCTATGCCCTCCATCTTCAGCTCTACGGTGGCAATCCGGCGTATTTCTTCCTCATCTTTGTCTGCAAGGTCAAAGCCGGTCTTCTCCTTAATGGCCTCAAGAATGGGTAAACGGCGGAAAGGTGCCTTGAAAGAAATCGTATTTTCACCGTTCTGAACTTCCGTACTTCCGTTGTTGACAGCTTTACAAATGGTTTCAAGCAGTTGTTCTGTGAAGCGCATCATCCAGTTGTAATCCTTGTATTGCACGTAGAGTTCCATGCAAGTGAACTCCGGATTATGAAACTTGTCCATGCCTTCGTTGCGGAAGTTTTTGCCGATTTCATATACACCTTCAAAGCCACCGACAATCAATCTCTTCAGATAAAGCTCGGTTGCAATGCGCATATACATGTCGATGTTAAGCGCATTGAAGTGTGTGATGAACGGTCGTGCACTCGCACCTCCTGCAATACTCTGCAGCGTAGGGGTCTCTACTTCGGTATATCCGTGCGCATCAAAGAAGTTACGCATAGTGCGTAAAATGGTAGCACGCTTGAGAAAGGTGTCCTTAACACCATCGTTTACAATCAAATCTACATAGCGTTGGCGTGCCCGAAGCTCTGGGTCATCGAACTTGTCGTAGGCAATTCCGTCCTTATATTTAACGATGGGCAATGGTTTAAGGCTCTTGCTGAGAAGCTTGATCTCACGTGCATGCACGCTGATTTCACCCGTTTGAGTGCGGAAAACGAAGCCTTTCACGCCGATGATATCACCGATGTCGAGTAGCTTTTTGAACACCTTGTTATATAGGTCCTTGTCGTCTGTGGGGCAGATGTCGTCACGTGAGATGTAAACTTGTATACGCCCTTTGCTGTCCTGCAGCTCTGCGAAACTGGCTTTTCCCATGATTCGGCGGCTCATCATGCGGCCCGCAATCACTACTTCGCGTGGTTCGGCGTCGTCTTTGAATTCTTTTTTGATATCGGTTGAGAATGCATTCGTAGGAAATTCGGCCGCAGGATAGGGATCGATGCCCATGTCTCGCAATTCTTGGAGGCACTGTCTGCGGATAATCTCCTGTTCACTTAATTCTAAAACGTTCATGTCTATAGTTGAATATTCATTATTTTCCAATTGCAAAATTAATAAATTATTCCGAATATGCACCGCTTTTATTGTTTTTTTAAGTAGTATGGTTGTAAATCAATTAATTACAAAATATATAGAAGCGATGATTACCACAGATAAAGTTACAGAGATTTTCTGTTATTATCAATGAAGTTTTGTAAGGATTTGGAAGCAGAACCGAGTAAGAAACTTTAAATAACTCTCACACACGAGAGGTATAAACACCTCAAACAAGCCAGTTTCATGCCCTATAAAGACAAAATCCCTATAGCCAATAGGTTACAGGGAGAAAGAATGTAGCGGGGGTGGGACCCGAACCCACGACCTCCGGATTATGAATCCGACGCTCTAACCAGCTGAGCTATCCCGCCATCACATTCGACTTGATTGTCGATTGCGGGTGCAAAGATAGTACAAAGTTTTGAAACCGCAAAAAAATATCAGAAAATTGTGTGATGTTTTAAGGGTGATATTGATAAAAAACACAAAAAAGAAAGGCAATCTGATAATTTTATGCTACTTTTGCAGCGAAGTCGGCATGTTGTCGCGAAACGAAAGGAAAGTAGTTTCAAATGATTCGAATCAAGAAATTAGATATATTCATCGCCAAACAGTTTGGTTTACTCTTCGTGGGCACATTCTTCATTTGTCAGTTTGTGCTGATGATGCAATTCCTTTGGAGATACGTCGAAGAGTTGATAGGCAAGGGACTCTCCATGGAAATCATGGCTAAATTCTTTTGGTATATGGCGTTGATGCTGGTGCCTCAGGCGTTGCCGCTGGCCATTTTGCTTTCGTCGTTGATAACATTCGGTAATTTGGGTGAGAGTAGTGAGCTGACAGCCATCAAAGCCGCGGGGATTTCGTTAATGCAGGCTTTCAGATCGCTCATTGTGATTACGTTGATAATTTGTGGCATTTCGTTTGTGTTTCAGAACAACATCGGGCCTGAGGCCAACAACAGGATTGGACAACTGCTGCTTTCGATGAAACAAAAGAGTCCGGAACTTGAAATTCCAGAGGGAATCTTCTACGACGGTATACCGAACTGTAACCTGTATGTTCAGCATAAGGACTTGAAGACGGGTAAGCTTTATGGCATCATGATTTATCGAATGACGGGTAGCTATGAAGACCAAGCTATCATATTGGCCGACTCGGGGATGCTACAGGCGACGGCAGAGAAGAAGCATCTGATATTAACGCTGTGGAGTGGAGAATGGTTTGAGAATATGCAGAACGATGCTTTCGGGAACAGTGCCGCTGTTCCTTATCGACGGGAAACATTCACGGGTAAAAAGATTGTGCTCGACTTTGACGGGGGTTTTAACTTGGCTGATGCTTCAGCTTTGTCGAACGATGCACGCGGAAAGAGTCTTGCCCGGATTTATAGGGACAAAGACTCGTTGGAACAGAGCTACGATAGCGTGGGACGGCAGTATTATGCCGATGCCCGGCTAAGTTTGTACTTCATGCCACACATTAACCGGCGGGATTCTATGCTGGCCGTGAAAGCCGGACAGGCAAAAGATTTCAGCATAGACTCGGTATTCAGCAAGTTAACGATGCCGCAGAAGCAACAGGTGTTGAGCGAGGCTATGAGCAAGGTACAAGGTGCAGTGAGCGATTTGGACTTCAAAAGCATGTTCACCGAAGACGGCGACCGCCTTATCCGTCTCCACGAGATGGAGGCCATCAGCAAATTCAGCGTGGCCTTGTCGTGTTTGATATTCTTTTTCATCGGTGCACCATTGGGGGCCATCATCAGGAAAGGCGGATTGGGTATACCTGTCATTATCTCTGTGCTGGTGTTCATTGTCTATTACATTCTCGATAATTCGGGATCCAAGATGGCACGAAGCGGTATCTGGACCGTATGGTTCGGTAAGGGACTGGCTCCCACGGTGTTGGCACCGCTTGCCGTGTTCTTCACCTATAAGGCTTCGAACGATTCGGCCGTTTTCAACCTCGATTTGTATCGTGATAGGCTTTTCAAGCTATTGGGATTGCGACTCAAACGGCATGTCTTCGGGAAAGAAGTCATCATTGACGAGCCTGCATACAAAGAAGATGTCAAGCGGTTGCACACAGTTAGCAAGGAGATTGCCGACTATTCCGCATATCATCGGCTGAAACGTCCGCCCGACCCGATAAAAGTATTCTTCATATATCGGCCCGACCATGAGGTAGAGCGCATCAGCGAGGAGTTGGAAGCAGTCATTGCCGATTTGTCGAACACGCGAGATGTCTATATCCTGAACGAGCTGAACAATTATCCGGTCTTGTCTGTCAAGGCACACACGCGTCCATTTGAGCGGCGATGGCTGAACATGCTGTCAGCCCTCGTGTTGCCCTTGGGTATCTTCTTCTATTGTAGAATGTGGCGTTTCCGCTTGCGGTTACTTCACGACTTGAAGACCATCGGACAGACAAACAGTAAAATCATAAACAGAATTGAAGCAGGTAGTTTGAAATAACTTTCTTCTACCTTATATTATAGGAGAGGTTGAAAGACCGAAACATCAGATTAAGAACAATTATGGAAGATTTCAGATTAAGCAGCATCGAAGATGCCATAAAAGATTTCAGAGAAGGGAAGTTTGTCATCGTCGTTGACGATGAAGACCGCGAGAACGAGGGCGACCTAATCATCGCCGCGGAGAAGATTACCCCGGAAAAAGTGAATTTCATGCTCAAGAACGCCCGCGGTGTGCTTTGTGCCCCGTTAACGCTGTCGAGGGCAGAGGAGCTTGACTTGCCGCATCAGGTGGCGGACAACACGTCGATGCTCGGGACACCGTTCACGATAACCGTAGACAAACTCGAAGGTTGTACGACGGGCGTCTCTACACACGATCGTGCAGAAACCATCAGGGCATTGGCCGATCCGAATTCTGTCCCGCAGACTTTCGGGCGGCCGGGGCATATCAATCCGCTGTATGCGCAGGACAACGGCGTGTTGCGGCGCAGTGGCCACACCGAGGCAGCCGTAGACCTTTGCAAGTTGGCCGGACTTTATCCGGTGGGCGCGTTGATGGAAATCATGAACGAAGACGGTACGATGGCACGCATGCCGCAGCTGGTAGCCCGTGCCCGCGAATGGGACTTGAAGATTATCACCATCAAAGACCTGATTGCTTATCGGCTGAAGACGGAAACGACGATTGAAGTGGGCGTAGAAGTCGATTTGCCCACTGTCTACGGCCATTTCCGCCTGATACCATTCCGCCAGACCAGCAATGGACTGGAGCACATGGCCGTCGTCAAGGGCCAGTGGACGGAGGAAGAACCCGTCTTGGTGCGCGTGCATTCTTCGTGTGCCACGGGAGATACCCTCGGCAGCCTGCGTTGCGATTGTGGCGAGCAGCTGCACAAGGCCATGGAAATGATAGAGAAAGAAGGCAAAGGTGCCGTCATCTATATGCAGCAGGAGGGCCGTGGCATCGGTCTGATGAACAAGATGGCCGCCTATAAGTTGCAGGAACAGGGCTACGACACGGTGGACGCGAACGTACATCTGGGCTTCAAGCCCGACGAGCGCGACTATGGCTGCGGTGCACAGATGTTACGACATCTCGGCATTCATAAAATGCGACTGATGACCAACAACCCCACCAAGCGCGTCGGGCTGGAGGCCTACGGACTGGAAATCGTGGAGAATGTGCCGATAGAAGTCAAGCCGAACGAATACGACAAGAAATATCTTCAGACCAAGCGCGACCGCATGGGACATACGCTCCGTCTGAAATGACGCGGCGGTGAGCGCCTTAGGGTGTGGGCGTGCAGGAAGCGCGAGGCCGAGGAAAAGAAATCATTGGAAAATCCGGAAAAGTAAAATATTTTCGCACTTTTTTAGAACCAAAAAACCACTTTCGTAACTCGCTGGTAATCAACGCCTTGAAGAGGGTAAAAATTCCCTTATAGGAGAATTTAAATTGTCTTATAAGGGAATTTAAATTGTCTTATAAGAGAATTTGAAAAGAATGCGCAGCAAATTTGAATTCGCCTTAATAATGTAAAGAATTTTTATATATGCTTTCTTGACGGTCTGCATAGAGATTTTGTTCAGAATGTGCACGAAAGGAATGTTTTGCAAAAAAAACATCGACAAATCGTCGCTGTAACGAATAAATTGATTACTTTTGTATCAGATTAAAACCAGAGACTGTGAAACTATGGGACAATTATCAGACCGTTTGAACCGGCTCGCGCCATCGGCAACACTTGCGATGTCGCAGAAGAGTAGCGAGATGAAGGCGCAGGGAATCGATGTTATCAACATGAGCGTGGGAGAGCCCGACTTCAACACGCCGGAGCACATCAAAGCTGCTGCCAAGAAAGCCGTGGACGAGAACTATTCAAAATATTCTCCGGTGCCGGGCTATCCCGACTTAAGAAAAGCGATTGTCGAAAAGCTAAAGCGAGAGAACGGGTTGGATTATACGGTCAATGAAGTTTTGGTCAGCAATGGTGCCAAGCAGAGCGTCTGCAATACGATTATGGCACTGATCAACGACGGTGACGAAGTTATTATCCCTGCACCTTATTGGGTGAGTTATCCGCAGATGGTCAAGTTGGCCGGTGGCAATCCTGTGTTCGTGAGTGCCGGTTTCGAGCAGAACTTCAAGATGACGCCCAGGCAGTTGGAGTCGGCGATTACGCCCAAGACAAAGCTACTGATTCTATGTTCGCCGAGTAACCCAACGGGTAGCGTTTATTCGCAGGAGGAGTTGGCTGCATTGGCTGATGTTGTTAAGCAACACGATGGGCTCTACGTCTTGGCTGATGAGATTTACGAACACATTAATTATATCGGCAGACATGCCAGCATCGCCAAGGTCGATGGTATGAAAGAACGTACGATTGTTGTGAACGGAGTTTCTAAAGCCTATGCTATGACTGGCTGGCGCATAGGCTATATCGCTGCGCCGGAGTGGATCGTCAAAGGGTGCAATAAACTTCAGGGACAATATACCAGTGGCCCGTGCTCGGTGAGCCAAAAAGCTGCCGAGGCCGCCTATACATTGGGACAAGTCTGCGTAGAAGAAATGAGGAAGGCATTCGAACGCCGTCGGAATTTGATAGTGCGGCTGGCCAAGGATATCCCGGGCTTGGAGGTCAATGAGCCGCAGGGCGCTTTCTATTTGTTTCCGAAGTGCAGCAGTTTCTTTGGTAAGAGTGACGGCGTGACGACCATTCACAATGTGACAGACTTTGCACTCTATTTGTTGGATAAGGCACACGTTGCAACCGTTAGCGGAGATGCGTTCGGTGCTCCAGAATGTTTCCGTATGAGCTATGCCACGAGCGATGAAAATATCAAGGAGGCCATGCGCCGTATCAAAGAGACTCTGGCAAAATTGAAATGAGAAGCAGCCAATGGGAGAGATAGGCAAAGAAAATCTCTCGTTAAAACTTCTTAATTAGAGATGTAGTTGTTCATAAATTGCTATCTTTGCCAAGTATATTATTCATTAAAGTAGTAGGCAAGACTTTTGGATATGATAAAACAAGAGGATTAAATATCAACATATTATAATAACTAAATTTTATTTTAAAATTATGGCAACAACACAAAAAACAGTCGGCCCTAAGAAATCTCAGGGCTTTCAGGGAGTAAGAAGTGCATTCTGGATTATCGCCGTTTGCTTAGTTATCGCTTTTACTTTGTTCTACACATGGTTTGGTCATGCAAGCCACTTCCAAGGTGGTGACTCCAATGGTTCTCCTGCAGACGTATGGGGTACAATCTTCAAAGGCGGTTTCATCGTGCCGGTTATCCACGCTCTGTTGCTCACCGTATTGGCAATGTCTATCGAGCGTATTCTCGCAATGAAGACAGCTTTCGGTACAGGTTCTCTGCCTAAGTTCGTTGTTAACATCAAGGAAGCGCTGAATGCAAATGACTTTGCTAAAGCTCGTCAGCTCTGCGACAAGCAGAGAGGTTCCGTTGCGAATGTTGTTTATGCTTCTCTTGATGCTTATAAGAATATGGAGAGTGGAGCAAATGCAGCCTTGAAAAAGTCTCAGAAGGTTTCCAAGATACAGTTGGCTCACGAAGAGGCTACTCAGCTTGAGATGCCTACACTGACAATGAATCTTCCTATCATTGCTACAATCGTAACATTGGGTACATTGACTGGTCTTCTTGGTACTGTAACCGGTATGATCAAATCGTTCTCTGCACTGTCTGCAGGTGGTGGCGCTGACTCTGCCGCTCTTTCTGCCGGTATTTCTGAGGCCTTGATCAACACCGCATTCGGTATTTTGACATCATGGTGTGCCGTAGTATCTTACAACTATTTCACCAACAAGGTTGATAAGTTGACATACGCACTCGACGAGGTAGGTTACTCAATTGCTCAGACATACGAAGCTAACCACGTAGAAGAGGCTTAATTTTTGCTAACCCTTTAAAAATTTATCGCTATGGGTAAAGTAAAAATTAAGAAAAGTGACGTTTGGATCGATATGACGCCTATGTCAGACGTTATGACCCTGTTGCTTACCTTCTTCATGCTGACTTCTACATTCGTCAAGAATGAGCCGGTAAAGGTAAACACTCCGGGTTCTGTGTCTGAAATCAAGGTGCCTGAGAACGGCGTCCTGACCATTCTGGTCAATCCTGAAAAGGATGCGACCGGCAAGCCGACAGGCGAAGGTCAGGTATTCATGAGTTTGGATAATACTGACCAATTAGGTCAGGTTTTAGATAACATGGCCGATAAGTTCGGTGTCTCTTTGACTGCTGCGCAGAGTAAGACTTTCAAGACAGAGTCTACATTCGGTGTTCCAATGAATGAACTCAGTAGCTATTTGGCTTCCTCACCTTCAATGCGCCAGAAGACCTTGCCAACAAAAGGTATTCCGATGGACAGTATCAAGGGCGGTATGAGTGAGTTCCAGCAATGGGTAGACGCTGCTCGTCATGTCAATGAGGATATCAAGATTGCTTTGAAAGCCGATGCTGCGACACCTTATAAGACTGTTAAGAAGGTGATGAGTGAACTCCAAGATATGGATGAGAGCCATTACTATATGATTACACAGCTTAAAAAACAGGAGGACTAATCAATGGCAAAAAAAGAAAGCAAACAGAAAAAGATGACTGTCCGCGTAGACTTTACGCCTATGGTGGATATGCTCATGTTGCTGATCACGTTCTTCATGTTGTGTACATCGCTTAGTAAGCCTCAGACCATGGAGTTGACGATGCCGAGTAATGATGAGAATGTCACAAATGATCAGAAGACGGAAGCCAAGGCTTCTGAAGCAATTACGATCTATGTGACAGCAGACAACAAGATATATTATGGTGAAGGTGAGCCTCAGTATAACAATCCAACATGGATTAAAGAAACGACATGGGGCAACGACGGTATCCGCAAAGTATTGAGAAATCATGCTACGGCAAACGGAACCAAACCGGTAACCCGTATAGAACTTGCTGTGAAAGAGTTAAACGCAGAGAAGGCTAATAATCCCAAGATGTATCCTGACAGTATTTATATGAAGAAGCTTAGCAAGCTAAAGGCCGGAGAACTTAAGGATGGCAAGATTCCTACCTTGACCGTGATCATCAAGCCTTCAGACAATGCTTCTTATAAGAATATGGTCGATGCACTTGACGAGATGCAGATTCTAAGTATTGGTACTTACGTCATTGATAAACTCAGTCCTGATGATCTTCACTTGTTGAAGCTCAGAGGAGTGAAACTCTGATTGGTGAAGTAACGAAACTATTTAAAACAGAAACAAATGGCAAAAGTAGATTTATACGATCCCAAATGGGTCGATATGGTGTTCGCCCATAGGAACCAAGCTTACGGAGCATATAAGCTTCGTAAGGGGACCACAGGGCGTAATATCAAGTCGCTCTTGATTTTGGTCATTGCTGCAGCTCTCGTTGGTGGTTTTCTTGCTTGGAAAGTGATTTCTCAGAAGAACGCAGAGGCTCAGCAGGCTTATATGGAGGCAATGCAACTTGCAAAGCTTCAACAAGAGGCTAAGAAACACGAGAAGAAGGAGGTTGTACAGCCTAAAGTACAACCAAAGAAGGAAATTCCTGTCGCTCGTGAGACACAGAAGTTCGTTGCACCTGTTATCAGGAAAGATGAACTTGTAAAGGAGTCTAACACACTTAAGCAAATGGATCAGTTGGACGACAAGGTGGCTGTCGGAACGGAAACCCATGAAGGTACTAAAGATCGTACCATCGAGGCTGTTCGTAATGACATTGCCGTCAATACTCCTCCTCCTGCTCCTAAGGAAGAGGTTACGCAGAAAGTGTTTGAAGTGGTTGAGGTTATGCCATCGTTCCCCGGTGGGCAGGCTGCTTTGTTGCAGTATCTCAATTCGCATGTCAAATATCCTGTCGTAGCTCAAGAGAATGGTATTCAAGGTCGTGTGACGATTTCATTCGTTGTCGAGCGTGACGGCTCTATTACGGATGTTCGTGTAGCACGTCCTGTAGACCCATCACTCGACCGTGAGGCTGCTCGTGTTGTAAGTAGCATGCCAAGATGGACTCCCGGTAAGCAGAATGGTGCTGCCGTTCGTGTGAAGTTTAATGTGCCTGTACAATTTAAGTTACAGTAATTAAAATAAATGAATAAGAAATTATCTTATATATTTATTGGACTATTCCTGACTTTGGTCTTTTTCTCATCTTGTGATGGGAAAAAGACCAAGGGCAGTAGAACTGATACGCCTACGTCGGGGAAAATCGAGTTTTTCGCTGACGAGAGTTTCAGTCCTTTTATCGAAGAGGAGAGACAACAGTTTGAGTTTGAATACCCGAAAGCACATCTGATAGCACGCTATGCCGATGATATAACGGGGTTCAAGAAACTTCAGGATTTGAAGACTTGCTTGTTCTTTACGTCTCGTGCTTTGAAAGCCGGTGAGGTAGCTTATTTCAAATCCAAGAATCTTATCCCTTCTGTATTTCCTATCGGATATGACGGCTTGGCTTTTATCGTCAATCGAAACAACACGGATACTTGTATCACGGTTAATGATATTAAACGAGTATTGAGCGGTGAAGTCAAGAAATGGAGCGAGCTATATCCGAAATCTAAACGTGGAGACATTGAGGTCGTGTTTGATAATCCGGCTTCTGCTACTTTGCATTATGTCATTGACTCTATCATGGGTGGCAAGAACCTTACGGCCGATAACATTGTCGCAGCCAAAAGCAGTAAGGCCGTTATTGATTATGTCAACAAGAATATCAATGCAATCGGTATTATTGGGTCGAATTGGCTGAATGATAAGCGCGATTCGACGAATACCACTTTTAAGAAGAATATTCATGTCATGTCTGTATCTATTAAAGAAAAGGCCACACCAATGAACAGTTGGAAGCCTTATCAGGCATATCTTTTGGACGGTCGTTATCCCTTTGCGCGTACACTTTATGCAATTGTGATCGATCCCTATAAGGCGCTCCCTTGGAGTTTTGCCAATTACGTGACCGGACCAAAGGGGCAGTTGATTTTGTTTAAGACCGGACTACTGCCTTACAGAGGTGACATCTCAATAAAAACAGTTCATGTCAAAAGGTAATTGATAGGAGCCCCTGCTTATCAACACTTTTAGCAGGCACATCGATTATTGTTAATCTATAAAGAATGGAAAATATGAAAAGAATGAAATATGTAGTAGCTGGATTTCTGATGATGGGATTATCGCTTCCGGCTGTGGCACAGAATGCTAATTACAGTGTGATGCTGAAGCCGATAGAGCAATCTTTAAAAGACAATCCTAATATGGATGCCAAGACGCTGAAGAATCTGACCAAGGATTATCAGAAAGAGTTTAAGAAAGACCCAAAAGCTTTGGTAGCTCTTGGTGAGGCTTTATTGATTAACAAACAATATGATGAGGCTTCAAACATCGGCAATGCTGTGATAGCCAAATATAAGGACTTTGGTGATGCCTATATTCTTTTGGGCGACATTGCTGCGATGAAAGATGACGGTGGCAATGCCGCTATGTGGTATGAGCAGAGTATGACTATGGACCCGAAGAATCCGCAGGGCTATATGCGCTATGCTAATGTCTATAGAAAGCGGAGTCCAGAAGAGAGCGAGCGGGCGTTGAATCTATTGAAGCAGAATTGCCCAGATTTCCCCATTGAGGCTGAAGCTGGAAACAACTTCTATTTGGCCGGCAACTATGCTAAGGCTTTCGAGTATTTCTCTAAGTCGAACAAGGAAGACCTTGCAGAATATTATCTTGTTGGGTATGCAGTCTCTGCCTATATGGCCAATAAGAAGGAGGAAAGTCTTGATGTCTCAAAGTTAGGAATTCAGAAGTTTGCTAAGAACATCACTTTCGACCGTGTGGCGCTTTGGAGTGCTGTTGATTTGCAGAAGTATGACGAGGCCATCAACTATGCCAAGATTGTCCTCAACACGGACTCGGTTGAGAAAAGTGCCCGCGACTATATCTACTACGGACTTGCACTTCGAGGCAACAAAGCATATGATGAGGCCATCGCACAGTATCAGAAGGCTTTCGACTTGAACAAGGAAGACTACAAACCCTATCAGTATATGGCCGACACCTATGCTGAAATGGGACAGGAAGACAAGGCTTTGGAATGTAACGAAGTCTACATGGCTCACAACCAGAATGCCACTCCTTCCGACTATGCCAAGCTGGCTAACATCTATGTTCAAAAGGCAGAAAAGGGTGGAGACGGCAAACAAGCCAATTTAGACAAGGCTTATGGCATCTATGGACAAATGGCCGAGAAGTGGCCGACCATTGCAGCTTGGGTCAATAATATGGCCGGTATGCAGGCTTCAAAGGCCGGGCAAGACGAAAAGGGGGCCGAGTTCTTCCAAAAGGCTGTAGACTTGTTGGCCAACAAGGCAGACCGTCAGGATGATGAAATAACGACTCTAAAGTCGGCCTTGGCCAATCTCGGCTATTATTATTGGGTGACCAAGAATGATCTTGAAGCGGCTAAACCTTATTATGAGCAGCTTATCAAGCTCGATCCCGATGACAAGAATGCCCGTGCCGCTCTTGGCTTGGATACCGAAGCCGCTCCGCAGCAATAATTGACACGCTTTATCTGTAAGCGTGGGGGAGGATAAAAACAGCCATTCCCCCTCTGCTCGAAAAGAGAGCCGCGTCTGATTGAAAAGAGAGGCGGCTCTCTTTTAATTCCGAACCGCCTCTGATTTAATTCCGACGCGGCACGAAACGAAGCGAGAGCCGTCTCGCAATAAATTCCGACGCGGCACGGAATGAAGTGAGAGCCGCCTCGCAATAAATTCCGACGCGGCACGGAATTTACGGAGAGGGGGATGTAAATTCACTGAGAGGGGGGTCTCACTGAAGTGAGAGGGGGATGTAAATGAAAAAAGATCCCCATCTAATTTTAAAAAGATATAGATCTAATTTAAAAAAGATCCCCATCTGATTGAGAAGTGGATGCAAGCACGTCTTGACACGCCCTATAAATCATGATATTGAAAAACATAAACCTCTATAATTATAATAGCTTATGAACATAGATTGTGCCATTATTCACGGAAATGTCATTACCCCGTCACGCATCATCGAGCAAGGTTGTGTGCTTATTGCAGATGGTAAAATCGTAGATGTATTGGATACGATTCCGAGATTGGGCGAAACGGTGGACATTATTGATGCCAAAGGAAACTATGTGGCCCCCGGCTTCATTGATTTGCATACGCATGGCGCAGGTGGTGCCGATTTTATGGACGGCAATACGGCGGCTTATCTTACAGTAGCCCGTATGCATGCTTCGCACGGTACGACACTGTTATACCCGACGACACTGACCAGCAGCAATGAATTGCTTTATGAAACATTCGAAACCTATCAAGATGCGGTTCGAAATAACAAAGACGGTGCGCAGTTTGGCGGCCTGCATCTTGAGGGACCTTATTTTTCTCCATTTCAAAGCGGCGCGCAGGATAAGTGTTACCTGCGTAATCCGCAGCCGGAAGAATATATGGAGATATTAAATCGCACAGACGACATAGCCCGCTGGAGTCTTGCACCGGAATTACCGGGTGCTAATGCGTTTGTTAATGTTCTGCGCGAGCGTGGAATCTTGGCTGCGGCAGGACATACCAACGCCACATTCGAGGAGATGCAAGAGGCTTATCAAAACGGACTTACCCACTTGACGCATTTCTATTCGTGCATGAGTAGCATCACCCGGCGAAATGCCTATCGCTACGCCGGCGTACTGGAATTCGGTTATTATGAAGATGATATCACCGTAGAAATCATAGCCGACGGCATTCATGTCCCCTCCTCGCTGTTGAAGTTGGTGACCAAGATCAAAGGAGTCGAACGTATTGCCTTGATAACTGATTCCATGCGTGCAGCCGGCATGCCTGAAGGGAAAAGCATATTGGGAAGCCTGACCAACGGACAGGAAGTGATTGTAGAAGACGGCGTGGCCAAGTTGCCCGATCGGAGTGCTTTTGCAGGGAGTGTGGCTACTGCCGACCGGTTGGTACGTACCGTCATTCGTGAAGGAAACGTTACATTGCATGATGCCGTCCACATGATGAGCGAAACACCTGCACGAATCATGCACGTCGATGACCGGAAAGGGAAAATCAGGAAAGGGATGGATGCCGATATCGTCGTCTTCGACAATAACATCACCATATTACAAACCATCATTAACGGAACAACAGTTTATACGAGATAACCATGTTAACAAGAACTTTTAAGACAGACAAATTAATCGTCAATATATACGATTCGAGAACCGAAATGGGTAAAGGAGCAGCAGAAGAAGCCGCTGCATACCTGAGGCATCTCCTTGCAAGGAAAGAAGAGGCATATATTGTATTCGCTGCAGCGCCTTCTCAAAATGAGTTTCTTGCGGAATTAGCAGCTGCACCCGACATTGATTGGCAGCGCATACATGCTTTGCACATGGACGAATACATCGGACTTCCTGCCGATGCACCGCAAGGCTTTGGTAATTTCTTAAAACGAAGCATCTTTGATAAGGTTCCTTTTGCCTCTGTCCACTATATTGGAACGGAAAAGACAGCAGAACAGGCGTGTGCCGAATACGATAAGTTGCTGCGTGCGCACCCTATTGACATTGTGTTCATGGGGATTGGCGAGAATGGACACATTGCTTTCAACGACCCGCATGTAGCCGATTTCAACGACCCCGAACCTATCAAGAAGGTTGAATTGGACTTGACTTGCCGCAAACAACAAGTAAACGACGGCTGTTTTGCTGCTTTAGACGAAGTTCCTCGATGCGCATTGACATTAACTATCCCAACACTTCTTTCTGCCGACCGAATCTTTTGCATTGTTCCGGCTTCAACAAAAGCCAATGCTGTCAAGGCTACCGTATATGGTGATATCTCAACGCAGTGTCCGGCCTCTATCCTTCGACAGCATGATTATGCCACACTTTATGTCGATATGGATAGTGGCAAGTATCTAATCAATCAATAAGCAAGATAATACGGAGTATCAATCAGTTTATAGCGGCGGGCAGAGTTTTGGTTTATCATACAAAGTCATTGGTTCCTGATGCCGTGCCCCGAACTTATGTTTCCAAAGTGACTTCAAATGCAGCTATAGTTAACAGCAGAGGCTATTGTGACAATAGTCTTCCTTTATAAACTGCTGAATAGCTTTTTGGAAGATTGCTGCAATAGACTATTTATCTCAGTCATTTTACCTTGTAATCTCAGTCATATTATGAGGCAAAATGGCTGAGATTAGCGTGTAAAATGGCTGAGATTGAAAAGGCATAATGGCCGAGACAAATCAGCAGGTTGTGCAAGTTGGTTCACTGGCATCATACGATGGGCGCGCGTGCTTTTATTTTCAGTTTGATGCCGTTTCTATTTTTTTTATTATCTTTGCAGGAGCGTATGAAGGTAATAGACATTATTCAACAACATAAAGATAGGAGAGGGCTCTCGTTTGAGGTGCTGCCACCCTTGAAAGGGAACGGCACCGATGGCTTGTTTGCCACGATTGACAAGCTAAGAGAACTTGAACCGCTTTTCATCAACATCACGACGCACCACAGCGAATACGTCTATAAGGAGCTGCCCAACGGACAGTTCGAGCGCAATCGTGTGAGGCGCCGCCCGGGAACGGTGGCCATTGCCGCTGCTCTGCAGAACAGATACCGGCTGCCCGTGGTGCCTCATGTGATATGCAGTGGTGCAACGGCAGAGGATATCGAATATGAACTGCTCGATCTACAGTTTCTGGGCATTGAGAACTTGCTGCTGCTGCGGGGCGACAAAGCCAAGGACGACCGTGTGTTCACGCCGACGCCGGGCGGATATGCCCACACGACGGAGCTGATGCACCAAGTGAACCGCTTTAATGAGGGTTTCTTCAACGACGATACGCCTATCAAGCATCCCGGAACGCCGTTTGCCTATGGCGTGGCGGCCTATCCCGAGAAGCATGAGGAGGCACCCAACTTGGAGATGGACATGCAGTATCTGAAGATGAAGCAGGAGATGGGCGCGCAATATGCCGTGACGCAGCTGTTCTATGACAATGGCAAGTTCTTTGATTTCGTCAGTCGAGCCCGTCAGGCAGGCATTACGATTCCTATTATTCCCGGCATCAAACCGCTGGCACGGCTGTCGCAGTTGACGGTTGTGCCGCGCACGTTCCGTTGCGACCTGCCCGAGGCGCTTGCCAACGAGGTCGTGAAGTGCAAGAGTGACGAAGATGCCCGTCGGTTGGGCATAGCGTGGGGCATCGACCAGTGTCGCGAGCTCTATGCTTCGGGCTTCCACACCATCCATTTCTATACCGTTTCGGCCGTGGACAGTGTCAAAGAGATTGCAAGAGAAATTCTGTAAGGCATGAAGTTCAGTGAGGTTATCGGACAGGAAGACGTCAAGGACCGGCTCCGCGAGCTGGTTCGCGAGCGACGTGTGCCCAACACGCTGATGTTCTGCGGGCCAATGGGGAGCGGAAAGATGGCCCTTGCCCTCGCCTTTGCCTCTTATCTGCTGGGCGAGCGCGATGGCGAAGCGTCGTTGCTTGCCGATTCGCAGGCCATTGTCAACGCCGAAGCGATGCTGGCCCGCTGGGAGCACCCCGATTTGCACTTCACCTATCCCGTCATTAAGCCTGTGGGCACTTCGGCCGAGCACAAGATGACGAGCGACGACTTCACGCGCGAGTGGCACGAACTGCTCTGCAAGTCGCCTTATTTCAGCATGGACGCGTGGCTCGCTTGCATGGACGCGGCCAATCAGCAGGCCATCATCGGCGCAGGTGAGAGCGATGAGCTCACGCGCAAGCTCAGCCTGAAGTCGAGTCAAGGCGGCTACAAGGTGAGCATCATCTGGTTGCCTGAACGAATGAACGTGGAATGCGCCAACAAACTGCTGAAACTCTTGGAAGAACCGCCGCGCCAAACGGTGTTCATGATGGTGTGCGAGGAGCCCGATGCGCTGCTCGACACCATCAAGAGCCGCACGCAACGCATCGATATCAAGCGCATTGACGACGCAGCGCTGGAGCAGGCACTCATAGAAAGGCGGGCCATCGACGTCGATACCGCCCACCGCATCGCACGCATCGCAGGCGGAAATTGGTTGCGCGCACTCGAAAACCTCGAGGCCAGCAACGAAAACCGACTGTTTCTCGACATGTTCATCATGCTCATGCGGCTGGCTTATCAGCGCAACATCAAGGAGCTGAAGCAGTGGAGCGAGGCCGTGGCCGGCTACGGACGCGAAAAGCAGCGCCGACTCCTGCGCTATATGATGCGCATGGTGAGGGAAAACTTCATGTATAACTTTGGACAACCCGAGCTGTGCTACCTGACGCAGGAGGAAGAGAACTTCTCTTGCAAATTCGCACGGTTCATCAACGAGGCCAATGTGGTAGACATCAATGAGCTACTACAGAAGGCCCACCGCGACATAGGGCAGAATGCCAACGCGAAGGTCGTCTTCTTCGACTTGGCACTGCAAATGATTGTTTTATTAATAAGAAAGTAAAGACTTCGTATGGACTTCAAGAATATGAAATTCAAGATGGCAACGGGCTGCGACCGCGGTCTCTGCCATAAAGGATGCGGGCGGCAAAACCGGCAACTCAACACGTATGACTGGCTGGCCGACGTGCCCGGAAACGCCGAAAGCACCGACCTCGTGGAGGTACAGTTTAAGAACACGCGCAAGGGATATTATCATAATGTCAATAAACTCAGTCTCGCGAAAGGCGACGTGGTGGCCGTCGAGGCCAGTCCGGGGCATGACATCGGTACGGTCACGCTGACGGGCCGCCTCGTAAAGCTGCAGTTGAAGCGGATAAACCTTAGGTCGACCGACGACATCAAGCGCATCTATCGTATCGCCAAGCCGGTAGACATGGAGAAATTCCGTGAGGCGAAGGCGCGCGAACACGACACGATGATCGAGAGCAGAGAGATAGCCCGGCGCCTCGGCCTGAAGATGAAGATTGGTGACGTGGAATATCAGGGCGACGGCAATAAGGCCATCTTCTACTACATCGCCGACGAACGTGTAGACTTTCGACAACTCATCAAAGACCTCGCCGCTGCCTTCCATGTGCGCATCGAAATGAAGCAGATAGGTGCGCGGCAGGAGGCTGGGCGCATAGGCGGAACAGGACCCTGCGGCCGCGAACTGTGCTGTGCCACATGGATGAAGAACTTCGTCAGCGTGAGCACCAACGCTGCCCGCTTCCAAGACGTGTCGCTCAATCCCCAGAAGCTCGCCGGCATGTGCGCCAAGCTCAAGTGCTGCCTGAACTATGAAGTGGACGATTATATGGAAGCCGGACGACGTATGCCGCCGCGTGACGCGGTATTGCAGACGAAGGATACCGACTACCATCAGTTCAAAGCCGACATACTGGCAGGCCGCGTAGCCTATTCTACCGATAAGCACATGGCGGTCAATCTCGAAACCATCACAGCACGCCGGGCCAACGATATCATCGCCATGAACCGGTGCGGAGAGAAGCCCCTCTCGCTTCTCGAGAACGATAAGGCCAAGACGCCCGAGAGGTCCAAAGACCTGCTGGTCGACGACATCAACCGCTTTGACAAGACAAAGCGAAAGAAGAAAAAGCGCGCCCCCGCCCGCGACGCAGGTAGTCATCACCGTCCCGAAAAGCCGGTCGACACGCGTACGCAGCCCGATGCCGACCCGAAACCATGAAGATACGCAACACCATCATACCGCTACTCTTTGCCTTGGCCCTCACATCGTGCACGAGCGGAAAGGTATATGATCGCTATCAGCACACGCCTATCGGAGGCTGGGAGCGCAACGATACTTTGATGTTTGCCGACATAGCCCGCTTCTCGCGCAGCGCTGTCTATACGGCCGAACTCGGTCTACGCATCTCGGGCGCCTACCCGTTCATGGGCCTCACGCTCATCGTCGATAAACACTTCTACCCTCGACATATCGTTGAGAGCGATACCATCGACTGCTCGCTTATCGACCACAACGGAAACAGCCGGGGCGTAGGGGGGGTGGGTTATTACCAATATCGCTTCGGGCTTAACCCTATACAAGTTTCGGCCGGCGACAGTATCGTCGTCAGCATCAGGCACAATATGAAGCGTGAGATACTGCCGGGTATCAGCGACGTGGGGCTGATGCTGACCGAAGCAGCAGACAGACCGAAGTATAAGTAGCCCCAACCCCTTTTACCTATTACGCCATTACCGATGCGCGTAAACATCGTTATCAGTATATACGCCAGCTTGGGGTAAAAGAATCCACCCGATAGCGCTACAGCATCGAACGACAGTTCCTTTTTTTATCTTCTTCCATGGAAGACAAGAGTTATTTCTTGTTTTTTTGTCGTCTTCCATGGAAGAAAGGAGGTGATCGTTAAAAAATCCTTCGTCGTCCATGGACGACGAGCATTCTTTTTACGTTTTTTTATTTCTTCCATGGAAGAAAATGTTTTCTGTTAAAATATCCTTCGTCGTCCATGGACGACGAACATTCTTTTTACATTTTTTAGCTTCGCCCTTGGACGACGAGCATTCTTTTTTTGTTTTACTATCTTCCACCATGGGCGACGAGTGTTCTGGCCGGAGTCAGCGCATACGTGTGAGGTTTCTTCCGGCGTCGATGCGCAGGAAGATGAACAGTAGGAGGGTGAAGCCCCATAGTGATGAGCCGCCGTAGCTGAAAAAGGGGAGCGGGATTCCTATCACGGGTGTGAGGCCGAGTACCATGCCCACGTTGATGAAGACGTGGAACAGGAAGATGCTCAATACGCCGTAGCCGTAGATGCGCCCGAAAGACATGGGCTGCCGTTCGGCAAGACGTATGAGGCGGAGAATGAGGAGGAGGAATAGGACGAGGACGGTGGCCGAGCCAAGGAACCCTTCTTCCTCGCCGACGGTACAGAAGATGAAATCGGTGTCTTGCTCGGGCACGAACTTGAGTTTGGTTTGTGTGCCGTTGAGGAAGCCCTTGCCGCGGAGTCCGCCTGAGCCTATGGCTATTTCGCTTTGATGTACGTTGTAACCGGCGCCGTTGAGGTCGTCTTCGAGGCCAAGGAGCACGTTGATGCGGACGCGCTGATGGGGCTCGAGCACTTTGTTGAGCACGTAGTCGGCGGAGTGAAAGAAGGCTATGGAGCCGATGGTGAAGAGGCTGATGAGGGCGTAGGTGGTGATGCGGGTGCGTAGCCATCGTAGGAGGAGGATGACGATGACGGCGATGCTGACAGCGAACTGCAGGGGTACGGTGTCGAAGGGTATGACGTAGGCGGAGAAGAGCCATGCGGCAAGAGTGAGGCCGGCTGTTGCTCCGAGAAGATGCCACATGAGGCGGCGGTCGCGGCAGTATATGCCTACCATGGCGGCGGTGAACACCTGTATGAGGAGCATGACGACGGACACGCCGACCGAGGTGGGCGTGTGAAGGAGCAGGGTATCTTCGTATTTGATGCCGACGACGAAGTAGACGACCATTGCGATGCCGGTGAAGAGGATACTGCCGGGCATTCCTTCTCGGTAGAACATGAGGAAGAAGGCGATGTAGACGAGGGCTGAACCGGTTTCACGTTGTGCGACAATGAAGAGCATGGGGAGGAGGATGATGGCGCAAGCCATGGCGAAGTGCTTCCAGCGTCGGATGTCGAAGCCATATGACCCCATGAGTTTGGCGGCCGCGAGTGCTGTGGCGAATTTGGCGAACTCGGCGGGCTGGAGGCGCAGGGGCCCGAATACGAGCCACGAACGTGAACCTTTTATCTGGTGAGGGTTGAAGATGGTGAGGAATAGCAATAACAGTAGGAGGGCATAGATGACGTAGGCAAAGGTGTCGTAGAATCTGTCGTCGAGCAGGAGAATGACGAGGCCGAGGAAGAGCGAGGTCGCTATCCAGACGATTTGCATGCCTGAACGGGTGGAGAGACTGAGAATGTCGGTGTCGCCGTAGGTGTAGCCTGCACCGCATACACTTACCCACCCGAAAGCGAGTAGGGCGACGTAGATGGCAACTGTCCACCAGTCGAGCGATCTGAATATGTTGTGTTGTTTACCTGTCATGGGTGCCATAAGCAATCCTTTTATGTTGTAGTGTTTCGGCCATATGCTCGGCAGATGGTGAGAGTCGGCCCGTCATGTATTGCTCGAAGAGTACACCTGCAATGGGTACGGCGAAGTCGGCGCCGAAGCCTCCGTTCTCCACGTAAACGGCGATAGCTACCTTGGGACGGTCCATTGGTGCGAACCCCATGAAGACGGAATGGTCGCGGCCGTGGTTCTGCGCGGTGCCGGTCTTTCCGCAGATGGCGTATGGGAGTCGACCGAGGTCGCGGCAGGTACCTTTGAGCACCGACGAGCGCATGCCGGCGATGACGGTACGGTAGGCACGCTCGGAGGCCATGGTGCGGTGACGTCGGGTGTAGGCAGTATTGAGGGGCAGGCCCTGCACTTTGCGGACGACATGTGGTGTGTAGAAGTAGCCTCGGTTGGCGATGGTGGCGCCGAGATTGGCTATCTGCAGAGGCGTGAGATTAATCTCACCCTGTCCGATGGATATGCTGATGACGGTCAGGCCATTCCATGCATTACGGTAAGCATGGTCGTAGAACGAGGCATTGGGTATAAGTCCGCGCTTCTCACCGGGGAGGTCGATGCCGAGTTTGTAGCCGAGCCCCATGCTGACCATGTAGTCGCGCCAGCGGTTCATAGCGTTCTGTACGGAGCCGTATTTGCGTCGGTTGCCGAGCATATAGTAGAGCCCCCAACAGAAATAGGCATTACATGAGGTGCTGATGGCCTCGACGAGATTGAGGGGCGAGACGTGGCCGTGGCAACCTACGTGTAGTCCGCGGTAGAAGAAGCCGTGATGGCAGGCGAACATGGTGTTGGGCGTGATGATACCCTCGGTGAGATAGGTGAGTGCCTGAGTAGTTTTGAAAGTTGAGCCCGGGGGGTATAGTCCCATGATGGAGCGGTTGAGCAGCGGCTTCCATACGTCCTTAGAGAGCGCCTTGTGGGCTTTGCTGCGTTTGCGGCCAATGAGGTAGCGCGGGTCATAGGTGGGCGAAGATGCCATGGCGAGCACTTCACCCGTAGCCGGCTCAATGGCGACAATGCTTCCTATTTTACCTTGTAGCATTCGTTCGGCGAGGGCCTGCAGTTTCAAGTCGAGGCTCAGGGTGAGATCTTTGCCAGCTACGGGGCGATGATCAAGTTCCCCATTACGGTAGCTACCTTGTATCCTGCCATGGGCATCACGCAACATGATGCGTATACCTTTTTCACCACGTAGTTCTTTCTCGTAGTACTTCTCAACACCGAGTTTCCCGATATAGTCTCCGGGCTGATAGTAGTCGTCGTCTTCGATGTTGGCGGGTGATACTTCGCCGATGTCGCCCAAGACGTGAGCTGCATAGGGGTAGGTGTATTGTCGAATACTACGTTTCTGTACGTAGAAGCCGGGGAAGCGGAACATCTTCTCGCGGAATATGCTGAACTCTTGGTCAGACAGTAGGCTCAAGAAGAGTTGTTCGGTGAAGCGGCTGTATCCGGGGTTCTTGCTGCGGTCTTTAATATCGTCCATTCGCTTGATGAAGTAGCTCTTAGTTATGCCGAGCGCATTGCATAGTTCGAGGGTATCTATGTGGTTCTTGGCTTCGTTCATCACGACCATGATGTCGTAGGCAGGCTGGTTGTAGACCATGAGCTTGCCGTTACGGTCGTAGATGGAGCCGCGCGAGGGGTAGTCAATCTTCTTGAGAAAGGCGTTACTATCGGCGTTCTTCTTGAAGTCGTCGCTGAGTAGCTGTATCGTGAACAGGCGGACGATGTAGACAAGCACGATGGCCACTGCCACGCCGCCTATCACAAAACGTCTGTTTTCGAGATTATAGTCTTTCACCTGTCAAGTAATACTTTTGTTATGGGACGAATAAATAGGACTGATTTCATTTTGAACGGAAATTCTCCAGCGTGATGGCAAGAACCACGGTGATGGTTGTACTGCCGGCAATGCACTCAAGCCATTGCAGCCAGTTGAAGAAGTTGAACGTCTCAAGCGTGAAGAAAAGCGTGCAATAGATGAGTACCATCAGAAAGGTGTAGCAGATGAAACGGGTTGCTCCCAATGAACGGATCGAAGGGCAAAGGTCATCTACACTGTCGCGTTGCAGGAAGAGGACGAGCATATAAGGCTGGATAAGTCCCATGAAAGTAGTCGAAGCCATGGAGACGCCCGGCGTGTTGGAAAAAATGTCTATGAAGAAGCCTATGATGAAGCCGGACAGCAGTGCCAGCCAGCGTGGAATATTGCGTGGAAATAGCAATACGACATAAATATAGAGTAAGGGAGTGGCACAGTTGAACAGATGGATATGGTTGAAGACCAAGACCTGCACTAACAATAGAGCCACAAAGATGGCGACTCCTCTTAGTAACTGTGTATTCATTTTCTTATTTCCTCCCTTGATTTTAGTTTGCTTTGCCACTCTCCCTCGTGCGGATCGAGTCTTCTGCAGCCCGCATGATGTCTGCTTGTTCTGACAGTGCCGTGTTATCAATCACACAGACGTCACGTAGCTTGCCGAAGTCTGTCGCCAGTTCGACTTTCAGGCGATAGGACATCTGGTCTGTAGAATTGTAAACGTGCAATATTTTGCCAACCATCACGCCCGCTGGAAATACGGAGGAATAGCCGCTTGTGACAACGTTCTCATAGAGTTTGAAGTGGGCATGGCGCGGCACATCGTCAACATAGGCCTCGGATATGTTTCCGCCTGTCCAATGCAGGTATCCGAAATAACCGCGTCCTTGGATAATGCAGCTGATATTCGATTGCGAATTGAGCACGGGAATGACAATGGCATAATGGGCTGAAGTAAGATAGACGATGCCAACGACGCCCGTTCCGCAGACTACGCCCATGTCTTTCTTCACTCCATCGGCCTCCCCCTTGTTGATGGTCAGTAAATTGTCCCGTCTGTTCCAAGACATGCCTACCACCTTGGCCGGAATGAGCCGGTAAGGGTGAAGACTTTGTAGCAAAAGGCTCTTGTTCATGGCAGTATCGGCAGCGGAATCGCCCAAATCCCTTTCAAGTTTGGCGAGTCGTTGTTCCAAATACAGGTTACGTTGAGTGAGCTGCTCGTTTATCTTCGACAATTGGAAATAGGATTCTATTTTCGAACTTGTGTCATATATCTTCCCGGCCACGATATTGGCTGATGAAAACCATACACTTCCTTGATAACTGTTGAACCGGAACAGGAGTACAAAGCTGATAGCCTCCAATAGAACAAACAGCAACCAATAACTGTATTTGGCCAGAAAGTCTAAGAGATTACGCATACCTGAATTGATCATGAAATATTAGGTGTTGGCAAATTAACTGATAATCGTCAACACCTAACATCAGATTTATCGCATCAAGAAAGAAAAGCGGTCTACGTTCTTAAGTGCAATACCTGCACCTTTTGCCACGCTGTGCAACGGGTCTTCGGCGATATGGAACTGAATGTTTATCTTTTCGGTCAGGCGTTTATCCAAACCACGCAGCAAAGCTCCGCCGCCACTGAGATATATTCCGTTCTTTACGATGTCGGCATAGAGCTCGGGTGGCGTGTTCTCCAGTGCGAAAAGAACGGCATTCTCAATTTTGGCAACCGTTTTGTCGAGGCAATGTGCTATTTCCTGATAGCATACCGGGACTTCCATGGGCAATGCCGTGATGCGGTTAGGTCCGTGGACAGTGAAGTCTTCAGGACCCTCTTCGCCCAACTCGGTCAGTGCTGACCCCACGTGTATCTTGATTCGCTCAGCCATACGTTCGCTGACTTTAACATTATGCTGGCGGCTCATGTATTCTTGAATGTCGGCCGTCAAATCGTCTCCGGCTGTACGTATGGAGTTGTTACTGACGATACCACCCAATGAAATCACGGCAATCTCCGTGCTGCCACCGCCGATATCGACGATCATGTTCCCCTCAGGTGCCTCGACATCGATGCCGATACCAATCGCGGCAGCCATCGGCTCGAAGATTAAGTAGACATCGCGGCCGTCGGCATGCTCCGCACTGTCGCGGACGGCACGCAGTTCAACCTCGGTCGAGCCTGATGGCACACCGATGACCATGCGCAACGATGGCGACCAGAGTCTGCTTCCCGAATGAACCATTTTGATTAGGCCACGCATCATTTGCTCGCAGGCCGTGAAGTCGGCAATGACACCATCGCGTAGTGGGCGTACGGTGCGAATATTGTCGTGTGTCTTCTCATACATCATCTTTGCCTTGGCACCCACGGCAATCATTTTATCGGTGTTGCGGTCAAGAGCCACGACGGAAGGTTCGTCAACAACGATTTTGTCATCGCTGATGATGATGGTGTTGGCTGTGCCGAGGTCCATTGCTATTTCTTGGACAAAAGAAAAAAATCCCATATGTTATATATTATTTACAAACCAATTGTGAATTGCGGTGTCGTAATGGCTGCTGACTCCGAAAGCACGTTCTGCGAACAGCTTGCGTTCAGTCAAGTCGGTCTGGGCACCCTTCTTCTTGAGTATATCGAGCAATATGCCGTATTCGGCCTTGCTCGGAATGATGACAACATCCTTGAAGTTCTTCGCGCCGGCACGTATCAGAGAGATACCGCCAATGTCAATCTTCTCGATGATATCTGTCTCCGACGCGCCACTTGCCACAGTCTGCTCGAAAGGATAGAGGTCGACAACGACAAGGTCTATAGACGGAATCTCATATTGCGCCATCTGTGCTAAGTCATTTTCATTTTCACGCCGTGCCAAAATACCTCCGAAGACTTTCGGATGCAGCGTTTTTACGCGGCCACCCAAGATAGACGGGTAGGTAGTGATGCTCTCGACGGTCTGGCATTCATAGCCCAATGACTCGATAAAGCTTTGTGTTCCGCCCGTAGAAACGAACTTCACACCTTCTTCATGCAGCTTGGCAAGCAACTCCTCCAAGCCATCTTTGTGGAAGACGGAGATGAGGGCGGTCTTGATTTTTTTTATTTCAGCCATGATGATTTTGAAAAATATGAACTATTTGCCCGCAAAGTTACTAAAATATGCTGATAGAAACCGCTAAAAAAAACAAAAAAATATATATTATTTATCAGTGATATGTTGCTCTTCCACTTTCTTTGCAGCTTCCAACAGCTTGATGGCATCGACGTATTGTGCCATGCCTTGTGCCACGTCCTTAGCCGCTTTCATGGCCAATACCACCGTTTGTGGCCTGTGAACTACATCGCCTCCCGCAAAGACACCGCGGCGTGTGGTCATGCCATAAGGCCGTTCTACGACCTTTACGTAGCCTTTCTCGTCTACCTCAATGCCCTCCGTCGTGCTCACAATGCGGTTGGCCGGCCGGCTGCCGATAGCCAGAAAGACACGGTCGAAGCGCTCGACGAGTTCTCCTTCGGGCGTGCTTAGCCGGCATGCTGCCAGCCTTCTGTTCTCTCCGGCAATGAACTCGGTCACCGAAGTGTTCCATTTGAACTTCACACCTTCGTTGACAGCCTGCTCATATTCGGCCTTGATGGCGGGCATTTCCTCTTGGGTGCGGCGATAAAGCACCGTCACATCCGCCCCCAAACGAATGGCCGTGCGGGCAGCATCCATGGCAACGTTTCCTCCACCGACAACACCTACCTTCTCACCGTCGCGCAATGGTACCATATCTCGCCCAATTGCCCCTTCATTATAGCTGTTTACGTTGTGCAAGAAGTAGGTACTCTGACTGACACCCCGCAGCTTTGCACCCGGCGTACTGTCCATGTTCTGTGGAACGGAAGTGCCCGTGCCCATGAAAATGGCATCGTATCCTTGATGAAACAAGCTATCTACGTTTACACTATTCTCTCCGACGAGCACGTTGCACTCGAAATTGACACCCAAAGCCTCTATTTTTTGTATCTCGGCACGCACCACTTTCTTCGGCAGACGGTATTCCGGAATGCCATACATCAGTACGCCTCCCGGCTCATCCTGCCCTTCGAAGATGGTCACATTAAAGCCTTGGCGTGCCAAATCGCCTGCAACCGTAAGCCCGGCAGGGCCGGATCCGATGACTGCAATCTTGCCTCTGTCCTTCTGTGGCAGCTTTTCTCGGGTGAGATTCATCGCGGTATCGAAGTCTGCAATGAACTGTTCAATCTTCCCAATCTGTATAGGTGTGCCTTTCTTATTCATCACACAATGACCTTGACACTGCTTTTCGTGTGGGCAAACTCGCCCACAAATGGCCGGCAGATTACTCTTTTCGTTGATGATACGCATGGCGTCGCCCATATTTCCCATGCTCAGTGCGTGGATAAAATTGGGAATCTCGTTTTCTATCGGACAACCTTTCCGGCATTGCGGAACCTTACATTGCAGGCATTTCTTGGCCTCGGCGATGGCCTCAATCATGGTAAAGCCTTCGTCAACGGCCTGAAATGAATTTGTTTCCTCTGTATTCATCGTCTCTATCTTGTTCGTTACGTATCTGTTTTGCTATCTTGAAGTGGCAAAATTAAGCATTTAATCATAGAACAAGCGTGAATGTAGGGTGTATAAAAGAATATTAACATTAATTAATTACGGCGGAATTCGTTGCCGATAACACTGCCGTCAAGTCGCCGCAGTTCCCATCTTGTTTTTCAAGGTGCATCAAGACGGTCCGCAATTTCAGCCATTTTGCCGTGCAATATGGCTCACTTTAGCGCGTGAAATCAGCCATATTGTGCGCTAAAATGGCTGATATTGAAAAACGATACGGACGCATTGATAATCAACCTGCTGCTATAGTGAAAGCATCAAAAGGAAAAACTTTCGGGAAGTATCACTATACGTGTTCTGAATTCGCAGATTTTATCCAACAAAAAAGAGAGACCGGAGGCCTCTCTTTTCTTATTTCGCACGGTAAAACGACGGTTTTATCCCAAATATTTCATCAAAATCTTGGCATAACCGCTGTCGCGCAGCTTGGCAATGCTCTTTTCTCTGATTTGCCGGACACGCTCGCGAGTGAGGCCTAATTGGTCGCCTATCTCTTCAAGACCCTTCTCGTGGCAACCGATGCCATAGCATTCGCGAATGATAGTTATCTCTCGGTCTTTCAAAACCTTGCGCAAAACGTTTTCCAATTCGAGTGCCATTGACTCGTGGTCCACCTGCTTGTCGGTGCGACTATCGTCTCCGCCGGCCATGATATCGACCATGCTGTTGTCTTCACCTTCTTGGAACGGCGCATCAATACTGACGTGATGACTGTCGGCCATCAGGCTTTGATCAATCTTTTCTTCCTCAATCTGCGTTGCATTTGCCAGCTCTGTCAACGACGGTTTACGCTGATTTTCCTGCTCGAACTTATTGATTTCGCGATTGATTTTATTGAGTGAGCCCACCTGATTGAGCGGAAGACGCACGATACGGCTTTGTTCGGCGATGGCTTGCAGAATGCTTTGGCGTATCCACCACACGGCATAGGAAATGAATTTGAAGCCGCGGGTCTCGTCAAACTTCTCGGCTGCTTTCACAAGACCGATGTTTCCCTCGTCGATAAGGTCGGTCAATGAGAGGCCTTGGTGCTGATATTGCTTGGCAACCGACACCACGAAACGAAGATTGGCGGTGACTAATTTCTCCTTTGCACGCTCGCCGTCACGACCGCCTTTTTTGATTTTCTGTGCCAATTCGATTTCTTCGTCGATCGAAATCAACGGGGCACGTCCAATCTCTACGAGGTATTTATCCAAAGCCTCACTTGAACGGTTCGTAATACTCTTCTGGATCTTTAGCTGTCTCATCTTTTTACCTCTTCTATCCTATTCTTAACTTCTTGAAAATCAACTTCGTGTGTATCCACCTCTATATAAAAGACGTGCAAAGGTACACATTATTATATAACAAAACAAGTTATTTTGCCTTGTTTTAACTATATTTATGATATTAAACATTGTGTTAACAGCGGACGCAGACCTGTGAATGCCACTTTTCAAGCGTGTTGTTTGGCGAATGGAAGCGGCCGAACGATATCGTTATCAGAACTGAAAATAGATGAACGGTTGTATCGTGGAGCTTTTTATCTGAATGACGATGTAGATGACGGCCGTCAGCAGGAGTGCGCAGACCACCACGTTGCAACGGCGAAGCGTGGCGATGATTCGCTCTTGCCATGCATCGGGCAGGAAATGCGTGAGGAATCCGAAGGCCATGAAAGCCAATACATATTTATATCCGCTTGCAATCTGTAACCAAAGTTCGGCGTGGAAATCGCTGAAAATACGTAGAAGCATCGTTTGTCCTGCAGAGAATGAAGTCTGACGGAAGAAAATCCACGTGAAGCAAACAAAGTGAAAGGTCAGCAATATGGCCGCCCATTTGCGGATACCGCGCGGACAATAGCTGCGCGCATGGTGCAAAATCTCTTGGCTGAACAGCTTGTGTGCGGCCAAGGCGACGCCGTGCATGCCACCCCAAACAATGAAATTGAGGCTGGCGCCGTGCCAAAGTCCGCCCAAGAGCATGGTCAGAATAAGATTGATATACTGCCGCAGCTTGCCTTTCCGGTTGCCGCCGAGAGAGATATAGATGTAATCGCGTATCCAAGTGGACAGCGAGATGTGCCAGCGTCGCCAGAAATCGGTGATGCTTGTGGCGCGATAAGGCGCATTGAAGTTGAGCGGGAAGCGGAACCCCAGCAGCAATGCGATGCCAATAGCCATGTCGCTGTAGCCGCTGAAGTCACAATAGATTTGCAATGCATAGCCATAGATGCCGAGAAGATTCTCCATGCCGCTGTAAAGCGTGGGGTTATCGAAGATGCGGTCTACGAAGTTGAGGCTGATATAATCGCTGATGACCGCCTTTTTGAATAGTCCGATGATGATGAAGTACACGCCGCGGGCGAACATGTCGGGCGTAATGACGACCGGTTTGCGGATTTGTGGCGCAAAATCCGAGGCACGCACGATGGGACCTGCTACCAGTTGCGGGAAGAACGACACGTAGAACGCATAGTCAAGGAGGCGGGGTAAGGGCTTCAGGTTGCCGCGATAGACATCGATGGTGTAGCTCAGGCTTTGGAAAGTGAAGAAGCTGATGCCCACGGGGAGGAAGATGTCCCACGGTTGGAAGTTGAAATCGAGCATCCGACTGACCATTCCTGCAAAGAAGTTCGTGTATTTGAAATAGCCCAATAGGCTGAGATCGATCATCAGGCTCAATGCCACCAGCCACTTGCGGCGGCGACGCAAGCACCGTTCCTTTCCCTTTTCGGTCAACGAACGGTCGGCCAATGTTTGGATACGTCGCGCGATGAGGTAATCGCTCACCGTGACGATGGCCAGCAGAAAGAAGTAGAGGCCGCTGCTCTTGTAATAGAAATAATAGGAGAAAAGCGTCACGAAGAGCAACCGGGGCTGCAAATGCCGACGCAGCAGCATGTAGACGAACGAAAAGCCCAGAAAGAGAAACAAGAAGAGACCGCTCGAAAAGAGGAGCGGTTCTTGTGGGTTATATGAGAGAAGACTGATGAGTCGCTGTATCATTGTTGTTCCAAAGCCTTGCGGCGTTTATAGTTATCCAGTCCGGCAATAAAAGAAGGGAACACCTTTCCTGCTACCACTTTGCCACCGCCGAAGCTCAAATGCGTGTAGTCCTTATTGGCTCGGTGGCTGTCTACGAGCCTTTTCATGCTGCTTTCACCGCCCATGGCCTGATAAAGATTAAAGAAACCCACCCCGCAGTCGGCTGCCAATTGCGCTTGCAAAGCCACAAGTTCCTTCACTTCCTTCAGGGTCGTGATGCCCTCGGCCGAGCGTTGGTCGCGATCGGGTACGCTTACGACGAGAATACCTGCTGAGGGATAGGCCGCACGGAGGTTCTCTATAGACCGCTTCATGCGCTTTATATAAACCTTGAGCAGTGGAAGCGTGTTTCCTTTTACGGCTTCATTGAGCCCGTAATGAACGACAATCAGGTCGTAAGGACGCAGCCGTGCGAAGTCTGAAAGGGTAGAAGAGGGAATACGTCCCAACTGTGCACCCGACGAGCCGCGCATGGAAAAGTTGTCGAGAATGACGCCGTTGTCCGACTCGAGGGCCATGCCGAAGAGTGTGGTGCGGGGCGTTACACGCGTGAACCGATAGCTCACGGCATTCATGTTGCCCTTGGTTTCGATCATCTGCACTTCGTCCGAGGCGCGGGTGCGACACATATAGGGCTGCCCATCGCTTATCGCGATCCTTATATTGACGGACTGCGGACTGCGAAAGAAGAGCTTCGCGCTCTGCCAGTCGGCCACATGAGGCTGCCGTTTCGAGCCGCGCGTCGTGACCGATGCCCCTTCCCGCGGCACATAATAACGTTGGGCGATGCCTTGACGCAGCTTGTCGAAAGGCTTTTTCACCACGGCAAACTCCGCAATCCCGCTGTAGTGCTGGTTGACAGTGCGGCGGAAGGCCACCAACGGCGTGCCGCAATCGACCCAACCCACGCCCGAACCGCCGAAACGGCTTTGGAACAGCGCGCGGAGATAGTCTGTCAAGATGTCGCCCTCAATGAACGAGTCGCCGAAATAGGCGATACGCACCGGGCGACCGAGCGTCGTGACGCGACTCAACTGCGCATAGAACGCGTCCATGCCACCCGCCTTACCGCCCGAAAAGTCGGCAATGGGCTCCACGCCTTTCGGCCATCGCTCCTTGAAATTCACCTTTCGGCCATGGCGTACGACGGCTACGACGGGCGTGGGTGCCTTGGGTGTGGGCACCACCTCGGTCTCGTTCGCCTCGATTTCGGGCTGTATCTGACTGAGCATGTTGACGTGTCGCAGTTCCGTTCCACTGATGTCGAGCGTGGGTAATCCATGCATCGACAGCAAAAAGGTCACTGTCAATCCTGCCAAAGTAAAAGTCCTCACAGACTGGTCCATTGCTGTTCTCTCTTTTTCTCTTTACCTTAATGGGCCGGCAAAGTTAAGCATAAAATCTGATATACGCGTTCCTTTCGGCAATTTTATTTGTCATCGGGTGCCACAACGAATGATATTGCAAATCGATTTGGCAGTTCTTACGTTTTTTTGCTATCTTTGCATCATCAAATAAATCATAACGACCTTTATTCAATGGCATGAAGCGTCTTCTACTACTGTTTCTTTCGTCGCTGTTTGGCTTGTGCTCATGGGCGCAACCAACCTACGTCACGCGGTGCAACACCTCATATCTGAACATGACTAACGGGCTTCCGAGCAATTTCATTGATGATATCTATGCCGACAGTTACGGGTTTATCTGGATAGCCACGCACGGTGGAGGGCTCGTCCGCTATGACGGTTACGCCTATCGTTACTTCAATGAGGGCCCGGGAGGTATGGTATTGCGCAGCAACACTTGTCATAATATGGTGGAAGACAGGTTTCATCGGTTGTGGATCAGTTTTGAAGAACATACTAAAGTACTCGATCTGAAGACCATGCTTCCGGTGGTTCCCACGAGCAGAAATGATATTTTGCGACGTATTCTCGGCAAACTTTCCGTGAAAGTCTACCGCGACAGCAAGGATGCTTTGTGGTTGGTGACCCGTTCAACCATCTATCATGTAACTTTTGATGACGTGGGCAATGTTTTCAGGATATTACGAATGGGTTATCAAGTCAACACACCCGACATCGCCATGGAGGATATCGACCGAGATGGTTCGGTATGGATGGCTATTGATGGTGGGCTGTATAAGCTCGCTATTGTGCATGGAAAGCTCGTCAAGCGTACGATATCTCCCACCTTATCTTATATGAGCGACACCTTCTTTACCTGCTTGAAAATGTTCCAAAAAGATGTATGGATCGGAACTTCAAAGGGACTCTTACGCTATAATCCGACTGCAAAGACATTGAAAGTGTACGAAAAAAATAGGAGCGGAAGTTCGCTTTCGCATGACTATGTGTCGTCGCTTGCCGTGTCTGAAGGCCGGTTGCTCGTGGGAACCTTAGGTGGAGTAGACTTCTATCAGCCTGAAACTGATGATTTTCTGCATTGGGATACGGGCAGTAAGACCAATCCTCTGTGCAGCAACTTTGTAAATTGTCTCTTTGTTTTCCATGGTTTTACGTGGGTAGGAACGGATTCAGGGGGCATCACCAAACTGAATCCGCGTCCGCTGCAAATAGAGAATTTCTATCATACCGATAATATTACAAGTCTTTCGACCAATGCCGTGAATGCAATGTATGCCGAACCGAACGGTACTTTGTGGGTGGGAACGATAGAAGGAGGCCTGAACCGCAAGGCAAGGGGGAGCAATTCGTTCACGCATTTCACGGCAGACAACTCGGCATTGACGCAGGATGCCGTATCGGCCTTAGTCCCAGACGGAAACGAAAGGCTGTGGATAGGAACGTGGGGTGGTGGACTCAATATGATAGACCTGCGCAGGCATACCGGCATCGTACCCCTATCTTTGCCCCAACATTATGCTTGGCTAACCCAGTTTGTGGGTGCCTTGTGCTATGATGCACACAATAGGCTGATGTGGATTGGCAGCAATGACGGCATCAGTGCTTATGACTTGCAGCGCAAGGAACTGTTTTCCCCTTTCAAGGGTTGCGAGAATATCCGTGGAGCCATCGGAAGCGTCATCGACAGGAATGGCTGTCTTTGGATGGGTTGTGGGTCAGGTGTTGTGAAGATCGACCTGAAATCCAACCGTAAAAATCCACGCCTTTTTTCCTATATCCACTTCTCTACGAAACTTGATGACCCCAAAAGCGGCATCATCGACAAGATTTGTGCTCTCTGTTTAGGGCATGACGGTACGCTGTGGTTGGGCAGTAACGGCTACGGTCTCTATAAAAGAATGGTGGATAGAGGTGGGAAAACCGTCTTTAAGGCCTATACCCAACGCGACGGTTTAGCCAATAATGTCGTGAAAGGCATCGCAGAAGATGCTCGTGGAATACTATGGATTACAACCGATAACGGTCTCTCTCGGTTTAATCCTCACACGGAAGCTTTCACCAATTACACTGTCGGTGACGGACTACTTTCATCACAATTCTATTGGAATTCGGCCTTTGCATCCGGTGGAACCTTGTATTTCGGCAGCGACAAGGGTGTAACGGTGCTACATGGTGACAATTCGGCCTCGCTTTATCATGGTCGGCTGCGCTTCACACGACTGCTGGTGAACAACGAAGAGCCAGCGGTTGGCTCTTCTGTTTTAGATAAAGACATCTCACAAGCTACGCAGATAAACGTCAGCGAGGGTGATAAATCTATCGTGTTTGAGTTTTCTTCGCTTAGTTATGGCAACGAACAGCAGAGTGTTTACAGCTGTCGAATGAAAGGATTTGAAGACGATTGGATCCAGTTAAAGCCCGGAGAGCATGGCATGCGCTATACCAATCTTCCACCAGGCGACTATGAATTCCAAGTGAAGTTCGTCTCAGCATCGGGCCAAAGCAATGATATGATGGCTTCAGTGGCTGTCAGCGTGTCGCCCTATTTCTGGAAGACGTGGTGGTTTGAACTGTTGTTGTTCATTGTTGTGGGCCTTTTGGCACGTTTTGTTTATCAGCGCAGGGTGAAAGAATTGCGTCGAAGAGAGGCTGAACGCTTGATGCAACCGATTGAAGAAGCCTTGCGTGAGAGCGAAGAACCATCGGAATTGCAACACCGTATAGAAGAAATTCTGCACGTACAACAGAAAATGAAGCGGAGCAAACAGCGTAGTTTCTTAACCGACCAAACCGAAATGGACCGTAATGAGAAGCCTTTCATGGACCAAGTGATGGCCGTTGTGGAACAGCATTACATGGATTCGGATTTCGGAGTGGCCGAGTTGGCCGACGCGCTGGGCCTCAATCGCAGCATATTGAGCCGTAGGTTGGGGATGGAAACGGGTCTTCCAACGAGTCAGTTCCTACGCAATTACCGCCTTGATGTGGCCAAAGATATTCTCATGAAGAACCCCCACGACCGGAATATCACCGAAATTGCTTATAAAGTGGGTTTCAATGACCCCAAATACTTTACACGATGTTTCAAGAAGAAGTTCGGGGTTTCTCCGTCGAGAAGTCTTATTCCTGAACCAAAACCGAAAAGTAATTCCCGTCATCTTTGAAAGATTCACTCATGGGTTCCCCATTTCCAACATCTTGACACAAAAAAATACCGCAATCTCACGACTGCGGCAGTGATGATCAAGTACGTATATTAACAAACAATTATTGTTGGTCCGTCTCTCACGAGTTGAAGCCAACTTGTTTGTAAATATGAAACAAAATCTATAGTCACATCTCCAAAGAGAAAATGCCTTTAGATGTTTGACGCTACGAATATACATATTATTTTCCAAACCGCCAAATCATCGAGATAATTCTTTGCTCTTGATGATGGATATGCACATCTTAGCGTTTTATTTTTTCCTCTAATGTCAGATAAACAAGATAGAACGAGTCGCCATGAAGGCAAACATGGTTTCCTTGGGCCTCGTTGAGTGTGCCCTGCCATAGGCTATCAAACGCGCGAGTATTCCATACCAAGCCTTCGCTTTCGAGTCGCTTGCAACCGAAATTGAAGATGCTTACCTGCTGACGGGCAAAGGTTTCGAAGCGGCTTTCCATGCATGTGGGAATGAAATAACCATAATCCGTGAGCATCACGGGGTGTAAATCGAACTCCTGATAATAGCGCATCAAGAGCGAGATGTTGGCCATCGTGTGATCTTCACGCTTGCCCGTTGCCGCCAGATAAGCTACGGTAGCACCTTTCATGCGTGGCAGACTGGCTACGTAGCGTGTAGCTTTGGTCAAGTCGTTGTCGTTTTGTTCGTCTACTTGAATGAAATGCAACCTTTCTTTCAGTGCAGGGGTGATGCTGTCTCCATCGCCCACCACTGTGATTTTCCGGGGCTCTATACCTCGGGCGATAAGCATTTCGGCCCCACCGTCGCAGGCTATGATATGCTGGGCATGATGAATGACATCCAAAGCCACTGCTCCTTCGGGGAAGGCTCCATTGGCCACGATGACGGTGTCAAAGTGAGTGCCCTGGCGAATGAGTGGATAGCAGTTCATCTGTGGTTCATCATTTGTGTCCATTTCCTGTATCCTGCCACGGCAATCACTACATATAGCCCATATAGCCCGGCTTTGAAAGGAATTCCTTTAATGATATAAAGGTAGCAACTGATGAGGTCTACGACAATCCAGAAGCCCCATTGCTCCACATATTTGCGTGCCAAGGCCCACAATCCGACAAAGCTCAGCGCATTGGTGAAAGCATCAAGCAGTGGAACGGTGGAGTTGGTGTATGTCCGGAGCACCCAATAAGTGATGCCCCATGCGGTAAAGAAGAACAGCATGGCAGGCAGATAGAGTTGCTTGCGCATGTGGGTGATGGGCAAATCTTCGCCTTCTTGCTGTCCGTGTTTCTTGCCAAAGCGCCACACCATGTAGCCATATAGTGCGGCACCTGTGTAATATACGGCCATAGCGGCATCACCATAAAGCCCGTGACTGTAGTAAAGCCATATGTCGAGTAGGGGCATCAGGATACCGACAAGCCACAGCAAGATGCTCGCCCGATATTCCAATACAATGTAAATCAGGCCTAACAGCGTGGTCAGTATGTCGAGCCAATGGAGTGATAGGAATGCTGTCATATCAGAATGTGAGGCTTAAATGTGCCAAAAAGTTGATAGGTGCTTGCGGAGAATAAACGGTCTCATTCGATGTTTCGCGGCCGTTGTCGTCGTAAGTTGCACTGGCATAGCCGTTAGAAAAATACTTCTTGGAGAATAAATTGTAGATGGTTGCTCCCATAGATACCTGTTTTATCGATTTAAGTTTGAACGAATAGCTGAGGTCGAGATTGGAAACAAAGTAGCCATCGAGCATCAAATTGCGATTATTATCGTTCGTCATGTATTGCTCACCGATGTATTGACTCTGCAAAGCTGCCGCAAAGCCATGGTAATCGAAAGTGAAAGTATTGTTGAATATCACGTCGGGTGAGAAGCTGAGATGCGTGGTTCCGAAGTTCAAAGGCTTCTTGTTGTCGCTTTGTACGGTCCAATCTTTCGCGCGATTACGGCTGAATGTGGCATTAGCATCCCAACGGAACCAGTCAAGCGGCTTCCATGCGCCCTGCAATTCAATGCCTTGACGGTAGGAACTTCCCACGTTTTGATGGAGCATCTCACCGTTGGCGTTGATTTCTCCGGTCAAAACAAACTGGTCTTTATAGGTCATGTGGTAGAAATTTACGCCTCCGCTGAATGTTGCACCTTGATATTTATAGCCCAATTCCCAGTCGTTCATGCGTTCAGCCTTGGGTTTCGGGTTGGGATTTCCTTCGAAATCATTGCGCACGGGCTCGCGGTGAGAGATGGCCCATGAGCCATAGAGTGCGTGATTAGGGTTGATTTGCCAGAATAATCCGGCCTTCGGGTTGAAGAAGTTGTAGTGTTCATCATAGCGCCAGCCTTCCGTTTGAGCTGTAGAATACTTGTCGTCGGGATTCTGAATGCGGTAGTTGATGTGGCGATATTGTAGGTCTACGTAGGCATTGAGGCCCTTGCCGACTTCATAGTTCAGCTTCCCATAGACGCTGTTTTCGTCTTTCTCGGCCTTGTTTCGATAGTATTCGGTATCGGGATAGTTGGTAACCGTGGGGTTGATGACGCTCACGAGCGTGCCGAAGTGGCGCCCGTTGTAATGGTTCATGGCTCCTCCGAGCGATGCTTCCCAGCGTCCTTGCTTATAATTCAGGGCATACACGCCACCGAAGAAGTCGTTCCGTAGGTACTTCCGACGAATAAGGTCCGCCGTGAGTGTACTGCCCTTGAACCCATAAGCGGCCAATGCCTGATGGGATTTGTACTGTTCATAATAGCCGAAGCCGGCGGTATAGTGTAGTCCGACGTTGAAATTGAAGCCTTTGCCAAGCAGTTGTGTCCAGATAAGCTGGTAGTTTTGCTGATGATAATTGTCGGTTTGGTTGTCATAGAAGCGCGTCTTGCCGTCGGCATCGGTATATTTTCCGCACGGATTATAGCGTCGCCCGTACTTCTCCATCTGCTTTTTCGAGGCATAATCCCACGCCATGTAGGTCTTTTCCGTACCGTTGAAAGTGAGCAACTTCACAAGCGTGTTCTCCCCGGTGTAGGCGCCTTGCAGGAAATAAGAATTCAGTTGGCTCGTTGCTCGCTCGATATAGCCGTTGCTTCCGATATTTGAAAGACGGCCGTCGAAGCTCCAATGGTCGGCCAAGAGACCCGAACCAAAGCGCAGACTCTCCTTGTGGGTGCCGTAACTGCCTGCCGAAGTATTGAGATTAAGGTAGGGTAGGAGCGAAGGAGCATCGGTCTGCATGTTGATGGTGGCTCCGAATGCTGCACTACCATTGGTAGATGTGCCCACACCGCGCTGTATCTGAACGTCCTTTACGCTCGACATGAAGTCGCCCATATTGACAAAGAACACCAGAGAACTCTCGGCATCGTTCACCGGAATGCCGTTGGCTGTGATGTTGATGCGGCTTGGGTCGGTGCCACGCACTTTTATCGACGTATATCCGATGCCGTTTCCTGCGTCGCTGGTCATCGTGACACTCGGTGTCAACGAAAGCAGGAAGGGAATGTCGCGCCCATGATTGAGCTTTCTGATTTGTTCTTTGTCGAGGGTCGAAAAGGCCATCGGTGTCTTTTGATTGGCACGGGTGGAGACTACTTGCACGTCCTGCAATTCATACGTTTTCATCGTGTCAATCCTTTCTCCCGTTGCATACGCCCGGCTTGCAACAAGCACAAGGGCAGTCAGCATGATTTGTGTTTTGTTCATTTCGAAGTGTTGTTAGTGATAAATCTTTTGTATGCTCTTCGCAGAACACGGGGCAACGCATCGCATCATACACCATTGCATCTTAAAAATGAACTCGTGGAAATTGTCAATCCCTTCGTCGGCATTACCCGTTTCAGGTTCCATGGGTCTGTTCTCAGCATCCGCAAACGCGGTAGCACCCCGTATCTTGCGTTCCAATCTTCTTGATCGGAAACGCTGGCAAAGTTAATCATTTGTTTTCAATCGTGCAAGCGTTCTGTTGTTTTTATTTACAGCGATGATGTTATAAAACTTCGTAAAAGGTTTGGAGGTTAAGAAAAATAGTCTTACCTTTGCTGCCGTGAAGCAAAACCATTTGACATATCGCATATATATAAAAGGTGTAACGCCGATGCAGAGAAACTTCAACTTCTCTGCATCTTTTAACGCTTTTTATTTGGCTGGTTCAAATAATTTGCTAACACACACACACACACACACACTTAGCGCACCTGGCGTTTAAACGTCTTCACGTACGCGCGCGCGAAGAGCGCGTAATCCCAATAAACAAAGGGCTTCTCGGAGTTCCCTTTGTTCGAATATTCATGTCCCTTTACGAGCAAAAAATGAACGAAATAAGGGAGCAAAATGTAGGGACGCACGGCTCGTGCGTCCGCTCACCACGGTTGTCGAGTTGGCAGTTAGCGGGTCATTGGAGCGGACGCACGAGCCGTGCGTCCCTACATGCACCATGCACGCAACGAGACAAGGAAAACAAAAGAATATCCACCCTATAAATTAGAGATTATGAACAGAAAACAATTCAAAAAGCAAACGTATGTGAGCCCTTCCATCGAGGTCATCAAGACCGAGGCCGACTGCCCGTTGCTGATTGGCTCGAAAATGAATGGTGGGCACACCAAGGCTGGCGATGACGCCGAACTGAACGCCAAGCAAAGCTTCTTCGACGAATTCGAGGAGGAAGACGAAGAGGAAGAAACTCCGCAACCGTGGGGCCTACAGTAACGAAACGTTTCAATGACTAAAAAGAACAGAAGATGAAAACAAACGCATTATCCCTGCTTGCACTTGCAGGTGCATCATTCCTGATGACAGCCTGTGCAAGCGAAGAAGCAAACACCAAGCAAGGGCCGGCGCAAAAGCCCGGCACCGACGGTCTCACGGCCTTTGTCGTAGGCAGTGGCATAACCCGCACCACAGCCGATTACGACGGTTCGGGCCTGAATTTCTATTGGACGGAAGGAGACCACCTGTGGCTGAAGAACAACGGTACACTGGTGCAAGACACGAAGAGCGACATTGACGAACTGCTCACTCCCAACCCCACGATACCGACAGCCGTCAAACGGACGGCAACGGCCAAGTTCTACTACGAGGGCGACTACTACGCCCCCACCTACCATGTGCGCTACACGGGCAAGGAAAATCCCGTGAGCGACAAGGTAACCATCAAGGCGCAGCAGACGCAAACGTTACCTAACGACGCCGCACACATTAGCGAAGACGGCGATTGCGGAACGGCTACGGCTACCAAATCGGGCATAGAGTACACCTTCACCCTTGACCACAAGGCTGCTTACCTCACCTTTATGCCCTATAATGCAAATAATATTTTAGGGGTTATCATCACACAAATAAAGGTTACTGCCGACCAAGCTATTGCCGGTGAGTTCAACTTCAACGATAACGGTATTGACCTCACATCACGCCCCACTGCAAGCGCAGCCAACCAAAGCATTACACTGGCACTCAACACTACCGCTGTCAATACGGGTTTTCCTATCCCAAACGGCGCAGCCGATTATACCAAAAATGGTGCCACCATGGTGTTGGCTCCCGGCACCTACAGCACTCTCACCGTGGAGTACACCCTGCGCGAAAACAACACTGGCGCAATCGGCACCATCACCAAGACTTACAACAACCTTACCCTTACTGCCGGGAAGAATCGCAGTGTAAAAACAGACCTGCAGATAATGGATTACAGCCCGTGGTTCAACAACATTTACATGTGGGATGCCGTGAATTCTTACTGGAATAACATAACCCTTCCTGACGAACTTGAAAACAACCTTAATTACAGTAGCTACGGTATTCCCACTGCATCTGACGGAACCAACCGCTGGCACAACACCACTTACTATGGCTACCAGCAGGTCGTCAATGCTTCCAACTCTTGTAAAGATCTTCCCAACATCAACGAGCTGTTTTATTACGTGAGAAACGGTGACCCTCATTGGGACCGCAACATCCTTTGGACTTACAAGGGGCACCTTTACACTGGAGGCTTATGGTTAAAGAAGCAGGCAATAATCTTCAGCGACCTGCAAGCCGCAGGCTACAGCCAACTGGCCTCCCAAGCAGACATGAAAGAGAAGTACTACATGTCCAGCACAGATGCAGGCAAAGATCTACGTACCATGCCAGGTGGTTATGCGACCTACACTTGCCCCACGGGCACCCCCACCAATACCTCCAATTACTTCTTTCTTCCCGCGTTGGGCCAATTCTACTCGCCGGGTTTCTTCAGCATGGTTGGTTACACTGGTTGCTATTGGTCGTCAAATGGTAGCGCAGGCGCCTACGCTGCTGCCCTTGCGTACCATCTGATCTTCTCCGCGTCCCCCAATGTGGGAATACAACCTACAGAACGTACCCGCGGAAACATCGCGCATCGGTTCGAGTGATTCGGAAATGATACTATCATTGTGTGAAAGCACGTTGCAATCAATATTAACCTCACGGCCATCGGCCAGACTGCCGATGACCGCGAGGCATAAACAAGAAATATTTTAATTCATTTATTTATTAACCCGCTTATGAACGAAAAAGAGGCAAAGACGGAGGGCGTAGAGAGGAACGTGGGCAGGCGATCGTAAGGCTGGCGATGCCAACTCCGAGGATAGGTTTTGTCTACTCCTACTTTAGACGAGATGTAGTCCTACTTTAGATGGCATGTAGTCCTACTTTACATCA
>NZ_JH594502.1:253915-309481 GCF_000243015.1 Segatella maculosa OT 289
GGGCAGCACGGGAATTAGGAGCCCACAAACCGAAAGCCCACCCTCTGGAGCCTCCCCCCACCCCCTCCGAAGGAGGGGGAGCTGCGAGCTTGCGAGGAATTAGTTTGCACGCTGTTTGCGCTCCCCTCCTTCGGAGGGGTTGGGGGAGGCTTCAAGGGTTGGGGGAGGCTCCCGGGCTCCCGGATTTTAGGAGGCCTTCCAGCGGGAAGCCTCTTGGAGGGAGGGCGCACGACTTATCAGCATTTAATCAAACTCAAAATCAAAATCCATTTTATGATTAACTCGCTTGTCTGTGTGCCCTCCCCGTTTTAATACACACCCGGGAGCCTCACCCAAAAGCCTCCCCCGGCCACCCCTCTCGGTCTCCCCGTTATCGGGGAGCAGAAATCTCCCAAGGAGAGGGGAGTAATATGCAAATAGACCTTGCGAACACATTAGTCTGCAAGGCCTATTTTTGTTTATTTTATAATGTATTGTTCATCATTAGCCCGCAAGTTTGTATTCCCCTCCTTTGGAGGGGTCGGGGGAGGCTCTCTCCCCCTCCTTCGGAGGGGGTTGGGGGGAGGTTTTTGGGGTGGGCTTTCGCAGGCTATTTACTATTGAGAACCTTAATTTTTCTACCGCTTTATTAGGAACTTCTCTTGATTTTTCGTAAGTTTGTCGGCAGAAACAATACCGATGAACACAAAGATGTATGCCATGAAAAGGAGCATAGGCCGTATTGCCATTGTGATAGGGCTGTTGATTGCGACCGACGCCCGCGCACAGCAGGAGCAACGCTGGGAAGATTGCTACGAGGAACTCATGTCTACCGAAGGGAGCGAGGCGTCGGAGCCGATGGATTATGAGTTGTTGAGCCGCTTGGCAAGCCACCCTTTCAACATTAATACGGCCACGAAAGAGGACTTGGAGCAGTTGCCTTTTCTCAACGATCAGCAGATTGCAGACATCATGGAATACGTCTATAAATACCGCGCCCTGCAATCCGTGGGCGAACTCTACATGATTCCGTCGCTCGGGAACGCCTGTGCCCGACTGCTTTCCTATTTCATTGTCATCGGAGAACCGGAAGAACACAATCGCCTTTCATGGCGAAACATGTTGCGATATGGCAAACACAAGGTCGTCGGAACGGTGGGTATACCGACCTATCGCAGCAAGGGTTTCAGCGAAGGGAAGTATCTTGGCGGTCCGTTGAAGCATTGGTTGCGCTACACGTTCGACTATACCGACCGGTTTGAGCTGGGACTTGTGGCTGCACAGGACGCCGGAGAGCCTTTCTTCAGCGGTAGGAACCGCGGGTATGATTACGCGTCGTTCTATCTGATGTTGCGCGGACGGGGTAGCCTAAAAGCCCTCGTCGTGGGGAGATATCGGTTGCGCTTTGGCATGGGACTGGTGATGAACTGTGACTTTGGCTTCGGCAAACAGATGCTCCTGCAGTCGTTGGGGCGTTCGTCGGCTGCGGTCAGGCCCCATTCTTCGCGTTCGGAGAGCAACTATCTGCAAGGAGCCGCGGCCACGTTCAAGCTGAGCAAGGCGATAGAAACCACGCTTTTCATGTCTTATCGCAGTGTGGACGGAATGCTGCGAACAGATGGCTCGGGCGCGATTTCGGCCATCGGCGGTAGCGGATATCATCGTACGGAGACGGAGATGCAGCACAAGCACAATACATTCCAATCCGCCGCAGGCGGCAACCTACGCTACTTCAAAAACGGATTTCATGTCGGCGGAACGGTGGTTTACACGGCATTAAGTCGCGAACTGCGCCCCGATACGGGCCGGATTTATAAGCGTTGGGCGGCCGAGGGCACGCACTTCTACAACATCGGCCTGAACTATGGCTACATGCGTGGCCGATATTGCTTCAGCGGCGAGGCGGCAACAGACAACCGACAAGCCCTTTCGACCATCAATCGCTTGGATTTGCGTCTTACTTCGGCGGTCAGTGTGATGGCCATTCAGCGTTATTATGCCTACAAATACAACGGTCTGTTTGCCCGAAGTTTCTCTGAAGCAGGGGCTGTCCAAGATGAAAGCGGCCTCTATCTGGGCATGAACTGGAAGCTCGGCAGGCGACTTTCAGCGTTTGTCTATGCCGACTATGCCTATTTCGCATGGCCGAAATACAGGCAGAGTTTTGCGGGAACCCACGCGTGGGACGGCTTCTTGCAACTCGACTATCAGCACAAGGATTTCCTACTGACGGCTCAATATCGACTTCGGCGCAGGCAACGCGACAATAAGGACAAGTCGGCTTTGATGGAACGCAACGAGCAACGCGGGCGCATCAAGGCCGCTTATCACTTAGGAGCGTGGCAGTTGCGCACGCAAGCCGACCTTTCCTATGCGCATCAGCAGGTGAGTAGTGTCGGCTATCTCGTCGCGCAGAGCCTGCTCAGACATTACAAATGGCTCACGGCCTCGGCCTCTTTTGACTATTTCCACACGCAGGGCTACGACAGCCGCGTCTATGTCTACGAGCGCGGAACCCTGTATGACTTCAGTTTCCCTTGCTTCTTCGGTCATGGTATCAGATACAGTTGCAACATGAGGGCTGATCTTGGCAGCCACTTCACCCTCATTGGCAAGGTCGGCACGACCGATTATTTCGACCGCAGCGTCATCGGAAGTGGCAATCAGCAAATCAATCATTCCTCTCGGACCGACATTCAGCTTCAGGCGATTGTGAAGCTGTGAGCCGCAGGCCTTGCAACAGCTTTCCGATGTCAATCATAAAAAGGAATCTGAGCTCTATGAAAAATAGAAGAAGGAGAAAAATATAGGGGATAAAGAGATCTTTACCTGTAAAAAATCTACAAATATAAGGAGATCTATTACGCGAATTTGGAATAAATCCCAATGGGGGAAAATTCAAAAAGAGCCTCGGTGCCTCCGCCGAGACTTCGAGAAACAAAAAATACGTAGCGGGACCTCCGTCGGAAGCCAAGGGGGTAAAATACATATCAGCGGGAGCCCCGATAGGGGTTAAAAAGGCAAAAGATGCATAGGAGTGCGGCACGCTGACAATTAAACGGTAAGAAAAGCATAAGAGTGCGGCACTCTAACCGTAAAACGTTAAGAAAAGTATAGGAGTGCCGCACTCTGGCAGTTAAACATTAAGAAAAGTATAAGAGTGCCGCACTCTGACGGCTAAACGTTAAGGAAAGTATAGGAGTACGGCACTCTGACGGCTAAACGTTAAGAAAAGTATAGGAGTACCGCACTCTATTCGCTTCCGTTAAAAGAAACAAAAAAAAGAATATGATACTGCTTTTACCGCGCAAAATGTCTAATTTTGCAGGCTAATGAAGCGCATGCTATCCATCATAATGCTGCTGTTTTTCCTGATGAGTGTGTCGGGAGTAAACTTGAATATTCACTATTGCGATAGTGAATTGGTAGGCATGACCGTGAATGGCATTCATTTTAAGACCGAAGCCGGACAGAAAATGGCTGATTCTTGCAATGAGAATACAGGCTGTCCGATGTGTAAGCATGTCGCGCATCATTACCAGCTGCACCAGCAATTCATGCAAAGCAGCACGCCACAGGTGCATCCTTTGCTCCTGGCTAACGATTGGTTTCATGGTGTAACCATCAACTTTGATTACTTTTTATTTAATTTTATACCTGCAGAGGAGGGCAGCAACGGCAACGCTTATGCGTATGTTAACTCCTACTTGGGCTGCCTTTACCTTCCGTATAGCGGACTTCGGGCTCCTCCTACGATGAAACGGATTTCGTTTCAACATTTATTTATGGTATAATTTGACCGAACCGAAAGTTTGATTTTCGCAAGAAAAGAGACAGATCGTACAGATACGATTGGGCGATGCTTTTCTTTTGATGAGTCTTTAGCACGGGTGAGGTCGTTAAATAACAAGTACATTCAATGCACAAAATTATTGGATACTTTCTTCACAACCGTTTAATCACGGCACTTGTGTTGATATTGATTATTGTAGGTGGACTGTCTACCGTCCCCTTTAACTGGCATAGCGGTCTCATACCACGCAATCCTGTGGCCGTAGATGCTATCCCCGACATTGGTGATAACCAACAGATTATCGCAACAGATTGGATGGGACGATCGCCTAAAGACATTCAAGAGCAAGTCACATACCCCCTAACAACGGCATTGTTAGGAATTCCCGGCGTCAAGACCATTCGGTCATCGTCGATGTTCGGTATGTCGTTTATCTATATTATCTTTAATGATGATGTCGACTTTTATTGGAGCCGGTCACGCATTTTGGAAAAACTCAACTCGCTTCCTGCCGGTTTATTGCCCGAAGGAGTGAAACCAACACTCGGGCCAGATGCCACGGCATTAGGCCAAATTTATTGGTATACGCTCGAAGGACGAAACCCCAAAACGGGAAAACCTGCCGGCGGTTGGGATCCTCAGGAATTGAGAACCATTCAAGACTACTATGTAAGATACCAATTAAGTTCGGCCGAAGGGGTCAGCGAAGTGGCCTCGGTAGGTGGCTATGTGAAAGAATATCAGGTTGACCTCAATCCCGAAGCCATGCGCGCTTACGGCCTGAATCTCGTACAAGTCATGTTGGCTGTGAAGAATTCGAATATCGATGTAGGCGCCGGAACGATGGAAGTGAACCGCGCAGAATATTTGATTCGCGGCCTCGGCTACGTCAAAAAGCTGAAAGATTTGGAAGAGGCTGCCATCACAGATCGCCATGGTGTGGCCGTAAGAGTTAAGGATGTGGCTAAAGTTTCGTTTGGACCCGGCGACAGACGTGGCGGACTTGACAAGGAAGGACAAGAGGCTGTGGGCGGCGTTGTCGTGGCACGTAACGGCAGTAATCCCATGGAAGTCATCAACAATGTGAAAGCAAAGATTGCCGAAATGCAAGGAGGCATGCCTGAAAAAACGTTGAAAGATGGTTCTACATCACGCGTTACCGTCGTGCCTTTTTACGACCGTACCAGATTGATTAAAGAGACGATTGGCACACTCGAAAGCTCACTGATGCACGAAATCCTCATCTGTATCATTGTTGTTCTTATCCTGGTGCTCAACCTGCGCGCCTCTTTCGTGATTGCAACCATGCTGCCTTTGGCTGTATTAACCACGTTTATCGTCATGAAACTCTTAGGGATTGAGGCCAATATCGTGGCACTTAGTGGTATCGCTATAGCCATTGGTGTGATGGTTGACGTAGGAGTTGTGTTCATGGAAAATGTGGTTCGTCATCTGAGCACCGCTCCCCATGCTCGCGGTAAGCAATTAGAAGCATTGATTTTGAATGCTGTTCATGAGGTTTCAGGGGCAGTTATGACGGGCATGGGCACTACGATTATCAGCTTTCTACCTGTATTTGCCATGCAGGCACAAGAGGGAAAGATGTTTCATCCGTTAGCTTTCACAAAGACTTTCGCCCTATTATCAGCTCTGCTTTTAGGCATTTTAATTCTCCCGACGTTAGCTTACTGGATTTTCTCACTAAGGATTCCAAAACGATGGGCATTGAAAGTCTTCAAAAAACGTGTGCCACGCACCTTCAAAATCATGCATTGGACGGTCAGCACCAACATGCTGATTATTGCCATTGTGGTGCTTTTAGCTACCTATGAGCTTTCAAGTGTGTGGCTTCCTTTAGGCCCTCAGAATGGAACGTTGCTCAATTTACTATTCGTTATCGTTATTGTGGGGGCTATCCTATCTATCCTTTGGCTTCTGGTGCTCAAGTATGAGCAAATCCTTCGCTGGTGTTTAAACCACCGATGGAAGTTTATGTCTATCCCCATATTGACCCTGATTGCCGGCGGAATGATTTGGACAAAGACGGGAAGTGAGTTCATGCCCACCTTAGACGAAGGCACTTTCATGCTCATGCCCACAAGTATGCCCCACAGTGGTGTTGAAGAAAACATACAGAATTGCAAGATTTTGGACCAGCGTATAAAGGCCATTCCCGAAGTAGAATCGGTTGTTGGCAAATGGGGACGTGTGGAAAGTGCTCTTGACCCGGCACCCATTCAAATGTATGAGATAACCATCAACTACAAACCCGAATACCAATTGGACGATGATGGCAAACGCATTCGCGACAAGAATGGCGACTATATACGTCTGTGGAGAGACGAGATTAAAAACGAAGATGACATTTGGAAAGAGATTGTTAAGGCCGCTAATCTCCCGGGATTGACAGGAAGCCCGAAACTACAACCCATTGCAACCCGGCAAGTGATGCTGTCAACGGGGATGAAAGCCCCTATGGGATTAAAGATATATGGTCCTGATTTGGCTTCGATTGAGCAGGCAGGCTTGCAAATGGAGAAGGCTTTGAAAGCGATACCCGACATCAACTCATCCTCTGTGTATTATGATCGTGCAGAAGGAGCACCTTATATAGAGATTCATCTCGACAGAGAAAAACTCGGACGTTATGGCATTCAAGTGGGGACTGTGCAAAGTGTTATCGAGACAGCTATCGGTGGAATGGCTGAAGGAAGCACTGTTGAGGGGCGCGAACGTTTTCCTATCCGTGTGCGTTATGCACGTGAATTGCGAGATGACCCTGAGGTGTTAAACGGAATACTCGTTCCAACAGCCGACGGAACACAAATTCCTTTAGGCGAACTGGCAACCTTTCATTTTGTCAAAGGCGCGACGATGATTCAGAGTGAAAACACGTTTTTAGTGGGTTATGTCACGTTTGATAAGGTGGGAAATAAGGCAGAAGTGGATGTTGTTCATGCGGCGCAAAAGCACATTGACGAGCTTGTAGCTCATGGAAAGATTAAACTTTCTAAGGGCGTCACGTATAAATTTACGGGCACTTACGAGCAACAAATTCATGCTGCAGAACGCCTTCAGGTAGTCATTCCTATTGCGTTGATTCTGATTTTCTTGGTCCTTTTCTTCCAATTTAAGAGCGTCACGGCCTCAATGATACACTTCTCGGGTGTTTTTGTAGCCTTTGCGGGCGGCTTTATCCTGATTTGGCTCTACGGACAAGACTGGTTTTTAAACTTCAATATCGCGGGAGTGAATATGCGAACCCTCTTTGGTATGGGGCAAATCAACCTCAGTGTTGCCGTTTGGGTAGGCTTTATCGCACTCTTTGGCGTCGCTACAGACGATGGTGTTTTGATGGGAACCTACATCCATCAGGTGTTCTTAAAACGACAACCTCATAGTCCTTTAGAGATTCGAGAGGCTGTTGTTGAAGCCGGAATGAAGCGCGTTCGCCCAGCAGCAATGACCACTGCGACAACACTCATCGCGCTATTGCCCGTGCTTTCATCCACAGGAAAGGGCTCAGACATCATGGTTCCGATGAGCATTCCTACCTTTGGCGGTATGTTAATACAGACCATGACGATGTTTGTTGTGCCGGTTTTCCAATGCTGGTGGCGTGAATCGGCCTTGAAACGTGAACAAAAGAAGAAAAATTGAAAACGAAAATGACAATGAAGAATAAGATTTTATATTTCCTATGCATAGGACTATTCACCTGCTATGGCAGTGCTTATGCGACAGGAATAGACAATAAAGAAGATAGTTTGGCCGTGTATATTGCCGAAGCAATACGCAACAATCCCGGTCTGAAGAGTGAATATCAGGCCTATCAGGCGCAAATGGCCAATGCGCAAGGTGCGGGTGTCTTGAGCGATCCACAGCTAAGTGTCGGCCTTTTCCCACAAGCGATGCACCATGTCAATGGAAAACAGCTTGCAACCATAACCATTATGCAGATGTTTCCATGGTTTGGTACACTGAAAGCAGGTCGCGAACAAATGGAATATAAAGCGCAAGAGGCCTACCAGAAGTTTCGCGAAAAAAGCTTATCAACAGCTTTCAACGTTGAGAAACAATGGTATTCCATACTCGCAACGCAAGAAAAGGTGAAAGCTGTAAAACAGAAACGTGCGCTTTTAAACGATATTAAAAAGGTGGCTATCTATCTTTATAAGAACTATACTGCAGGGCGTGACACAAAAATGAGCGACCAATTGCGCCTCGATGCAGAAGAGGAGCGATTGAAAGAACAGACGGAAAGTCTTGAAACCCAGTTGACTTTACAAAAGCAGCAGTTCAACATCACGCTGCATCGGCAGCCAAATGCAGCTTTGTCCCTACCCGATTCCATCCCATTACGACAGATGCCCACCTTTAATTGGACAGAGATTGAACGAAACAATCCCAAACTCGCACAGTATTCGGCTATCCAAAAGGCGTTTAAATCACAGGAAGAGCAGACCAGAGCAAAAGGTATGCCCATGATAGGTGTGGGACTTCAATATATGCTTAATGGGAAAGTTGACATGCCTATGATGCCCAACATGAATGGAAAAGACATGGTGATGCCCATGGTGAGCCTCACAATCCCCATTTATCGCAAAAAGATTACGTCGGCTATCCATAGTGCACAACTCATGGAACGTAGCGCAGCCTACAATTATCAAAGTCAGTTGGATGCACTTCAAAGCACATATCTCAGCATTGAACAGCGTGCTGACGATATAAAACGCAAATTGAAACTTTATGAGAGTGAGGTGAGTTTGCTCAACAGAACGCTCGAACTGATGCAAAAAGAATATGCTACGGGGGCGACATCGCTCACCGATATTCTTCAAACAACACGCGAAAGCATCGACTACGACCTCTTAAAAGCCGAAGCCAATGCGCAATATAACACCATCACGGCAGAGGCTATTCAGCTCCTTGCACGCGATGTGAAGTAAAAGAATGTATAACCAAAAGAAACAAAAAATGATGAAAGATTTCATTAAAAAACATATCCTGCTATCGTTTGCCGTTGCGCTGATGATAGGACTCCTATTAGGGTGGCTCCTCTTCCGCACTGCTCACGCAACAGATGTACACCAACATTCGGAAGGAAAAACGATGTACACCTGCTCCATGGACCCACAAGTGAGACAGGATCACCCAGGAAAATGTCCCATTTGTGGAATGGATCTTATCCCTGTCAACGATGAAAAGCAAAGCACAACAACAACCGATTCCAATGCTGTTGTGATGAGTGATGAGGCCGTTGCATTGGCAAATATCGAGACAGAGGTTGTTGGCAGCGGAGCAACAAACAAAGAAGTGCGCCTATTCGGGAAGATATTGCCCGATCAGCGCTTAGAACAAACGCAGTCATCTTACGTGGAAGGACGCATCGAGAAACTATTGATCAATGCGCCGGGCGACCGTGTTAGTCGTGGACAAACATTGGCTGTAATCTATTCTCCGACGCTATACGCCATTGAACAAGAACTGATTGCTGCTGTAAACTTCCCTGCATCGCCCCAAAAGAAACCGCTGATTGACGCAGCTATTGAGAAGCTTAGACTGCTGAATATCACACAAGCACAGATCAATCAACTGATGCACACACGCAAAGCATCCCCCTACACCACGCTGAAGGCCAATACTTCGGGCACTGTGATTGAAAAAAATATCAATCCAGGCGATTATGTTAAACAAGGACAAGCGTTGCTGAAGATTGCAAATCTCGGCAAGGTTTGGGCCATATTCCAAGCGTATGAGAGCGACTTACCATTTATTCATGTTGGTGAAAAGATTCACTTTACAGCCGAAGCGATGCCTGGAAAAGTGTTCACGGGCAGCGTAAGTTTCGTCGATCCCGTGATTGATTCTTCCAGTAGAACGGCCGGTGTGCGCGTCGAAATGAATAATGCAAGTGGATGGTTTAAACCCGAAATGACTTTGACGGGCAACATTGTGGCTAATATGAAGCAATATCATGGTGAGATTGTCGTGCCGAAGAGTGCCGTGATGTGGACAGGGAAACGAAGTGTCGTCTATGTAAAAGACACGGGAGAAACGCAACCTACTTTCAGATTACGGCGTGTAACGTTAGGGCCTTCGCTATCCAATGGCTATGTCATCACGGATGGTTTGGCTGAAGGCGAAGAGATTGTGACGAATGGAACCTTTGCTGTTGATGCCAGTGCACAGCTGGCTGGCAAAGAAAGTATGATGGATCAATAAATTTATTTAATATAACAAGAAAATGAAAAAAGTGATTTTAACAATGCTTGCTGTTGCAGCCATGAGCGCAACCATGCAGGCCAAAACAGTGAAAACAGAAATTCCAGTAAACGGGAAATGTAACGAAATGTGTAAGCCACGCATAGAGAAAGCCGCAAAAGCTGTTCCCGGTGTGTTGTCGGCTACATGGAATTTAAAAGCACAAAAGCTCACGCTTGTGTATGATAACACCAAGACAGACACTAAAAAAGTGCAGAAAGCGGTAGCCGCTTCAGGTCACGATAGTGGCAATATAAAAGCCCCACAAGCCACTTATAACAAACTACCTGGATGCTGCAAGTATCGTAAATAGGGATGTATGGACATTTGACAGGCTAAAAACCTCTTGATTTTTAGCACTGAACATTTAGTAGGCTGGCAAATCCAGCCTACTTTTTTATATTCAAGAACGCATCTATAAACTTCTTTTTAGAAGTAAATTGTGTTTCTGTCCCGCTTACGGGTGAGTTACGCATCGTTTTTACAGCTGCAAAGTTCGACATGATTCTTTGAATAACAATGAAGTATGCGGTATCTATATTTACGCTGTATGGTATCACTGGCTACAATTTTAGAAGTATGATTTTTCCTGTAGCCATATTGTAGCCAGTTTGGAGTATTTTAAGCGACTCGGTGATACCTGTATGTACTCCCAAATAGGGGTATATAATAGATAATCGCTGTAATCTCAAAGAATTACAGCGATTATCTGATTTAATCAATTTCCTAAAAACTCTTGTTCAGAGTACGTTAAGTGGAGCTGGTGGGAGTCGAACCCACGTCCGCACAAGGAAACCATACGCTTTCTACACGTTTATTCCGGACTTCATTTTCGTGCCATGGCAAGACCCGGACTACCAACCATGACCTTATCCTCTAAAGTTTCACGCCCGAAGCGAGGCATTCTGACGCTATTTCCGATTTACCTGCACCGCTTGACCCTTAGATTCGGAACCACATCCTTGGAGCAGTGTCTCGTCGCATCACCTTGTAACGCGATAAAGCCAATGATCTACTATGCTTCGATCAGGCAGCGAGAGCGTAATTATTTTCGCCAATTAATTTTCTGATTCCTCTGATTTAGGAGCAAGAAACCAAGGCTCCACGTGCTTACGTACCATTTCATCTCGCCGTCAAATCCAGTCAACCCCGAGATTATCTACGCCTTATAACCGCCGTTATAAGTGCGAAGAATGGTCCGACGCAGCTGTCTACACGGATTTAGGCACACGTTTCGACCGCCTTGTCGGCTATTTTAATGATGCAAATATACCGCAAAAGGGACGTATTTCAAAATAAATTATGCTTTTTTTACATTTCGGTTGTCACATTATCTCGCAGAAAACACCCCCTCACCCCGCCTTTCTCTCGTGATGTGAGCGCTTCGGAAAGAGCTTAAAAGGCATGTCCGCCCTCCATTTCTCCACCTTATAGAGTATCCGGGCCACAGCTTTTTGATAGTCAGAAGGGTAATACAACGTGAGCACGTACCAGCGTTTATCGCGCCGGATATAGTGGGAAGCATAGGCATAATCGGGCATATCGTCAAGCAATCCACGCCGTATGAGGTCGCCACGACGGAACGTATAGACACTTTCGGGCACCACCTTGCACTCCATAACGATGTTCACACCATCGTGATAGCCGAACCTTACGTGCCCACAACCATAGCCATCGACTTGCTCCTGCCGCAGAAATGAGGGATATTCAAACTGATAATCGAAGTCTGAATCCGTGTAAGTGACAAATCGGGCAAAGTTCATTCCCTCTTTGAAACGCTCCATCGGCGTGCGTTCGTGGCCGAAGAAGAAGGCCGAAGTAGCAACACAAGCCACCAAGAAGAACAATATGACCAGCAATAGTTTCCTCATCTTAAGACACCGGTTATGCATTTCATGGCTCAAAGATAAGTATCTTTCAGCGGAAAAGCAAGAAAACAAGATTGAAATTTGCCAGAAATCATCATGCTGCCGCAATGTTGTTGCTACGTAAACCACCCTTGAAAAGAAAGTAAAAATAATCAGAAAATTTTACAGAATGGGTGTGTTAAAAACCTTACTCCGGTCAAGTCGGCTCTCAACATCAGCCCCTCCACAAGCCAAAATCACTCATCTTGCCACGCAATGTCAGCCACTTTACACTGCAAAATAACGCATATTGAAGCATTATATCAGGCGTATTGAAAGCCTATTCCAGCCATACTGACCCTTTTTCTACCCCACACAACAAAAAAGGAGAAAGCCTCTTGAGACTTTCCCCTATGCAAATATACAAAAAATTGCAGGCGAATGCAAATCGAATATGAATTAAATTGACAATTAATAAGAGCCTTTCCCCGGCTTCTCACAAGGAAGGAGAGAAGAAATCGCAGGCATATTGCCAGCGAATAAGGCCGTTTTTGCATGACGATGTAGTGTATCATCCTGCGTCAAGCCCTGCTTTCTGCCGCTCCGTCCACGGCTTTCGCGGACAAAGCCCTGCCGAATATTAGGGAAATTCCCATGCCCCTTTAGGGAAAATCCTTTCTTGCAGGCGATGAATAGTCCTACCTTTGTAACGTGAAGGCGAGGCGTAGAGTGCCTCAGACCCCACAAACAAGATAGCAATATAAAACATACGACGATGAAAAAGCTGATATTAACCCTCGTTACGCTGTTCACATTGACAGTCACTGCAAATGCAATGAGTTATGAACAAGCCCGCCGACAGGCCCTTTTCCTCACGGATAAGATGGCGTATGAACTGAACCTCACCGACGAACAGTATGAGGCTGCCTACGAAATCAACCTCGACTATCTGATGAGTATCAATGACTATGGCGACCTTTATGGCACATATTGGACCCGTCGCAACCTCGATTTGAGTTATATTCTGCTTGACTGGCAATACCGAAACTACTGTGCAGCCAACTATTTCTACCGTCCGCTTTATTGGAACGACGGCTATTGGCGCTTCCGAATCTACGCCCGTTATCCCCATAGAGACTATTTCTATTTCGGTTGTCCCGACTTTTATGCCGTCTATCGTGGCGGACATAGCTGGCGAATAAACGGCGGACGGAGTTGGTATTACGGCCGAAATTACGGCTTTGAAGACAGCCGCAGGTTCGTCGGCATGCGTGACCATTTCAACAACGGCAGCTATGGGCGGGGCTTCAGCAGTAGGGAATCCGACTATAACCGCATTGAAAACCGCGTCTTCGGAGGCAACAGAAACAGTCGCATCTATGGAAACGAGCCGCGCAACAACCGTGTTTTCGGTGGCAGCGACAGCTATTCTCGCAGCGGAAATTCGTTTGACAACAACGCTCAGAGCCGCATATTCGGAGGCAGTGCCGCTACCGAAAGCCGCAGCAATGGCGCATTCAACAACCGACCGAGCAGCACCCGGTCTACCGTTCCGGCCGTTCCAGACCGCGTGTTTGGCGCAGATCGCGGCAGTAACGACAGGCAACCGAGTCGCACTTTCGACCGTCCAAGTACGGGACGGAGCTTCGGTGGCGACGTGCCAAGCCGTTCTTTCAACAACAATGTGCCCTCAAACACTTTCGGCGGAAGCGCTCCGAGTCGCTCATTCGGCGAAAACAGTGCACCAACCCGCTCATTCGGAGGCGGCGGAACCACTCAGAGTGGGCAAGGAGTCTTTGGCGGAAGAAGATAAGGAAAGCCAAATCAGCCTAAACAATAGGTCAGACAACATATATATTCTCACGAAAAGGATTACCGAAAAGGCAAACGTCTGGCGGTAATCCTTTTCTCGTCATGGGCTACAGCACGTAAACCCGCACCTCTGCATTATCCATTTTCGGAATCTCGTTCATCGGTTTTTTGAAATAAACGCTTTGAATGGCCTTGTTGATGATGCCATGACCGACGGCCAAAACCGTTTGGTCGGGGAACGAAGTCTTGACGTAAGTGAGGAAATTCTGGGCCCGACGCTTCATTTGTTCAAGGCTTTCGACGTTGTCGGGCCATGCAACATCGTGCAAATCGGGAATAAATCGGCCCGTGAAGTCGCCCCAATCGCGCTCGCGCAAGAGCGGTGTCGTCTCCACGTCTTTATGATGTGGGGCTGCAATGATGCGGCAAGTGTCGACCGAACGCTTCAAATCGCTCGACACAAAGGCGTCGATTTGCTCGCCTTTCAACTTGTCGCGCGTGGCTTCGGCCTGCTTGATGCCCGTTTCGTTGAGCTCGCCTTGCTGCTGTCCTTGCAAGATTTGGGCGGCGTTGTCCACGGTTTCGCCGTGGCGCACCAAATATAATGTGGTCATATTCGTTGGCTTTTGGCTGCAAATTTACAAAAAAGGGCAGAGACATCGCGGTGAGTTTGAAGTTTTTTACTACCTTTGCCAACATATAAACACAGCCTATGAAAGTTTTAAGAAGTTCTCTTTTCCGTGCCATCAGTGCAATCGTCATCGGCGCACTCTTGATAGAATACCGCGAACAAACCGTCGAATGGCTCACTATTGTCATTGGCGTACTGTTCTTTCTGTCGGGTGTTATCTCTCTTGCTTCCTATTATACGGCCCGCAAAACGGCCGGCGAGCCGGAGGTATATGACAGCAACGGGCAGCTGATTTCGGGCGGTCAGCGCCCCGCTTTACCCATCGTCGGCCTTGGAAGTCTTATCCTTGGGGCCATTTTGGCACTCACGCCGGGCACCTTTATCACCGGTCTTATCTACATCATTGCCGCATTGCTCATCATCGGAGCCATCGGACAGTTCATCAATCTGGCCGAAATCAGCAAACTGGCCGATGTTGGTTTCTTTTATTGGGTGATGCCTTCTGTGATCTTGCTCACGGGACTTGTGGCCGTCATCTACCCGAAATCGATCGCTTCGGCACCGCTGTTCGTCATTGGTTGGTGCATGTTGCTCTATGGAGTCGTGGAGTGTATCAACGCATTGAAGATATATAGTTGCAGAAAGCAAATGGAAAAGAAGCCGGCGGCACAGGCTTCTGTGGAACTAAAGGAATGCGAACAGGAACCAACAGAAAGTAAGGAATAACCCTTTGTATGCCGGTATGAGATACAGGAAGACTGTGATAGACCGAAAATTTTATAGCGCAGTCCTGACATATATAATAAGGTATACCCACATCGTAGACCTTCTTGCAGAACATGAGCAATACTTTCATTGCACAAAAGAAGAGCTTTGTGCACAAGAAGTAGGTTTTTGTGCATTTTGTTTGGCTAAGAAATAAAAATAATGTACTTTTGTGCAGACCTAATGTCAGAACTATACATAAACACTATAAATAACAATGAAATTGAAAATCGTTGTACTTGCCAAGCAAGTACCTGACACACGAAACGTAGGAAAGGACGCCATGACGGCCGAAGGCACCGTCAATCGCGCGGCACTTCCTGCAATCTTCAATCCCGAAGACCTCAATGCGCTCGAACAAGCACTGCGTATCAAAGACCAACATCCCGGCTCCACCGTCGGTATCTTGACCATGGGGCCTCCCCGTGCGGGCGAGATTATCCGCCAAGGACTCTACCGCGGGGCCGATGAAGGCTGGCTTTTGACCGACAGAAAGAGTGCCGGTGCCGACACGTTGGCCACATCTTACTTCCTTGCCAAGGGCATTGAGAAGATCGGCAACGTCGATATTGTCATCGGAGGCAGGCAAGCTATCGACGGCGATACAGCGCAAGTGGGTCCACAGGTTGCCCAGAAGTTGGGCCTCAACCAAGTGACCTATGCCGAAGAAGTGCTGAAAATAGAAGACGGAAAGGCCACTATTCGTCGCCACATCGATGGTGGTGTGGAGACCGTCGTGGCTCCTTTGCCCGTTTTGATTACTGTCAATGGCAGTGCTGCTCCTGCTCGTCCGTGCAACGTAAAGCGTGTTATGAAGTACAAATATGCCACATGTCCGATGGAACGCAAGGGCGATGAGCCTTGGAGTTCGCTCTATGCGCGCCCATACCTTACACTTGGGCAATGGAGTATAGCCGATTGCGGAGCCGACGAGGCCCAGTGTGGACTCTCGGGTTCGCCAACCAAGGTGAAAACCGTGCAGAACATCGTGTTCCAAGCCAAGGAGAGTAAGACGCTCACCGGCAGCGACAGCGACGTGGAAAGCTTGGTAAAAGAATTGTTAGACGAAAAGATTATTGGCTAAAAACAGAAAAGGAGCGGAAGAAAAGCCTTGGAATGGATTGCCATACAGATGCTTTTGAAGGATAAAGAAATGCTCATTTGTCATTCTTCCTTGTTCATGTTACGCATCAATTCCACACGCCTCATTCCTCACTCCTCATTCATATTATGAACAACGTATTTGTATATTGCGAAACAGAAGGGCCAAATGTCCTCGAAGTTTCACAGGAATTGCTGACGAAGGGTCGCAAACTTGCCGATAAACTTGGCGTAGACCTGCATGCAATCGTAGCCGGAAGCGGCATCAAAGGTAAGGTGGAAACGCAGATTTTGCCTTACGGTGTGGACAAACTCTTCGTGTTCGAGGGAAACGGTCTCAGGCCTTATACCTCAGCACCTCACACGGATATCCTCGTAAACCTATTCAAAGAAGAGCGGCCACAGATTTGTTTGCTGGGCGCAACTGTCATAGGTCGCGACCTTGGACCACGGGTTAGCTCGTCCTTAACCTCTGGTCTTACGGCGGATTGTACGCAACTTGAGATTGGAGACTACGACGAAAAGAAGACCGGAAAGCACTATGATAACTTGCTATATCAAATCCGTCCGGCCTTTGGAGGCAACATTGTGGCAACCATTGTCAATCCCGATCATCGCCCACAAATGGCAACTGTGCGGTCAGGAGTGATGCAGAAAGCACTCTATGAGGGCCAAGCTAAGGGCGAAGTTGTCTATCCTGACGTGGCAAAATATGTGCCCGAAGCCGACTATGTGGTGAAAGTCATCGACCGACATGTTGAGGCTGCGAAGCATAATCTCAAGGGTTCACCCATCGTTGTGGCTGGAGGTTACGGCGTAGGAAGCAAGGAAGGCTTTGAACTTTTGTTCCAATTGGCAAAGGAACTCCATGGAGAAGTTGGCGCAAGTCGCGCTGCCGTCGACGCGGGCTGGGCTGATCACGACCGTCAAATCGGTCAGACCGGTGTCACCGTTCACCCGAAAGTCTACATTGCCTGCGGCATTTCGGGCCAGATTCAACATATTGCCGGCATGCAAGACAGCGGCATTATCATCTCCATCAACAGCGATCCTGATGCCCCAATCAACAAGATTGCCGACTATGTCATCAATGGAACCGTTGAAGAAGTGGTGCCGAAACTGATTAAATACTATAAACAGAATTCAAAGTAAAGCCTCTCCCCCGCCCCCTCCCCGAAGAGGGAGGGGAGTAATATGCTGTAGTGTAGGAAAGGATAAGACAAGGATAAACGACTGATATATGATGAATAAAGTGGAAACATCATTCGAATATATGAGCGCTTCGCCCGACCGTTATGCACTACTAAAGGCATTTGCCAAAGAAAATCGGCTAAAAATGACACTTGCCGAGACCATACTTTGGGAAGAACTGAGGCTACTTCCAAAGCCCTTTAAGTTCAGACGTCAGCATATTATAGGTGACTTTATCGTTGATTTCGCATGCTTGTACCATCACTTAGTGATTGAAGTTGATGGAGAATATCATCAAGAACGGCTACAAAAAGAAGATGACAAGCTGCGCACGGAGAGTCTAAATAGAATGGGATTTACAGTGATTCGGTTCACTAATACACAAATAATAGAGAATTCACAAAGCGTGATAACAGAGATAAAAAACATATTGTATAACGAATAAAACAATCCACCACCAGCCCCTCTCGGCGATTTAAGGAGAGAACATATTACTCCCCTCCCTCTTCGGGGAGGGGTTGGGGGTGGGGCTTTAGCTTATGTCAAACTATTACACCGACCATCCTGAGATTGAGTTCCACTTGAACCATCCTCTGATGAAACGCATTGTTGAGCTGAAAGAGCGCGACTTTGCAGACAAAGATGCTTTTGACGACGCGCCCGTTAACTACGAGGACGCCATCGAAAACTACAAACGAATGCTCGATATCACAGGCGATATCGCAGCAAACATCATTGAACCGAATGCCGAAAGCGTAGACCAAGAGGGCCCGCATTTGGAGAATGGGCGCATGATTTATGCGAGCAAGACCGTCGAAAACATTGAGGCTACGCGCCAAGCCGGGCTTTGGGGCATCTCTATGCCACGTCGTTATGGTGGCTTGAACCTCCCGAATACCGTCTTTTCCATGGCCTCCGAGCTTATCGCTTCAGCTGATGCCGGCTTCCAAAACATTTGGTCTTTACAGTCGTGTATCGACACTTTGTATGAATTCGGCACCGAAGAACAACGCCAAAAGTATATTCCCCGCATCGCAGCAGGCGAGACGATGTCAATGGATTTGACCGAACCTGATGCGGGATCCGACCTGCAACGCGTCATGTTGAAGGCCACTCAAGATGCCGATGGCACGTGGCGACTCAACGGAGTGAAGCGTTTTATCACCAATGGCGACTCAGATATTCATCTCGTTTTGGCCCGTTCCGAGGAAGGAACACGCGACGGACGCGGCCTTTCCATGTTCATCTACGACAAGAAAGACGGCGGTGTTACCGTGCGACACATCGAGAATAAGCTCGGTATCCACGGCAGTCCCACCTGCGAACTGGTCTACAAGAATGCCAGATGCGAGCTTTGCGGCGACCGAAAGTTGGGACTTATCAAGTATGTCATGGCCTTGATGAACGGTGCCCGCTTGGGAATTGCAGCCCAAAGTGTGGGCGTTGAGCAGGAAGCCTACAACGAAGGCCTTGCTTATGCCAAGGAACGCGCCCAGTTCGGCAAGAAGATCATTACCTTCCCTGCCGTTTACGACATGCTTTCCCGCATGAAAGCGAAACTCGATGCAGGCCGTTCGCTGCTCTACATGACAGCCCGTTACGTCGATATCTACAAGGCACTCGAAGATATTTCACGCGACCGTAAGCTCACACCTGAGGAGCGTAAGGAGATGAAACAGTATAGTAAGCTGGCCGATGCCTTTACTCCTATCGCCAAAGGTATGAACTCTGAGTATGCAAACCAGAATGCTTACGATGCCATTTCCATTCATGGTGGCTCGGGATTCATCATGGAATACAAGAGCCAGCGGCTCTTCCGCGACGCCCGAATCTTCTCCATTTACGAGGGAACCACCCAACTTCAGGTCGTTGCCGCCGTGCGTTACATCACCAACGGCACCTATCTGGCCATCATGAAAGAGATGCTCGAACAGCCGACCACGGCCATGCAACCGCTGCAAGTGCGCGTTGCAAAGCTCGTGGCCCACTACGAAGAGGCACTGAACAAGGTGAATGCCGACGAAAACCAAGAAGAACAAGACTTCCTCGCACGTCGCCTCTACGACATGACGGCCGAAATCATCATGTCGCTACTCATCATTGCCGATGCAGAAAAGGCACCCGAGCTCTTCGAAAAGAGTGCAAACGTCTACGTGCGCATGGCAGAAGAAAGCGTCATCGGCAAGGCCGCATACATCAATTCGTTTGATGCAGCCGACTTGAAGAACTTCGCTTCGGAAGCAAAACCTGAAGAAACGGAAGCCTGACAGCCCCATCTTCAACCTCAAAAAGAGGGCGCAACATAAATCCATTTTATGTAGTGCCCTCTTTTTCTTATACCTTTTATCGCGCCACCAAGTGTTTTCAATCAGCTTTTACCTATTGAGACGGGCGCAGTAGAGCTTTCATGAGCGTGGAATCGCACGCCTATCCTGTCCTATAAACAAAGAAATTGCGATGCGTTTTACCCATGAAAGGTAATTTGTTTGGCCATAAGCCTTACTGAATGAAGCCCATCAACAATCCTATCGAGCCGTGCGAGCGATTGATATAAGTCAAGAATCAAGCCGGAAACAAATGATTTCGCATGTCGATTCTTTGCAGCAAGCAGGATTGTCCCTATCTTTGCAGCATCAGAGAAAGGTATTGGTAAGTTAGAATTCACACTGTAAAAACGAAGAGGGTTATTCGATATAAAAAATAAAATTAGTTCTTTTGAGGGAAAGGTTGTTTCAAAAAGGATAACATTTTAGAGAGAGAAGAATAGAAACCTTGGAAGGTTTGAGAGAGAGATACGGTTCCATAGCAATATGGGACCGTTTTTTTTGTGAGTTTGCCAGATTTACATTACTTTTGCACATTCAAGAAAACAATATGTTAGGCAGCAAGAAAAGCGAAGCTTTATTGGCAAACATACGCAACGGATTGCCCATGTCGCGGAGAGAAAAGCTCAGTTTGATCATCAATCTGAGTATCCCTTCGATGCTGGCACAGCTGACCACGGTGATGATGTTCTTCATCGATGCCGGCATGGTGGGCCATTTGGGGGCCGAAGCCTCTGCAAGTATCGGACTGATAGAGTCGACGGCATGGCTAATAGGCAGTGTTCTGAGCGCCTCGGCCATCGGCTTTTCCGTTCAAGTTTCACATTTTATCGGAGCCAACGACTTTGTAAAAGCACGCCAAGTCTTCCGTCATGCCTATATCTGTGAAATCATTTTGAGTCTGTTTCTGCTTGCCATCGGTGTCGCTATCCATGCTTCTCTTCCCATTTGGTTAGGAGGAGACGCTGCAATAGCAGGCAATTCATCAAGCTATTTCTTTGTTTTTTCATTGACGATTCCGTTCCTGATGCTGTTTCATCTGTCGTGCGACATGTTGAAATGCACCGGAAACATGCAGTTGGCCAGCGCAATGAGCGTGCTATTATGCGTGCTTGACGTGGGCTTCAACTATGTTTTCATCTATCTATTTGGACTTGGTGTGATTGGTGCAGCCCTCGGAACGGCGATGGCTTACATCTGTACTTCGCTCCCGGTTACGTGGATGACGACTTGCAGAAACAAGATTTTGGCTTTGAAACTCGATACAATACCTTTCCATTGGGTGTGGGATTACGTGATCAAATCAGCTAAAATCAGCTTTCCCATTGCCGTTCAATCCATCTTGATGAGCGGTGCACAGATCGTCAGCACACTGATAGTGGCTCCCTTAGGCAACATTGCTATTGCGGCAAACTCGTTTGCCATCACGGCAGAAAGCCTGTGTTACATGCCCGGATACGGTATCGGTGATGCTGCAACCACGCTGGTTGGCCAGACTTACGGGGCTGCCCGGAAGGACCTTTGCACGAGTTTTGCCCGCATGACCGTGGGACTTGGTATGCTTGTCATGGCCTTTATGGGAGCTGTGATGTATGTGTTTGCCCCTGAAATGATTGGCCTTTTGAGTCCTGTCGAAGCCATTCGCACGCTCGGAACCACCGTCTTGCGCATCGAAGCCTTTGCAGAACCGTTCTTTGCAGCATCAATCGTGGTCTATAGTATCTGCGTCGGTGCAGGCGACACCCTGCGTCCTGCCATCATGAACCTCATCTCCATGTGGTGCGTTCGCCTTACGCTTGCCGCATGGCTTGCCCGTGATTACGGCTTAAAAGGCGTATGGACAGCCATGGCCATAGAGCTTACGTTCCGCGGTTCACTCTTCCTTTACCGGCTTTTCCGCGGCAATTGGCTCAAAGGATTGGCGGAAAAACCAGCTGTTGAGACCCTACAAACAACATAAAATAAGCCTGTCATGAAGAGAACGCTTTTGATTTTAGCTGGGATTTTGGTTTCCCTTGCATCGTTTGCACTAAGCAAAGACGGTGCAAACGCCGTCACAATGCTGGATTATGAACAGGCATGGAATGACGACACCGGCCGACTTTCACTGAAAAACAACACGAAAGAGCCCATTGAAGACGTTGCTTTCCAAATCACATATATCAATATGGAAGGGCAAACCATCGGTTCCGAAGACTTCAATAAAGATGTATATATTGCCCCCGGAGAGGCAAAAACGGTCGAAATCCCTGCCTTCCGATATGACGACCACTATGCTTATTACAAGTCTATAGCCAAGAAAGACGCTGCAAATATCTTCATCATAAGGTTTGATCTTATGGATTACAACCGGCAGAACAGGCTAACAGCAGGAGAAAAGGACCTAAACAATGACACGACTTCTGCAGTTTACCATTCAGACGAAAGCCTTTTCCATAGATTAGGCCCTATCGCATGGCTTGGTTTGTATGTCATTTTAGCAGGAGCAATGTTTGGTTTATATGTCATTGTTGCCGTTATGGCCAATAAACGCCATCGAAATGCAGCCTTATGGATACTCCTCAGCTTCATCACCACCCCACTTTTGGCCATATTCGTCCTGCTGATCGTCGGCAAAGACTGTGACCGAAACAACGAGGAAGATGGTATCAGATAACCGAAAGTACCATTTTAACGGCCGAAATAGCTATTTAAAAAAATCAAAAACATTGACATTCTCGATTGGCCGCCATTGTTCTGTTTTTCCGTAAGCACCAAATCAGCCACTCAATTCAAGGATTTTACGCGCTTATCTCACCCATTTCATGCGCTAATATGGGTTATTTCGGCGTGCAATATGATTGATTTTAGCACGCCACATGGCTTATATGAGCTGGAAACTTCACCCATTTTAGCCGCCCATTACGGCTGTTCACGAAAAAAGGAAAGCCATCATCGACTTTCCCTCCATGCAAAGATAACACTTTTGACAGCCAAATGCAAATCCACTATGAATTATTTTGACAGTTATTACCGTTGAGAAAGGGTTATATTAGGACCTCCCCCGGCCCCTCCGAAGGAGGGGGAGAGCGAACGAACATCAAGTGAGTTTGCATGTGATTTGGGCCTCCTCCTTTCGGAGGGGCTGGGGGTGGCTTCATATTTTGGTGGAGCGGACGCACGAACCGTGCGTCCCTACATGCTGTCAACAGCATTTGGCGAGGATTAATTGGGAAAAACCGCATCGCGGTTTCGTTGTTTATAGGGCAGTGTTGGCGTGTAGCGCCAACGCTGTCAAAGCCGGAGAGTGAGGGAATGCAACGCCATCGGTGTTGCGTTTAAGCCTCCCCCAACCCCTCCAAAGGAGGGGAGTCCAATCTGTTTGCTGGTACATTCTCCCTCCTTTTGGGAGGGAAGGGGTGGGCTTCACATCTTTTGACGTTGCTTTCTCGCTTACTTCTCAGATAGGGTTACCTCACTTTGTTCGGCAACCCTGCCCTGTAAATAACGAAACCGCGATGCGGTTTGTCGATAGCGAGCCTCATACACCACTCCGCCACAGCCCTGTAAACGATGAAACCGCGATGCGGTTTGTCGAGAAACAGCGTTATGTTCTGCCCTATGTGCTACCAAGTAAAGTTAGAAGTGCACTGCTATGCCGCACTACTTTTATGTTTCGGTTCGCCTACCTATGGTGTGCTACTTCGCTCATACACGTTTGTTAATATCTGTTTCAAATCACCTTATTTCCCGATTTAATTTGTTTTAAACCGTTAAATATTGCACTTTATTATGCATTTTCTTGCTTAAAAGCTTGACAAATAAGTGAGATTGAACTACATTTGCAGTGTTCTATTGAAGTGGTACACTAAAGTTCGCAAAATAAAATAACGTAAATCGCAAGATGACTTAAAACAAAATAATATGGAACTAATTATCACAAGCACTACAATCGCAGCGATGTTTTTCAACATTTCGACATCATCTGTCAGTAACGGTTACTGTTACAATGCTGAAACGAACGGAAATGAAGTGAACAAAATCACGGTATTCGAGGCCAGTGGCAAGTATCTTGGCCGCAAACTTCAGTATCGTTTTGACTATGATGCATTGGGAAGGTTGGCCAATAAGGAAGCACAACGTTGGAATAACCTTACAGAACAATGGGAGAACGTCTACAAACTGGTTTATCATTACACAGAAACGGGATTTAGATTGAGCCGTCATGATTGGGACAAGAAGACCCAATCGTATGGCAAAGCAACCACATTGACAGACTATGAAATGCTTGGTGACCGCCTAATGGCCGTGACAACCTACAGCTGGAACACCCGGAAAAACGACTATACCAAGGTAGATGGCTTTGTTATTATGGACCCGCATGAAGGTCTTTTGCTGGCCGAAAGCCTTTCTCCTATCCTCGCCAATGAGCAAAAATGACGCAAATAAAAAATGAAAACCAAGAAAACAAATGACAATGATAGAGATTAAGAACCTCAGGTTTGCCTATAATAAGAAGGCAAACGTGTATGATGACTTGAATTTAACATTCAAAGAGAACTGTATTTACGGCCTGCTTGGCAAAAATGGTATGGGAAAGAGCACGCTACTCTACCTCATTTCAGGTCTGTTGAGCCCTCAAAGTGGACGGCTACTTGTTGATGGTAAGCAACCAAACAAACGTACACCTGACTTCCTTTCCGACATCTATCTCGTGCCCGAAGAGTTTGATTTGCCCAAGATGAGCCTCAAACAATTCACACAATATCACAAAGATTTCTACCCAAACTTCAGCTTTGAACAACTCAAACGCTGCCTTCGCGACTTTGAACTCGCTGAAGATTTAGACTTGAAAGCACTGTCGTTGGGCGACAAGAAAAAAGTGTTTATGAGCTTTGCGTTGGCTTCGGGCACGAAAATCTTGCTGATGGACGAGCCTACCAACGGTCTCGATATTCCCTCGAAAAGCCTCTTCCGCAAGGTGATTGCAGGTAGCATGAGCGAAGACCGCATTCTTGTTATCTCGACACATCAGGTGCACGACGTGGAAAGTCTGCTCGATCACATCGTCATTCTCGACCATCAAAAGGTGTTATTCAACGCTTCGATTGCCGACATCACGGCCCGTTACGACTTCAAATATCGCCATCAAAGCGAACAAAGTGAGGGCGTTCTCTATGCCGAACCGGCGCTTCAAGGCAACGCAGTCATCACCCCTCACCATGAAAATGACGAGGAAACGCCGCTAAATCTTGAACTATTCTTTAACGCAATCACGAAAGGAGCCCTGAATGAACATGTTTAATAGAAAACGATTTGCCCATTATGTAAAATGGGACATCTGTAATCAGCGCAGCAAAGAAACACAGGTTTTCGGCATTCTGTTGCTAAGTTTCACGCTCATCATGTTGATGCTGTTCATCGATACGAGCAGTGTTACAGAAGGAATGCACCTAACGGCGTTTCTCATGTCGGCCATTATCTTCGTCTTTGCCACTTTTGCCGCCTGCCAATCTCCCTTTGGAAACAAGGCGAACAGCACAAAACGCGGTCGCATCAGCCAGTTGATGGTACCCGCATCAACGCCAGAGAAGTTTGTCTCGACCTATGTCGTGCGGCCGATTCTCTTTGCCGCAATCGGGATAATCGCCTTTTGTTTGGCCGACATTATCCAGCAATTATGGGCGAAAATGATTGGTATTGCGCCGCAATCCCACCTGTCTTACGCCATCAATAGAGTCAGAGAAATCGTATATCAGGCAGGAACCGTGGCTCAATTCTATGATAAAGCTCGACTTTATGCAGCTATGAGAGGGGGCAATGTGGCTGATATGTATGTCTTTAATCCCGTGATATTCATCTATTCAGCAATCAGTTGCCTCTCGTGCTACGCCTGTTTTACGTTCTTCGGCATTGTGTTCAGGCGGTTTGCCTTCTTCATTTCGCTCCTTTGCCTCGGCCTGATTATGGTGTCAGACCTATATATCATCAAGCACATCAGCTATCATCTTGTGCCCTTGACCAACCTTGTTTGCGTCGTCACCTTATATTATTATGCCTATCAAAATTATAGGAAATTGCAGATTATTCACGGTAAATTCATGAACATATGAACGCATTCAACCCCACCCGATTTATGAAATTGCTGAAGTGGCGCATACACTTTGGTGGAAAGTTTCCCTTGGGTTATCTGTTCGGTATATTTGTTCCGCCGATCATTTTTGCCTTTATCGGACTCTATTCTGCACCGATTTACATGGACTACATGCCAAGTGTAGATGCCTATCAGATATATATTTCCAATACATCTACCTATATGCTCCTCATGATATTACCCTTGGCGCCGAGCTTTTTGATGCCTCGAATGAAACGAAAGAGCGACCGTATCAATGAACTTATGCTGCCGGCAAGCAACATGGAACGCTATCTGAGCAGCTATCTTGTTGCTGTTGGCACTACCATCGTCGTGATTTGCAGTGCTTGGGAACTGACAAACCTTGTGCAATATGTCGCATCAGCGCTTTGGTTTCACGATGCCCAATGGATGTATTTGAGGATACCAACCACGTTATCAGGCCCGAACAGCCTGCTGCTACTCGTGTTGTTGCATGCCTTTATGATGATGCTTTCAAACTTCAGAGCCGTCACCATATTCTTTACCGTGGCAACATTGTTCTTGGCCTTGATGGTCGTTCCCCATTGTCTTCGGCATATTTCCGCCCATACATGGGTCTGTTTGCTCGGCATTATCACCTGTTTTGCGGGCGCATACATCGGTTATTGCCACAAGAAACTTGTCTCACAAAACTCCTTCAGCTTATGAATTTCAACAATGATAAAGCCATTTATGTGCAGATGGCCGACCGCCTTTGCGATGAAATCCTTGCAGGCAACTACGCTGCCGACGACAGAATACCGAGCGTAAGAGAGTATGCTGTGATGTTGGAAGTGAACACCAACACGGCCGTCAAAGCCTATGAGCTGCTCGCCCGCAACGAGATTATCTACAACAAACGCGGACTTGGCTACTTTGTAAGCCCCTCGGCTCACGACCATATCCATGCTTCGCGCAAGCAAGTCTTCCTCGGTCAGGTGTTGCCCGACCTGTTCCGGCAGATGAAACTCCTTGGTATCGACATCAAAGAGATTGATGCAGAGTGGGAGAAAAGCAACGAACAGCCTCCGGAAAACGCGAGTCCGGTAGATGAACGGGGGTAAACTGCATTTGCAGTTGGTTGGTTTTCTCCCCGTGACTCATAGCGGACGCACGTATGCATTGGCATTAAACGACGCAGGAAAGCCCGGAAAGCGAAACAAAACGAATGAAACAAGCGTGCTTCATGTGTCACATTGTCACCCGCTTGTGTCACATTTCCACCACGTGTCAACCTTGGCACGTGGTTTGTTATTGTAAGACTGACTTCGGAAAAGCTCCGATGAAGGAACAATCAGAAAACAAATAAAAACAAATATAATTATGGGAAAGATTATTGGAATTGATTTAGGAACTACAAACAGTTGCGTTGCCGTGTTTGAAGGCAACGAACCGGTAGTGATTGCAAACAGTGAAGGCAAGCGCACAACGCCTTCTGTTGTTGGTTTCGTAAAGGACGGAGAGCGCAAGGTGGGTGATCCGGCAAAGCGTCAGGCTATCACCAACCCGCAGAACACAGTGTATTCTATCAAGCGTTTCATGGGCGAGACCTACGAACAAAGCCGCAAAGAGGCAGAAGCTATGCCTTACAAGGTGGTCAACGACGGCGGTTATCCGCGCGTAGAAATCGAAGGTCGCAAGTATACGCCGCAGGAAATCTCGGCCATGGTGCTCCAGAAGATGAAGAAGACTGCTGAGGATTACCTCGGTCAAGAGGTCACCGATGCAGTGATTACCGTGCCGGCTTACTTCTCTGACTCGCAGCGTCAAGCCACCAAAGAGGCCGGACAGATTGCCGGACTCAACGTTCAGCGCATAGTCAACGAGCCTACGGCTGCTGCTTTGGCTTATGGTGTAGACAAGGCCAACAAGGATATGAAGATTGCCGTGTTCGACCTCGGTGGCGGAACCTTTGATATCTCAATCCTTGAGTTCGGCGGTGGTGTGTTCGAAGTGCTGTCTACCAACGGCGACACTCACCTTGGCGGTGATGACTTCGACCAAGTGATCATCAAATGGCTGGCCGATGGCTTCAAAGCTGACGAAGGTATCGACCTGACAAAGGACCCGATGGCTATGCAACGCCTGAAAGAAGCTGCCGAAAAGGCAAAGATTGAGCTTTCAAGTTCTACGTCTACTGAAATCAATCTGCCTTATATCTCGGCAGAAGGCGGTGTACCAAAGCACTTGGTGAAGACCTTGACGCGTGCACAGTTCGAGCAGTTGGCCCACGACCTGATACAAGCTTGTCTGGTTCCGTGCCAGAATGCCATTCGCGACGCAAAGCTGCAGACTTCCGATATAGACGAGGTAATCCTCGTAGGTGGTTCGAGTCGTATTCCTGCCGTGCAGACCTTGGTGAAGAACTACTTCGGCAAAGAACCTTCGAAAGGTGTGAACCCCGACGAAGTGGTAGCCGTGGGTGCAGCAATCCAAGGTGCCATATTAAACAAGGAGAGTGGTGTGGGCGACATCGTGCTGCTTGACGTAACCCCGCTGACGCTCGGTATTGAGACCATGGGCGGCGTGATGACCAAGCTCATCGAGGCCAACACAACCATTCCGGCCAAGAAGAGCGAGATATTCTCTACCGCAGTCGACAACCAGACGGCCGTAACCATTCACGTGTTACAGGGTGAGCGTCCGATGGCCGCGCAGAACAAGAGTATCGGTCAGTTCAACCTCGAAGGCATCGCACCGGCACGTCGCGGTGTTCCGCAGATTGAAGTAACGTTCGACATCGATGCCAACGGTATCCTCAACGTAAGCGCAAAGGACAAGGCCACGGGCAAGGAACAGAAGATACGCATCGAGGCCAGCAGTGGTTTGAGTCAGGAAGAAATCGACCGCATGAAGGCCGAGGCCGAGCAGAACGCTGCAGCCGACAAGGCCGAGCGCGAGAAGGTGGACAAGCTCAACCAAGCCGACTCGATGATATTCACCACCGAGAACTTCTTGAAGGACAATGCCGACAAGATACCGGCCGACAAGAAGGCTCCCATCGAGACAGCCCTTCAGCAACTGAAAGATGCCCACAAGGCAGCCGACATCGCCGCCATCGACACGGCAACCGCAGCCCTCAACACTGCTGTTCAGGAAGCCAGCGCACAGATGTATCAAGGCGGTGCACAGCCCGGTCCTGATGCAGCACAAGGCGGTCAGCAGTCAGAAAGCAATCCCGACGATACCGTCCAAGATGCAGATTTTGAGGAAGTAAAGTAAAAGTGCTAACAAACACTAATTAAAAATAAGTAAATCCCAGTAACATAATACGTTGCTGGGATTTTTATTTCTTAATAATAATTAAATCTTATCGTTTTTAATCGTTTTTGTGCTTATATTTGTACCATATTTGTGCCGCGACTTAATGGGAGATAATGTGCGACTTAATTTAAAAGATAGATTGATAATCAAATAGATACAAATAGTATGGCAAGTGCAAAATTTCAAATAGAGCGGAAATGCGAAATTTGCGGTAAATCTTTTATTGCAAAGACGCTAACCTCCAGATACTGCTCTAAGATCTGTTCTCAAGCTGCATACAAACAAAGAAAAAAGGAAGAACAATTGGATGTATTGAAAAGAGAAAAGGCTGCGAGAGTTCCGAAGAACCAGCCTTATCTCTCAATAGCTGATGCAACTGCATTATTTGATATTGGACGAGATTCCCTTTATCGCTTAATCAGGAATAAACAAGTCCGTTATTATAACCTCGGACTAAGGATGATACGTATTTGCAAAGCTGATTTACAAGAACGTTTTAATCTACGTCCTTACGATGAAAGAAGAAAAGAAAAGCAATCGGAAGTAAAGACTTATCGGCTTGAGCCTGAAGATTGTTATACGATTGGAGAAATAGCCAAGAAGTTTGGTATCCATGATAGTACTGTATATCTGCATATTCGCAAATATTCTATTCCAACAAGGCAGATTGGTAATTACGTCTATGCGCCAAAATCAGAGATAGACAATTTGTATAAACACTAACCCCGACATACAATGAGAAAGGAACTTGATAACACAAAGGCAACAGTACGATTGCGAAAGAGTGCCTATCGAAAAGAATGGTACCTGTATATAGAAAGCTATCCTGTGAGAGTAGCAGGCAAAGATTCTCCACAAAGAGTGCGTGAGTATTTAAACAGAACAATCACTACTCCTATTTGGGATAAAAGCAGATCTGCTCGTACTACCGAAGCGACTCAAACATTCAAACCTAAACGAGATTTGAACGGAATTATCTTGTGCAAAAGTGAGATAGACCAAGAGGCCTGTATTTATGCAGATAGTGTTAGAAAACTACGGCAGCGTGAATATGATAATGCAAGCTTGTATAGTGACACAGAAACAGCACAAGCAGAACAAAAAGAACGATTGCAACAAAATTTCATCAAGTACTTTGATAAAGTGGCAAACAAGCGACACAGTAATAGTTCCCTTTCAATTCAGACAAACTGGGAGCGAGTACATGCTTTATTGAAAATGTTTGCTGGAGACACGCTACTCTTTTCACAGATAGATAATAGATTGGCAGAAGATTTCAAGTTTTTCTTGTTATCTGCTCCTTGTGGTGGAAGTAAAAAAGGGACAATATCACGAAACACAGCTTCCACATATTTCTCTATTTTTAAGGCTGCACTCAAACAAGCATTCATAGACGAATATTTGACCATAGATTTATCTGCAAAAATCAAAGGCATACAGGAACAAGAATCCCGAAGGGAATACTTAACCCTTGATGAACTTAACAAGTTAGCTAATACCCCTTGTGAACGTGATATACTTAAACGAGCTGCACTATTCTCTGCTCTGACAGGATTAAGACATTGCGACATTCAAAAGCTAAAATGGAAAGAAATTGCTATAGAAGGTAACCAAGCCAAACTTCTTTTTACTCAGAAAAAGACAAAAGGGGTGGAGTATATGCCCATTTCAGAGCAGGCTTTTAAACTTTGTGGAGAACCAAGACAACCAGAACAACTTGTTTTTGAAGGATTACCAAATCCTTCTTGGATTTCTCGTCCATTAAGAGCATGGATAGAAAAAGCTGGTATTCAGAAGCATCTCAGCTTTCATTGTTTTAGGCACACATTTGCTACTCTTCAACTTGCAAACGGAACAGACATCTATACTGTAAGCAAGATGCTTGGGCATACAAATGTCAAAACAACTCAAGTATATGCAAAGGTTGTCGATGAAAAGAAAAATAAAGCAGCCAATGCTATTCAAATAGATATTGAAAATGATAAAACTTAATTCGACAACATAATATGAATACCAAATATTTTGAGCATATCGTAGTATATCTGTCCGTTTTTGTTGTTTGTGTCATCATTGCGTTGTTTGCAAGAGTGGTTGCCTTGCGTTTAGGGGGTGATGAATTTACTGCACAAATAGTCTTTTGGAGTGTTGTTGCAATAGGCATCATCATTTATTCTATATTGTCTATTTTGGTGGAGGGACTATTTACGGCATTAGTCAAGTTTTTCTTTCCAAAGAAACAAGAAGATAAGACAAATGATAAAGCATTGGACGCTGAGGCTGGACAAGTAGTAGACAATGTTGGCAGTCCATCTTCCGCACAACAGCAACAATCAATGGACTTTGACTCAATTCGACAGCAGCAACAAAAGTTAATGGACCAGAAAGTACAAGATAAACGTGCTGTAGCTATTAAATATACTCAACAGCAATTCGCACCTTATGTTTCTGACAAAGATTTGCTCAAACTTTGTGAATATATAGAGTTGTACTCAGCTAAGCTTCCTTTATCACACGTTGAACCAATTAATATTAAAGGTTTAGTTGCCTTAGATCTGTTTCATTTTGGTTGGAATATATGGAACCATTTTAGAGTTGGCAAGCAAGATGAAATTTCGCAGTTTCTTAAGCAGGTTTTTGCCAACACATTCAAAGATGTAGAAGTTGGAAGCATAAAAAGTCACCTCCGTGATGATGAGAAGAAAGGCACTATACCTATTGTACAAAGCCTTTCAGACCACCAAATAACAGAATAACACACAAACCTATTGTGTTTTTATAGTGTTTCTTCAGTGTCTTAGGACACAGAGGAAACACTTTTTTCATTTGCACCGTAAAAATCAATAACGAGTATTATGGTACAAAATGAAATCACTTTTGAGAACTTGCCAAAGGCAGTTGCTCACTTAGTCAGCGAAGTTACTGAAATCAAGAATTTAGTATGTAAAGGACAAACACCTGTTGTCCCTCCCAAACGTATTTCTATTGGAATAGATGATGCGTGTAAACTAATAGGGAAAGCCAAGCCAACAGTTTACACCTTAGTACGAAAACGCTTACTACCTTGTTATAAGAATGGTAAGCATCTCTATTTTTTTGAAGATGAGTTGTTGGCATGGATTGAAGGAGGTAAGAAAAAGACTGTTGCCGAAATCAACGAGGAGGCAAAAGCTTTTATCTCTGAGAAACATTCTGATTCTTCCCTTTTATAAATATATGCATTATGGAAAAGGAAAGAACTGAAGGGCGAGCCAAGCAATCTAAGAATGAACGCATAGAGCAATTCTTGAAAGAACATTATGTTTTTCGTTTTAATACAGTTAAAAGTAGAACAGAGTTTCGAGAACAAGAGTCTAATACATCATTCCGTCCTCTTACTAAATATGATATTAATTCTATGCGTCGGCTGGTAGATGGGACTTTGGGGATATATACTCCCTCTGACAATATTCGTGCAATATTGGAGAGCGACTTTTGCAATAAAGTTAACCCGATTCGTGAGTATTTGTTGAATCTTCCAAAGCCTAAAGGTGAAGATGAATCTGAAATCATAAGGTTGGCAAATTGTGTTGTGGTGAGAAATCCTGATAAATGGAAACACTACTTTGTAAAATGGTTGGTTGCTGTCGTAGCCAATGCTATGGATGATTTACAGTGTTGTAATCATACATGTTTAGTACTTACAGGTGAACAAGGAAAATTCAAAACAACTTTCCTTGATTTACTCTGTCCAGAAGAACTGAAGAGTTATCTTTTCACAGGAAAGATTGACCCACAAGGAAAAGATGTACAAACACTGATTGCGGAATATCTTTTTATCAATATTGACGACCAGCTAAAGGCACTCAATAAGAGAGATGAAAATGAATTGAAGAATCTGATAACGACGCCAAGAGTAAAATATCGTAGACCATACGACACTTACATCGAAGAGTATCCACATCTGGCAAGCTTTATGGCATCTGTTAATGGTAATGATTTTCTAACAGATCCGACAGGCAGTCGTCGCTTTCTACCTTTTGAAGTTGAACATATTGATATTGACGCAGCTAAAAAGATTAATATCAATAAGGTGTACTCCGAAGCAGTTGAATTGTGGAGAGTTGACTATCATTACTGGTTCAATGAAGAGGAAATAGCTGAACTGCATCAAGAAAGTGAAGGTTTCCAAGTGCAGACTGTTGAGTATGAAATGCTTCTTAAAGGCATGGAAAAGCCAGCAGCAACCGAAGAATGTTATATGACTACTTCTGAAATCCTAAACTATTTGCGTGGATATACAACGCTTAACCTAAGTGAAAGGAGAATGGGAGAAGCCTTGAAAAAAGCTGGTTTCTTGCGGAAATCCAAAAGGGTAGGTGGCAATCCAATGTATGTTTACCATATACGCAAGATTGTTCCAAATCCCTTTATTCAAAGTTACAATACTAATTATTAATACTACTTTACTACAAAGAGAGATAAAGCATTGAAAGAAAAAAGGTTAGACCGTAGTAAATAATGATATAAGGTATTACTACCTCATTACTACCAACCTACCATATACATGTGCAATAATTACTACAAAGATAGTTAGTACTACATGTTTTTCTTTCATTGTCAATGACTTAGAAGAATATTACATTGTAGTAAGTACTAAACTTAAAAGTTACAAGTATGACAATAGATGAAATTAAAGCAATATCAATTAAAGATTACTTAGGTAGTATGTCTATATACCCTATAAAGAATTATGGCTATTACGGAATGTATAAAAGTCCATTCCGAAATGAACATACTCCAAGTTTCAAAGTTGATTATAACCAAAATCTATGGTATGACTTTGCTCTTGATGAAGGTGGGAGTCTTATAGATTTAGTTATGAAATTACATAATTGCAGTTTAGTACAAGCTATAGAGTTGTTTAATGGCAAACAAAATAACCTACCAAAATTCTCCATAGCTAATAGCAAAACAAATTCTCCAAGCCAATCACGTATAGAGGTTATCGGCTCTACCAACTTATGTCATCCGAATCTCATAGAATATTTCACACATAGAGGAATCAATCTGAACATTGCGAAAAAATATTGTAGGGAAATCCATTATAGAATTGGTGATAGAAGTTATTACGCAATAGGCTTTCCAAACAATTCTTATGGGTATGTGTTGCGCAATCCATACTTCAAAGGGTGTTTGCCTCCTTCCGATATCTCGTATGTTCCCAGTCCTTCAGAACAAATCAATCTGTTTGAAGGTTTTATGGATTATCTTAGTTTGCTTACGATGAGTCCAGATGAAGAGAAGAAAGCTGCACTGATACTGAACTCGATTAATAATATCAAAAAGTCAAGATCTTTCCTTTCAAAGCACAAACTCATCTGTTCATATTTAGATAATGATGAAGGAGGAAAGCGAACTTTAGAACAACTTAAAAGAGATTGTTTTGCTGTTCAAGACTGCTCTTCCGTCTTCCAGAATTATAAAGACCTAAATGAATACTTATGTGCTGAATTCAAGCATTCAGAGAAAGCAAAAAATAAGAAAACCAAAGGGATTAAGCTATGATTGTAGGATTTGCTTTGCATAATCTATTTTTGGGGGAGCAAGTTTATGTTTTGGGCATACCAAAACCACTTGCTCCACCTCCTGACAGTCGTTGCAGAGGATTATCCCGCTGGTCTCCATCAAATCAAAGAAACAGGTATGATAAAAACAGAATATAAAAAAGGTGGTCGTCCAACCAAGGGCGTAGCCGAAAAGAAGAAATACCGTATCACGGTGAAACTGAATACGCAGGATTATTATACGCTTAAAGGCAAAGCCAAAAGCGCAGGAGTAACCATGAGTGAATTTGTAAGGAAAGTTCTTGATAAAGGAAATGTCATTGAGCGACTGACCATAGAGCAAGCAGACTTCATCCGCAAGCTGTGTGGAATGGCAAACAACCTCAATCAGTTGGCACATCGTGCTAATGCGGAAGGATTTCATACCATTGCTCCTTTCCATAAAATCATCATTAGCAAGATTGATGAAATCCTAAATCTGATACGAAGATGATTGCAAAGATAATGAAAGGTTTGGGCTTCAAGGGTGTAATCAATTACATCCTTGACCCGAAGAAAGGAACGGAACTTATAGACTGTTCCGGAGTGAGAATAGACAGTATCAACCATATTGTTCAGAGCTTTATTGACCAAACGGAACTTAATCCACGAGTGGGTAAGGTTGTGGGACATATCTCCCTAAGTTTCTCTGTACAGAATTCTTCCAAGCTCAGTAATGAATGGATGGCGCAGATTGCTCGTGAATATATGGAGAAGATGGGAATAAAAGATACGCAATACATCATTGGGCGCCACTTTGACAAAGAGCACCCTCATGTGCATATAGCTTTCAACCGAATAGATAATAACGGCAAGACTATCTCTGACCGTAATGACAGATTCAGAAGTGAGAAGATTTGCAAGGAACTGACCACCAAATATGGTTTATACTTTGCCGATGGCAAGGAGAAAGTCAAAGAGTATCGCTTGAAAGAACCCGATAAGACCAAATATGAAATCTATCAGGCATTGAAAGCAGAAATAGCTCGGTGCAGGGATTGGACAACTCTCCTTAGTCATTTGGAAAAGCAGGATATTGGTGTCCGTTTTAAGTATAAAGGCAACTCACAGGAGGTGCAGGGAATTATCTTTGAAAAGAACAGTTATCATTTCAATGGCTCAAAAGTGGATAGGGGGTTCAGTTATTCCAAGATAGACTTTGCTCTGCAACAGAATAATAAGGAACACGAACAGCAAACACAGGGAATGATAAACCTCATATCCAATGTTGCAAGTGTTACGAGCGAAATTACCAACAACCTCATAGAAGGAGGATTGGATTTGTTTCAAACTCATGGTACTGTCCCTGCGGAGGTCTATAACACACTCGATAAAAAGAAGAAAAAGAAAAAACGTAAAATACATTTGTAACTATGACAGATAATAATACATTCGTCCTCTTCGAGGAAATCAAAAACAAGTTGGAAACAATTTACAGGGAGCTAAAGGAGTTGAAAGAAAAGGAGAACGGTTCTGTTTCCCTCCCTGTTCAATCTATACCAGCACAAAGTGATGAGCAGAAGGAACAGGAATTGCTCAATCAGTATGAGCAGCGGACAAAAGAAGTGATTAACAAGTATATTGGTGTGCAATTGCGCATTAAAGACGAGGAGGTTAAATCCATGGACAAATTGGTGGCAAGTGTCTTGACCATGTTGCACGAATGGCAGGAACAGAAAGAGCATCCAATACCGCAGGAACATATTCACAGGCATAGTTTTGATATCAAATCGTCTAAGGTCTTCACCTATGTGGTTATAACAGCAGTTGTGTGTCTTGTTTCTTTGGTCGGTAATTACTTCTTGTGGCAAAGAAAACAGCAATACAAGGATGATGCCTTGAAGTTTCATATTATCCGTGTATGGAGAGGTTGTAGCCCTAAGGAAATCCTATGGCTTAACGATGTGTTTGACATTCATCGCAATGAAAAGATTATCAAACTAATCAAGGAAAAAGCCGATGATTACGACATGGAATTGAAGCAAAAGGCAGATAGTTTGATGCAGAATAATCTACAAAATAAGAAAGGCAAATAGAATTGTAGATATAAGACTTTTGAAGGAGGAGAAAATATCTCCTCTTTTTTATTCTTTATACAAGAATATTTACTATATTTGCAAACAATCAGATGATATTTATGGAAAGTCCAACTAATAGAATTAAAGAGGTGCTTATCGAGAAAGGGATTAAGCAAACATGGCTTGCGGAAAAACTTGGTAAGAGTTTCACTATTGTGAACTCATACGTTTGTAATCGTCGTCAGCCAAGCCTCGAATTGCTATTTCAGATAGCAGAGATCTTGCAGGTTAATCCAAAAGAATTGATTAACACCCCAGATGAGTAACTTTATTATGGTAGAGCATAAAAAATCTATTCGTTTTTTCAACGACCGTGAAGTTAGGGCGGTGTGGGACGAGGAACACAGTAAGTGGTGGTTCTCTGTGCTGGACATCATTGCTGCGATTAACGAGCAAGATGATTACCAAAAGACGAGAAACTATTGGAAGTATCTCAAAACAAAGTTGAAGAAGGAAAATAACGAACTGGTTAGTGGCACTAACCAGTTCAAAGTGCAAGCCTCGGATGGGAAGCTTCGATTGACGGATATGTTGGACAGTGAGGGAGTTGTCTTATTGGCAAAGGCAATACCTAATAGCAAGGCGATGTCATTTCTCGATTGGTTCACTTACAGCGACAACACCATTGACGGGCAAAGTAAGAAGAAAGCCTACCAACTATTTGAAAGTGGGCTATTGAAGACGGCAGAGCCTGGTAGTGTAAAGTGTTTGCAACAGATCCATGCTTATCTCTTTGGAGGATTGTATGACTTTGCAGGACAAATCCGCACGAAGAATATTTCAAAAGGTGGTTTTACCTTTGCTAATTGTATGCACTTCCCCGAAACACTGCAAACAATAGAGCGTATGCCCGAAACAACCTTTGATGAGATTATGGACAAATATGTAGAGATGAATGTAGCTCATCCTTTTATGGAGGGCAATGGTCGCAGCACCCGTATTTGGCTTGATCTCATGCTGAAGCGTTCTCTCAAACGGTGTGTGGATTGGAGTCAGATAGACAAAAACGAATATCTGACCGCAATGCGTGAGAGTGTGTCTGATAGCATGCATATTAAGGCTTTGGTACAACCTGCACTTACCACCAAGATTAATGATAGGGAAATGTTTATGAAGGGCATTGATTATTCATACTATTATGAACAAGAATGATTGATTCAAAACGTATTCCAATAATTTATTTGGAATATCCTTTCCTGTTACAATGAATCCTCAGATGGGATAGGCTAGCGAGAAACATGCATTAAAACATCAAATAAATATATTGTTATAAACCCTAAGATAAATTGAAATGAAAGAGCATATAGTTTTTGAAAGAGGAAGCGAATGGCGCAAATGGGATTTACACCTCCATACACCAGGTACTGCTAAAAATGATGGTTTCAAAGGTGATGATATTTGGGAAGAATATATCACGAGTATAGAAAAATCAGATGTAAGAGTATTCGGTATTACTGATTATTTTTCTATGAAGAATTATTTGAAAGTAAAGTCGTATCAAGAAAAAGGGAGGTTAAAAGATAAACTCATTCTTCCAAATATAGAATTAAGGATTCAACCTGTTACAGGGAGCGGAATCCCTATAAATATTCATGCTATATTTGATCCAACCTTGACAGAAGAAGAAATAGAACGGGAGTTTTTTAGAGATTTAAAATTTGAATATAAAGAATCCACTTATTCATGTACATCTCAAGATTTATGCAATTTGGGAAGAGTTATAGCAGAAGATCCTTTATGTCCAGAGGAATCTGCCATAAAGAAAGGAATAGGTTCTTTCAGTATAGCATATTCTTTGTTGAAGAAGATATTTGATAAGTCTTTCTTTCACAATCGCCTAATCGTAGGAACAGCTAATAGCTCTAATGATGGTATGAGTGGATTGTTAAAACAAGAAGCTGGACTACAACCTGCTAGAGAAGAAATTTGTCGGATGTCTGATTTTATTTTTTCAGGAAATCTCAATGACATAGACTATTTTCTTGGTAAAAAGACATCGATTGATGAAGTGATAAATACATATGGAAACTTAAAACCATGTGTTATCGGTTCTGACGCCCACTCAATGGATAAAGTAGGAGTATTCCCTAACAATAGAATTACTTGGATAAAAGCGGATCCGACTTTTGAAGGATTAAAGCAGGTTATATTTGAACCAGAAGAAAGAATTAGAATATCAGAAACTTGTCCAGATACAAAGTTCGACTATAATGTCATTGATTATGTAGAGTTAAATAAAGCTGGTACTTGGCACCAAAAGATCTATCTTAATCAGAATTTAAATACTATAATAGGGGGACGTTCAACAGGAAAGTCAACCTTATTATCCTCTATTGCATATAAATTTGATGCAATAGAAGAAATAGAACATAAAGATTATATAAGTTCATTAAGTGACTATATCCGAGTTTTTTGGAGAGATGGTAATGAATCCTACCAACGAGATATAGAGTTTTTTCCACAAAATTATATTAGCAAAATCGCCGACACAAAATCAGATGAACTTTTATTAGATATCTTATTAGGAAATGAAGAGAAAAAGCAGCGTTATGAGGTATATCTATCAAAGCGTGCAGAACAATTTTCTATGATTCAAACACAAGTAGCTCTGTTGTTTGAAAAGAAGAGATTATGCTTAGAAAAGGTAGCATATATAAAAGGTATTGGAGATATTGAAGGTATAAAACATGAGATAGATAAACAACAAAGTTTTCGTAACGAAATCCAAGCGAAATTAAGTGATAAAAAAGATATACTAGAGACATATGAAGAAATAGAAAAAAAGCTTAATGTGCTGAAAGTGCAGCAACAATCTTACAAACAGGAGATTGATTTCTTAAACCAATTATCTCAAAAAGATTTTCTAAATTTGAATAGTTCTATTTCTTTATTGTCTTTACCTAAAGATACCATGGATTTATTATCACAGAAAATAAATCAAGTCATAAATCAAGCAAACAAGAGTATCAAGGAGGAAATAGGAAATCAAATAATCAATAAAAGTAATGCTTATAAGAAAGTATCACACGATATTAATACTACCTTAGAAAAGGAGGAATATAAACAGGGCAAACAAATTTTTACTGATAATAAAAACCTAAATGAAATAATTAAGAATTTGGACGCTTTAAATAAGAAGTTAGCTCAAATTAAGAAGGAAATAGAATCTCTAACTACATTACAAAAGGAATATGAGGAAATAGGACATTCCATTATAAAACATCATCTTGAGTATTTAGATATAATGAATGATATTGCTTCACACATGAGGATGCAACATGAAGGGGTAAAATTAACCTCTGAGATAGCGTTGAAAAACGGATTAGAAACTGCTCTTAATGAAAGTATCTCTTTGCGTTCTGGGGCAATGAACGATTTTATCAAACAGATCGTTGATGGATATAGAAAGACTACAAAAACAGATATTGAGCTTTCTGTAAAAACTCTAATTAATTCAGGTATGGAAGATAAACTCACATTAAAAGGTAATGCTTCAGTCCAGTCTCTTATAACAAGAATACTATCTGAATGTTGGTTTGAATTGAAACTGAATGTAGAATATGATGGAGATAATCTGAAAGACATGTCTCCTGGTAAACGCTCATTTGTCATATTAAAGCTACTTCTAGATTTTAGTGATAAAAAATGTCCTATTCTTATAGATCAGCCAGAAGACAATCTTGATAACCGTGCAATATATAATGAATTGGTAAAATATATACGAAGTAAGAAAAAGGAGCGCCAAATTATTTTAGTTACCCATAATCCGAATATTGTTGTTGGGGCTGATGCAGAAGAAATTATTATAGCTAATCAAAATGGTAAAAATTCTCCTAATAGAGATTCTATTAAGTTTGAATATGTATCTGGAAGTATTGAAAATAGAAAAGCTAAGGATATAAACGGTACAGATAGCCCTATATTACAACGATGTGGCATACGAGAGCATGTATGTGATATCCTCGAAGGAGGAGAGATTGCATTTAAACATAGAGAACATAAATATGGTTTTCACAATTTGTAGTTTATACTTATTTACAGGCATATTCTATGATCCTATGTGATAACATCCAAGATGTTTGCTAATCAATACTGCTCAAATTGAGGAGACATTTTTGTACCATACAAATATAAATCGTTGATAATCAGCATAGGATATATTTGAGGAAGTAAACTTGCTACTTTCATGCCTCAAACTTATCGCTTTCAACACGAAGTAGGACTACACCTCGTCTAAAGTAGGAGTAGATGCCATCTAAAGTAGGACTACATCGTGTCTAAAGTAGGAGTAGATGTCATGTAAAGTAGGAGTAGACGCAGCCTGCTTCCAAACCGGATGCACAGCACTCGTGGCAAAGCCCCATGAAAAGAGGCGGAAGCATGCCTGGCACGGGGCAACGATCATTCATCTTCGATAACCAACTTTTCCTAATTTTATAGGCATAGGATTGGCCAATACCCATTTGGCGGCCAGTTCCTGCAGGCGATTGAAGTCGTCTTCCGTACTTCCGGCATGGATGCCTTTTGCCAAATCCGTAAGCTCTTCGTTCTCATCATGCTGCTGTGAAGATGTCGGTGGCGATGAAAAATCAGTCGCAGGAATAGGATTTCCCATGGCAAAATAGGCGGGAAGTGCTTGGGGGAGTTTCCGATAATCGCGGCTCCAGTTGCATGCCCCGTTGTCAATAATCTCATGGGCTACCTTTCCGCAGATGCGGATAACCTCACCCTGCACGGTCTTGGCATGACCTTCAGAAGGCACAAGAAAGTCCCATAGTTCATTGAAACGAGCGCCCCAATCGGTCGCAAGGACGGTAATCGGTTCCTTTCCATTGTGTTTCCGACAGGCAGGAACAGGCTCTACATCGAACAAGGTGTAGAGCTCTTTCATGCCTTCTTCACATTTCTGCAGCGTTTCGGGTGGCAAATCAGCGCGTGAACTTTCAAATTCGTGGCCGATGGCACGCACTTGTGCGCGCATTTCCTCGTTCACTTCGTCGCCGGCTCCGATGAACAATTTGGCCACTTTTGCCATTCGTACGATATCAAAGGTCCGGCATTCCATGAGCCGCCGCATGAGTGGCGTCTCGTTCATATCGTTCTTTGCACGGGAGTCGGCACCATTCTTCAATAAGATTTCAATGGTTTCGGGGGCCTCAGCATAGTGCAAAGCCGTTCGTTGGTAGCCATTTTTGGCGTGAATATCGGCTCCGAGTTGCAGCAGTAACCTGACCTTTTCTGTTTGGTTGATACTTGCCTGCCGCATCAACGGTGTGTCGCCGTAAACGTTTTTGGCATTGATGTCGGCCTCATGTGCCACCAACCAGTCGATAAACTCCTTTGAAATGCCATACATACACAAGGCGGGAGTCTTCATCCAATCACGTTCGTAGGCATTGATGTCGCAGGTTTCATACACCTTTGCAAGTTCGCTGATGTCGTTGCGCTCCATGATTTCCTCGAAATCCTTGGGCAGGGTGGTTCGCTTTTTCGCCATATCTCAGTCTGAATAAATCGGTTTCATTTTCACAAAGATAGGGAAAAATATCAGGGTGACAAGGAAGCTTTGAGAAAAAAGACGGGAAAAAGGACGCAATTATGAAGAAAATATATAATTTTGTAACAGACTTTGAAGACAGAAAACATATTTTTTGTATGTGGCGTCTCATAAAACAAACACTATGAACATCAGAAACCTTTTCAGAAAACAGTTGCGTTCGGTCATTGAATGGAAGGAACAAGACTCGCACATCCTGTTTCATCGCATGGCAACATCGACCGATGAAATCAAGAATTCAAGTAAATTGATTGTGGCCCCGGGACAAGGGTGTCTTCTCGTCTATGATGGGAAAGTGAAAGCCACGCTGACGGAACCCGATACGTATGAATTGGAAACGGACAATCACCCGTTTATCACGACAATGCTCAATCTGGCGCAAAGCATGGAGAGCGAGCACAAGATGCGTTTCTATTTCTTCCGCACGGCCGAACTGGTGAATGTGCTTTGGGGTACAGCCACTCCCGTGAAATACATGGAACCCAACTATAAGTTCCCTGTTGCTTTGGGAGCCTGTGGCAATTTCTCGGTGAAGATTGACGACGCAGCCACAATGTTCAGCACCCTTTTGGCCACGGTGAACGACTATACTTCCGGCGATGTGCGCGAGCTGGTCGTATCGCGTATCGTGGCCCCCTTGACGGCTTTCCTCGCCGAAAAGGCCTATCCCTACACCGAAGTAGACAAGCATTTGCTGGAACTGTCGACCGACCTGAAGGCACGCACTACGGAAGAGCTGCAACGCCTCGGGTTCATTCTGACCGACTTCCGTATCGATTCCGTCACTTTCGACGACGATACCCTGTTGCGCATCGGTAAGATTGCCGACATGACGGCCGAAAAACAAGCCGCGGCTGAGGTCGATCTTGACTATGTCGGCGTGCAAAAGTTAGGTGCATTGCGCGACGCGGCACGTAACGAGGGCGGCCTTGCAGGCGCAGGACTGCAATTGGGTGCCGGTGTTCAATTGGCAAAAGACATTTTTAAGACGCAGGAAACTTCTGAGACTTCTACCGGAACGACACCTGCTGATGTTGCCGTGCGCCTGAAGCAATTGAAAGGACTGCTGGACGAACAGCTCATCACCGAAGAAGAATACAACAAGAAAAAGGACGAAATACTCGAGAAACTATGAAAAGAATCATCATCATTGCCCTCGTCGTACTCATTGCCAATCTCCTCGCCGGCCTGCTGATAACGGCCTATTCGCCACTCAACCTGCTCTTCACGAGCATGGCCATCGTGGTCAACACGTTGCTGACAGTCCTGCTTTTCATGGGCCATGCTGAAAGCACACATCGCTTGAGTCTGGGCTTTGTCTTCGCAGGAGTGGGCATGCTAGAGTTCCTTACGGGCTTTTTCGCACCGCAACATTGGGCCGATAACTGGTGGCTGCTCGGCATGATAATCCTCACGGCCCTGCAATCCATACTGCTGTTCCTTGCTGTTTATTATTCAAAAGAGGCTTAGTCGCGCATGGCAACGAAAATCAAAGCAGTGAAATGCCCGCAATGCGGTAGCGAGAAGCACGAACAGATAGACGAGAAGCGGTTCAGATGCAAGAGTTGTGGCACGGAGTTCTTCTTCGATGATGACGACATCAACATCAATGTCAACCATCACTATGAGTTTCAGCCAAGCCACATTTCCAATACCTCCTTGGACAACAGAGTCAAAATCATTTTTGCGGCCATCTTAGCTCCGTTGTTATTCCTTTTCTTGTTTGTGTTTCCAATGTTCCGGTCGAACGATGGCAGCGGCTCTGACAGCGGAAGAAAAGATTCCATCCACGTGAGAGACAGTTACGAAGAGCTCGTGCCGATGCTGCACAACGGCAAACCTTGCTTCTTCTATCTGACCGACCGCGACTACAGAGTAGGCTATGGGGAAGACAATCCCAAGTACGTCAGCGGCTATTACTTCGGCTTTCGCGATGCAGCAACGGGGCAGGTGTTGAAAGAACAGTTGTTCATCTCGGAGAAAGATGCGAGCGACAACTTTTCTCTTTCGTTCTCCATGACCACGGTCTCTTATCTGCAGCAGGCCCATCGGTGGTTCATTGTGATAGGAAAGCATTATGTTTATGAAATCAATCCCAATACGCTGACCGTCACGGACGTTTCTCAGTCGCTTTTCAAGGGGAAACAGGCCATGAGCACAGGCATCTCTTCCATTGAATTCATCAGTGAAGACTACGGTGAAGGCTTCGAGGTGCACAACAACTTGGCCGAAACTTACTATTACTTCCCTGCCACCAAGCGGCTCTATACCGAAGAAGCATTCAAATTTGCCCGCAACCTTCCGCCCTCGGAACTCAACGGCGAGGTGCGTGACACGACCTATTTCGACCTGCAACAGGTGAATATCAGCGAGGAGACCCGTGCCGGTGGCCGGTTACGCCTTTGGAAACTTCGTGCGAAATACCACTTGGGCGACCCGCAGCAGGCTGGTTTTTATAACTGGATCAGCAAGTCTTACTCCTTCGACCCTGCCAATCGGCTCGTCAGTGCAGCCCCCCTCACCGACTGGTTCATTGGTTTCAACGGCAAAGTGCTTTATCAGAATGCGCAGTATATTCTGATAACCTACAACCCAACCCTGTCGGCCGATGCAAGTTCGGTCTTCCAACTGCGCAGCACTGACGGGCGCAGGCTTTGGACACAGGCGTTGAACCGATTTTCACGCGTCAGCAATGCCACGCGCAGTGGCGACAGCCTGTGGATATCGGGACGCAGAGACCATCGTAGCGGCGATGACGACCTCCATGCCTACAGTTTCAACATCAAGACAGGGATGTGGCAGCAAAGGGCCGCCATTCCTATCACATACAACATCAAACCTGAATAGCTGATGAAACAAGTTCTCCTCCTCGTTCTGCTTCTCCTTTCGCCAGCCGCATCGCATGCGCAAGAGAAATACATGGAGCACGATGCCGATGGCAAGTTGCGCGTCTTGGGATATATCAACAAGGAAACCGGAAAGAAAGAAGGTCATTGGATAGCCTACGGGAGCAACGGACGGAAAATACGTGAGACCGACTACAAGAACGGCGAGAAAGAAGGCCGTGAATACGACTATGACGATGCAGAGCGCGTCTATATCATGCGCACTTTCCGCAATGGTCTGCTCGACGGTCCCTACTTGCAATACCATGACGAGCCTTTTCGGAATGGTCGGTTACCCCTCTACGTGCGTTCCGTTTATCGGGATGGACAGCAAGAAGGCATGGAATATGTCTACGAATGCGACGGAACAATCCTCCACTGCAGGCGTTATGAGCAAGGAATGATGGTAACCGACACGAGCTATGCACACAACGGCATCTACATCACGTCATGGCGTCGCGTCACCGACCCAACGGCATTCAATGGTTACCGCTATAAAGAGGTGACGGAATTCACGCCTTACAAGCACCGGCCCGCTACTACACGGCAAAATAAAACGGCTCCGCAAAGAAGACATGCGCAGCCTAAGCGCGACAAACCGCAAGCCACACCGAAGAAGAACAAACTGCGAGTGGGCAAAAACGGTACCATAGAAGTGGGCTGAAGGCTTGGTATAGTTGACCGTTGACAAATGAACGGGTTAACGAATTGCATGCTTTGAGGCATGTAGGGACACACGGTTCGTGCGTACGCGCGGCGCGGTTGACAAGTAAACAAGTTGACAAGTGGACGAGTTGCATGAACACTCAGCTTGTTCACCCGTTTGCTCGTCAACGGTCAACTGAAAAACGGTAGGGACGCACAGACCGTGTGTCCCTACATTCATTCATAACGGTTTGCTGCGTCGGCCATATAGGAAAACAATCTCAGCCATTTTGTGCGGCAATCTCAGCCATTTTGTGCGGCAATATGGGCCATATTAGCGTGCAATCTCAGCCATTTTACCGCGTAATCTCAGCCTTATTGCGAACCGAGATGACTATGCCTGATTTCACTTTACACATTTTTGGTTATTGTTACTGATATTGTTTATACATTTTTTACTTGCTTCCTGAAAGATTTTACGGTTTGCATGAGACCTTCCTTGAAAGGGTTTACGTCATGAAACTTCTTTACATGCGGCTCGGAAGTGGCCCCGTCGGGTGCAAAGTTGAGAATTTTCCTTCATGGAACGAAATCTGACACCATGAAAAACATCAAAGGCTTCCGTCAGGGGACATGGGCATGGCGCTGTTTCTTTTGCACGGGGGTGAGCATGTCGTTGCTCATGTGTGGCCGTCGGTTGTTGTAGAAGTCTATAATGTGTGCAATGATACGCGTTGCCTCACGAAGGTTGGCGGGGTGTTTCGTGTGATAGAGCCATTTGGACGTGAGGATGCCGTTCACTCTTTCTGCGATGGCGTTGTCTGTGGGCTTGTGGTCTTCGGTCATGCTGATGGCCGCATGGATTTAGTTGAGCCTCGCGATGTAGACATTGTAGCAATACTGCGAGCCACGGTCTGAGTGCTGGGTAAGCGTAGACAGGTCGGTGCTACCGGCTTGTGCGATGGTCATGTCAAGGGCGGCCAACGTGTGGACGGCCCGCAGGCTTTCGAAAAGTGTCCAATCTATGATTTCGTGCGTGAACGCGTCGGTGATGATATGCAGGTAGGTCACACCCGCGTCGGTGTTGACGTAGGTTATATCTGCGACTCATAGTTGGCCGGGGCGTGTGGGCGTCATTCCCTTTACGATGTTCTTGTACTTGAAGTAGTTGTGGTTGGAGTTGGTCGTATGCCGGCAGCGTGCTGGTTTCAGGATAAGGTGGTGTTTGTGTAGGAGCTTGTAGAACTTGTTGCGACCGACCATCAGGTCCGGACTGATGCCCTGAGTATATAAAGCATTTTCTTGGTACCTATCCGGGGGCTTCGGCGCGGATGTCCCTCACGGCCTGGACGAATGGTCCGCTTCTTGAAACTACTGCGTGAACGGTTTGCCTTGCCTGAAGCGTAATAGCCTTCTCTTGTCTTCCCAAACAGCCGACTCAGCAGTCCGACCGTCAGGGTCGGGTTGTTGAGCTAAAGGCTGTCTGACTGAAATAAACTCACAACCGAAAGGTGTGTAAGCCAATATGAGATTATTTTAGTCTATTTATTTTTTTTTGTTTATTATGTAATTTTAACCGTGTTTACATTTATTAATCAGAATATAGTGTGTAATTTTGCAACGGAATTTTGATTTTGGATATCTTATTGGAAGTTTTTCTAAGGTAAAGAAAGCGAATATTTTGGTGTTCTTGATGACAAGACACTTTATTTATATCTATAATAATAAATTACATAAGGATTAATGAAAGAATTTCAGGAAAAAAAAATCTTAGCAGAACGAAAGAAGTATGTTTGCCCATCCATCAGTGTACATGCAATGATGTATGATCTTGCGATGCTTGATGCTTCATTTGTAGGTCTTGATACGCCTGGACAAGCTATGGACAGTGATGGCGGACTGACAAAGTATGGAGTTGGTGGTGAAGCCGGTGAAATTGAAAATGGCGGTATGCTCGACAATGCAAAATCATGGGGAAGTATTTGGGAGGACGAATAAGGACCAGGATTTTTGAAGTATTTGTAAAAAACAATCAAGAAACATTATTTTAAATGAAGAATAAACAACTAATTATACAATTGTTTGCCCTTGGAGCACTGATATTGAATTTTTGTGCTTGTGCTGAAGATAGTGTTGATAAGGGAAATGAGAATAATAATAACGGTGGCGTCAAACCTGTTCAAGGCTCTGAATTCCGTGGATATATAGATTCTATAGCTTGGCACGAAGGCGAGAAAGAGTCTTTGGTCGCATCTGCACATACCCGTATGACAGGCTTTTATGGTAAACTCAAAGATAATGTCAGGAAGGGTATCCGCTTTTATTTCGACCAAACGGAGGATGATCAATATACCAGTGCAGGTTATCCACTGTTTGTCAATCTTGGTACAGACGCTTCACCTGTTTGGCAGTATTATCCCAACAGTGGAACCATGACGGTTTTAGAAACGGACCCGGTCACCAATGGTGTTACAAAGGCTTCATGGGTCGGTTCTCAAAAACTGAATAAAGAGAAGTACAAGATAAGGTATGGCCGTAATGCAAATTCTAATCAGTCATATATTCAGACCCCACAAGTGCAACTTGAACCGGGAAAAGCCTCTAATCTTCGACAGTACGGTGATTATGCCACAGCTGATGCAGAAGATAATGGTGAGTACTATGCTTTTGTTTTGAAGCATCATAGTGCTTATATCACTTTTTTCCCATATGCGGGTGCGGGTGACAGCCAGACAGCCTTGATGAACTGTAAGTTGCTGAAAGTGCGAATTACCTCAGATCAACGTATGGGTAGTGTCAGTTTCCCTGTTAATGATGCCGGTTACAACATTACATCATGGCCGACTTGGGGGCAGCAATATATCGATTTGGATTGTACTGATAATATCAATCAGCCGAATATTGTCAACTATTCTATCAAGGGAAATAAAGCAGACGCAGAGAATGCAGGAGGTGCAATCATGGTATTGGCACCGGGAACCTACACGAATGTAAAGATTGAATATGTTTTGTGGGATCCGGTTGTAGATACTTATGCCGTCTTCACAAAGACTACGCCGTCAATGACTTTGGCATCGGGCAAGAATTTCCAAGTGTTTTCTTCCTTAATTTGTAAGGACTACACAAGTCAATACTTTAATACCTACCACATGTGGGGTGCAACGGACTATTATTGGAATGCCTCTCGTCCGGCTCCGCATAATTGGAATAAAACGGGAAACGTTGGATCGAGTTCTAATGTACCACAGACAGGAAATCCAAGTTACTATAATGCTGTAAATGCAAATGCACAAGGAACTGTTGATGCACCTGCAGGCTCGTTGGACTATAATGCTCCTACGGTGAATCTATATGCTTGGTACATTGAAAAGGGCGATCCACGCTATGACAATTATCCCTTTACTTATGATGGGCATTTGTTTAACGGCCGTCTATGGTTCAAAAAAGCCAGTGTCATTGCCAGCGAAAATGGAACAACTGTAGCACAAATGTCCGCTGCAAGTTCTGCGTATAATGATATTTCTACCAGTTCTGCTAGCTGGCTATATAATGTATTTCCACCATCATGGAGTGAAGTGCAAGAATCTGAACGTCATAAATACTTTTTTATCTTGCCTTTAGGAGGATATATAAATGGAAGTTTGACAGGTATGACCAGAGGAAGTAATTCATCTCAATATATTTTTACTGCATATTGGTCAAGCACAGCATATTATAATAGTACTAATGTAAGTTGGGCGATTATGGCCAATTTGCGATATAACTATAGTACTATGTCTCTTTTTAGGGCTAATCTTTGGGTAAATTCGACTTATGGCAGCTCTGATGCATTAGGTAGTACGCAAAGTTACCGTTATACCGGTTTGCCGAAATGGCCGGGAGAGGTGCATACCTACGCCAATCCATAAGTGAAACAGTGAAAATAAAAAAAGAATTGAAAATGAAAAAGAATATCCTAATATGGGTTGCATGTACAGTTGCTGCTTTCGGGTTAAACAGCTGTGCTTCCGATGATGCGCCTGAAAAGAGTGAGGAAAGAAATACGGAAGGTATCAGTTTTGAAATTCCTGCAGAGAGCCAGGCGGCTTCGACTAAGGCATCACGAACGGGTGGTGTGAAACTGTCCGACAGATTGAAATTTGTTTGGTCGGAAACAGACTTCAACTATCTTTGGTGTGATGTGAACCAACAGGCGACCACTGCCAATTGGCAAAAGCCTACGATGCAGTACACCCTGTCAAGAGATAATGCCAATCCGGCTCAACTTACTTCGGTATCTTTTGTTTATCAGCAGTTGATGCCACTCGTCAAGCGCCAAAACGAGTCTGATTATAATAGCCCGACAAGTCTTTTCAATAAAGGTTATTATACCTTGCTTTACACAGGAGGAAGTAGTTCGCCGACAAAGGTAAACATCCGTAGCGTGCAAAATCAGACCGGAACTGCGGGTTATGCGGACAAGTTAGGAGAGAATGGTGACTGCTTTGTAGCTTATGCTGCAGCTTTGTGGGGCAATCAGACACAGAGCTACGACTCAAATTTGGGAATGTGGACATATACCTATAAACGTTATCGTGTTTATGTCGGGGATAATGTGAGTGGAGAGAGTGTATTGAACTCAACTTATCAGCCTTATTCTCATGGCATATACTATACAACCGGACACAAGGCAAGCTATATAACATTCTTGGTGTATAATTCTACAGGCGCTCTGCCCGCTACTTATATCACCCAAGTGAGTGTCACCGTGGGCAATCAGAGTATTAATGGTGAGTTGAACTTTAGTGTCAATGGCATTGATCTCAGTACGCGTCCTAATACAGTTGCGAGCAAAACGACCGCGCTGAACATCACCGACGGACTTTCGGTTGCCGGTAATTCTACAGATGCGCAGCAGAAAGCTGCTGTGATGGTGGCACTTCCCGGCGAATATCAGAATGTACAGGTGAGTGTACGCCTAAAAGATTCTGCAACGGGAATTATTCGTAATGTTAACAGGAGTTATCCTAAATTGAAATTGGAAGAGGGTAAAAATGTCCCACTACCAATCAAGATTGATTAATAAGACTGATTTTAGGAAAATGCGGAGTACACCTTGAGTGTGCTCCGCTTTTTTATAATGGATTTATAATAGATACGTAAGTTCGGGATAAGGCGCTTTCCAAATAGAAGTGCAAAATCTTGGTGGTGTTTGACACCATGAAAAACACGTCTGTTCGGGATAAGATAGTCTTGTAGGAAACGCTATGAGCATATTCAAAAGAGGGCACTCTTTTTTACAATATGGAAACAGTACTACTAAAATAAGATAGCATTTATTTTGCCAATCACTAAAAACTCAGTACATTTGCAACCATATTTACACTAAAAATATGGATTGGTTAATTAATCTTTTTACCACAACTGACTCAATAGCCCACATTGCATTGCTCTATGCCATTGTAATCTCTGTCGGAGTCCTATTGGGCAAAGTGAAAGTAGGCGGTATTTCATTGGGCGTCACCTTCGTACTCTTTGCCGGAATTCTCGCAGGTCATATAGGCTTTACTGCTCCTATCAATATCTTGGGATTCATACAGGACTTCGGACTTATTCTCTTTGTGTTCTGCATCGGTCTTCAGGTAGGACCGGGCTTCTTCGAGAGTTTCCGCAAGGGGGGAGTGACCCTTAATCTGCTGACCACGGCAATTATCTTGCTCAACATTGCCGTGATGTTCATTTGCTATTGGGTCTTTTTCGACACAAGCAATGTCAACAACCTCCCAATGATGGTCGGCACGCTCTATGGAGCTGTGACCAACACACCCGGACTTGGTGCGGCCAATGAAGCCCTTACGAGCATCTTTACACCCGGCAGCATGCCTCAGATTGCATCGGGATATGCCTGTGCCTATCCGCTTGGCGTACTGGGCATCATCGGTGCAACCATTGCTATCCGCTATATCACGCGTGTGAAATTAGAGAAAGAAGAACAGAACCTTGCTGAACAAGAGGATGAAAATCCACACGCAAAGCCTCACCAGATGCATCTGAAAGTGAGCAATGCCTATATTGCCGGACGCACACTGCTTGAGATTTCCCAATTCCTCAATCGTGATGTCATCTGTTCGCGACTGCTTCACGATGGCGAAGTGACTATCCCTAATCGTGACACCATCTTTAGCCTTGGCGATGAAGTGCTCATTGTGTGTACCGAAGCCGACGCCGAAGCCATCAAGGCTTTCATCGGCCCGGAGATAGACACGCCATGGCACACAGAGGCCGAAATACAACCACTGATCAGCCGCAGAATAGTCGTGACCAACCCTGCTATGAACGGCAAGACATTGGGAAAAATGCACTTCTCAAGTGTCTATGGCGTCAATGTCACCCGCATCACCCGCCAAGGCATGGACCTCTTTGCCGGCCGTAATCACCATTTCCAGATTGGCGACCGCATCATGGTAGTTGGTCCCGAAGACAATGTGAACCGCGTGGCCGACATCATGGGCAACAGTATAAAGCGCCTCGATGCACCCAACATCGGTACCATCTTCATCGGAATCATCATCGGTATTCTCTTCGGGAGCATTCCACTCGCTATCCCGGGCATGCCGGTTCCCTTGAAACTCGGTATCGCCGGCGGCCCACTGATTATCGCCATATTCATAGGCCGATTTGGCTATCATTTCAAACTTGTTACCTATACCACAACCTCGGCCAACATGATGCTACGCGAAATAGGACTCGTGCTCTTCCTTGCATCGGTGGGCATCAAGGCCGGTGCAGGCTTCTGGGAAACAGTTGTGCAGGGAGACGGACTGAAATATGTCTATACCGGCTTCCTCATCACCATCGTTCCCATTCTGATTGTGGGAACGATTGCCCGCCTACGCTACAAGTTCAACTACTTCACCATCATGGGTATGATTGCCGGTTCATATACCGACCCCCCGGCACTGGCCTACGCCAACAGTGTCTGCTCGCGCGAAGCACCGTCTGTGGGCTACTCCACCGTCTACCCTTTAAGCATGTTCCTGCGCATCTTTACGGCTCAGCTCATCGTGCTGTTCTGTTGTGGGGCATGAAACATTTTCTTTCCTAATTGTTTGGAGGTTAAGAAAAATAGTCTTACCTTTGCTGCCGTGAAGCAAAACCATTTGACATATCGCATATATATAAAAGGTATAACGCCGATGCAGAGAAACTTCAACTTCTCTGCATCTTTTAACGCTTATTATTTGGTTAATCCAAATAATTTGCTAACACACACACACACACACACACACACTTAGCGCACCTGGCGTTTAAACGTCTTCACGTACGCGCGCGCGAAGAGCGCGTAACACCAATAAACAAAGGGCTTCTCGGAGTTCCCTTTGTTCGCATATTCGTGTCCCTTTACGAGCAAAAAATGAACGAAATAAGGGAGCAAAATGTAGGGACGCACGGCTCGTGCGTCCGCTCACCATGGTTGACGAGTTGGCAGTTAGCGGGCCATTGGAGCGGACGCACGAACCGTGCGTCCCTACATGCATTCGCAAACAAAAAGACGCAAAAGGAAGCAAACGAAAAGACGCAAGAGCATGTAGGGACGCACGGCTCGTGCGTCCGCCCACCACAGTTGACGAGTTGGCAGTTAACGGGGTATTGGAGCGGACGCACGAGCCGTGCGTCCCTACATGCAGACAACAAATATATTCACCCTATAAATTAGAGATTATGAACAGAAAACAATTCAAAAAGAAACGGTATGTGAGTCCTTCAATTGAGGTCGTCGCTACCCAGTTCGATGGTCAGTCGCTACTGACTGCGTTCTCCAACCTTGGCGGGCACAACAAAGCCGGCGATGACGGAAACGACATCAATGATGCAAAGCGAGGAGGCTACTACGATGATTTCGAAGAAGAAGAGGAAGAAACTCCGCAGCCGTGGGGCCTGCAGTAACAAAACGTTTCAATGACTAAAAAAGAACAGAAGATGAAAACAAACACATTATCCCTGCTCGCATTTACAGGCGCATTGTTCCTGATGACAGCCTGTGCAAACGAAGAAACAAACAGCAAGCAAGAGCAAGCACAGAAACCCGACACCAAAGGCCTCACGGCTTTTGTCGTAAACAACGGAGCCACGAGAACCACGGCCGATTACGACGGCTCGGGACTGAACTTTTATTGGACGGAGGGCGACCGCCTGTGGGTGAACAATGGAACGTTGATACAAGACAACAGTAACAACATCACCGACCTACTCACCCCTAACCCCAAAAGGTCTGACGCTGTAAAACGGGCCGCTACAGCAAGGTTCTATTTCTCGGGCACCTACACGGCTCCCTCCTATCCCGTGCGCTACACGGGTAAGAATAGCACCGTGGGCGACAAAGTAATCATCAAGGACCAGCAGGCGCAGGCTCTGCCCAATGATGCCGCACACATCGGAGAGGACGGTGATTGCGGCACGGGAACAGCTATCAATTCGGGAGGAGGCTATAACTTCACCCTCGACCACAAAGCCTCTTATCTCACCCTGTTGCCCTATTCAACCATCAACTTCTCTGCTGCCGTGAAACTAACGCAGGTAAAGATAACCGCCGACGAAGCCCTTTCGGGGCAATTCAACTTCAACGACAGCGGCATCGACCTTGGCTCACGCCCCGCTCCCACGCCTGCTAACCGCAGTATTACACTCACACTCTCTGGTGGCGGCACCAACGGTTTCGTTATCCCTGTTGCAGCGGCCAAAGAATCCAATTCGCCCATCATGGTGTTACCTCCCGGAACGTACAATAATGTGTCTATCGAATACACCCTATACGACCAGTTCACAACGAAGACCGAGACTATAAAGAAGGAATATGCTACGCTTACCTTTGTCCCCGGTAAAAATAAAAAGATATCTACCAATCTGCAAATGAGAAGTTATATTACACCGATGGGATATTGGAGAGAGTTTGTCGGGCCAAATACGAACCAAGCACTGTGGTATATATATAGAGGAGACCCACATTTGGATCAAACTACCATTTTTGCAGCCAAACGTTCAGCCACATCGCCTGCCAACATTTGCTTGGGCGGTATATGGGTCAAGAAAGCGGCAAAGATTCCTGGCTTCACTGGTTCTAATGATCCCTTTGGGGTAAATCAGATATATTATTGGGAAACCTATCGTGTAGATGGTTATAGTGGCTATCTATCTAACATGAACAACGGCAATCTTGGTTCTCTTACAATAGGGATACCTGCCAATATTAGTGATTATTATTTTATTCCTTCGGTATTTGGTTATAATGTAGTAGATGGAGTTAGCATTAAGAGTGGTGACGGTATGATTCGCTATTGGGTAGGAACCCGTTTCTATGGGCATATGGTTCAAGGAAATGTGTTTGCAGTAGATATACCACCTGCCGTACCATCGGCAACCATAGGCGTTGGTTGTGGCTACAGTACTAACATAATGGCCTATTGGCAGGCGCAATAAAAATATGTTGCAAAGGACAAACAAAGGCTATCATCCTATGGGTGATAGCCGAATAAAATAAAGAAAGAATTATTTTTAGTTAACATATATATTCACTCGCTTATGAATGAAAAAGAGGCAAAGACGGAGGGCGTTGAGAGGAAGATGAACAGGCGATCGTAAGGCTGGCGATGCCAACTCCGAGGATAGGTTTTGTCTACTCCTACTTTAGACGAGATGTAGTCCTACTTTAGATGGCATGTAGTCCTACTTTACATCA
>NZ_JH594502.1:310089-393393 GCF_000243015.1 Segatella maculosa OT 289
GGGGGAGCTGCGAGCTTGCGGGCAATTAATTTGCACTCTATTTGTGCTCCCCTCCTTCGGAGGGGCCGGGGGAGGTTTCCGGGGGTGGGGGGAGGCTCCCGGGCTCCCGGATTTTAGGAGGTCTTCCAGCGGGAAGCCTCTTGGGGAGGGTGCACGACTTACCAGCATTTAATCAAACTCAAAATCAAAATCCAATTTTATGATTAACTCGCTTGTCTGTGTGCCCTCCCCGTTTTAAGGAAAGCCTCCCCCAACCCCCTCCGAAGGAGGGGGAGAAAGCCCACCCCTAACCCCTCCCGAGGGAGGGGGAAATATGCAAATAGACCTTGCGAACGCATTAGTTTGCAAGGCCTATTTTGTTTATTATGTATTGTTCATCATTAGCCCGCAAACTTGGTCTCCCCCTCCCTCGGGAGGGGTTAGGGGTGGGCTTCTCCCCCTCCTTCGGAGGGGGTTGGGGGGAGGCTTTCGGGGTGGGTGTTAGGGGATCGCCTTCTTCTCCATCTTCCTTGCATAGGGTGCGGGGTATCCAGAGCGCCAGACAGGGGCAGGAGTTCCACGCTTGGTGCGCAGGAAATTTCCGTTTTCATCGGTGGGTCTGACAACCATATCGTTGTATTTCACGATGAGGTGGAAAGCCAGCTGCGTCCAACGCGCAAGCATGCGCTGTGCCTGCAGGTTGCTATAGTCGTTGAGCTGGCGCAGGGCTGCCGCCTTATCGGTGGCATAGCGCCGGCAGGCTTCTTTCTCTATTTCTGCCTGCTGGGCAAAATAGCCCTGTTCGAGACTGTCGCGCACGGCTTTCAGACTTGGGAACATCTGGCTATAACGCGGATAGACCATGTTGCTGACCCAATTGCACACCCAGAAGGCATTCTTCATCGAGAAGGTAAGGGCATCAGCCCCAGGCGTGTTATAGCATTCGGGACGCACGGTGTTGCCACAATAGACAGGGGTGTAGGCTATCATGTTGCCGTCGTCGTTGCCAAACCACAGCACGCCGCCAATCTCACGGGGAAGCCATGAACGCATTTCGCTGACATAGGAGAATGTGGTTTGCTGGGTGCTCACGGGGCGCTCGTTGAAATAAGCTTTTCCGTCGACTTTATAGACCAAGGGCGAGGGGCGGTAGGGCATTTGCCAGATGCCGCCTCCGATGTCGAGGGTGTCGGTGGCGAGAGGTGTGCCTTCATAATGGTCGCGCATGGCAGTCTGCACGTCTTGCACACTGAGTTTATGCTTGGGCACTATCCAGAGTGGCATGTCTTCAGCGTTGGGATCAAGTCCCTCGGCCCAAGGCAAATAGCGGGAGAAGCCATCGGCAAAGCGATTGAAGAATGCCCACACACGGGCATCACAGAAACGACGTCCTCCGAAGTCGGGGCGCGCATAGGTCATCTTCCAGTTGAACTCGTCGTCACGCCCCTTGAACCACCCTTTGCTTCGGGCAAAGGAAATGACGTTCTTGCTATAGAGCACATTCTTCTTGTCTTTCATGTTGAAGTGTCCGATACGGCTTTGGTTGGCATGTGCACAGATAGCGTCATCGGGGATGCGCTGGGCCACCCACACCACTTTCTTGCTTCCCGCACCACAGCCCATCATCTCCATAATCCATGCTTCATCAGGGTCGCAGATGGTGAAGGTTTCGCCCTCGCTGTTGTAGCCATAAGCCTCTACCAAGGTTGTCATCACGCGAATGGCTTCGCGGGCCGTGCGTGAGCGTTGCAGGGCAATGTAGATGAGACTTCCATAGTCGAGGATGCCTGTGGAGTCGACCATTTCGGCACGCCCGCCATAGGTGGTTTCGCCAATGGTAACTTGATATTCGTTGATGTTGCCAATGACATTATAGGTCACGGGAGCCTCGGGAATGAAGCCGCGACACACGTTTGTTTCCCAATCATTGACGGCCCGCATTTTGCCTTTCTCATGCGTGGCTGCCGGATAATGGGTCAAACCGAGAAACGAGCCATAGCTGTCGGCATTGTAGGTGCAGATGACGCTTCCGTTGACACTGGCTTTCTTGCCTACAATGAAATTCGTGCAAGCCTGTGAAGAGACTGCATAAAGCATGAGGCCCAAAAGCAGAAAAAGAGTTTTATTGATGTTCATACTGATATATTAAGATAATCTAACATTCAACATTCTGATTTTCCCTTTCTCAACAAAAGCTTTTCCACCTATCCATTCGGTCATGGCAGGCTCACCGCTGAACGTATAACTGTTCAACACCTCTTTGCCACAGACTTCGACAACGGCATGATGCAACGTGTGGCCATCGTCGAAGATAACTTCATGAAAAGCCAATCGGCGGAGTGCATTTTCCTTCATAGTCTATCGGGTCATGGGCTTATTCAATTCGCCCTCAGGTATCATGGGAGTTGAGGGAGGAGTAAGGGGTTGCCTCTGACGGGAAGAATCGCGCGACAAGCTGTCGGCCTGGGCTTTCATTTCAGGCTTCTCTTGACTGGCATGCATGCGAAGGAGTCTGATTCCACTGACAATCATCAGCTTGAGTGTCGTGGTGTTCTCTCCAGGACTCTGACTTCGGCTGAGCATGAAAAATCCTCTGACTTCCTTGATGCCTAACCGTTTGTCGTCGCTCACCCTAATACTGCTATGACCTCCAGTCGAAAGATGAACCGTCTGTGAAGCTATGCTGTCATTGCTGAACCTCACGGAAAGCATCACAACACCATCGCGCATACCGTCCTGATAGATGAAATCACTGTTGAAATCAAGCATCAAGACATCACCCTTATGGAAAGCAGAGTCGGCTTTCAATGAGAAGCTATGCTGATTGAAAGGCTTCTGCGGTGCAAGCACCAATGAGGTTTCCTCACGCCATACATTGGCCGTGTCTCCTGTAAGACCAACGTTGGCAAAAGCATCTCCTGCCGAACCACCAAGTGCCACGGATTCATCTCTGAAACGCTTGGCAAGGTTTTCATAGATTGTTTTCAGCTGCTCGGTGTGGCGCAGATAATACACCAATGACGAATCGAAGTCGGCCTCAGTGTAACCATGTTTCTGAAGCACAGCCGTATGATATTTCACCATATTGACAGAGTCGTTGCCCGAGGCCGAAGCCATGGCGTCAGCCAGATGATAATCATAAAGAATATCTTCCATTTCGTCGGGCTGGATATAGGGAGAAGGTATGGTGGGCTTACAGCCTGCAATAAGCATCAGGAAGCCCACACACATCACGGTTTTCAATATTGCTTGCTTCATCAGCATCTTTTTATTTCTTTCTAAACGCTCCCTTCACAGTTTCTGAAAGGTGTTCAATCTCATTTCGATAGAACAGGAAAAGTGCAACAATACCTACAGAAATGCAGGCATCGGCAAAGTTGAACACAGGCGAGAAGAAGATAAATTCGTCTCCTCCCTTGAATGGAACCCATGACGGATAAGTGGTTACTATCATCGGGAAATAGAACATGTCGACCACCTTGCCTTGCAGGAAAGGGGCATAGCCTGTTCCAAAGGGCACGAAGCCTGCCACACTGAAAGGAGTAGAGGCCTCGAAGATGAGTCCATAGAACATGGAGTCGAGAATGTTTCCCACCGCACCAGCAAGAATCATCGACAGCACGACAATATATCCCGTTGTGTGTTTCTGCTTGAGCACCTGCCGAAGATACCAGCCTATTGCCGTGATTGCCACGAGGCGGAAAAGGCTGAGCACCAGTTTGTTGAAAAAGGTCATGCCGTAGGCCATGCCATTGTTTTCAACAAAACTGATATAGAACCAATCGGTGATATGGATAGACTCACCAAGACAAAAATGTGTCTTGACCTCAATCTTGATAAACTGATCTATAATAAGAATGACAGCTATCAGGATAAAGGCCAGGACACCATCGGATAGAATTTTGTTTTTTTTCATTTCTTTCTTGCGTTCTTCGATGCCACGCTCAATGTGGCATGAGGCACGATGCGGAGGCGTTCCTTTGGAATCAATTCGCCTGTCATGCGGTCAATCCCGTAGGTTTTGTTCTCAATTCTGAGTAATGCGCCCTCTAAAGCTCTGATGAATTTCTGCTGGCGCTGTGACATCTGAATCATTTCTTCCTTGCTCTGGTTGGCATTCCCTTCATCAAGCACCTTGTTATAGGTTGGTGAAGTGTCGTCAACCCCATTGCCGTCTTTATTCATCAACTGATCCATCAGCGCTGTGTATTCCGTACGAGCTACTTTCAATTTGTCATTGATGATAGAACGGAACTCTTCCAATTCCTCATCTGAATAACGTGCTTTCTTGTTCATAGGATATTAAATTTTTGAATTTATATATAAAAGGAAAGAGCCGGTGGCAGAGGGATGTTCCAACTGCCACACGATAGTCTCTTTTTAATCTTTCTCTACAAGGATATTGAGTTTGAAGTCATCAAATTCAACCTCTGCCCCCTGATTGTCGGCTATCTTGATGTCGTTGGCAAGCACCTGACTCTTAATCATCTCGCCGAACGATTCAATAGCGGCATCGGTCTGTACATTCGGAGCCACGGTAACAAGGATGCGGTCGGTAATCTCAAGTCCCGTTTCCTTACGCAGATTCTGAATACGGTTAATCAGTTCGCGTGCCATACCCTCACGTTTCAACTCTTCGGTCAACTCTACCTCGAGTGCCACGGTCAGATTGCCCTCATTGCTCACCAACCAGCCTGGAATATCCTCGCTGATGATGTCGACATCACATGCCTCGACAGTCACTGCCTGACCTTCAACCTCAAAGCTGATGCTTCCCGAAGTTTCGAGCAAGGCAATTTCGTCTTGGGTGAGCGCATCCATATGGGCTGCCACCGACTTCATCAGTTTGCCAAACTTCTTACCCATAACTCGGAAATTGCACTTTATCTTCTTCACGAGCATGCCCTGGCCCTCGACAAACAGAAGTTCCTTCACGTTGACTTCATTCTTGATGAGGTCGGCCACGGCTTCAATGTGCTGTTTCTGTTCAGCATCAATGGCAGGAATCATAATCTGAGCCAATGGCTGACGCACCTTGATGTTTACCTTACGACGCAAGGCAAGAGTCATTGAAGTTATCTTCTGTGCCATACCCATTCGGATTTCGAGGTCGGCATCTATTGCCTGCTCGTCAGCTACAGGGAAATGGTCGAGATGCACGCTTTCCAATTTGCCTCCCAAGTCATGATAGAGTTCGTCGGCATAGAATGGGGCAAACGGAGCCAGCAATTTCGTCACTGTCATCAGGCAGGTATAAAGCGTCTGATAAGCCGAAAGCTTGTCTTCACTCATCTCTGTGCCCCAGAAACGTTTACGGTTCAGACGCACATACCAATTACTCAAATCGTCGTTGACAAAGGCATCTATCAATCGGCCGGCACGCGTGGGGTCAAAGTTTTCCAATTCGTGCTCAACACCCTTTATCAGAGAGTTGGCTTTGGAAATTATCCAACGGTCAATCTCCGGACGGTTTTCAAGTGCCACCTGCTCTGCCTCGGGGTTAAAGCCGTCGACATTGGCATAGAGTGCAAAGAAACTATACGTATTATATAATGTTCCGAACAACTTACGGCGTGTCTCGTCTACTCCGTTCGGGTCGAACTTCAAGTTGTCCCAAGGCTCGGAGTTAGTCATCATATAGAAGCGTACAGGGTCGGCCCCATACTTATCAATCATTTCAAACGGATTGGTCACATTGCCCACATGCTTGCTCATCTTGTTTCCCTTGGCATCAAGCACAAGACCTGTAGAGATGACATTCTTGAAGGCCACATGATCAAACACCATTGTGGAAATGGCATGCAAGGTAAAGAACCAGCCACGCGTCTGGTCTACTCCCTCATTAATGAAGTCGGCAGGATAGTAAGCCGGAGGCACAGGGATGCCCTCATAGGTAGAAGTGACAAGCTCTCGACGATATTCGTCTTCGCTCTTGCCTGTAGCTTTCAGTCCTTCGGGTGCAATCTCACCCTCAAACGGATAGTGCTGTTGAGCATAAGGCATGGAGCCCGAGTCAAACCAAACGTCAATCAAATCGCTCTCACGCTTCATGGGTTCGCCTGCCTCGTTGACCAGAACGATATCATCTACGTATGGACGGTGCAGGTCGACCTTATCATAATTTTCTTTTGAATAGTCTCCAGGAACAAAGCCTTTGTCCTTCAGCGGATTGTTCTTCATCACACCGGCGGCCACACTCTTCTCTACTTCTGCATAGAGTTCTTCCAGGCTTCCGATACACTTCTCATTACGCTTATCATCCCGCCAGATAGGAAGAGGGGTTCCCCAGAAGCGTGAACGCGAGAGATTCCAGTCGTTCAGATTCTCCAACCAATTGCCGAAACGCCCCGTACCCGTACTTTCTGGTTGCCAACGAATAGTGTTGTTGAGTTCCACCATACGCTCTTTCTTTGCCGTGTCCTTAATAAACCAGCTATCAAGCGGATAATAAAGCACAGGCTTATCTGTACGCCAGCAATGCGGATAGTTGTGCACATGCTTTTCAATCTTGAAAGCTGTGCCCTCCTGCTTCATCTCCATACAGAGCACGATGTTCAGGTCTTCATCCTTTTCACTGGCGTTCTTGTCCCAAACTCCGTCAGGATTATATTTCGGGTCGTATGAATTCTTCACATAGTCACCGGCATGATGCCCATAGGCTTCCTTGTCTACGCAAGCCTTTATGAAGTTCTTGTCGAGGTCTTCCAAACCATAATATTTGCCCTGTAAATCAACCATTGGGCGAGTCTCACCCTGCTGGTTAATCAAATAAAGGGCTGGAATATTTGCGTCTTTAGCCACTTTAGCGTCATCAGCACCAAAGGTGGGCGCAATGTGCACGATACCTGTACCGTCTTCAGTGGTCACATAGTCACCCAAGATAACACGGAATGCCTCGCTGTCCATTTCAACAAACGTGTCACGACCGTCTTCGTTTGTAAACACTTTGTCAGTATGTGACTCGGCATAGGCTTTCACAAACGCTGGTGAAAAGTCATCCACCTTCTCGCAAGGCTTTATCCAGGGCATGAGCTGGCCATAATGAAGTCCTTCTAAATCAGAGCCTTTCACGCGGTCTACAATACGCCAGGGACATTGTTTATTCTCCTTGTCAAAAGCGCCAAGTTCGCCTTCCTTCACTTCCTGCTCTGGATTGAGATAGGCACTGACACGACTCTCTGCCATGATTAAGGTAACAGGCTGACCATCGTAGAGATTATAAGTCTCCACAGCCACATAGTCAATCTTTGGACCAACACAGAGTGCCACGTTTGAAGGAAGTGTCCAAGGCGTAGTGGTCCACGCAATGAAATAAGGCTTACCATGCTTTGTCCATTCGGCCTTGGGGTCTTTGATGAGGAACTGAGCCGTAACCGTAGTGTCTTTCACATCACGATAACATCCTGGCTGATTCAGCTCATGGCTCGACAATCCCGTACCGGCAGCCGGAGAGTAAGGTTGAATGGTATAACCTTTATAGAGCAGACCCTTGTTGTAGAGTTGCTTCAAAAGCCACCAAAGGGTCTCGATAAATTTATTGTCATACGTGATATAAGGGTGATCGAGGTCAACGAAATATCCCATTTTCTCCGTAAGTTCACGCCATTCAGCAGTGAACATCATCACATTTTCACGACATTTCTTATTATAGTCTTCTGTCGAGATATACTTCTGCGAAGCCTTATTGTCAATATCTTTCTTCGTAATACCGAGTTCTTTCTCTACGCCCAACTCAACAGGAAGTCCATGGGTATCCCAGCCCGCCTTACGGTGAACCTGATAGCCTTTCATCGTCTTATAACGGTTGAATGTATCCTTGATAGCGCGGGCCAGCACATGATGAATACCTGGATGACCATTAGCCGAAGGAGGACCCTCGAAGAAAATAAACTGTGGACAACCTTCGCGCTCATCGATTGACTTGTGGAAAATATCGTTCTTCTCCCACTCGGCCAACACCTCTTGATTTGTCTTGACCAGATTAAGACCGTCATGTTCGGCAAATTTCTTAGCCATAAATATCTATTATTATCATGCAACTTTTTAATGGCCGCAAAGATAAGCAAAATAGCTGAATTATAGATGTTTTTTTGGAGAATTTAAGCAATTCGACTGTAAATAAAGGCAGACTAAACTTCCCCCCAGCAAGTGCAACATTCCGAACAATACTTGCAAAACTCCAGCCTTGATATTGCGAAGTTCAACTTTCCCCTTGGTCTCCTGTTGATTTTAGCCTGGAGCTATCCAGCGCCAACCTGCGTACAATCACTCGGCAAATTCGCAGCCTTTGTCTTGCGATGCTCTCGCATGCAGGGCATGAGCAGCCTCCACATGGTCTTGGCCGACGGCATGACTTGCGCTTTTACATGATGAGGAAGTTCGTGCTGCGTTCTGCCCTATGTGCGTTCGATATGAGTCCCATGGAGAAAAAACAGGAAAAACTGCGTCTCTGAAGCATCGGATTAACGGAAAACAAAAAAGGAACACTCGTCCGACGGCTCGGAAGATAGCAAAATAAAAAAAGAAAGTTCGTCGCCCGCGGAAGAAGCTAAAAAACGTAAAAAGAATGCTCATCGCCCACGGGCGGCGAAGGATTTTTTAACAATTAGCTCTTTTCCTCCATGGATGACGAGCATTCTTTTTTTGTTTTACTATCTTCCGCCATGGATGACGAGTATTTTTTTTCTGTTTCCTTATCTTCCGAGCCGTCGGAAGGTCGTTTTTTCTATGGTTTATCTCTGACTCCCCGTTAAATAAGGAGGCAGAAAGACAGATTTGTTTCTTTCGATTTTGCCGTTCGCCGGTTTTGTCTTACCTTTGTGAAAACTGAACAACGCTTACGTAATAACATGAAGAAAAACCTTTTATTCGCATTAGGCTTATGCCTCTCAACGGGAAGCTTTGCCGACAATCACACCGTCTGCTCACCCGACGGGAAACTAATGTTGACCATCAGCAACGAGGGTGGGCACCCGTCTTACACGGTTAGTTACGATGGGGTGGAAGTGCTCAGACCCTCGGCACTCGGACTGACGGCGGACTATGGCGACTTCACGCAGGGCATGAAGCTCGTCAAGGCCATCGAGAAGCGCATTCAGGTGTCCTATGACATGACACGCACGAAGCGTGCACACGTCAGTTATGGGGCCAATCAACTGACGCTCGATATGGTGAACGCGAAAGGCTTTCCGCTGCAAATCACGTTCAATGTTGCGAACAACAATGTGGCCTATCGCTACACCTTGCTTCGACCGAAAAGCGGAACGCCACGCTGTGCCGTTATCCGCAGCGAGGCAAGTGGCTTCAATCTGCCTGACGAAACGCGCACGTTCCTCACGCCGCAGATACAGCCCATGATGGGGTGGGAGCGTACCAAGCCCAGCTACGAAGAGGAATATCGCCCAGACGCACGACTGGCAGATAAGTCGGCCTTCGGTGTGGGCTACACCTTTCCCTGCCTTTACCGCATACCGAACGGCAAGGCCGACACGTGGCTGCTCATCTCCGAAACGGGAACGGAAGACTATCCCGGTTGCCGCCTCTCCGAATATGAACCCGGCAAGGGCTATCACGTAGCCTATCCGCAGCCCGGCGAGAACAACGGCGTCGGGAGCGAATATGCTGCCGTCCCGCTGCCGGGGAGCACGCCGTGGCGCACCATCACCGTGGGCCGCTCGCTGCAGCCCATTGTTGAGACCACCGTGCCCTACGACGTGGTGGAGCCGCGCTACGAAGCAAAGGCCGAATACAAGCCGGGTAGGTACACATGGAGCTGGATACTTTGGATGGACGAGAGCTGCAACTACGACGACCAAGTGAGGTTCATCGATGTGGCTTCGAAGATGGGCTACGAATACATTCTCGTTGATGCGCTGTGGGATAAGCAAATCGGTTACGACCGCATTGAGCAACTCTCCCGTTATGCGCAGAGTAAGGGCGTCGGTCTAATGTTATGGTATAACAGCAACGGCACGGCAAACGATGCGCCACAGGGCCCGCGCAACGTAATGAACAATCCGATTAGTCGCAAGCGCGACATGGCATGGATGCAACGCATCGGTGTGAAAGCCATCAAGGTGGACTTCTTCGGCGGCGACAAGCAACAGACGCTGCAACTTTATCGGGATATCCTCAGCGATGCCAACGACTATGGGCTTCAGGTCATCTTTCATGGTTGCACATTGCCGCGCGGTTGGGAACGTATGTATCCGAACTTCGTGGCGAGTGAGGCTGCTTTAGCAAGTGAGAACGTATACTTCACGGACTATCATGCCAAGCGTGAAGCCTTTGAACTCACGATGTATCCTTTCACACGTAATGCTGTTGCGGCTTTTGATTGGGGTGGTGTGCTGATGAACCGCTATATGAGTAAGGACAATAAAAGCCGTCATCAACGCTTTACAGGTGATATCTTTGAAATGGCGACGGCCATCACCAACCAAACAAGCGTGAATTGCGTGGCACTTACGCCCAATGCGCTCGCTACACTGCCTGCCTTCGAAATCGAATGGCTAAGGCAGTTGCCCACAGCATGGAGCGACCTACGCTTCCTTGGCGGTTACCCCGGAAAGTATTTCGCTGTAGCCCGACAGACTACTGCAGGCAAGTGGTATGCCGCCGCCATCAATGCCGATCCGAAGCCGCTGACTTTGACGCTCGACCTGCCGATGTTTGCGGGAAAAGTGGTTAAAGTATATGCTGACGGCCCCAAGAAGAAAGGTTCATTGTGGCTTACGCCGAGCATGAAGCAGCAGAAAGTGGGGCGGAACGGCCGACTGACGGTGACGGTTCAGCCCAATGGTGGTGTGATTGTCAATGAGTAGAGCAGTCCCAAGGCGGTCTTTTAACCCTCGATTCTCTGCTCCACTTGTCGCATCAGCCAATCATTTTGCTCGGCAATCGTCATGTGGCTGTTGTCGAGTTCGATGGCATCTGCGGCCTTACGCAGTGGACTCACCTCGCGATGACTGTCAATATAGTCGCGCTCCTGCACGTTTTTCAGAATGTCGTCGAAGTCAGCTGGCATGCCTTTCTCCTTGAGTTCGTCGTAGCGGCGCCGTGCCCTTACCTCGGCAGATGCCGTGACAAACACCTTGAGTTCGGCTTCAGGGAACACCGTTGTGCCTATATCTCGCCCGTCCATCACGATACCTTTGTTCCTTCCCATGCCTTGTTGGCGGGCCACCATGGCCGCTCTTACGAACGGAATGGCCGCAATCGGGCTGACATGGTTGCTCACGTCGAGCGTCCGAATGGCCTCTTCCACGCACTCACCGTTGAGATATGTGTCGGGCCGACCAGCCTTTTCGTTGAACTTAAACGTGATATCTATGTTGCTCATCTGCTGTTTCAGCGCATCCGTTTTCACGCTTCCATCGGCATTAAATAGGCCATGTCGCATGGCAAAAAGGGTCACTGAGCGATACATGGCGCCCGTATCTACGTAGATATATCCTATCTTTTTGGCCAGTTCTTTGGCCATTGTGCTCTTGCCACATGACGAAAATCCGTCGATGGCGATGGTTATTTTCTTCATAAAGAATATGCGATATTGATGATGATTGAATGGTTACTGACGTGGTAAGTGCCGTAGGCAAGGTTGAGTTTGAAGCGTTCGAGGTTCAGTCCCGCGCCCATACTGAAGCCCGCTCCGTGGCTACTTTCGTTGCCAGATGTGTCGGTGATGCTCATTTCATGGGCGCGACGGAAGTTGTATCCCAGCCCTATCCAAATGCTTTCCGACAGGTTTACGTCGACACCGGCAGCCAAATGGTCAATGAATTTATAGTTCCAATGGTTCATATCCACAAGGGTTGCAGAGATGCGAAACGGCGTATTCGTGAGCCTTTTCGACGCACCCAGCTGCACGTCCAAGGGCATTTTCTCAAACGATTCGTCGTAGGCTTTGAGCTGACCGCCAAGATTTTTGGCCACAAGAGAAACCGACCAATCGTTGTCGTCATAGTAGTTCAGTCCCAAATCTACGCCCATTGCCGTTGAATGATAGCTGCCGATATAAGACATGATGAACTTGGTTGCGATGCCACCTGCAAGCTTTTCGGTCAGCATATAGGCGAAATAACCGGCCAAGGCGATGTCTTTTGCCGTGAAAGTGCCCGTCAGGTTGTTGTTCTCGTCGGCCTCTTTCATGGTGCCATAGTCCATGTATTGCGCCGAAACCGCCCACGACGCGTACTCGCCTACGTTGCGGTTGAAGGCCGCACTCCCCATGTTTGTCCCGCCATAGCGCATATAATTGAGGCCAACGGTCTTGTCCGAGACGTTCGAAAGCAGTGCGGGATTGCTGAAAATAAGGGCTTCGTCGTCCTCAACAAGGCTGACGTTGTCTCCCCCAACGGCTGCATTATGCGCACCGACAGGCAGCCGCAGGAAGTTATATCCCGTCTGACTTTCCTGTGCCATGGCCGATATTGCACAGCAGGACAGCAGCAGTGCGCATGCAGTTATTTTCATTTAATTTTCCTAATTATTCGGCAAAGATACGGCTTTTTTCAAATATAAGCATTAATTTTGCCTCACAAAGTAGCGGCATCGACCGAAAAGCGTTGGGCAAGGTGAATGGGCCTGCCGGACAGCTTGCTGGAGCGGGGCTTGCAATATCAGCCATATCGGCTTGCAATATGGCCCATATTACACGGTAAAATGGCTGATATTAGCGACCAATATGGCTGATATTGCAGGGCAATATGGCCCATGTTGCAAACCGGCCTGGCCGCGGTTGCCGCGCAATAGGTCGAATGATGCCGTTTCATGCCGTGCAAAGCGGGTCGGGAAAGAATTTATTTCAGACAATTTGGAACTGAAGAAATCATATCGTGCAGACTTAGAACACAAGCGGACAACGCACTTCTTGTTGGGCTTGACGCTGGTGTTGGCCTTGCTGTACACGGCGTTTGAATACGTTTCTCCACCCGCCGAAGACGGCCACGGCAACGAGATGACCGATGAGATGAGCGAGGACCTCGAACTGATGCCGGCCATGGATACGCGCGACATGATTGCCGCTGCACCGAATGCCGCCCCACATTCGGTGACCGAAAAGCTGAAAGCCGTGGACAAGGAACCCGATATGGTCCGCCGACTCGACCCGAACAACGGCGATGCCCAGCTCGGGACAGGGGGGCAAAACGGCCAAACGGTGCGCCAAGACGATGCGAACCCGACCGCAGCCTTGCCGCAAACGGCCCCCGACGACAGCAATCCGTTGCACTTCCGCATCGTGGAAAAACTGCCGGAGTTCCCCGGTGGCATGGTCGAACTGATGAAATGGCTCACGCACAACCTGCATTATCCGGCCTTAGCACAGCGACAACGGTTGGAAGGAAAGGTGGTCGTGTCGTTCATTATCAACAAGGATGGCTCCGTGACCGGCGAGAAAATAGAGAAAGGCATAGACCCTTTGCTCGACCAAGAGGCCTTGCGTGTGGTGAAGATGATGCCGAAATGGAAACCGGGAGTAGAGAAAAACAAACCTTGCAGGACGTTGTTTGTAATCCCGATAAACTTTAAGTTATAAATGAAAGCAGACGAACTCTTAGTGAAAGTCAACGACTTTCTTGACCATTTGCAGTACAATCGCAAGCCGGAAGGGCTGTATGCGCCCGTGAAATACGTTCTTTCGATGGGCGGAAAGCGTATCCGGCCGCTGCTGCTGCTGCTGGCTTACAATCTATATAAGGACGACCCGGAGTCGGTTCTCATGCAGGCTTGCGCCTTGGAGACCTATCATAACTACACATTGTTGCACGATGACCTGATGGATAATGCCGAGATGCGCCGCGGACATGAGACGGTTCACAAGCGATGGGACGCCAATACGGCCATTCTTAGCGGCGATTCTATGCTGGTACTTGCCTACGAACGCATGGCAAAATGCCGTGAGGTTTACTTGCAAGATGTGCTCCATACGTTCACGGAAACAGCCTTGGAGATAGGCGAAGGCCAGCAATATGACATGGATTTCGAGACACGTAACGACGTCACCGAGGCCGAATACATCGAGATGATACGCCTCAAGACGAGCGTACTCTTGGCTTGTGCGATGAAAATCGGGGCCATTTTGGCCGACGCGCCCAAGCAGGATCAAGAGAATCTTTATAAGTTTGGCGAGCAGATAGGGCTGGCTTTCCAACTTCAAGACGACTATCTTGATGTCTATGGCGACCCGAAAGTGTTCGGAAAAAAGATTGGCGGAGATATCATCAGCAACAAGAAAACCTACATGCTCATCAATGCTTTCAACCGTGCCGACGCTGAATTGCGTCGCGAACTGGTGCATTGGATCGAGGCAAAGACGTTTGATTGCGATGAGAAAGTGGCTGCCGTGACGGCTATATATAATAAGGTGGGTGTGGACAAGCTGGCAAGTGAGAAGATAGCTTGCTATTTCCAAGCAAGCAAAAAGTATCTTGATGCCGTGCAAGTGGGCGAGGACCGCAAGGCCGAATTGCGGCTTTATGCCCGTAAGATGATGGAACGGGAGTATTGACGACGGTAATCTGACAGAAAGAAATGACGTTCACTGATACGCATACCCATTTAGACGGCGAGGAGTTCAAGGCCGATTTGCCCGACGTTATCGGTAGGGCTAAGGCGCAAGGTGTGGGCCGTGTGCTCGTTCCGGCCATCGATTTGAAGTCCGTAGACACGGTGCTTGCGGTCTGCAGACAGTTTCCCGGCTATGCGTTTCCGATGATCGGGCTGCACCCGGAAGAGGTGAAAGCCGATTGGGAGACGCAACTTCGCCAGCTGAAGGCACGCTTCACGGAGGCTTCTTTCATTGCCATTGGCGAGGTGGGGCTTGACTTTTATTGGGACAGAACGTTCGAACGGGAACAGCTTTTGGCCTTTGAAGCACAGGTAGAGTGGGCGGTCGAGACGCAATTGCCGCTGATGATTCATTGTCGAAAGGCACAGAACGAGTTGCTGCATATCCTGAAACGCTATGAGAAAGAGCTGTCAGGGGGTGTCTTCCACAGCTTTACGGGCAACCAAAAAGAGGCCGAACAGCTGTTGAAATTCGAGCGGTTCGCATTGGGAATAGGCGGTGTGTTAACCTTCAAGAGCAGCCATCTGCGCGAAGACTTGCCCGCTGTGGTTCCCTTGGAACGTATTGTTTTGGAGACCGACAGCCCATATATGGCCCCCGTTCCACATCGGGGCGAGCGCAATGAGAGTGCTTTTGTGCGGTTGGTGTTGGAGAAACTGGCCGAAGTCTATGGCGTTTCGGCCGAAGAAGTGGCCCAAACGACCGAAGAAAATGTCAGACGTATATTCACGAAAATCTAAAAACGAAAATAGAAATGAAACATTTGATGGTGCGTTTTGCGGTGCTTTCGCTGCTGATAGGGGTGCTTAGTGCTCCGATAATGGCGCAGAACAAGACCGTAGGTTCGGCAAAACCAGACACGACAAAAGTTGATACGGCGACGAACGACGATGCCCTTGCGGCACAAATCGATGCGGCTTCGGCCGACAGCACGGCGTTGTTGGGCGACGAAGTGGCAGGCGAAGGCTTTCATCAGGCCCTGAAAACCAAGTTCATCGAGGGCAATGCGGGCTTCATGTCACTGGTGGCTTTGGCCTTGGTCATCGGACTTTCCTTCTGTATTGAGCGTATCATCTATCTCAGTCTCTCTGAAATTGATGCCAAAAAGTTCATGGTCGATCTCGATGAAAAGCTCATGCAAGGTGACATAACGGGTGCAAAAAGCTTGTGCAGAGACACGCGTGGGCCTGTTGCTTCCATCTGTTATCAAGGCTTAGAACGTATCAATGAGCGTATAGATAACATAGAACGGTCGGTCGTTTCCTATGGATCTGTGCAGTCATCTAACCTTGAAAAGGGCTGTTCATGGATAACTTTGTTCATCGCAATGGCCCCTTCTCTGGGCTTTCTTGGCACGGTTATCGGCATGGTTATGGCCTTTGACCAAATCCAAACGGCCGGGGATATCAGTCCAACCATCGTGGCTTCGGGTATGAAAGTGGCCTTGCTGACGACCATATTCGGCATCATCGTAGCCCTAATATTGCAGGTTTTCTATAACTATATCCTGTCAAAGATCGAGCATATCACGTCACAAATGGAAGAAAGTGCCATCACTTTGCTGGACTCGGTGATGAAATATAAGTTGAAGAACGAATGTTGAAGTTGCACGATATAGCCCATTGGCCCACGGAACGCATCTCGCAACGCGTGCTTTACCTGCTGATAGCATTGGCTGTGATGGTGTTTGCTTTGTTCTATTTTGTGGCTTATGACCGTCCGTTTGCCGACGATCCGAGTTTCAATGCGCCCTTGTTCACCGACTTGTTGCTGGTTTTTATGCTGCTGCTCGTGGTGCTTTCGTGTGGCTTGTCGGCGTGGGCTGTGATGCGAAGTGTGCGTCGTTTGCACGGAAAGGGAAGCGGAATGGAGAACAATGTGCCTGCTTTGCGCATCTCACATTGCGTGATGTTCGGAACTATTGGCATCTTTATTGTTGCTTTCCTTGTGGCATCCGGGACTGCAATGTCGGTCAATGGGAAGGCCTATCACGACTGGTTTTGGCTCAAGGTGTCGGATATGTTCATTTATACTTCGGTCCTATTGCTGGCGATAGCCATAGGAACAGTGATCTATGGTGCCACGAAATATTACAGAGGTTCAAGGAAAAAGCATGTTCAGGCATAGGAAACACGGTGTCCCGGTACTCAATACGACGTCGACAGCCGACATATCTTTCATGCTGTTGATATTCTTTTTGGTGGCCTCTTCCATGGACATTGATAAGGGACTTTCACGACAATTGCCGCCCGTGGAGCGTAGACCGCAGCAGGAAGAGACAGAAATTAACCGTCAAAAGCTGCTTGAAATCAAGATAACCGACCGGAATTTGTTACTTGTAGACGGCAAACCGATGCCGCTGAACCGGCTCTCCGGCCATGTAACGCGCTTCATCATGGCCCGTGGAAAAGACCATCTGATTTCCATAGATGCCAGTCCTGAGTCGGCCTACGATGTCTATTTCCACGTTCAGAACGCCCTTGTCGAGGCCTATCGTGCCTGGCGTGACCGCGCTTCCAAACAGAAATTCGGCCATGATTACCACCATCTTTCGCCCCGACAGCGCGAGGAAATCCGAGATATTTGTCCACAACGGGTGGCCGAGACCTACGACATGGCAGCGAAAGGAGGCCGAGATGAGTAGGTTTCGCAGGCGTTCGCACGAGATGCCGGGGCTGAATACGGCTTCGCTTCCCGACTTGATTTTCTCCGTTCTCTTCTTCTTTATGATCGTAACCCACATGCGAAAGGAGACCTTAAAAGTAGAGTGTCAGGTGCCACAAGGCCGGGAATTAACGCGATTGACCAAGAAATCAGCCGTCAGTTATATTCATATCGGCCGGCCTTTCGATGGGAAATATCCTGCTGCGGGCATGATATTCGATGGTTCGTGCATTCAGTTGAACGACAAATATGTCACGCCTGCGGAAATCATCGACTATATTTCGGCCGAAAGGAACCGTCTTTCTCCCGAGGATAAGCAGGCGATGACGGTCTCGATAAAGGCGGACAAAGATACCAAGATGCGTGTAATTAATGCCGTAAAGCAAGCCTTGCGTCAGGCAAAAGCCTTGAAAATCAACTATTCGGCAGTGGAAAATGGGCGCATTAAAAGTGAAAAAGAATAACGATTTGTCATAAAGTTGGCCGTTAAGTTGCAATATTCAAACAAATATACTACCTTTGTAGACAAATTAATATAAACCATGTTACATCATCATTTAGACGCATTGGATAAGAAAATCCTTAGACTTATTGCTGAGGATGCACGTATCCCGTTCCTTGAAGTAGCCCGCGCATGCAACGTAAGTGGCGCAGCCATTCACCAACGTGTGCAGAAATTAACGTCTTTAGGCGTGTTGAAAGGCTCGCAATTCATTATCGATCCCGAGAAAATAGGCTATGAAACGTGTGCTTATGTGGCCCTTTATCTGAAGGAACCTGAGAAGCATGATGCCGTAATTGAGGCCTTAAAGCGAGTTCCGGAAGTGGTGGAATGTCATACAACTACGGGCGGAATGGATCTCTTTATCAAGCTTTATGCGCGCAATAATCACCACATGATGCAGATTATTCACGACAAATTGCAGCCCTTGGGCCTGTCGAGAAGCGAGACGATTATCTCTTTTAGCATGCTCATCGACCGTCAGTTGCCTGTCAGCGAGATGGAAGTTGACGACGAGGAAGATGAAGATAAGGAGGATTTATAGGCAGAGTATGGGCTTTTGATAGACAGTAAAGGCGAATGTAAACGGATTATATTCGCCTTTTTTATGTGTTTCATAGTATATTCTGTGCCAATCTTGATAGTCAGGAAAGAAGGCATCGGCACGCTCGGGCATGGCATCTATCTCTGTTAGATAGAGCTTTTCGGCCTGATTGATGGCCTCTTTGTACACCTGTTCTCCCCCGATAATGAATACTTCCTCTTCATTTTGGCACTGTTCCAAGGCCTCTGCGAATGATGAAACCCGCACGCAACCGGCGAAAGATGCAACGGAACGGCTGATGACAATGTTCCTTCGGTGGGGCAAAGCACCGTTGGGGAGCGACTCAAACGTGCGTCGGCCCATGATAATCGTGTGGTCCGTGGTTAATTGTTTGAAGCGTTCGAGGTCGGCTTTGAAGGGATAAAGCAACTTATTCTGATAGCCGATGGCCCGGTTCTTGGCTACGGAAGCAATGAGAGAGAGTATCATTCGAGTACGATGGTTGGTTCTTTCGGAAGGTGAGAACTCTTGATTTTCCACGCCTGTGGATAGAGGTTGTTGGCCCGACTGCCCAAGTTCTTGGCGAAACCGAGCGGATATCCGCGATAAGTAATCAGTACTATGCCACGCGGACTGCCTTCCGGAAGCGTGATGGCTTCAGTGCGCAGGTAGGCGATGGCCTGCGGATAATCAATCGATATGCGCGGATAAGCCGAACAATCTGCTGCAACAGACAAGGCTTTCGAGTGGTCGGGAACGGTTTTTTTGCCCTTTATTGTGTCGGGGAGTGGGCCATGTGACAGCACATGCAACCCTTTTAAAGCCTTTTCGTCAATGGTTCTCACCATCTTCAGCCGCTTCTCTTCGTTCGCATTTTCAGTCTCTCCGTGCTTCCGAAGCACAGCCAAGAAGAAACCTTCACCGCGCGTTTTTCCCGGAATGAAGCGGTAGACGGGATTCGAATCAATGAGGCTCCCCGTGATGTTCCATGCCTTTTCCGTCGGAATCTCCACGAAGTCGGCCCCTAATTCCCGTGCAATCGATGCCGCATTTTCCTCATCTTCGTGCGCATTGAAAGTACAGGTAGAATATAGCAACAGTCCGCCTGGCTTCAGACAAGGCCAGATGTCGCTGACAATCTCACGCTGCAGGCGGGCGCATTCCTCTACTTTCTTCATGCTCCAATCGTCAATCGCCCCCGCATCTTTGCGGAACATGCCCTCGCCGGAGCAAGGAACATCGGCCAAAACGACGTCGAACTGCAACCTGCTTCGGCTGTAATCGCAGGCGTAATTATTGGTGACAACGATATCGGGGACGCCAAATTTCAATACATTCTCATTGAGAATGCTCGCCCGCCTGCGGACAGGTTCGTTGCTGAAAAGCATGCTTCCGTGGGGCAAGGCAGCAAAGGCACAGCCGGTTTTCCCACCGGGAGCCGCGCAAAGGTCAAGCATTCTGACCGGCATTTTGACTAATTCACGCAGCACATGGTCCACAAACATCGATGCAGCCTCCTGCACATAGTAAAGTCCGGCATGCAACAATGGGTCGAAAGTGAAGTCGGGGCGCGCCTTCAGATACACGCCATCGCGACACCAAGCCACGCCTCCTGCGCTGTCTTTTACGCCAAGACGCGCCGCAGCTCCTTTGAAAGGGTTAAGTCGGATACTCACGGGCGGCTCCTCGCGTAGGCCTTTTTCGAGCGTGGCATACAGTGCATCGCCCATCAATCTACGGGTGTATTCTGTGAAATCTGTCGGCAGTTGCATCGTATATTGTCTTGAATGATGGTGCAAATGTAGGAAAAAATTCGTTCCTTTGCAACTAAATAAGCCGGGGTTTCGTCTAAACCTCAGATAATAATCAATATAATGAATATGAAACAAACTCTAATCGCACTTCTGTTAGTGCTGACATTGGGAACAACCGACGTGGTCGTGGCACAACGACACAGGCATACACCGCGCACGGAAGCCTTATCGGGGAAGGCAAACCCCGATGACAAAGCACATCAAACGGCCGCGGGAAAGGCGAAAGATGAGGGCATTGATGCTTTCTCAGACACGACATCGGCGGCCGATGCCACCGTTATGGACACCACCGACACCACGTACACGTCGAGTTACGACGATGATGCAGATGATTTCAATGATGCATCGTGGTTCGTTAAGGCTATCACGGGCACCCTGGGCGCCAGTGCTGTGCTATTTGCCCTGCTGATAATCGTGCTTATCTTCCTACTTCTTATTTCTCCTTTCATTGTTGTCGTACTCGTTTTGCGCTATCTTTTCAAGCGACACAACGACAAAGTGCTGCTCGCCGAGAAGGCTATGGAGAGCGGACAGGCCATACCTTCGGAAGCAAAGCCCCGTACCTCGCGTTCCTATACAAGAGAAGGACAATGGCAACGCGGCATCAGGAACGTCTCAATAGGCCTTGGACTCATGGGGCTTTTCTGGTTCATCGACGCCGAAGAACTGATAGGTGTAGGCGTATTAGTGCTTTGTATGGGAGCCGGGCAGATGTTTATCGCACGCACCTCGCGTGGTATGACGCCTCCAAATGCTGACGACATGACAGACGAGGACCAAACCTATGACGAAAAACCTGCAGCGAATGAGCAGCAGGAAACCGAAGGCGACACGCAATAAGCTCTCATAAGTGAAGCAACCAACCGATATCTCTCTCGTCACACAGGTGGCTGTGTTTCGCAACCGGAAGGCTTTCGACCGACTGGTTGTGAAATATCAGTCGCCTATTCGGCGTTTCTTCCTTGCCCAAACGGGGGGAGATGCGCAGCTCAGTGACGACCTTGCGCAAGATACCTTCGTCAAAGCCTATACCAACATCACGCATTTTCGGGGCTTATCGAGCTTTTCCACGTGGCTTTACCGCATTGCCTACAACACCTTTTACGACTATGTGCGCCATCATAAGCCAACGGGTAACATCGATACTCCAGGCATTTTGGCTGCCAAGGCGGCCCATGTTGACAGCGGATTAAAATTGGATTTGCAGCATGCCCTGCGCATTTTGTCGCCCAAAGAACGTCTTTGTATCACGCTTCAACTTATCGAAGGGCAACGCATCGACAAGATTGTTGCCATCACAGGCATGGCAGAAGGGACGGTGAAAAGCCATCTTTCGCGGGGCAAACAGAAGCTGACCGTTTATCTAAAACAGAATGGATATGACTGAATATAATATTGATGAAAAACTGATTACACGCTTCTTTGAAGCTAATCGGATAGGAGAAATCGAGGATCGAGGCTTCTCCCGTAGGGTGATGCGGCAGCTTCCGGTATCCCGTATGCATCGGTTGAACACGCTGTGGACATTGCTTTGCACGCTCATCGCAGTGGTTTATTTCTTCATGCACCAAGGAACAAGAGTGCTCTTTGTGGCGTTTAGCCATCTCTGGAATAATTTTTTTGCCTCTCTTGTCATGCCGGAATGGAATATGACTACGGCGCTATTGACCTATATAGGGGTTGTTTTGGTGATGGTATTTGCTGTATATCATGTCTTAACAAATGCCCGGAGGTTCATTTAGCGGCTGTGTTTAGACGGATAAACCCTATTTGATTTATTTAACAAAATACTCAAAAAAGCGAACAAAAACATTTTGCTCGCTTTTTTATTTATTGCCTTTTGCGTTCTGTTTTCATTCACTTTATAAACTAATCAAAGTCATATTGCGTTACAAACTACGTCATTTTGCCGTGTAATCTGATGCATTTTAGAAACTTATTTGATATGAAAACATCGGCTATTTCATGCATTTTGTTCTGTTTGTATGCTTATATACGAAATAAGGGAAAGCCTAAATGGACTTTCCCTACAGCAAAGATAATATATTTTCAAGGCGAATGCAAATCTGATATGAATTTATTTGACAATAAAGGTGATAGGTTCAATCAGTCAGACGAAACGTCTTTGAAGCTCAAAAATAGATTTCTGTCTCTTCTTTTCCTTTTTTCTTCTGTTTGTTTTCAGGCTCTTTCTTCAGCTTTCCGTCCTTGTCGAACATGCCGTATGTTGTTCGAAGCACGCTGAATTCAGTGCGTCGGTTCAGCTGGTTGCATATTTCCTGCTGTTCTTTATCAAGCTTTTCGATGAAAGCGGGCGTGAGTTGGTCACCTTCTTTCAGCCAAGTATATTGCTCGGTCAGCTTCTTTTTGATAGTTTTCGGACGTTGTTTCCCATAGCCAACTGCCGTTAAACGGTCGGCAGCAATGCCGCTTTTGATGAGATAACGCACCACGTTCTCGGCCCTTTGTTGCGACAATCGCTGGTTGTATTCAGCCGAACCGCGGTAGTCACAGTGGGCCGCAAGTTCGATAGTCACATGAGGGTTCTCGTTCAAAAGAGCGACAAGCTGGTCCAAAGCCTGTGCCGATTCGGGGCGAAGTGTGGCTTTATCGAGGTCGTAGAAGATGTTGTCGATGAGCACGGGGGCCGTTATTGAGGCCAAAGGAAACTGTAACACGTGTTCTTCGGAAGCCTTTGTGGGGCGAATGTTGAGGGTTTCGTGGTGATTGAGAAAGCCATCACAGGTGGCAAGGAAAATGTAATCGACTCCCGGTTTCAGCGTCTGTGTGAACGAACCGTCGCCTCTTACGCTTAGTTTTAGGTTGGTTCCGTCGTTTCCCACCATGTAAACTTGCGCATGAGGAAGCTCATATCCGTCTTTTTCATATACCCAACCTTTGACCGTTTGCACGATTTCTGGGTATTCAAAGCTGTAGATATGGTCGTATCCCCGGCTGTCGTTGCGGTTCGAAGCGAAGTATCCGCGGTTGTGAGGACCTTCGAACGTCATGCCGAAATCATCACCGTTACTGTTCAAGGGATAGCCGGGGTGGGTGAGGGTTGCATGATTTTGCCCATCAAAATGGGCGATAAAGATATCTAAACCACCCAATCCCGGATGTCCATCACTTGAGAAATAAAGGTCTCCATTAGGCCGGAATGTGGGAAATTCTTCATTACCTGGTGTGTTGATTGGGCTTCCGAGGTTCTCCGTTCCGCCCAATCCTGCGGGCGTGATACGCACACGCCAGAGGTCAAGACCGCCCATTCCGCCCGGCATATCCGAAGTGAAATAGAGCCAATTCCCATCAGGAGAGACGGCCGGGTGGGCGAAAAGCGAGAGCGTGTCGCGGCTGATAGGCAGTTCAGTTGGCTTGCTCCAGGTGGCATCACTACGTTCGGAAGTCATGATTTTAGCGTAACGTGGGAGCGTTGGGTCAGTGGAACATTGTGTCAAATACATTGTTCTTCCATCGGGAGAAAAGCAACATGCCCCCTCATCAAAGGCCGAATTGAGGGCTCCACCAACGGGTTCGGGCTTGCTCCATAGGCCTTTATCGTTCTTTTCGGAGACGAAGATGTCGCCGTTCTTCGTGCCCGTGATACCGCTTAATTCATCACCTTGTGCATCGTTTCGCGTGGACGTGAAGTACAATTGGCTGAAATCGTTGCCGTAAAGCATGGGAGAGTAGTCGGCTTTATAGGAGTTGAAGGCAGTCTTCTTCACGGTATAGCTGCTCCCAAGCTTCTTCCATGTGGGGGCCTTACGGGCAGATTGCAGGCCGTTCACGACCAATGTGTCGTGCGGAAGCGAGTCTTTCAGGGCCAAGAACTCCTTTTCTGCTGCCTTATATTGTCCGTCTTTTAAGAGCAATCGCGCGTAGATCAGACGGTCATTGAGCGTAGCCTGTCGGTAACGAATGGCGTTTCTGAAAGCTGGAATGGCCCGTTGTGTCTGGTTAATTTTAGCGTAACAGCGTGCCATTTTCACGGCCCTTTGACCGCGAACTTCCCCTTCTTTAGCCGGTGTTTGCTGGTAGGCTTTGCGGTATTGCAGTGCAGCTTCGTAGTATTCTCCTATGGCTTGATGCTGTTCGGCTTTCTTCATGGCGCGTTCAACGCCGCAGGAAGCGAGGGCAAAGAGGGCTGTAATATATATAATAAGGTGATGTTTCTGCATATGAAAATAACGGAAAGCGTGGGGTTATATTATAGTTTTCAGTGGGTTTTGCCCTGTATTTCTGATAGATTTTTATATCTTTGCCCCGCAGATAAGGTCAATATGAAGATAAAAAAGTATTTTGTTAGACTTCTGATAGGCGTGTTTTGGACGTGTCTTGTATTGGAATTGCCTCAGCTTTTCTTGAATATTGCGTGGCCAGATGTGATGAATGATACTCTTTGGCTACTTGGTCCAACGTCGTGTTGTGCCTTGATAATCCGATGGTTTTACGTGCAAAGTCGGCGTAATTCGAATGCCGTGACAAAAGCATTATACGCTATGTCATGGCTCAGTTTGCCTGTTTTGGTGTTGCATTTGCTATTTTATAGTTATGTAATGACAGGCAGAACGTATGAGGTTCTCTATCAAGACAAGGAGTATGAAGTTGTAGTTGACTATGCGTCCTTTGCCACAAATAGTGATTATGTATCAGTATATAAGCGGTGGTTAGGTTTTCGAAAGACACTTTACAGAGGCTATTATGGAAGTGAAACCGATTCGTTGAGGAGCCGGAAAGCCATAGAAAGTTTCTTGAAAAAGCAGAATTAAGCGTGAAATTAGACATTCATCTAATGGTCATTAACCTTGATGAATGTCGTCTATGCTTTGTCATTGAAAGGCAAAACGAATTTACAACCCTCCTTCCAGCTGCTGCAGCCGTAGGCATTCTTTCCTTTGATGATGCGTCCTTTGCCACATAATGGGCAGGGTTTTCCGATGAGTTCGTCGCTCGGTTTCAGAGAGATATTCTTTGTAGAGACTTTTTTCTCGGTAGATTTTGGCGTCGCTTTCTTTTTTGTTTTCTTCTTTAAGTCTTCATCGGAGAGTATAGTCACGCGACGATTACTATTGTCACGCAACACATCATTCACGATATTGGAGATTTGCGCCTTTAATTCTTCGATGAATTGTGAGGCATCATACTTCCGATGTTCTATGTCGCGGAGCTTCTTTTCCCATATACCCGTGAGCTCGCAACTCGTGAGAAGCTTCTCATGAATCATGTCGATGAGTTCTATTCCCGTAGGAGTTGCCACGAGATTCTTGCGTTCACGGCGAATATATTTACGTTTGAAAAGCGTCTCAATGATGCCAGCTCGGCTTGAAGGACGACCGATTCCATTCTCCTTTAAGGCTGCACGCAGCTCATCATCTTCTACGAATTTGCCCGCAGTTTCCATGGCACGGAGCAGCGAAGCCTCTGTATAGAACTTCGGAGGTGTGGTTTGTTTCTCCGTAAGTGTAGGCGTGTGAGGTCCGCTTTCGCCTTTAGTGAAAGTGGGAAGAGCGGCAGTTTCACCCCCAATTTCGCCCCGAAGAGCGTGGGAAGTGGGTTGTTCTTCCTCTTGAGAAGCCATGTTATTTGAAAGCGTATCACTCTTTTCGTTCTTTGAGGAGATGCTTTCCGTGAGACTTCTCCACCCGGGTTCCAATATCTCCTTACCCGTAACTTTGAATTCTATGCCGTCAACTTCGCCGAGAACCGTGGTCGCTGAGAACTTACAATCAGGGTAGAAAGCACTGATAAAGCGTGTCGCAACGAGGTCAAACACGTTTTGTTCCATGATAGTAAGGCTTTTCACGGGAACTCCGGTCGGTATGATGGCGTGGTGATCTGTTACCTTACTCGTGTCGAAAACCTTCTTACTCTTGGGCAACTTCTTGCTCATGGCCGCCAAGTCCTTTATCCATGGCATGTATTTTGGTTGACTGTCAATCTTACATTGACTCAAACCATTGAGTATCTGCGGGCATTTCGGATAGATATCATCGCTCAGATACTGCGTGTCGACACGTGGATATGTCGTGAACTTCTTCTCGTATAGGCTTTGAATAAGGTTCAAAGTCGTCTCTGCCGAATAGCCGAATTTGCGGTTACAGTCCACTTGCAGCGACGTAAGGTCATAGAGATGAGGGGGCGCTTCGGTGCCTTTCTTCTTCTGAACGCTCTTGATGGTGAACGGTTTCCCATCGATAGTGGCGAACGCTTTCTCGCCTTCTTCCTTGCTGGTGAACTTACCCGAGGTGGCCGTGAACTGCGTATCGCGATAGATAGTGGCCAAAACCCAATAAGGTTCTGGCTTGAAATTGTCGATTTCCTTTTGTCGATTAACAATCAACGCCAGCGTCGGTGTCTGCACACGGCCGATACTAAGCACCTGCCTGTTCTGTCCGTATTTCAGCGTGTAGAGTCGGGTTGCGTTCATACCCAACAGCCAATCGCCGATAGCCCGACTCAAACCAGCCATATAAAGCGGTTGATATTGTTGCTGATCCTTAAGGTTTTGAAAGCCTTGTTGTATGGCTTCGTCGGTCATAGACGATATCCAAAGCCGCTTCACGGGGCATTTCACGTTGGCCTTCTGCATCACCCAGCGTTGAATCAGCTCTCCTTCCTGCCCGGCATCACCGCAGTTGATAATCTCATCTGCACCTGCATAGAGTTTTTCAATGGTCGAAAACTGCTTCTTAATGCCGTCATCGGGAATGAGTTTAATGCCGAAGCGCAGCGGAATCATCGGCAAGGCAGCGAGGCTCCAATGCTTCCAATTCTCGCTATAGTCGTTAGGTTCCTTCAGCTCGCACAGGTGTCCGAAAGTCCATGTGACCTGATATCCGTTCCCTTCCATGTATCCATCCTTGGCAGTCGTAGCTCCCAAGATGCGTGCTATATCCTTTGCTACACTCGGTTTCTCGGCAATACAGACAATCATTCTTTATCGGTTTAGGCTTGCAAAGATACGAATTATTGTTGAAAATAGTAAGGAAAAGCCGTTTGAACGTTCATTCTTGACGACATATTATAAGGAAAAGGGAGATTAAACGGCATTCACATGTTTTTAGATAAGCACGCAAATGTTTTCAGATAAGCATGTAAACGTTTTTATGATAGGGAGGAAAGCCATTTCCTTCCGTATGTTTTATGATTTCCATCCGTATCTAATTGAATTATCTCCACGGAGATAAATTCTTATCACCGTGGAGATAAATATTTATCTCCATGGAGATAAGGTCTTATCACCATGGAGATAATCCGACGAGATACGGATGGAAATCGCAGGAGATGCGGATGGAAATATGCTTCCCTCCCGTTCTGAGTCATAAGACATGCTTATTCGGCGTATCGGCTTAAGCTAAAAAAAATGTCCAGAAGGGCGTGGTTACTTCGATTTAATTTGTATCTTTGTGAATAGTATTAAACAACATAAAAAGCAGCATGGAGAAATTGAAGATTGAAATAGAATATGATTTCTGCCGACTTGATGAACTGAACGAACAAGACCGAAAGCTCATCGAATGTGCCAAGGCTGCGGTGAAGAACAGCTATGCCAACTACAGCCATTTCCATGTGGGGGCGGCCTTGCGACTGCATGACGGGCGGGTTGTCATCGGTGCCAATCAAGAGAATGCGGCTTTTCCTTCGGGGCTGTGTGCCGAGCGTTCGGCCATATTCGCTGCGCAGTCGCATTATCCGGAGCAGGCGATTGATGCCTTGGCTATTGTCGCTCACAACGAAAAAGGCTTCCTGTCGGACCCGATTACGCCTTGCGGTGCCTGCCGACAAGTGATGCTCGAGATGGAAGACCGGTACAAACAAGATGTCCGTATCTTGCTCTATGGCACGTCGGGGGTGTATGTTCTGCAGCGTGTGAAGGACCTTTTGCCGTTCGCTTTCGTCGATGAAAACATGAGGAAATAGCGCAAAAATTATTTATACAAAGCATTATGAAAGTTGGATTGTTTGTTCCTTGTTATGTCGATGCACTGTATCCGGAGGCCGGGATTGCTACATACAAGTTGTTAAAACACTTCGGAGTCGATGTTGACTACCCCGAAAAGCAAACTTGTTGCGGTCAGCCTATGGGCAATGCCGGCTTTGAAAACATGGCAAAACCATTGGCTCGGAAGTTCGATGACATGTTCCGTGGCTTCGATTATGTGGTGGCTCCGTCGGCCTCTTGCGCCGCTTATGTGAAGGTGTATTACCCCCGCTTGCTGAAAGGAGAGCACGAATGCCTGTCTTCAAAGAAGATGATGGACATCGTGGAGTTCCTGCATGACGTGCTTAAAATCACCTCTTTGCCGGGCAACTTTCCTCATGTAGTGAGTGTACATAACAGTTGTCACGGTGTGCGGGAGCTTGGTTTATCTGCCCCTTCTGAGCGGAATATTCCTCCTTTCAACAAGATTATCGACTTGTTGAAGCTTCTCAAGGATATCACGATCAAGGAACCGGAGCGCAAAGACGAGTGTTGCGGCTTCGGAGGTATGTTCTCTGTGGAGGAAACGGCGGTTTCTATTCGCATGGGAGAGGATAAGATTGACCGCCATATTGCCACAGGCGCCGAGTTTGTCACGGGGCCCGACAGCAGTTGTCTGATGCATATGGCGGGCATTGCCAAGCGCGAAAAGAAACCTGTCAAGTTCGTTCACGTGGCCCAGATACTGGCTGTCGGACTTTAATGTAGTTGAACAGGAGATGAAATTATGAGCACAGAACATTCAAAGAAGGCCGCCCTATTCAATAAGGACCGCGAGAAAACGACTTGGCATGACCAGACTTTCTGGTCGGTTCGCATGAAACACGACGACGTAGCTTACCAATTGCCCGAGTGGGAAGCCCTGCGCGAGCATGCAAGCAACATCAAAAAGCACACCATAACCCACCTTGCCGACTATCTCGAAACATTCACTTCGAACCTCGAAAGTCGTGGAGTTGTCGTGCATTGGGCCAAGGATGCCGATGAATTTAACGCCATTGTGTATGGCATACTCAAGTCGCATGGCGTGCGAAAAATGGTGAAATCGAAGTCTATGCTGACGGAAGAATGTGAGATGAATCCCTATCTTGAGGCCCGTGGAATAGACGTTGTGGAAACCGATTTGGGCGAACGTATCATTCAACTTCTGGGACAAAGGCCGAGCCATATCGTCATGCCTGCCATTCATTTGAAGCGCGAAGAGGTGGGAAGAATGTTCGAAGAAAAGGGCATTTCGCATGAGAAAGGCAACTACGATCCTACATATCTCACGCGTTGTGCACGTCATCATCTGCGCGAAGAGTTTATGAATGCCGAGGCAGGAATGACAGGTTGCAACTTTGGTGTGGCCAAAACGGGCGACATTGTGGTGTGCACCAACGAGGGAAATGCCGATATGACGACCTCCATGCCCAAGCTACATATCGTCTCAATGGGCATAGAAAAGCTCATACCCGACTATGCCTCGCTGGCTGTTTTCCAGCGTTTGCTCTGCCGTTGCGGTACGGGTCAGCCCACAACCACCTACACTTCGCACTTCCGACAGGCGCGTCCGGGGGCCGAAATGCACGTTGTTCTGGTTGATAATGGGCGCAGTGACACTCTCGCCAACTCCGAACATTGGGAGAGTTTGAAGTGCATTCGCTGCGGCGCCTGCATGAACACGTGCCCTGTTTACCGTCGAAGTGGCGGCTACAGCTACAGTTATTTCATTCCGGGGCCTATCGGTGTGAACCTCGGAATGTTGCATGATGCCCGGAAACATGCGGGCAACGTGAGTGCTTGTTCGCTGTGTTTGAGCTGCGATAACGTGTGTCCCGCCGAGGTAGCACCGGGCAGTCAGATTTATGTTTGGCGTCAGATGCTCGACAGTATAGGCAAGGCCGACCCGATGAAAGAGGTGATGTCGATGGGAATGAAAGTGCTTTTCGACTCGCCGATGCTCTATCAGACGGCCTTAAAGTTCGCTCCTTTCATCAATAGGGTACCCGAACACCTGACTAAAATGGGTAGTCTCAATCCTTGGGGTATTGGTCATGCGATGCCCGAATTTGCCAAAAAGTCATTCCATCAGCTGTGGAAAGAGGGTAAGGTGAAGTGAAACCATGTAATTTGCAAGTATGGAAAAGAAAGAATTTCTCGATAGATTGCGTGCCAATACGCGTGAGCAATACGATATGCCCGACATGAATATCAATGGCATTACCTATCCCGACACTGTCAAACAGTTTGTTGAAATGACGCAAACCGTGGGAGGCAATGTGATAGAAGCCCAAGAAACGGACGACTTGAACGTGCTTATTCGCCGCGCATATCCCGAAGCTAAGGTCATCGCAAGCCATCTTCCGGGCATCAAGGCCGACCGAAATCCCGATACAGTTGACGAGGCTTGCGCGCTGAATGGAACCGATGTGGGCGTCGTTCGTGGCGAAATCGGCGTGGCAGAGAACGCATGTGTGTGGGTACCTCAAACGATGAAGGAGAAAGCCGTGTGCTTTATCTCGGAGAATTTGGTCATCATTCTCAACCGAAACCAGCTGGTTGACAACATGCATCAAGCCTATGAGCGGATAAAGATGACCGACTATGGCTTTGGAACATTCATCAGCGGGCCCAGCAAGACGGCCGACATCGAGCAATCGCTTGTCATGGGCGCACAGGCTGCCCGTTCCGTCACGGTCATCTTGGTGGGTTGACAAATCGCCTTTGCTACCCCGGCTCGCAATATTCATTCATACTGCAGGCCAATCTCAACCATTTACGCATCAATCCGGCAGTGATGACGATGTAGAGATGCATAAACAAACAACTTGTCCGCCCAATCTATTTGTCAACAGCCAATCGTAACGTGAGTGGACGCATGAGCCGTGCAACCCTACATGCATTCAAGTAGCTATGGTGTCAGCCTCATTGATAATCAACGATTTATACCTTGCATTTTAATCTCAACCATTTTACCTTGCAATCCCAGCCATTTCGCGCGCTAATATGGCTGAGATTACGTCGCAATATGGCTGAGATTGTATGCTGAAATAAACCATTTTGTGCGCCAACCTTTTATATCCTATGTTTTGCATAGGCTTTCTTGCACTTTCAGAAGGGCGTTTTCACTTTTCTGAAACGAGTTTTTCAAGTTGCAGGATAAGCGCTTTACGAATCGTTTCGTTTGTTCCGTGAACCATATACTGCAGGGTTCCGTCGGCCGAAAGTATGAGGGTCAGCGGATAACCCTCACTGCCCACCCACTTCGTAAAATAGTTGTCGCGGGCCAAGTGTGTCCAATTAAAGCCTTGTTTTTCTGTAATCTGTCTGATTTTTTCAGGCGTTTCGAAGTCTGCCGAAAGGAATCTTACCTGTGGGAAACGCTCTTTCCATGTGGAGAGTTCAGGCATTTCCTTGCGGCACGGACCGCATCCTGAATACCAAACGTTGACAACGGTCACGCGTCCTCGCAGCGAATCCTGCGTCCATGTGCCGCCGTCGATGTCGTGAAGCATGAACGTTCCCGGCAGCTTCTGCCCGATTTCGGGTGCTTTCAGCTGTTTGTCTCCGCTGTGAGTCGCTGCTTCCATCTCGTCGAAAAGATGGGATGCCGCTTCGAACTTGTCGGCATTGACAACGTTTTCCCGTGCGATTTCATATTTCTTCCATGCTTCGGGAATAACGAAATCGGCCGAAACGAGCACGCGCAATGCCGAATGTTTCTCGCCGTCAGAGAGGTGTTGCATTCCTTTCTGAATGGAAAAAATCTCCTGTATTGGCAGTCCTTGCTTGAAGAAATGGCCGTTGATGATGATAGCCGGCATTTGTTTTTGTGCCTCTTGCGCCCATGTCTTCGGTGTAAAAAGCATAAGGAGCAACAGTAGCGAGGCAAAAGCAGTTTTGAAAAATGAGTACTTCATGATTTGTTATTTATGTTTTTAGTAAGTTTCTGTCCATTGATTGATGGCCTGTATGACCGTTTCCACCTCCTCGTCGGTCATGGCTTGGTTGCATGGCAGGCTGAGTTCGGTTTGCGCAATGCGCTCGGTTATCGGCAGTTTCAGTGTATTCCATGCCTTGAAACAAGCCTGCCGGTGGGGTGGGATAGGGTAGTGGACCATTGTTTCGATGCCTTTTTGATGGAGAAAAGCCTGCAGATTGTCGCGCTGTTCACAAAGGATTGGAAAGATATGGAACACGGAATTGGTCGGTCGAATGAGCGTTATTCGCTCGTTTTTGATGCCTTCAAGATAGCGAAGAGCTATCGTTTTGCGACGTTGGTTATCGGCATCAAGGTATTTAAGTTTAACCATTATGACCGCTGCTTGCACCTCATCAATGCGACTATTGAGGCCTTGATAGGGGAAAACATACTTGTGATTGCTACCGTAATTTCCAAGAGATTGCACCGCATTTGCAAGCATTTCGTCATTCGTTGTCACGCAACCTGCATCGCCGAAAGCACCCATATTCTTACCCGGATAGAAGCTATGTGCGGCGGCATTTCCTATGCTTCCGGTGCGCAATCCGTTCCATTTCAGTCCGTGACCTTGGGCATTATCCTCGACAAGTAGCAGCTTATGGCGACGGCAGATGGCTCGAATGGCATCGTTCATAGCACAGATTCCATAGAGATGCACAAGCAAAATGGCGCGCGTCTTGGGCGTTATGGCCTGTTCAATCTGCGTGGAATCGATTTGCAATTCGGCATTCGGTTCAATCAAAATCGGGGTCAATCGGTTCTCTGTCAGGGCGAGAATAGAGGCGATATACGTGTTGGCTGGCACGATAACTTCGTCACCTTCATGCAGAACGCCCAATTCCTTGTAGGCTCGGAAGATAAGAATCAGCGCATCAAGTCCGTTGCCACAACCGATACAATGCCGTGTTCCGATGTATTGGGCGTAGGCCGTTTCAAAGTCATGCGTGGCTTTTCCTTGCAGATACCAACCGCTATCGACGACTTGGTTCACGGCTTTGCAAAGCTCATCAGCATGTTGCCGGGTGATACGTTTCAGGGAAAGATAATCGATTTTCATAGGTTCCATTCATACCAATCATAGCAAACGGCACGCCCACCGAAGCCTTCTTTCTGGTAAATCAGGCTTTCGTTGAGCGTCAATCCCTGCCGTTCGGTGGATTTACCGAAGTCGAAATAAGTCTTATCTCGATAGACATTGTGAATCAATTCATCAAAAAGCAGGTCGAGTGCATGCAGTTGTTTGCCTTTCGGCGAGGCCGATATGTATTGTGTGTGTACCACGTCGCCGTATTCATAAACAACGGTTCCGGCGAGAAGTCCGTCAAGTCGGGCCGTGAAAAGACGGATGTTGTCGGGAAATCTCGCCTTGAGTAGCGTGATTTCTGACAAGGAATGGACGGGAATGACATGATATTTCGTTTGCAGGTTCTGCGTCAATAGCTGCCAAAAGTCGGCCCAACGATCGCTCTCCTCGATGATGATGCCAAGTTGTTTTGCCTTTTTCATGCCGCTATTCCGTATGCGGTAGCAAGACAAGGGCACATGAAGTTTGATGACAGAAGCTATGTCTCTGGCCACTAATTTGGCGTTGGTTGTACGGTAAATCGCGTAAAGGTCTTCCTCGGAAGGCTGTTGCTGATAGAGCCAAGGCACGGTTTTGTAGACCACTTTTCGCAAGCCTTCGTCGCGTAGATAGGCATTGATGAGGCGTAGAACGGTGATGGCTTCGGTGGCAGTGAAATGAGAATTGACAATCAAACCGCCGAAAGTGAGTCCCTGATGCGAGTAGAGCGTGTCGCCTTCTCGGTTGGCCGGCAGGAGCGCATAGAGTTTATTACGCCGGTAGATGAGGAGTGAATGGTCGGTAAAACGCTGATGATAGTCCATATAATCCCTATAAAAGAGAAACAAACCGTTTTTGGACGCGGCGACAAAAGCGTCCCATTGGCGTTTCAACTTGGGCGTATAGGGTTTTATTTCGAACATTTCAAGTAGGCGAGAAACTGTTGATAGTCGTAGATATAGTCTGCTTCGTCGAATTCATCTTCGGCCAATACGAGGCAAACGGCACCCGAAGAGAAGTCTTCAAGCGTCCGCCAAATACCCGTATCTACCAGCAGTCCCTGATAAGGATGGTTGAGATGATGGGTTATTTTGCTTTGTCCGTCGTCGAGAACCACGTCGAAACTTCCGCTCACGGCAACGATAAACTCGCGACAATGACGGTGAGCATGCCCGCCACGGCATTCACCAGAAGGCACATCATAGGTCCAATAGACGCGCCGAATGCCGAAAGGCACCTGCGTATATTGCTGTGCAACCGTCAGATTTCCACGCGGATCGATGATCTTCGGCAGGTCTATGATTTGGCCTAATGACTTCATGTGTTGGCTGTTTCCTTATTTGATGATGGTCGCTGCCACGCGTTTTGCCTTCTCACGCAGGGTATCCATGTCGTCATCAAGGTCGCCGTAGCATAGCACGACCCCCATTCTACGGCCTGTATGTTGGTCGGGTTTGCCGAAAATACGCACGCGTGTACGGTCTTCTTTCAGTGCTTCTACGAGATTGTATGCAGGTTCATGGTCGGCATTCTCCTTGGCCAGAACAACGGCCGAGCAGCCCTTGTGCTCCAAATGAATAGCAGGAATGGGCCAACCCATGATGGCTCGCAAGTGAAGTTCAAATTCATTGAGGTTCGTTGTGTGCCCCAAGGTGACCATGCCTGTGTCATGTGGGCGCGGACTTAGTTCTGAAAAGATGACTTCCCCTCGTTTTGTGAAAAATTCAACACCCCAGATACCCTGTCCCGTCAGTGCTTTTGTGACCTTTTCTGCCATCATTTCGGCTTGCTTCAAGGCTTCTTTCGAAAGTTGAAATGGCTGCCAACTCTCTCGATAGTCACCGCCTTTCTGTACGTGTCCGATGGGTGGACAGAAGATAGTTGGGGCGTTTTTCTGCGTCACAGTGAGCAAAGTGAACTCCGAATCGAAGTCAATAAACTCTTCAATAATCACCTCTTTCACATCGCCTCTGCCTTCTTCCATGGCCTCATGAAAGGCGGTTTGCAGTTCATTCTCATTGTGAACGTAGCTCTGTCCGTGCCCACTTGAACTCATCAATGGCTTTACCACGCATGGAAAACCTATTTCATCAGCGGCCCGTTTGAACTCTTCAAAGGTCTTTGCATAGAAGTATTTGGCCGTCCTTAAGCCCAATTCGCGTGATGCAAGGTCACGAATGGCGCGACGATTCATTGTGAAGTTGACTGCCCGAGCAGATGGAACAACTTGGATGCCTTGCTTTTCAAAGTCGAAAAGTCGCTCTGTTCGGATAGCCTCTATCTCTGGAACAATGATGTTAGGACGGTGCTTCTCGACTGCAGCGGCAAGGGCGTAACCGTCCAACATGCTGAAGACTTCGCGCTCATCTGCCACTTGCATGGCTGGTGCATCATTGTAACGATCGCACGCAACGACATGAAGTCCTGCTCTTTTTGCAGCAATTACAAACTCTTTTCCAAGCTCTCCGGAGCCCAAAAGCATGATTTTCTTTGTCATGGTTGGGGATATTATCGATTAAATGGTTATCTGTTACCGTACATTTCGGCGTAGTATTTCTGATAATCACCGCTGGTTACCTCTCCGACCCACTGCTGGTTGTCGAGGTTCCACTTGATCGTTTTCACGATTCCATCAGCAAATTTAGTCTCAGGATACCAGCCAAGCTCTTCCTTTATCTTTGTAGGATCGATAGCATAGCGCTTATCATGGCCCAGACGGTCGGTCACATGGGTAATCAAGTCGTTGTTGATCCAACTGATATCAATGTCGCCTTGCGCATCTTTCTCTTGTTTTTTGAGTACTTTGCGCAGGCTCTTGTCGGCTTCCATCATATCATGTATGGTCTTAATCGTAAGCTTTACGATGTCAATGTTGGTCATTTCGTTGTGTCCGCCGACGTTGTAAACCTCACCTTCGCGGCCTTCACGCACCACCATGTCGATGGCTTTGCAATGGTCTTCCACGTAGAGCCAGTCGCGAACGTTGAGCCCTTCGCCATAAACAGGAAGCTTCTTACCTTCCAAGATATTATTGATGATGAGTGGTATCAGCTTCTCCGGGAAATGATAGGGGCCATAATTATTGGAGCAACGCGTGATTGTTACGGGCATTTTATAGGTGTCATGGTAAGCCATGACAAACATATCTGCACTCGTTTTGCTGGCACTATAGGGGCTGTGAGGGCACAATGGTGTCTTTTCCGTGAAGTAACCTTCAGCACCAAGACTGCCATATACCTCGTCAGTTGACACCTGATGGTAACGCTTTCCGGCTTTCCATGTGGGATAGCCTTGGGCATCTTTGCCCGTAACCCATGCTCTGCGGGCTGCGTCGAGCAGATTCTGTGTGCCCAATATGTTGACGCTCAGGAAGAGTTGTGGGTCTTCGATGCTGCGGTCTACATGGCTTTCGGCCGCGAAATTGACCAAATAATCGATGTCATTTTCAGTAAACAGACGATCAACAAGCTCTCGGTCGCGTATGTCTCCCTTGACAAATACGCAACGTTTGCCGTCGATATCGTCCTTGATAGTACCGAGATTACCCGCATAGGTGAGTGCATCGAGAACGATAACTTTGATATCTTCGTTCTTATATTTGCGGTTCAAAAGATACTTGATGTAGTTAGCACCGATGAAACCGGCCGCACCTGTTACGAGATATGTCTTCATATTGTTTATAATTTTGTTTGTTTCTGTCCTATTGTTATAACTTCGCAATCTGTGAATTTATTGCCTTCAATGGTCAAACGCACTAAGGTTCGTTCCTTATGCCAGCCTTGAATGCCGGCTGCACCGGGATTGATATGCAGCAAATCGAGCCTCTTATCGGGCATGACCTTCAGGATATGAGAGTGCCCAGAGATGAATAAATCGGGCGGAGATGCATAGATTTTCGCTGCAATCGAACGGTCGTAGCGTCCCGGATAACCACCGATATGTTTCATCATCACGTCGATATCCTCGCATTTGAAACGCAGGATTTCGGGGTAACGTGCCCTTAGATCATACCCATCGCAGTTGCCATAGACGGCCCGAAAGATAGGTTTCATGGCTTCAAAGCGGTCAGCCAGCTCCACAGACCCAATGTCGCCGGCATGCCATATCTCGTCGCATTCGCCGAGATACAGTTCATATTTGTCGTCCCAATAAGCATGTGTGTCGCTGATGATGCCTATCTTCTTCATCTTTCAAAGCGTTTACGAACGAAAGAGATGATGAAGGCCGTGGTATCTTCCAAGCCTAACAAGCTACTGTTCACGCAGAGATCGTAGCTTTCGGCAGCTCCCCATTTCTTCCCGGTATAGTAATTATAATAGGTGGAACGGGCCTCTTCACGGGTATTGATGAACTTCCTTGCCTCCTCGTTTGTCAGTTGTTGGCGTTCGCACACACGCTTAATGCGGTCTTCGATGGCTGCCGTAATAAAGATGTTTATCGTGTCCTTGCGGTTACGAAGCACATAGTCTGCTGTCCTACCCACGAAGACACAGCTCCCCATATCGGCAGCTTTGGCGATAGCATCGCTTTGGAATTGATACAGACTCTCCTGTGAAAAGTTGTTCTTATAGAAGTTATTCTCGCCCATCAGCGGCACATGGGTATGAAACAACGAGCGAAGAAACCCCTTCTGTTCGTCGTTCTGCTCGAAGAACTTCTCGCAGAAACCACTCTCTTTGGCTGCCAGATTGAGCAATTCGCGGTCATAAAACGTGCAATTCAGGTCGTCGGCGAGTTGCTTGGCAATGATTCTCCCACCGCTTCCTACCTGTCTTCCGATGTTAATGATCATCTTCTTGTTCTCCATATTGCAATTCCTTATGTTGTTTCTTGAACTTCTTTACGTTGAAAAGCATGATGACTGCGGCGATAAAAGCAGCGAAACCATCAGCGAAGGGCATGGCATACCACACACCGTCTACGCCTCTGAACAATGGAAAGACGGCTAAGGCCGGCAGCAGAAAGATGAGTTGACGGGAGAGAGACAGGAAGATGCTCACCCTTACCTTGCCGATGCTCTGAAAGAAAAACGTGATGACCATCTGGCTTCCGATGAGAGGAAACAGCACCATACTGATGCGAATGGCCTTCATACCTAACTGAATCAGCGTCGGGTCTTTGGTGAACAGACGCGCACAGTAGTAGGGCATGAACATCGCGATGAGCCATCCTGTGGTCATGATCAGCGTGGCAGCAATAATCGAAAGCTTCACCACATGTATCATTCTGTCTATCTTTTGTGCACCATAGTTGTAACCTACGATGGGTTGCATGCCTTGATTGACGCCCAAAACGAACATCAGAAAGACGAAAGAAACCTTGTTTGCGATGCCGTAAGCACCCACATCGAGGTCGCTGCCATACCTGACCAGTTGCTGATTGATGAAGATAACGACGACACAGGCACACACATTCATGGCGAAAGGTGAGATGCCTACGCCGATGATGTTCCTCACCAACTCGCTGCGAAGCCTGTAGATGTCACGTTCAAAGTGCAGGAGTTCCTGCTTGTTGCTGAATATCCGAAGCTGCCATATCAGCGCCATCACCTGTGCAAGCACCGTGGCGTAGGCAGCACCTTGAATGCCCCAACCGAAGAGCATGATGAAGACATAGTCGAGCATCGTGTTCATCACGACCGTGACAATCGTGGCATACATGGCCTGACGAGGCTTCCCGGCTGCCCTGAGCACTGCGTTCATGCCGAAATACATGTGAGAAAAGACGTTGCCGACCAAGATAATCACCATGTAATCGCGGGCGTATGGCAGCGTGGCCTCACTGGCTCCGAAGAACTTCAAGATAGGGTCGAGGAACAAAAGACACACGACCGAGAATGCAATCCCAATGATAAGGTTCAGCGTTACCGTGTTTCCCAAGATGCTTTCTGCCGTCTTATAGTCTTTCTGTCCCAGCTTCATGGAGATGAAGGTTGAGGCCCCTACGCCCACAGCGGCACCGAAGGCAGTCGAAAGGTTCATGAAGGGAAAGGTGATGGCAAGTCCGGATATGGCCAAAGGGCCAACGCCCTGACCAATGAATATGCTGTCGACGATGTTGTAGAGCGACGCCGCCGTCATCGCCACAATCGCCGGCATGGCATATTGCAGCAGCAGTTTGCCCACAGGTCTCGTGCCCAATTGTAATGTCGCGTCCTTGTTGTCCATGATGCAAAGGTATAAAAATATTTTCAAACCCTACCTATATAATAAGGAGAAAATAAGGCTCCGAGGGGGAGCACAGTCTAAGGGGAAAGCCCCGCTACGAGGAACTCTTGGCCATTCCTTATAAAGAAGGGCGGAGGACCTCCATTGGGAGTCCTCTTGCACTTCCATTGGAAGTCCTCTTGTACCTCCATTGGAAGTCCTCTTGTACTTCCAATAGAAGTCCTCTTGTACTTCCAATAGGAGTCCTCTTGCACTACTGATAGTAGTCCTTTCGTACTACTGATAGTAGTCCTTTCGTACTACTGATAGTAGTCCTCTTGCACTACTGATAGTAGTCCTGTTGTATAGATAGTATCTATCCTGTTCTATACATAGTATCTATCCCTTCGTATAGATAGTATCTGTCCTCTCGTATAGATAGTATCTATCCAGCCCTATACATACTATCTATCCTATTGGCCCCAAAGTATAGGTCTTTGGCGACACTGAAAATCCATTCCGGCCCTTCCAAAGAGGAGGAAGAGGTTTCTTTCAACTGCTTCCGAGTAGGGGAGTGCGAGTTTGCGGGCCAATGACAAATAAAAACAGACCTTGTGAACTAAGGTGTCCACAAGGTCTGCTTGCTTTCTTATAAAGGCTGTATCCTTTCTGCGCGGAATGCCGTGCGTGCAATTTAGAAAGGTAGGTCGTCTGCACTTTCACCTTCGGCGGCCTGCTGCGGAGGGAACGGAGCCTGAGCCCCGTCCGGAGCCGGTGACGATGCTGCATTGGGGGCAGCCCCGAATGGTTCGGGAGCAGCCACTCCGGCACCTAATGTGGCAGGGTCTACAAGGCGGACATCGTAGGCCCGGATACTGTTGAACCAGCGACCATTGTATTCGTGAGCGTCGATATCGAACGAAACCGTCACTTCCTGACCGACTTGAATATTGAAACGCTGCAACCGTTCTTCGCCAAACACGCTGAAAACCATCTTGTGAGGATAGTTCTCATGGGTTTCTATCACGAAATCCTGTGCTTTCCATTCGCCACGTGCAGATGTACCCGAACGTGCGGGAAGTGCTGCAATAACCTTTCCTTGTAAATCCATAATCTGTTTTATATTGTTTTTTAAGTTTCAAAAAAGCCGAATAAGGGTTTTTGTTTTTACACTTCTGCTCGCGAAATTACTAAAATAGTTCTAATAAATGAAACATTTTATGCCTTTTTTTTGTTTTGCACAATGGTTTTTAGTATTTTTGTATGTGTAAAAAAATAAACGGAACATTAACTATTAAACGAAATATACTGATGAGATTTACATTATCAAGCAGTGCACTGAATGCACGTCTGCAGTCTCTTGCCAAAGTGATTAACGGCAAAAATTCTTTACCTATTCTCGACAGCTTCCTTTTCGAAGTTGGTAACAAGGAACTCAAAATCACGGCTTCTGACAGCGAAAACGTTATGACCTCCCTCGTTTCGCTTGACGAATGCGACGGCGAAGGGAGTTTCGCCGTGCCCAACCGTACGATACTTGATGCGGTCAAAGAACTTCCGGAGCAGCCTCTTTCGTTCGATATCGACACCGATGCACTCACCATTAAAATCCTCTATCAGAACGGTATATACAACTTCACGGCACAGAATGCCGACGAATATCCTCACACGCAGGCTGTTCCTGACGGCGCACACGTCATCACGATGAGTTCGGCCTCACTGGTGAACAACATCACTCGCTCGCTCTTCGCAACAGCTGCCGATGAACTTCGGCCCGTGATGAACGGTATCTATTTCGATTTGTCTACCGACTTCCTGTCCATCGTCGCCACAGACGGACATAAGTTGGTGCGCAACCAAGACTACACCGTGAAGAGCGATACCCCGGCTTCGTTCATTCTTCCGAAGAAACCGGCCATGCTGTTGAAGAATGTGCTGACAAAGGACGATAATGAGGTGGTCATCAAGTTCGACGACCGCAGTGCCGAGGTCCGTTTTGCCGAGGGCCAGCTTACTTGTCGGCTCATCGAGGGTAACTATCCCAACTATAATAGCGTCATTCCCCAAAATCCCAACAATATGAGTATCGACCGCAGGAGCCTTATCGGTGCACTGCGTCGTGTGCTTCCATTCGCCAGTGAGAGTAGCCAGCTTATTCGCTTCCATATTGAGACCGGAAAACTGGAGGTGTCTTCCGAAGATATCGATTTTGCCACCAGTGCCAAGGAGCATATCGTATGCGATTACAACGGGCCACAGATAAGCATTGGTTTCAAAGGTAGCTCTTTGCAGGAAATACTCAACAACCTCGACAGCGACGAAGTCGTCTTCCAATTGGCCGACCCGAGTCGCGCAGGTGTGATAGTCCCGGCCCAACAGCCCGAGAATACCAACATTCTGATGTTGATTATGCCGATGCTGCTTAACGATTAATGCATTTCCCACTCTTTTAGAAAATGAAATTAAATCTTACTAAGCCCCTCGTAGTCTTCGATCTTGAGACTACGGGGCTTGATATTGTAAACGACCGCGTCATCCAACTGTCCTATATTAAGATTTATCCTGATGGGACAGAGGAGCGCAATAACTTTCTTGTCAATCCGGGCAGACACATACCGGAGTTTGTCAGCGATCTTACCGGCATTGATGACGAGCGCATAAAAGATGCTCCCTCGTTCAAACAACTATCCACAACCTTAGCCGAAACGTTCAAGGGCTGTGATTTTGCAGGCTTCAATTCGAACCGCTTCGATGTGCCCTTGCTGGCCGAAGAGTTTCTGCGTGCAGGTGTTGATTTCGACTTTTCCAAATGCCGTCTTATCGATGCACAGACCATCTTCCATAAAATGGAAAGAAGGAATTTGGCAGCAGCCTACGAATTCTATTGTGGACGGAAGATGGAAGAAGACTTTGAGGCCCATCGTGCTGACCAAGACACCGAGGCGACCTACCGCGTGCTGATGGGTGAACTTGATATGTACACAACAGAAAGGCAGGAAGATACTGACCGCATCTTGCCCAACGACATGGACTATCTGGCAGAATTCTCCAAACAGAACGATAATGTAGACTTTGCAGGGCGTATCGTGTGGGCACCCGTGAACGGAAAAGACGGAAAGCCTTTGACTGATAAAGACGGGAAACCGCAAATGCAAGAGATATTCAATTTCGGAAAATACAAGGATATGCCCGTGGCCGAGGTGTTGAAGAAAGACCCGGGATATTATTCTTGGATGTTGGCAGCCGAATTTCCTAATAACACCAAACAAGTATTGACACGTATCCGACTGAGAGAATTCAACAACCGCTCATGCTGAAAGGGAAAAAGATCGTATTGGGAATCACAGGCTCCATAGCTACTTATAAGTCATGTCTCGTTATTCGGGAACTCATCAAGCGTGGTGCTGAGGTGCAAGTCGTCATCACGCCGTCTGGAAAAGAGTTCATCACGCCGATTACACTCTCTGCACTGACTCGAAAGCCTGTCGTCAGTGAGTTTTTTGCTCAACGTGACGGTACATGGAACTCGCATGTGGACCTTGGTTTATGGGCCGATGCCATGCTCATAGCTCCCTGCACGGCAAGCACATTGGGTAAAATGGCGCATGGAATAGCCGATAACATACTCATCACGACCTATCTCAGCATGAAAGCCCCTGTATTCATTGCTCCGGCAATGGACCTTGACATGTATCAACATCATTCAACACAGGCCAACCTCTTACAACTGAAAGCCTATGGCAATCACATCATCGAGCCCGTAAGTGGTTTTCTTGCCAGCGGTCTTGAAGGAAAAGGGCGTATGGAAGAACCAGAAAAGATAGTTGAGACACTCGAAATGTTTTTCAGTTCGGCAGATGATTTGAAAGGAAAACGTATCATGATTACGGCCGGTCCAACGTATGAGAAAATTGATCCGGTTCGTTTCATCGGTAATTATTCAAGTGGAAAGATGGGCTTTGCTTTGGCTGAAGAGTGCTATCAGCGTGGTGCAGAAGTAACGTTGATAAGTGGCCCGGTGGTTTTATCCTGCTCTAAAGGTATCAAAAGAATAGATATCGAAAGTTGTGAGGAAATGTATGAACAGGCTATCACAATCTTTCCACATCAAGATGTCGCTATTTTGTGTGCAGCTGTGGCTGATTTTCAACCGGAAAATGTGGCTAATTATAAAATCAAACGAGAAAAAGAGGACTTGGTTATCCGCCTGAAACCCACGCGCGATATTGCAGCCACGCTTGGGAAGATGAAGACCAATGAACAGCATCTTATTGCTTTTGCCCTTGAAACCAATGACGAAGAGAGTAATGCCCGACGAAAATTGGAAAGAAAACATGCCGACTTTATCGTACTAAACTCTACACGCAATCTCGGTACGACATTCCAAAACAACGAGAACAAAATAACGATTATCAACAGGGAAGGAAAGAAAGAATATGCCAAAAAGCCGAAAATCGATGTTGCTAAAGATATTGTTGACGAGCTGGCTACTCTTCTATAGTGGTTTGCTCATGGCACAAGAGCTACAGGCCACAGTCAATGTCAACTATTCCCAAATACAAGGAACCGACAAGACCGTGTTCGATAACCTGCAAACAACTCTTGAGCGATTTCTCAACGACAGGAAATGGACGGCTCTCCAATTTCAGAAGAAAGAACGAATACCGTGCAGTTTCAATATAACTGTTACCAAATATGACCCTTCGAGTAATCTTTTCACCTGCAAGGCCATCATACAGGCCAACCGTCCGGTGTACAATTCGTCCTACACGACTACCTTATATAATAATGTCGACAATGACTTCGATTTCGAGTTTGCCGCGTTCAGCCAGCTTGACTTCAACGAAGAACATATCGACAACCAACTCATAGCACTCTGTGCCTATTATGCTTACCTCATTATCGGTATCGATCTTGATAGTTTCTCGCCTTTAGGGGGAACTGATATTCTACAACGATGCCTCAATGTAGCAAACAATGCCCAGAATCTGAACTTCACTGGTTGGAAGAGTTTTGATGACAATCGTAACCGGTATGCCATCATCAATGACTACATGGACGAAGCACTTTCTCCTTTCCGCCGACTGCAATATGATTACTATCGCACAGGGCTCGACCAGATGGCCAACAACACAGAGAAGGCGCGTGTCAATATTTCCTCTGCACTCGAGGCCAATCTCCGCAAGGCCCACGAGAATCGGCCACTGAGTATGCTACCGCAGATATGGACCGACTACAAGAAAGAAGAGCTCGCTGCCATCTATCAAGGCAAAGGTACCCAGAAGGAAAAGGAAAGTGTCTATGGGCTACTCTTCAGTATCAATGCCAGCCAAAATAATTCATGGGAGAAGATAAAACAATAACAGTATATGCTGAAACAACTATACATTAAGAACTTCACGCTGATAGATGAACTGAACATCACTTTCAACAGTGGTTTCTCGGTTATCACGGGTGAGACCGGTGCTGGAAAGAGTATTATTCTCGGTGCGATCAACCTGCTCCTTGGTCAGCGAGCCGACACGAAAGTCATCAAAGCCGACGAAGACAAATGTGTGATTGAGGCACATTTTGACTTATCCAACTACAACATGGAGCAGTTCTTTGCAGATAACGATATCGATTATGAGTCAGAAGATACCATCATCCGACGCGAAATCAACAAGAACGGAAAGAGCCGGGCTTTCATCAACGACCTCCCCGTGCAACTTGGTCTTATGAGAGAGTTGGGTGAAATGCTGGTAGACATTCACAGCCAGCATCAAAACCTTTTGCTCCAAAAGGAAAACTTTCAACTCAACGTAGTGGATATCATTGCCCATGACAGCAAAGAATGCAATGCCTATCGGGAAAGTTTCGCCGCTTATAAAAAGGCGCAGGCCGACCTGAAACAGTTGGAAGAGAATATCGCACAAGGCAGGGAGAACGAAGAGTTCATGCGTTTTCAGTTCAACGATATCAACAAGGCCGGCCTGAAGGTTGACGAACAAGAGAGCATCGAACAAGAGTCCGAACAGCTCTCCCATGCCGAGGAAATCAAGGAAGCCCTTTCCGACAGTGACAACCTTTTAAGCGGTGAAGTGCAAGGGGCAGTGGAACAGGTGAAACGAGCCGCAGCCCGTCTGCATGCCATCGAACACGTATTCCCCGATGCCCGAGAACTGGCCGAACGACTCGACAACTGTCATATAGAACTCAAAGACATCGCATCGGAAATCGGTCGCGACGCAGACCACTTGGAGTTCGACCCAGCACGTCTTGACCAACTCAACGAGCGACTTGACACCATCTATTCGCTCCAGCAGAAGTTCCACGTATCAACCATAGCAGAACTCCTGCAAATCAGGGACGACCTCGAACGGAAACTCGGCAACATCGATAACTCAGACGAACTGCTCGAAGAAACCCGGACACGTGTGGAGCAGCTCCGAAAAGACTGTTTAGACAAGGCTGCCTGCCTGACCGAGAAACGCGAGAAAGCCGCCCTACTGGTAGAGAAAGAAATGGCGAGCCGTCTTGTGCCGTTGGGCATACCCAATGTAAGGTTCCAAATACAGTTTACCACCAAAGAACTCTCCGAAGACGGCCGTGACAAGATTGCTTTCCTCTTCAGTGCCAACCGCAGCACGCCTCTTCAGCCCATTAGCGAAGTGGCCTCAGGAGGTGAGATTGCCCGTGTCATGCTCTCCTTGAAAGCCATGATTAGCGGAGCGGTCAAGCTGCCCACTATCATCTTTGACGAGATAGACACCGGTGTCAGCGGACGCGTAGCCGAGATGATGGCACAAATTATGCAGGAGATGGGCCGCAACGACCGGCAGGTCATCAGTATTACTCACCTGCCACAGATTGCAGCCCTCGGTGCCGTCCACTACAAGGTGTCGAAGGAAGAAACTGCCGAGGGCACCGTCAGTCGAATGCAACGGCTCACCCCTGAAGAGCGCATACAAGAGATAGCCCAGATGCTAAGCGGAAGCAACGTCACGGCCGAGGCCGTCAGCAATGCCAAGGCGCTTTTGAAGAACGCCTGAAACACCTATCACAAAATAAGAAACAACTACTCCACACAATGAAAAAGATACTCCTTTTCTTTACGGTCTTTCTCCTCACACTCTCGGTGAAGAGCCAACCGGCTGCCGTGCGTAAAACAGTCAAATCTGTTTTCACCCTGACTACTTTTAACAAGGATGGAAGTCTACACGCTTCCGGCCACGGCATTTTTGTCTCGGCCGACGGACAGGCCGTCAGCACATGGACGCCCTTTGTGGGTGCCGACCATGCCGTCGTCATTGATGCTGATGGCAAGCAGTACACTGTGGAGACCATCATCGGTGCCAACGAACTCTACGATGTTTGTAAGTTCACCATCAATGCCCGCACGCTTCCCGCCACGCTCGCCCCAAGTCCGGCAAGCGGAACAACCTATCTGATGCACGGTTCCAATGCGAAGGTCGAAGCACGCCCATATAACATCGGCCGTGTGGAGAAGTTCATGAACCGCTACAACTACTATGTCTTCTCACAAAACGCCCCCGAGAACCTCACCGGCAGTCCCTTCGTCAATGCCCAAGGACAAGTCATCGGATTGCTCCAACGGAGCAAGAAGAGCGGCGAAGCGTATGCCACCGATGCCCGATTGGCAGCCGACCTTAAGGCGAATGCCTTCTCACTCAACGACCCCGTGCTGCGTACTTGCGCCATTCGCACGGCCTTGCCCGAACAACAAGATCAGGCACTCCTCACCATCATGATGACTGGGGAGACGGTCGACTCGCTCAAGCGACAAGCCTATATCGACGACTTCATCAGCCGGTTCCCAAAGGCTGTTGAGGGCTACTCGGCCAAGGGCATGAGCTACGTGGACGCAGGTCGCTATGCTGAGGCAGACAAGGTCATGCAGACGGCCCTCGAACGAGCCGACAAGAAAGACGAGGCCCACGCCGAATATGCCAAGGTCATCTTGCAAAAGCAACGCTATCATGCCGACAAGCCTTTCGCGCCGTGGTCGCTCGACAAGGCACTCGACGAGGCACGAAAGGCCGAAGCCATCAATCCTCTCGACATCTACCGTCACCAACAGGCACAAATCATCTACGCACAGGGTCGTTATCAAGAGGCGCTCAATAGCTTCCTTGCCCTCACCAAGAGTTCTATCCGCGGCGGTGAGCTTTTCTATGAAGCCGCGCAATGCAAGACCATGCTCAAGGCACCCGATACAGAGGTCATGGCACTGCTCGACAGTGCGGTGGCCGCCTGTCCTAAGCCACTCTCCGCGATAGCCGCACCCTACGTGCTGGCACGAGGCATGGCCTTCGACACACAGGGGCAATACCGCCTTGCACTGAAAGACTACAACCTCTATGACTCGCTCATGCAGGGACGGCCCCTCTCGGCCGACTTCTATTATCTGCGCTACAAGTGCGAGACACGCTCCCGCCAGTATCTGCAGGCCCTCAACGACATTGCCCGCGCCATCATCACGAGTCCTGCCGAACCAACCTATTATGCAGAGATGGCTTCGTTGAGCCTGCGCGTCCGTCGCAATGACGATGCCGAGAAGGCCGCACGTCGCTGTACGGAGCTGGCACCCGACTATGCCGACGGCCACCTGCTGCTCGGCATGGCCCTGCTCGAGCTCGGACGCAAGGAAGAGGCACGTACGGCCCTGCTCAAAGCCAAGGAATTGGGCGATAAGCGCGCCGATGAATATCTCGCGAAGCTGTAAGATATTCACTCAAACACCCAAAAACCACTCTCGACCCCCGGAAACCTCCCCCAACCCCTCCAAAGGAGGGGAGTAGAAGCCTCTCCCCCGACCCCTCTCCCAAGGAGAGGGGAGTAATATGCAAATAGACCTTGCGAATACTTTAGTTCACAAGGTCTATTCAATTCATAATGACATTACCCATCATTAGCCCGCAAGCTCGGTCTCCCCTCCTTTGGAGGGGCTGGGGGAGGTTATTGGGGAGGGCACACAGACAAGCGAGTTAATCATAAGGTGAATTTTGATTTTGACTAAATACAGGTAAGTCGTGCGCCCTCCCCTTGAAACCTCCCCCGGCCCCTCCGAAGGAGGGGAGACCGAGCTTGCACTGAATTAGTTTGCACGCTGTTCGCGCTCCCCTCCCTTTGGGAGGGGCTGGGGGTGGGCTTTCTCCCCCTCCTTTGGAGGGGGCTGGGGGGAGGCTCTCCTTAATTCCCGTGCTGCCCAATTCCCCCTTCCTCTTTTTTCTCTTTCTTCTTCTTTTTCTCCTCGCCTTTCCATTCCAACCACTCGATGACCGCGTCGGTCAGGCCACGGGTGGCCACCCGACTGGCAGCTCCACGCACATAGCGCGTCTCGGGAATGAAGCGCACGCGAACGCCGTTGATTTGGTTGGCCGACACTTTTTCTTCCTTGTCAACGCCGTTCTTGTTGGCCGTGGCCGTGAAGTAGAACGAGCCGATGCCCTCCAGCTTCACCGAGCGCCCCTCGGCCATGTATTCGCCCATAACGCCGCCCAGTGCCAGAAGCACGGCATACGTGTCGGCCAGGCTCACCGTCGACTCCTTGGACAGCCGCTCGGCAATCTGTTTCGTGGTTACGGGCGAACCCACAAGGACTGATTTCGGATACCACAGTCCGTTGATTTTCATTTTGACTCTTTTCCAAAATGCCATGATTTTTTGTGTTTTTTGTCTGCAACCGGACCGACGGTGCGCATCGACGGAAGTATAAGTCGTAAAGTACGGAAGTATAAGTCGTGGACTACGGGAGTATAATCCGTGCCCCACGGAAGTATAAGTCGTCAAATTGCACTGCCGGTATACGTTTACAGACGGATTAATATTAAAGTGAATAAATACAGGTTTTCAATCTCTCGTTTATCAGAAATGGATGAATGCGCGGACACAGCAACCGATGTAATTCTTTTCATCTGTACCAAAGGTGAATATGTTGTCAGCAGGGCTCCGGTCGAAGCAAACTACAGTAGCTTGCTGACCGTTGTATTCTCCGCTTGCCCAATACCAATAGTTCTCAAGTGCAGTCCCCCCGACCGCTGTAAAGATGGTATTCAATGTCGTCCAATCAAACTTGCCTTTAGTGGTAGGAAGGCTTGAACCGCCGTATTCCTCCATTGTCGTGGGGAAGTAGGTTACCTTGGCCAGTAACTTCAAGGCCTTTGCCCATTCACCGAGACTGGGCAGATACCATTTTCCGAGACGTTCGCCACTGAAAGCAGGTGGAGTGGTTGAGTTGTAATTGGCGGCAGTATAGAAAGAACCAAGCGTCGAATTGTTGGCCTTTACCGTTCCGTCTTGACTGCCCGAAGCATCATATGTCCAATGATAGCCGTCGATGTCAGCCAACTGCGTATTGAAGTCCGTGCTTTGGGTTGTGTTGAGCAACTGTGTGGACACCCCTAATTTTCCCCATGCTTGGTGAGTGGCAGGTGTTGTCGCGTCTGTCAGCGCAATGGCTGTTCCTTCTGTCCCGGCAGTCTTCTCTATGACGACCACGCCGATAGGCGTACGCCCTCCGGCCTCTGCCAATGTACCGGTGGTTCCGTCGCTGAAGAGATAACGCACGGGGAACACGACGTCTTTAACGTCGGGGGCGAACTTCTTGTTCGCGCCTGCATGGAAGTCTTTAGCGGTATAGTTGACCGTGACTGTTCCGGGGACATGACTTATAGGGTGTGTCACAGTGTATTCAATGTCGAATGTATTGTAAGTGTTGGGAGGCAGTACGAAGGTTGCGGAGTTGTCGGCAGGGGTGGCAGTTGCAGGCAGGGTGAAGCCTTTGCCGTCTGTGCCTTGCAGGTTCAGCGTGATGCTCTGCGAGGGCCCTGCGGGCGCGGTGGCAATGTCGAGACCGGCGTCACCGAAGTTGAAAGTACCGGCCAAGGGCTTATCGGCGGTTATCTTGATTTTAGTGAGTTTGCCACCGACTAACTTGCTGTCCGAAGAGAACGGTGTGAGGGTGAAGTAGGCGGCCTTGTGGCGCAGGGTGAAGTCGTAGTGGTCGCCGTTCTTGGTGGCGGTGGCTATTCCGCAGTCGCCACACTCGCCTATCTGTGTTGCCTCGAGGGGCAGCTTTTGGGTCTGTATGGGGGCGATGGTCACCTTGTCTTTCGTGCCGTTCTTGCCCGTGTAGCGCAGAATGTAGCTCGGGTCGGTGTAGGTGCCGTGGAAGTAGAACGTGGCCGTGGGCACTTTGGTGATGGTTCCACCACCGGCTGCGAGTTGGTCGCCGATGTTTGAATGGTGGCTCTCTATCACGTCAGAGCCGGTGTTGAGCCACAGGTGGTCGTTCTCCGTCCAGTAGAACTTGACCTTTGAACCGGTGTATTCGCCGGCGGTGCGGCTCTTGGCAGACTGCGGTGCAGGTGCCTCGTCTACCATGGTAAAGGCCGTGGCGCCTGCCGTCGGGTTGTCTTTGTCCTGCGCAGTGTCGTCGCTTGCACAACCTGCCGTCGAAAGGAGTGCGGCGAGCAGGAACAGGAATGTCATTGCTTTTTTCATTGTTTCCTTGTTTAATTGTTCTTTACTTGTTTTTACGTTTCACTTGGTTTGTGCTTGGGGCCTACCAGCCCTCGTCGAGCGCGTCGTGGTGGCCTCCGAAGCTGGGCGTGTAGTGCTCGAAGTCTTCGTCCAAGGCGTCTTCGTGGCCGCCCGTTCCCGGCGAATACGGCTCGAACTCCTCGTCAAGGGCATCTTCGTGCCCTCCGGTTGCATGCGAGCCGAGCAACAGCCGGCAATAGTCTTCCGTCTCGACCACCCGGATATGGGGAGGCACATAGACCCGCTTTTCTGTTTGTTTTCTGTTCATCTTTTATCTCGTTTTAGCGTGATACTCTTCGTTTGCATGTAGGGACGCACGGCTCGTGCGTCCGCTCCAATGGCCTATGAATTTGTCTGCTTGGTCACACACACTGTCATACTGCGCTGAGCGGACGCACGAGCCGTGCGTCCCTACATTTCGCCGTGTTATTTCGTTCATTTTTTGCTCGTAAAGGGACACGAAAATGCGAACAAAGGGAACTCCGAGAAGCCCTTTGTTTATTGGGGTTACGCGCGCTTCGCGCGCGCGTACGTGAAGACGTTTAAACGCCAGGTGCGCTAAGTGTGTGTGTGTGTGTGTGTGTGTGTGTGTGTTAGCAAATTATTTGGATTGGCCAAATAATAAGCGTTAAAAGATGCAGAGAAATCAAAGTTTCTTTGCATCAGGCTTACACCTTTATAATATATATGATTACTTTTTATCATCGCGTGCAAAGGTAAACAAAATTCGGGAAACAGAAAAGAAAAAGGGAGATAATCTTTCACAGACGGCAAAGAAATCGTGAAATAATGTGTCCCGTTATTTTGCTATCTCGTGCTTTTGGCGTAACTTTGCGCTCACAATTGATTGATAAAACTAATTTGTAACATGGTTAAAATCACTTTCCCGGACGGGTCTGTTCGCACGTATGAACAGGGCGTTACCGGTTTGCAAATCGCAGAGAGCATCTCGCCGGCTCTCGCCCGCAACGTTGTATCTTGCGGGGTTAACGGTGAGACCGTAGAACTGAACCGCCCCATCAACGAAGACGCGACGATTGCACTCTACAAGTTTGAGGACGAAGAGGGCAAGCACACCTTCTGGCACACGTCGGCGCATCTGCTTGCCGAAGCCTTGCAGGAGCTTTATCCCGGCATTCAGTTCGGCTTCGGACCGGCCATCGAGAACGGCTTCTTCTATGACGTCATGCCGGCCGAAGGGCAGGTGATTTCGGAGAACGACTTCGCCAAAATCGAGGCCAAGATGCTCGAACTGGCCAAGAAAGACGAGCCCGTCGTGCGCAGAGATGTCTCGAAGGCCGACGCGCTGAAGGAGTTCGAGGCCGACGGTCAGGCCTACAAGTGCGAGCACATTGCACAGGACTTGGAAGACGGCACCATCTCCACCTATACGCAGGGCCGCTTCACCGACCTTTGCCGCGGTCCGCACCTGATGTCCACCGGGCTCATCAAGGCCGTCAAGATAACGAGCGTGGCCGGCGCATTCTGGCGCGGAGACGCCAAGCGCGAGCAGATGACGCGCATCTACGGCATCACGTTCCCGAAGAAGAAGATGCTCGACGAATACCTCGTCATGCTCGAAGAGGCCAAGAGGCGCGACCACCGCAAGATAGGCAAGGAGATGGAGCTCTTCATGTTCTCCGACCGCGTGGGCAAGGGCCTACCCATCTGGCTGCCGAAAGGCACGCAACTGCGTCTGCGCCTGCAGGAACTCCTGCGCAGCCTCCTGCGTCCCTATCACTATCAGGAGGTCATCACGCCCGGCATCGGCGGCAAGAGCCTCTACGTTACCTCGGGCCACTATGCCCACTACGGGAAAGATGCGTTCCAGCCTATCCACACGCCCGAAGAGGACGAGGAATACATGCTCAAGCCCATGAACTGCCCCCACCACTGCGAAGTCTACGCCCGCAAGCCGCGCTCCTACAAAGACCTGCCGCTGCGCATCGCAGAGTTCGGCACTGTCTTCCGCTACGAGAAGAGCGGCGAGCTGCACGGACTCACCCGCGTGCGCAGCTTCACGCAGGACGACGCCCATATCTTCGTGCGCTCCGACCAAGTGAGAGCCGAGTTCGAGGCCAATATCGATATCATTCTCAAGGTGTTCAAGATGTTCCACTTCGACAACTACGAGGCGCAGATATCCCTCCGTGACCCGAAAGACAAAGAGAAGTACATCGGCTCCGACGAGGTGTGGGAGGAGAGCCAGAACGCCATTCGCGAGGCTTGCAAGGAAAAAGGCCTCACGGCACACGAGGAGATAGGCGAGGCCGCCTTCTACGGCCCGAAGCTCGACTTCATGGTCAAGGATGCCATCGGCCGCAAGTGGCAGTTGGGCACCATTCAGGTGGACTACAACCTGCCGGCCCGTTTCAAACTGGAATACACGACAGAGGACAACGCCAAGCAGACGCCCGTGATGATACACCGCGCACCGTTCGGCTCGCTCGAGCGCTTCACGGCCGTGCTCATCGAGCACACCGCGGGCCACTTCCCCCTGTGGCTGACGCCCGACCAAGTGGCCGTGCTCCCCATCTCTGAGAAATATAATGACTATGCAAGGCGAGTAGTCGACCATCTCGACGCTGCAGGCGTGCGTTGCGTCATCGACGACCGCAACGAGAAAATCGGCCGCAAGATACGCGACAACGAGCTCAAGCGCGTGCCCTACATGGTAATCGTGGGCGAGAAGGAAGCCGCCGAGGGCCTCGTCTCCATGCGCAAGCAAGGCGGCGGCGAGCAGGCCACGATGACGATGGAGGCGTTTGCAAAGCGCATCAACGACGAGGTGGCCGAGCAGCTGAAGACGTTAGACTGACCCTTCACGCCAGCCCTGCAGGACAGGCGCGTCACACGGTAAGGCAGACAACATGACACCCGCAGCGGTGTCTGTTGTCTGCCTTTCTTATGCGCTGTCGCCACGCCTCCGGTCACGGGCTTTCTGTCGACGAGGAGTTCCACGGCTGTTTCATCTATGTGGAACTGTGCATTCCACGTACGTGGAACTGTGTGTTTCATCTACGTGGGACTGTGTGTTTCATCTACGTGGAATTGTATGTTCCACGTACGTGGGACAGGTTGTTCTATATGCCTGTCCGTTCGGCAAGCAACTTGTCGACCCATTGACTTGTCGGCTTGTGGGCTAAGGCTATTCGTGATGGTAGGGCTCGCCCTTGATGATGGTGCAGGCGCGATAGAGTTGCTCGGTGAAGATGAGGCGCACCATCTGATGGCTGAACGTCATGGGCGAGAGGGAGAGGCGTTCGTTGGCGCGGGCGTAGATGTCGGGGGAGAATCCGTAGGGGCCGCCGATGAGGAAGACAAGACGTCGGGCGGTCTGCTGCTTTTGCTGCAACCAGCGGGCGAATGCGGTCGAGGTGTGCTGCGGTCCGTGTTCGTCTAAGAGGACGAGGGTGTCGGTGGGGTGGAGGAGGCGCAGGACGAGGTGGCCTTCGCTCACCTTCTGCTGTTCTTCGCTGAGGCTCTTGGTGTTTTTCAGTTCGGGGACGACGGTGATGTCGAACGGCATGTAGTGTGTGATGCGACGGTGATAGTCGTCGATGCCGGCGAGGAGGTGCTTGTCGGTGGTTTTGCCTATGAGTATGAGGCGCGTCTTCATGTCATTGTTTCTTTCTGCGTGGGAACCATCCTTTTTCTACCCGCTTCTTTTGCTCGAACAGTTCACCGATGCTCCAGAGGAGCGATGCGCCGAGGACGCCGAGCACGGACGACCATACGACGTGGGCGACGCAGAGGGAGGCGGCAATGGAGGCGATGCCGAGGACGAGGAAGAGGGGCCATGGGCGGGTGCCGAAGTAGTATTCGGTCTTGATGACGATGGGGTGGAAGACGCCGATGATGAGGAAGGTGGAGAGGGCGATGATGATGCCTGTGAAATACATATATAGTGATTTTAGGCGGCAAAGGTACAAAAAATAGTTGTGAAACGACGTGGTTTTTCGTCGAAAATGCTTATCTTTGCCCTAAACCAACTAAATACTTATGATTATGACAAACAGTGCAGAACTTATTTCACAGTGCGAGGCGAAAGCCAAGCAATGGCTTGCTCCGGCCTTTGACGAGGAGACGCGGAGGGCGGTCGAGGCACAGCTGGCTGCGACGGACAAGACGGAGTTGATCGAAAGTTTCTATAAGGATCTCGAGTTCGGGACAGGTGGGCTGCGCGGCATCATGGGCGCGGGCTCGAACCGTATGAACGTCTATACGGTGGGCATGGCTACGCAGGGCTTTGCCAACTATCTGAAGAAAAACTTCGAGGGCAAGAAAGATATCGCGGTGGTCGTGTGTCACGATTGCCGAAACAACAGTCGTAAGTTCGCCGAGACCGTGGCGAACATCTTCTCGGCCAACGGCATCAAGGTCTATCTGTTCGACGATATGCGGCCCACGCCCGAGTGCTCGTATGCCATTCGTCACTTGGGGTGTCAGGCCGGCGTGAATATAACGGCGAGCCACAACCCGAAGGAGTATAACGGCTACAAGGCTTATTGGGAAGACGGGGCGCAGGTGTTGGCTCCGCACGACAAAGGTATCATCGACGAGGTGGGCAAGGTGAAGGTGGAGGACGTGAAGTTCAAGGGCAATCCGACGCTCATTCAACTCATCGGCAAGGACATCGACGAGCCTTACCTGAACGAGATACATACGTTGAGTATCGACCCCGAGGTAATCAAACGTCAGCACGACCTGAAGATAGTCTACACACCGCTCCACGGCACGGGTATGATGTCTATTCCGCAGAGCCTGAAGTTGTGGGGCTTCGACAATGTGCACTGTGTGAAAGAGCAGATGGTGCGCAGCGGCGACTTCCCCACGGTGGTGAGCCCGAACCCCGAGAACGGCGAGGCACTGGCGCTGGCCATTCGCGACGCCAAGGCCTTGGACGCTGACATCGTGATGGCCTCAGACCCCGATGCCGACCGCGTGGGTATGGCCTGCAAGAACGACAAGGGCGAGTGGGTGCTCATCAACGGCAATCAAACGTGCCTGCTCTTCCTTTATTATATCATCACCAACCGCAAGGCAAAGGGCCTGTTGAAGCCGACCGACTTCATCGTGAAGACCATCGTGACGACCGAGGTCATCAAGAAGGTGGCCGATAAGGCGGGCATCGAGATGCGCGACTGCTACACGGGGTTCAAGTGGATTGCCCGCGAGATTCGTCTCTCCGAGGGTAAACAGAAATACATCGGTGGCGGCGAGGAGAGCTATGGCTTCCTTGCACAGGACTTCGTGCGCGACAAGGACGCCGTGTCGGCCATGAGCCTGCTGGCAGAGATTTGCGCGTGGGCCAAGGACCAAGGCAAGACGCTCTACGACGTGCTGATGGATATCTACTTGGAGTATGGCTTCTCGAAGGAGTTCACGGTGAATGTAGTCCGTCCGGGCAAGACAGGTGCAGATGAAATCAGGCAGATGATGACCAACTTCCGCAACAACCCGCCGAAGGAACTCGGGGGCAGTAAGGTTGTGCTGTGGAAAGACTACCAGTCGCTCGAGGCCCTGCACGCAGACGGCAGCAAGACCAAGCTCGATATGCCCGACACGAGCAACGTGCTGCAGTGGTTCTGCGACGACGGTACGAAGGTGAGCGTGCGCCCCTCGGGCACCGAACCGAAGATCAAGTTCTACCTTGAGGTGAAGGGCGAAATGAAGCACGCCTCGGAGTATGCCGCACTCGACGCACAGGGCATGGAGAAGGTGAACGCCATCAAAAAGAGTCTCGGATTAGAATAAAAAGAATAAAGCATGAGCAAGTTAATTGTCAATTCATACGAAGAGTTCGCATCGCATCTCGGCCGTCAGCTTGGCGTGTCGGAGTGGCTGCAGGTAGACCAAGAGCGCATCAACAACTTCGCCGACGCTACGCTCGACCACCAGTGGATACACGTAGACGAGGCGCGCGCCAAGGCCGAGAGCCCTTACAAGAGCACCATTGCCCACGGCTACCTGACGCTCTCCCTGCTGCCTTACATGTGGAACCAAATCATCGAGGTGAACAACCTCAAGATGATGGTCAATTACGGCATGGACCGAATGCGCTTCGGCAAGCCCGTCCTCACGGGCAGTCGCGTGCGCCTTGTGACGACGCTCGATGCCATCGAGAACCTGCGTGGCATCTGCAAGGCACAGATTGGTTTCAAGATTGAGATAGAAGGCGAGAAGAAGCCCGCCCTCGAGGGTGAGGCCACGTTCCTTTATTATTTTACTAACTCTTAATCTCTTCCAGAAGCCTCCCCCAAAAGCCTCCCCCAAAAGCCTCCCCCGGCCCCTCCGAAGGAGGGGAGCCCAAGCTTGCGGGCTAATGATAAACAATACATAATAAACAAAAATAGGCCTTGAGAACTAAAGTGTTCGCAAGGTCTATTTGCATTTTACTCCCCTCCCTCTTCGGGGAGGGGTCGGGGGTGGGCTTCTCCCCTCCTTTGGAGGGGCCGGGGGAGGCTTCCGGGGTGTGTATTAAAACGGGGAGGGCACACAGACAAGCGAGTTAATCATAAGGTGAATTTTGATTTTGACTAAATACAGGTAAGTCGTGCGCCCTCCCCAATAACCTCCCCCGACCCCTCCGAAGGAGGGGAGCACAAACAGCGTGCAAACTAATTCCTCGCAAGCTCGGTCTCCCCCTCCTTCGGAGGGGGTTGGGGGGAGGCTTTTCTCTCCTCCCTTCGGGAGGGGCCGGGGGTGGGTGTCAGGGGTGTGTGCTTTTGGGGTGAGTCTTCCTTAATTCCCGTGCTGCCCTATTCCCCCTTCCTCTTTTTTCTTCTTCTTCTTTTCTTCCTTCCGCTTCGGGTTATCCACTTCTACTTCTATTTTCTTCAGCGTTTCGGCGATAGGCTGCTTCCAGCGCACGAGGATACGGGGACGCTTGAGCGAGGTGGCACATACGTCTTCTTCCTTAGCCTCCATTTTCGAGGGAATCGTAGTGCGAATGGAAAAGATGTCGCCGAGGTCGAGCGAACCGCCGAGGGTGACCACCTCCTTGATGATGTTTTTCAGCGTGATGAGCACGTTGCGCACGTCGCCCTCACTTAACGAAGTTTCGCGCACGATGCGCTCCACGAGCCACGTCGACGAGAACTTGTTCGGAGCCTTGGGTTCTGCACAATAAGCCTTCTGCCCTTTTTTCGGGCCTACGCCGAGCACGCGCTCGACAACTTTAAAGATAATCATGTTTTTAATGTATTAAATGAATAAATGTGGGGCTCGGTCCTAAGGCCTTGCCCCGTTAACGAAATTTGTTTTCATTCTGCCTCTCCGCCGAGAGGTTTCTGCCTTCTTACCGAGAAGTCTTTCGTCTTCCTATTGAGAAGCCTTTTGTGTTCCCATTGGGAAAGGTCTTGTCTTCCTATTGGGAACACCTTGGTCTTCCTATTGGGAAAGGTCGAGGCTTCCTATTGGGAATACAACCACGTTCCTATTGCAGCTGTGTTTTTGAAGAACGTGATAGCATAACCCGCCAAGAAGTCGATAAGAATACGTCGGAAGCATCATTCGAATTTATGTATATAGCAACCAGCTTTACGCTCCTCCTGAACTACTGTCGGTGACATGGAATTTATATCAAATTTCAGAGCGTAAGCATAGTTTTGTGGAATACCCGCATAAGGGGTCTTACCAATGCTTGTAGATGACCAATACTGAGCACTATAGCCCATCGGTCCTTCCAATCTTCCGTTTCTATAGAAACCTATAAAAGGAAGGAAAAAATAATCTGTGATATTAGGTACAGGGTCAGCACTACCCCAGACGTAATTGTTCGCTACTTCTACGTTCTCCGTACGCATATCCCTGTCTACGCCATACCTGTCGGGATATCGGTTCTCAAAACGCCAGGCACTCAGGTCGGAATTGTCTCGCAGGATTGCGGCTTTCTTCTTGATCCAGAGACCTCCCTTAAACACCTTTCCTTTTATAGACCACACTTGATCGAAATCCCAATGCGGGTCTCCTCTGAAGACATACCAAAAGAGTTCATTCGCATTGGGACAATCCTTGCATGACGCTGTGGCCGTGATAGGACTTGTGGCACCGCCCTCATGAAACCAACGTTGGTCTGAATTGTTTTGAGCATAATGGGTACTTGGTGTCTGCCCTAAATATTCACTAAGGCCAAGAAACTGCTGCTCGCTTTCATACCCTTTCCAATAGTTGTAATTCTCCGTTGCGTCCCACATATAGAATTCTTCACTCGAATATTCTTTGATGCTCAGATTTGCTGCCATGTCGTAATAGTTGTTGGCTGCATAGTTGAAGGGAGCATAGGTCTTGACGACTGTGCTTACCTCGTTTGTGGCAATGTTCTTCAGCCAATAGCGCATCGTAAGGGCATGTGTGCCGGGCTTGATAACCATATAGCTGCCGTTGGTAGCAAGGCTGACAGTGGTGTTCGTCAGAGGAAAGCCATCAGGATAGCTGCCGCTTGCATCGCTCTTGGTCTCCAAAGTGATAGTTTTACTGCCCGAGCCGGTCAATCCGATTGGTGAAAGGGTGAAAGTGCCGGCAATGTCGTTGTCAGAAGAGACTTCAATCTTTGTGAGTTTGCAGTTCTGAATTGTCGAGTTGACAGTATAAGGCTGAATGGCGAGCACGGCAGCCTGATGTTTCAATTGGAAGGTGAAGGCAAGGCCGTCGGGTTTCCAGTCGGGCACGGCTGTGGCCATGCCACACTCACCATAGTTCTGGAGCGCGTCGGTTGTGTTGGGTTGCTTCTGCTGCTGTGTTGCAGGAATAGTCACTTGGTCGTTGCTTCCGTTCTTACCGGGATAATAGACAACGGTGCCTGTGGGCGAGTACATACCGGGCAGTTGAAAAGCAAACTCGTCTTTGTGGCCGTCAACGACCGTACTTGCTTGCCAATTGCCTTCTCGGTCTTTCGCATAGATTTTGTCTCCTGCCTCCCAAAACCATTTTTCGGAGGCATAATCGAGCGAGGTGCGCGTCTTTGCTCCTGTTGTTTCATCACTGTTGCGCGAGAAAAAGGTTGTTAGCATGTTGTCGGCTCTCTTGTTGTCTTTCTCTTCTTCTGCTGAATCCTTTTCAGTACAGGCAGAGAAGCCGAGCGATAAAACACAACATGTTATTATAGCGAATTGATACTTCTTCATACTTTTATGCTTTAATAAGTTCCTACATGTTTATTATGCTTAAAAATCTTCGTCCATCTCATCGTCTTCATCATCTGAGGTCTTTTCGTCTTCCCAAAGGTCTCCCCACTTTTTTGCTCCTCCGATGGGCGAAGGACCAGTTTCGTGATGAGGTTTCTCGTGCTGTCCGGGCATCGAAGTGACCTCCATGATGCCATAGTTTTCTTCTGCCGTGATTACTTCGCAGACAGGGATGACATACTTCTTTTTCTTCATTGTTTCTTACTGTTTTTTATTCTTGAATCTGTTCATTTTCTCTTCATAAAAACACACGACTCATGGGACAAAGGAATTCCTTGAAAGTCCTTTGCCTATAGGGGTTACGCGCGCTTCGCGCGCGCGTACGTGAAGACGTTTAAACGCCAGGTGCGCTAAGTGTGTGTGTGTGTGTGTGTTAGCAAATTATTTGGACCAGCCAAATAATAAGCGTTAAAAGATGCAGAGAAATCAAAGTTTCTTTGCATCACCGTACACATCTTATTATCGTTGATTGAAAATATCATCTTGGCGGCAAAGGTAAGGCTTTCTTTTCAAACTGCCAAACTTTCAGCGGATAAAATCTCTTCGTTCTCTTATTTCAAACCACGAAATGAAAAAGAAACCAGAGGAAATCATTGCAGGGTTTCGGGTTATTTGCTACCTTTGTCAACGAGAAACAAACCCACCGATACCGTTGAACGATACGATAACGAGAAACAAGAAAGACGCGGAATTCGACTTGCTGTTCACCCGTATGAAAGCACACGACGACCGGAATGCTTTTCGCAGCCTGTTCGAAGCGTTCTTCGCACCCTTGTGTGTGTTTTCCGGCCGCTTTATCCCCGATACTGATGCGGTAAAAGACATTGTGGAAGACGTGTTTGTCGCATTGTGGGAACACCGTGATGAGATAGAGCCGGTAACCTCGGTCAGGGCATACCTTCAGACTGCTACAAGGAACCGATGCTTGAACGTTCTCAAGCACGACGCCGTTCAGCAACACTACGTGGAATATGTCAAATTGCAGTCGGCTGTGACGAAAGATACCGATGCGCTTCTTGTGTACGAGGAATTGCAAGAGCAATTGAATAAGATTGTAGACTCCCTCCCCGATGCTTACAGAATTGCTTTCGTGATGGGCCAGCTGCAGGAAGAGAAGACCTCGGCCATCGCGAAAAGGCTTCAGGTTTCAGAACGAACGGTAGAACGCTTGAAACTTAAAGCCCGACAGATTATCTGCCATGAGATAGGTAAGCGCTATTCGCTTCTCCTATTGTATGTTTTGTATGTTGCCTTAGAATTGCTTTAAAATACTTATTTTAGGGTATTGCCGCTTTTCCAATCTCTTGCTACTTTTGGGTCGTAAACTTTTACTTGCTTCTCTCAACTTGTGGAGAAACAGCGAGTCTTAATGAAATGTATATGATAAAGACGCTCAAACGCTTGGGAGCTTACATGGGAGGGCGCAGACTTCTGCTGCCTTGCTCCATCGGGTTGTCGGCCGTCAACGGACTGCTGTCGCTCGTTCCCTTTGTCTTCTTGTGGCTTGTAGTGCGCACGTTGCTCATGGCAGACGGCAATCTTTCCGATACACCTTTGTGGAATTATGCCATTGCTGCGTTGGTAGTGTCCGTAGCCAACGTGTTGCTATACTTTGCAGCACTCATGTGCTCGCACCTTGCTGCCTTCCGTGTTGAAACTAATATGCGACGCAGGGCCATGGAACGCCTGATGCGTATGCCGCTGGGCTACTTTGATACCCGTAACACAGGCCAAATGAGGAAGGTTATTGATGAAGACTCCGGACAAACGCACACCTTTGTGGCGCACATTCTGCCCGATGTAGCAGGAAGTATCGTCGCTCCTCTCGGTGTCCTTATCCTCTTGTTTACGGTTGACTGGCAGCTTGGCCTTGCTTCGATGTTGCCAATCGTTAGTGCCTTCGGTATCATGGGCTATATGATGAACCCGAAGAACAACGATTTCCAACGAATGTATCTCGACGCACAGGAGAAGATGAGTGCAGAGGCAGTGGAATACGTACGCGGCATTCCCGTGGTGAAAGTCTTTCAACAAACGGTCTTCTCATTCAAAAGGTTCTACGACAGTATCATCAGCTATCGCGACCTCGTCAGCCGCTATACCCTCCTGTGGCGCATACCCATGTCGGCCTACACCGTTGCTATCAATGCCTTTGCTTTCTTCCTCGTGCCCACAGGAATTATTCTGATAAGCCACGGCGAGCACCCAGCGATGGTCATAGCCGACCTTTTCCTCTATGTCGTGATAGCACCTGTTATAGCTGCCAATATAATGAAGGCCATGTATCTCAGTCAGAATCTCTTCTTGGCGAATGAGGCTGTAGACCGTTTGGAGAAACTTACCGCTACGCCTCCGCTGCCCGAACCTGCAGTGCCAACTAAACCCCAGGGGTTTGACATTAGGCTGAACGATGTCTCTTTCCGCTATGAGGGAGCTGCGAAGGATGCCGTGAGCCATATCAACCTAACTATTCCCGAAGGTAAGACGGTGGCCCTCGTCGGTGCCTCTGGAAGTGGAAAGACCACGATTGCACGACTTATCCCACGCTTCCGCGACGTGACGGAAGGCAGTGTGACCATCGGCGGAACCGACGTACGCCGAATGGACAAGGCTGATTTGATGCGTAGCGTGTCGTTCGTCTTTCAAAACACGCGCCTCTTCAAGACTTCCCTCTTGGAGAACGTGCGCTATGGGAGTCCGGAAGCCACGCTTGAGGAAGTGAACCGCGCCATAGACCTTTCGCAAAGTCGCGACATCATCGATCGCTTACCACAAGGACTGGATACCGTCATCGGGGCCGAAGGAACCTATCTGTCGGGTGGCGAACAGCAGCGCATCGCCCTTGCCCGTGCCATATTAAAAAATGCTCCCGTCGTGGTGCTCGACGAGGCAACCGCCTTTGCCGACCCCGAGAACGAACATCTCATACGCATGGCTCTCGCTAACCTCACCCAAGGTAAGACCGTCCTCATGATTGCCCACCGACTGACCACCGTAGTAGACGCCGATAACATCGTTGTCGTCGATGGTGGAAGCATTGTCGAACAGGGCACGCACGAAGAACTGCTGGCTCGAAAAGCCACCTATTATAATATGTGGAACGAATACCAAAGGGCGATAGCGTGGAAACTATAACCAACCATCAAAGATACAACTATGATCAGATACTTTCAAAACCGTTTCGCTCTTTCTGAGAAAGGAGCGAAGGACCTGCGGAGGGGCATCATCTTCTCCACGTTACTCAACCTTGCGTTGATGTTGCCACCCACTTACCTCTTCTTCTTTCTCATGGAATACCTTGACGCCCAGCCCGGCCTGCAACCCCATGCACTGTGGGTTTATCTGCTATTAGCCGGCGGCTTGGCCGTCGTGATGTTTATCGTGGCCCGATGGCAGTACGATAGTACCTATACCACCGTTTATACCGAGAGCGCACGACGCCGCATCAACATGGCTGAGAAGTTGCGCCGGCTACCGTTGGCCTTCTTCGATGAGCGCAATCTCTCCGACCTCACATCGACTGTAATGGAGGATTGCACACAGCTCGAACAAACTTTTTCACATGCTGTTCCACAGCTCTTTGCCTCTGTGTTAAGCATGCTCGTCATTGCCGTCAGCCTGTTTTGTTACGATTGGAGATTGGCGACCGCACTCTTTTGGGTAGTACCGGTGGCGCTTGCTATGCTGTTGCTGTCGAAACGCCGACTCAATAAGGTCTTCAATAGCCATTATCTCACCAAACGCGGTGTCACCGAACAGATACAAGAAGGATTGGAATGCGTACAGGAAATCCGTGCTTACGGTGGGGAACAGGCCTACTGTCAAAGCTTCGACCACAGACTGAAAGGCTACGAGCGCGAACTCATTCATGGAGAATTGGTGGCGGGCGTCTGCCTAAATCTCTCGGCCATGCTGTTGAAGTTGGGCCTGCCCACCGTTATTCTCTTGGGAGCTTTCCTGTTTCAGCGCGGCGACGTTTCCATTTTCGTTTACATGGCGTTCCTCCTTGTCTCGGCTATGGTTTACAATCCGGTGCAAGAGGTATTCGCTCATCTGGCCATTCTCTCATTCCTCGACGTGCGCATCAACCGCATGAAGGAAATCGAGGCTATGCCCACACAAGAAGGTAATGAGGAAGCTTCGATGAAACGATACGACATTGAGTTTCGCAACGTTAGCTTTGCCTATGAAAGCGACAAGCAGGTGTTGCACAACGTCTCTTTTACGGCCCGGCAGGGCGAGGTGACTGCCCTTGTGGGACCATCGGGCGGTGGAAAGAGCACTGCTGCCAAGCTTGCCGCACGCTTCCGTGATATTGATGCAGGGGAGATACTGCTCGGTAGTTGCAACATCGCGACCGTCGATCCCGAGGAATTGCTAAAGAACTATGCCATCGTCTTTCAAGACGTGCTACTTTTCAATGCTTCCATTGCCGATAACATTCACATTGGCCGGCGCGAAGCAACCGACGACGAGGTACGACGCGCAGCACGGTTGGCACAGTGTGACGATTTCATCTGTCGCATGCCGCAAGGCTACGACACGGTCATCGGGGAAAACGGAGAGACACTCTCTGGCGGTGAGCGTCAGCGTATCTCCATCGCGCGTGCACTCTTGAAGAATGCACCCATCATCCTTCTTGACGAGGCCACCGCCGGCCTTGACGCAGAGAACGAAACGAAGATACAGGCCGGTATTTCCGAGCTTGTGCGCGATAAGACCGTCATCGTTATTGCCCACCGCATGCGTACCGTTCGCAATGCCGACCACATCGTGGTGCTCAAAAATGGTACTGTTGCCGAGCAGGGCACGCCCGATGAACTGATGGCGCAGAATGGCGAGTTCGCCCACATGGTGGGGTTGCAACAAGGAAAAGCCTAACACCCTCCCAGCCCCCCGTTGTCGTGACGGGAGCGACAGAAACCTTGAAGAGGTGACGGAACGAAGCAGGAGTTGTTTCCGCTGGTCCGTCACCTCTTCGGGGGTCCCGTCGATACATCTTTTAACTTTTGACTCTTAGCGGAACTTCCGCTAACACATCTTTTAACTTTTAACTTCCTGCGGAGTTTCCGCCGATACACATTTTAACTTTTAACTCCTCGCGGAACTTCCGCCAACGCATCTTTTAACTTTTAACTTCTCGCGGAGTTTCCGCTGATATATATTTTACCCCTTGGCTTTCGGCGGAGTTTCCGCTGCATATTTTTTGTTTCCCGAAGTCTCGGCGGAGGCACCGAAGCTCTTTTTTGATTTCCCCCATTGGGATTTATCCCGAACTCGCGTAAATTTAGTGTGCCGAAACAAATTCGTTCAAGAAGCGGGTGTCGTTTTCAGAAAACATACGGAGGTCGCTGACACGGTATTTCAGGTTGGTTATTCGCTCTACGCCCATACCGAAGGCATAACCTGTGTATTCGTTACTGTCGATGCCGCAGGCTTCGAGCACGTTCGGGTCTACCATACCGCAACCGAGGATTTCGACCCAGCCGGTGTGTTTGCAGAAGCCACAACCTTCGCCACCGCAGATGTGGCAAGAAATGTCCATTTCGGCACTGGGTTCGGTGAATGGGAAGTAGCTTGGGCGTAGGCGTATCTTAGTTTCTGGGCCGAACATCTCGCGGGCGAACGTGAGCAGTACTTGTTTCAGATCGGTAAAGCTGACGTTCTTGTCGACATACAGGCCTTCTACCTGATGAAAGAAGCAGTGGGCACGGGCGCTGATAGCCTCGTTGCGATAGACGCGCCCCGGACAAAGAATGCGAAACGGCGGCTTGTGGGTTTCCATGAAGTGCGACTGGTCGCCGGAAGTGTGGGAACGCAGTAGAATGTTCTTTGTTACGTCGTCAGGATTGCTTTGTTCGATGAAGAACGTGTCTTGCATGTCGCGTGCAGGGTGATCGGCAGCAAAGTTGAGCATGGTGAACACGTGCTTGTCGTTATCGATTTCCGGACCGTCGGCCAACACAAACCCCATGCGTTGGAAGATGTCGATGATTTCGTTTTTGACGATGGTTAGAGGGTGGCGTGCGCCCAACGGGATGGGGTAGGCTGTGCGAGTGAGGTCAAGGTCGTCGGTTTGGGTCTCGACTTGCGTAAGGCATTCTCTGAGGCTGTTGATTTTATCGGTGGCAGCCTGCTTCAGTTCGTTGATTTTAATGCCGATATTCTTCTTTTGATCTGCAGCTACGTTGCGAAAGTCGGCCATTAGTGCGTTTATCTCGCCTTTTTTACTGAGATATTTGAGGCGTAATTGCTCTACTTCATCTGCATTCTTGGCCGTCAGACTGCCTACTTCCTGCAGGAGAGTTTCTATTTTTTCTAAAAGCATATTCTTATCTTTTCGTTAGATGGTTGCAAAGATAAGGATTTTAATCGAGAACAAATAAGTGAAAATAATAATTTTGCTGTAGGTTCGTATTTTTCCGAAGGTTTATTGGGCCAATCAAAATTTAATTGTAATTTTGCAATGTGCTTGAGCGTGTATTATCACCTTGGCAAAAGAATATGAAAAAGTTTGCTATAATTCTTGTTTTCTCTATCATCTTTGTGACTGTATTCGTTTCGACAACAGGTTGTACGGACAAGAGACCAACGCCTTCAGACAGTGTGGCTGTGGACTCGATACAGTCGGATTCAACTGCGGCCGACACGTTGGAAACACTGATAACGGAACAGCCGATGCCAAAGTCAGCCGATGAACTATTTGATGATTTCTTCTTCAACTTCGCAGCAAACAGAAAACTGCAACGTAAACGTATTCATTTTCCGTTGCCGATCTATCGGGATGGAAAGGTTGAGAAGACGATTCGGAAAGGCGAATGGAAGACAGACAACTTCTTCATGCGACAGGATTTTTATACGTTGATATTTGATAATGCCAAGCAGATGCAGGTTGTCAAGGACACAACCATCGGACATGTCGTTGTGGAGAAAATCTACTTCAAGACAAAGACCGTCAAACAATATCTTTTTAACAGGGTCAATGGTGAGTGGTTGCTGACTTCTATCAATTTCAAGCACATGTATCAGAATAGTAATGCTTCGTTTCTTGCGTTTTATCAAAGGTTTGCGGCAGACTCGGCTTTCCAGATTCAGAGTGTGAACGACCCGCTGAAGTTTGTCGGCCCCGACCCGGATAATGATTTCGCTACGACATCGGGAACGCTATTGCCTGAACAATGGTCTTCTTTTGCACCGGAATTGCCTCGCGACTTGATCTATAATATCATTTATGGGCAAAAATATGTGACTAGCGATCAAAAGATATTCGTCATTCGCGGTATTGCCAATGGCTTGGAAACGGAGTTGACGTTCAAACGTCGCGGTGGAAAGTGGAAATTGACAAAACTATCTATGTAGTGGGAAAGGCTTCGTGCGATGAAAGATTTGAAAGATTATAGGCTTCTGAAGCATAATACATTCGGTATTGATGTGTCGTGCAAGCGTTTCTTGGAATATGCCTCTGTCGATGAAGCCATGGAATTGACTGCGTCTTTGACGGAGGAAGATGACCCTCTGCTGGTCATCGGTGAAGGAAGTAATCTGCTGTTAAAGGGGGATTATCCGGGAACCGTGATTCATTCGGCCGTTCATGGTATTGAAGTGCAGCCAACCACTGATGGATATTGGTTGTTGCGTTGCGGCTCGGGTGAGCTTTTCGACGATGTCGTGGCTTATGCCGTAGCACACGGATATTATGGAATGGAAAATCTTTCGCTGATTCCGGGCGAAGTGGGAGCAAGTGCGGTTCAGAATATCGGTGCATACGGTGTTGAGGCTAAAGACTTTATCGTCGAAGTGGAGGCTGTTGAAATTGTAACCGGAAGGATTGTGAAGTTTACGAACACCGAATGTGAATATGGTTATCGGCAAAGCAAGTTCAAACATGATTGGAAAGAACGCTTCCTGATGACCCATGTTACCTATCGACTGTCAAGCACATTCAATCCAAAATTAAGTTATGGCAACATAAGTTCCAAACTTGCGGAAAAGCATATTAAGAACCCGACAGCCGAGGAATTACGAAATGTAATTATTGAAATCAGACAAGAGAAACTTCCCGACCCAAAGATTATCGGTAATGCCGGTAGTTTTTTCATGAACCCCATAGTCGATGAAGCTAAATATAAGGAGCTGTCGGTCGTTTACCCACAGATGCCATTTTACCGTACATCCGAGAATGCATATAAAATTCCGGCAGGTTGGATGATTGAACAGTGTGGTTGGAAAGGCAAAACATTGGGAAAGGCCGGTGTCTATGAGAAGCAAGCATTGGTGTTGGTCAACCTCGGAGGGGCAACGGGAGAAGAAATTATTGCACTTTATCATGCCGTTCAGCATGATATCAAAGCACGTTTTGGTATAGCAATAAATCCGGAGGTGAACATACGATGAAAGTCGTTTTATTAGGGACAGGCACTTCGCAGGGAGTTCCGGTGTTGGGGTGTGATTGTAAAGTATGTAAAAGTTCCAATCTACATGACCAACGGCTTCGGTCTTCAGCTTTAATAGAAACAGCTTCCACACGTGTGTTGATTGATTGTGGCCCAGATTTCAGGACACAGATGCTGAAACAGCCTTTCCGAAAGATTGATGCTGTGTTGTTGACACATATACACTACGACCATGTAGGAGGTATTGATGACTTGCGACCTTATTGTAAATTCGGGGATATCAATCTCTATGCTGATGCAAGTGTCGTTCAGGGTTTACGCCATAATATGCCTTATTGTTTCCCAACCGAAGGCATATTGTATCCCGGAGTCCCGAGATTGAATTTGCATGAGATAGAAGCCCATAAGCCAATATCTATCGGCGATATGGATATTATACCCGTAAAGGTGATGCATGGTCAACTACCTATCCTCGGATTTAGGATAGGGAAATTGGCCTATATTACGGATATGAAGTATATGGGAGAAACGGAATATCCCTATTTGAACGGGGTAGAGGTTTTGGTTGTCAATGCCTTGCGATGGAAACGGGAACATCACAGCCATCAGTTGATAGGTGATGCCATCGCTTTTTCTAAAAGAATTGGTGCCAAATGCACATATCTCATTCATATGACACACGAGATAGGCTTGCATACAGATGCAAACCGTTTGTTGCCGGAAGGTGTCAAATTTGGTTATGATGGAGAAATTATCACGGTCTGAACTTGCGATAGAGTTTCCAGCCTAAAATAACACCATCAAGCACACTGGCTCCGGTGTTGATAATTCCTGAGATACGCTGTGAAGGGCTTGTGTTCTTTGTACGGTTCCCTGACGGGTGAAAGAGATCGCCCCAAAGACTCCTTATCTTTTGGTCTTCTTTGAGGATATCATCACGTAATTTTTCTCTACGCAACTTGATATCGTTAAGAGATTTATATTCAGCAACAGTTTCCATGAATTACTTGTTAAAAAAGAGAAGGGCTAAAAAACGAACTAGGGGCCGCTCAATCCATTGGTGCCTAAACAGTATACAAAGCATAAGCATCAATAGGTAGAAACCTCCCACAATACAGAACGCTGCTACGTTACCCAAGCTCGAACTAAGTGCAAATGCGGCAGCAAAACTCAGATAAATGAGTGCCAGCATCAGTAGGACGACAAAGATTGCGGAGATCGTGATTGCCGTTAGTAACCGAACAATCTTTTCGAACACATCAAGCTTCAGAGATTCGGTCTGAAGCTCAATGTAGTGTTTCGACACCTCGATGAGTTGTCCTATGGTTTCGATATTCTTATCGTTAGAAAACATACAATCAATCTGTTACTGTTTCCGGTGCAGCATCTTTGATGTCGTCGACCAAATCTTCCACATCCTTTCGTGTGAGTTTGATGTTATGCCTCTTGCAGAAATCATCAACAGCATCTGTGATTTTACTACGTGTGTCTGTTCCCTTTTCCGGGGCCATCAGCAATCCAAGAGCAGCACCGGCTATTGTTCCGCCGATAAAAGCTCCAATGTAACCTAAAGTTTTCATACGCTCAATATTTAATTGTTAGACATAATAATATAAACATCGATCAATACGGACCAATATTAAGGCAAATATAATAAATGTTTTGTAAGTATGCAATGAAATCTATTTCCTTTTTGTTATTTTTTATGTATTTCTTTGATTTAACAAACTTTATGCGCGTTCTTCGCTATTTATTGTGATATATTTCGTACTTTCGCAACAATAAAATTTAAGTCTAATTTCAATAAATAGGAGAATTATGAAAAAAACGTTGGTATTATGTATAGGTCTTTGTTCAGCTTTTGTTTTCACGGGTTGTAAGTCAAGTGAAAGTGCATATAAGAAAGCTTACGAGAAAGCTCAGGCTCAAGCGAACACACAGCAAGCCGAAGAACCACAAACGACTGCTCCCGTTGTGACTCCTTTGGAACAAAAACCGGTAACCGAAACAACCGTTATGGATAATACGGATAATGCCGTTGTTCGTCAAGAAAACTTCTCGGTTATAGGTGGTCCTAATGTCAGAAGTTTTGGTGTGGTAGTTGGATCGTTCTCATTGAAAGCTAATGCAGAGGGACTTCAGAATACACTGAAGAGTGCAGGTTACGATGCCTCTATCATCTATAACAGCGAGCGTAACATGTATCGTGTTGTGGCAACTTCATTTGACAACAAGAACGATGCTGTCAGAAGTCGCGACGCTTTGCGCTCAAAATATGCTGACGCTTGGTTGCTTTTTAAGAAGTAGACCAAGTAGTAGATATTCTCTGGAAGCGAGAGGCATATCTATATGGCGCGTATATTGGCCATAGATTACGGTAAAAAGCGTACGGGCCTGGCTGTGACCGATCCATTAAAGATTATCGCAAATGGATTGGCCACAGTTTCTACTGCGGGATTGATAGATTATCTAAAGGATTATATCGCGAAAGAACAAGTAGAGCGTATTGTGATTGGGAGGCCTCTGCAATTGAATGGAAGTCCGAGTGAGAATCTTGCAAGAGTTGAACAATTTGTCAATCGTTGGCGTAAGGTGATGCCGGAGATACCTATCGATTATTTTGATGAACGCTTTACATCGTCATTGGCCCATCAGGTTATTTTAGATAGTGGCGTCAAAAAAAAGGTGCGCAGGGAAAACAAAGGATTGGTAGACGAAATCTCTGCAACGATCATACTGCAAGACTATATGCGGTACAGAACCTCGGTACTTAAATAAGAAGAAGATTACAGAATGATATTACCTATATATATATATGGACAGCCTGTCTTGCGAAAAGTGGCGAAGGATATAACTCCAGACTATCCCAATCTCAAGGAACTTATCGCAGATATGTTTGAATCATTGACGGCGAGTAATGGTATTGGATTGGCTGCCCCACAAATAGGCAAGGACATTCGGTTGGTCGTTATTGATTTAGATGTATTGAGCGATGACCTCCCCGAGTATAAAGGCTTCCGAAAAGCGTTTATCAATGCACACATCATAGAATTTGATGAATCTTCTCCCAAGGAAACAATGGAAGAAGGTTGTCTTTCGTTACCGGGACTCTCTGAGCGTGTGACGCGTCCGACACGTATCCATGTGAAGTATCAAGATGAAGATTTTGTCGAACATGACGAGTGGGTCGAAGGTTATTTAGCACGCGTCATGCAACATGAGTTCGACCATTTGGATGGAAAGATGTTCATCGACCACCTCCCACCTTTCCGCAAACAGATGATTGTCGGCAAACTGAAAGCCATGTTGAAAGGAAAGGTCAACTGTGCTTATCGCACGAAAGTCGTGTGCAAGTAGTTTCCGACAATGTTGAGGCGCCTACTAATCTTAATCACCTTTTCTTTTACTGTGCATGCTGTAGGCCTTGCACAGTACAACACACAGCGTTTGCTTGACGTAAGTGCGACGGCCTTGGATAATAAAGACTTTGTGGTTGTTATCCAATATTGCAACAACATCATTTCCAACCGCCCCAATCTCTACAAGGCATGGTTTTACCGGGGCGTAGCCAAGCATTGCTTAGGCGATTATACGGGGGCCGAAGAGGACTACAATCAGGCTGTAAAACTCAATCCTTATGTGCACGAACTCTTTCGTGAACGAGCCAATAACCGAATGTCTCTGAAGACATACGACCTTGCTACCGAAGATTACAGTCGTGCCATTGCACTGTCTCCCGACAATAAGGAATATTGGTTCAACCGGGCCTTGTCGCGCTATTATCAAAAGGACGTGAAACAGACTCGCCAAGACCTGCAATACATTCTGAAGCGATGGCCCACTTTGCCCAATACCTATGCCTTGATGACTGAAACCTATCTGAATGCCAACGACACACTGAATGCGCGTCGATGGGTAGAGAAGACATTGAAAGTCAATCCCTACGATGGCAACTCTTGGTCGATATTGGGCCGTCTTTGCCTGCGAAGAAATAATTGGAACAAGGCAGAACAGGCTTTCAGTCAGGCCATACACTATACGCCCAACGTGGTCAACAACTACACCTATCGGGCGATGTGCCGGGTAAACCTGAACCGCTTGGGGCAGGCGATGGACGACTTCGACAAGGCCATCGAAATGGACCCCAACAGTTTCCTTGCCCACTACAACCGCGGACTGTTGGGGGTTACCGTAGGCGACGACAACAAGGCCATCAGAGACTTCAGCTTTGTCTTGCGCTTGGAACCCAACAACCTTCAAGCCTTATACAACCGTGCCCTGCTGCTTGACAGGGTGGGAAACTATACCGAGGCCATAGCCGATTATTCCCGCGTCATCAATAAGTTTCCCAACTTTTGGGCAGGCCTGTTGAACCGTGCCAAGTGCTATCGCCATTTGGGCATGACGGCCAAGGCCGAGCTCGACGAGTTCCGTGTGCTCAAGGCGCAGATGAACAAGCACCTGGGCATTCAGCAACGCTGGAGCAAGGAGAAGTTGCGTCAAGTAAGGAAGATGAACGACTTCGACATCGAGAAATACGACCGCTGGATCGTCCTTGGCGAAGAGGTCTCGACCCCGCAGTATTCAAGCAATATCCGGGGATATATCCAGAACCGCCGGGTGTCTACCGATTACATGCCGATGTATTTCCTGTCCTATCAATCCTACACCAACGGGGTGAACGATTATCAGGTGTCGAGTAAAGAGGTCGATGGGTTCAACGAACGGCAGGCACCCTTGCACAAGCTCTACGTCACTTGCCGTACGGTTCCGGCCAACGAGCAGCAAGCCAAGCAATATTTCCGTTTGATAGAGCGTCTTTCCGAGCGCATCAATAAGTTCTCCGACCCGAAAGCACTGCCTTCACTGTTGTTGCAGCGGGCCGTAGCCTATACGGCAACCTACGATTACGCGGACGCCTTGAACGACCTTTCTGCCTGCATCGAGCAAGACTCCACCCTCTCCATGGCCTATTGGCAACGGGCGGCCTGCCTCATCCTGTCCGCCAATAACGAAAATACCACTGCATCGGACGAGTTGGTCATCAAGAAAGCCATCGATGATTTGAAAAAGGCGATGGCACTCAATGCCGATAATCCCTACCTGCACTACGATTTAGGCAACGCCTATGCCTTGCAGAAAGATTATGCCCGTGCGATGGTCTGCTACGACAAGGCCCTAAAGCTCGATAGCCGTATCGCCGAGGCCTATTACAACCGTGGCCTTGTCAAGATAGCCCTACAGCAACAGACCGAAGGGCTCAAAGACCTTGGCAAGGCAGGCGAACTCGGCCTCTACGATGCCTATGGAGTGATAAAGCAGGTCGAGAAGTGAGGTCCTGAAAGCCACCCCAGCCTCCCCAAGGGAAATACCCACCCCGACCCTCCCCAAGGGAGGGAGAGACACCCACCCCAGCCCTCCCCAAGGGAGGGAGACGAGGCTTGCGGGCAAATCATAATTATGAATTATGAATTTTGAATTATAAATTAAAAAAGAACGGGCCTTGCGGATAGTTATTCGCAAGGCCTGTTTTTTGTGTAGGGGGGGTACTTAAAGTCCCTGAGAAGCTATACTTAAAGATGTTGAGGACTTATACTTAAGGTCCTTAAGGAGTTATACTTAAAGATGTCGAGGACTTATACTTAAAGTCCCTGAGGACTTATACTTAGTGTCCTTTGGTATAGATAGTATGTATAGGGAAAGATAGATAGTATGTATAGAAGGCTATAGATACTATATGTAGGAAAGGATAGATAGTATGTATAGGAAGCTATAGATACTATATATAGAAGAGGATAGATAGTATCTATACGACAGGATGCCTATTGAAGGTAGGATAGGACTTCCAGTGGAGGTACGAGAGGACTTCCATTGGAGGTCGGGGAGGGGGCTAGGGGAGAGGCTTTTGGGAGAGTTGAGTTTGGTGTTACTCTTTGCTATTACGATTGGATTTGGCTTCCACGGCTTTGCGCTTGAGCATGTCGAGGCGGTCGAAAGCCTGTTGGCGAGTGTGGTTGATTTGGAAACGATAGACGGCACAGGTGGCGAAGAAGTAGAGGGCGGCCTGTATCCAAAGGGCAATGAGTTCGGGGCGGATATCGTGAAGGTTGCCGCCCATGCTACTGAGGCGCAGGAAGCCGCGCACGCCAAAGGTTGATGGGAACACACTGGCCACGTATTGCCAGATGGCGGGCATGTTGGTCTGCGGCCACGAGATGCCGGTCATGAAGAGTAGCGGCAGAGAGGTGAAGACGACGAGGAGCATCACGTTTTCCCGGTATCTCACAAGGGCCGAGAGGGCCATTCCGAAGAAGATGACGGCCAGGAGGAAGGGCGTCAGCAGGGCAACGAGTTCTGGTCCGCCTGCCATGGTAGTGAAGCGGAAGAAGTGGGGCACGCAGCGTGTGAGGTAGGCTGCCATAAGGGCGAAGACCATGAAATAACACAGGGCCTTTCCGAAGACAATACGGAAGACGCCGACGTAGTGCTTGCTGATGGGAATGAGTTCGCGGTAGCGGTTGTTCTCGCGTGCTGTTCCGGCGGCAAGTCCGATGCCGAGCAGGAGGGTTTGCTGTAGAATAAGGATAAGCACGCCGGGGATAATGGCGTTGCCATAGCCGCCCGTGGTGTTGAAGAGGGGCACTTCCTCAACATCGAGCGGCTGGGTGGTCAGCTCTTCGTCGCGGTCGGTGTAGTTGGTCGACCGGGCTATTTGTATGCCGGCGTTGATGTCGGTGGCTACGGATTGGGCAGTCTGATAGATGGCCTTGTAGGTGAGCATGAGGCTCATGTCGCAATAGACGCCGATGTGGGCCTGTTCTCCCCGATTAAGTTTATGGCTGAAGTCGCTCGGGAAGTAGAGCACGCCGCGCACCACTTGTTTGGCCACGAGGTCTCGGGCTTCGTCGATGTTGTCGCAGAAGTAGGCCGTCTTTGTCTCCGGACTTGCATCGAAGGCGCGGATGAAACGACGGGAGGTTTGGCTGTGGCTTTGGTCGACGATGGCCACGGGCACGTCGCGGACGACCTCGTTGTTGTAGATCCACGAGTAGAGCAGCGGGTAGGCTATGGGGACGAGTATGAAGAAGATGAGCACGCCTTCGTCGGTGACGGTGGAGCGCATTTCCTTGGCCCAGATATAGCACATGTCTTTGAGGCCGTTGACGATTTTCTGTAGCAAACTGTGTTTCTCCATTAGGGAATGTAAACGTATAAGAGCATGGAACGCTTGATGTTCCACAACGTGAAGAGGGGCAGCAGGCTGAAGCACACGAGGGCGGCGATGTTGAACCATGCGTCGGCGAGTGGAAAGCCATTGAAGATGCCGATTTGATAGATCATGTAGTAGTGGCGCAAGGGGAAGAGCTGTGCGACTCCCTCAAGGAAAGGACTCATGGCAAAGGCGGGATAGGTGGCACCGCTGGTTGAGAAGCTAATCATGGCCCAAAGCGAACAGACACTCATCGACATGCGGAGGCTGGGCATGAGTCCGAAAGCAAAGATGCCGAAGCCTTGAGCTGAGGTGACGGCGAGAAGCCCCAGCAGGAGGATGGGGAAGATGCCGCCGGGATGGGGGAATTCCAACACGTAGTAGATGTAGAACTCAAAGGCATAGAAGATTGTGAGAAAGAGCATCAGCTGTGGCAGAAGTTTGCCAAGCAGGGCGACCCATGTTTTGTTGTCGGCCATGGCCATCCACTCTCTTGAGCGTTTGAACTTGAGTTCTGTCCCGATGGAATAAGGCGTGATGAGGAAGACGAACAGCATCAGGAGTCCGGGCACCATTGCAGTGGTGAGATAAACGTTGTAGTTGGCCCACGGGTTTCCGATCATATGAAGATCAAGGGCTATCGGTTGCAAGAAGGTGCGTATCTCGTTGCCGGTCTTTCCCACGGCAGCGAGCTTTTGTTGGCCGACGGCTGCTGAACCTAACGCGGCCACGGTTTTAAGGTCTCGGTAGAGCATGGACCCAGCGACGAGGGTGACGTTGCTGTAGTAGAAGGATATCTTGGGTTGGCTTGCAGTGGCAAGTCCTGTTGTTGTGCCTCGAGGAATGTAGAGAAAGGCGTAGATTTTGTTTTCTTGTATAGCCTTCCGGGCTTGGTTCACGTTATCGTAGGTGGCGGCGACCTTAGTGGTTTGGAAAGCGTCGAGCCGGCGAATCATGGCCCGGGTTGTTGTGGTGTTATCAAGGTCGACCACTCCGACGGGCATGTCGGTCGGTACGCCGGCCTGCATCATCGAGGTGAAGAACCAGATGATGAAGATGGGAAACAACACCATGCAGAACCAGTAGATGGGGTTCTTGATGATGATGCCGCATTCGCGAAGGGCAATCTTGTATATCTGTCGGAGGATATGCATTTATTTCTTGATCAAACTCATACCGGGACGCAATCCGTCGAGCTTGTCGAGGGGGCGTGCTTTCACTTCAAAGGTTTTAAGGTCGTATGCTCCGGTGGTCTTGGTGGCCTTCCACACGGCGTAGCTTCCTTGATCCTTGATGTAGAAGACTTTCATTCTTATTGTTTTGTTGAAGGCAGGGACGAAGGCCTTGAACGTGTCTCCGAGTTTCATGCCGTTGAGTCTGTCTTCGCGAATGTTGAAGGAGCCCCACTGGTCGTCCAAGAGGGATATGCTCATGATGGGCGAGCCGAGTCCTACGAGTTCGCCAACCTTCGGATAGACATCGCTGACTTCTCCCTCCACTTGTGCCACTTGGACGGTTTCTTTCAACAGGGAGTTGACTACATCTACGGCGCCCTTTGCTGCTTGTGCGTTGTTGGCAACGATTCGCTTCTCTTGTGTCCTTGCTCCGTTCTTTACCATTTCATACTGGCTTTCAGCGGCTTTGACTTGCGCCTCTGAAGCCTTGAAGGCAGCGAAAGCCTCGTCACGTTTCTGTCCGCTGATGACACCTTCGTTGTAGAGGTTCTGCATGCGGTTGTAGGTCTTCCGCGTTATCTCGGCGGCGGCCTTCGCCTGCTGCACCAGTTCGAAAGCCCCTTGTATCTGTTCCTTTCGTGCCCCGGCATCGGTGAGGTCCTGCAAAGCTTGGGCTGCAGCTCCTGTTGCTTGGACGACTTTCTTCTGTGCGTCGATTTCGGGGATTTCGAGAATAGCCAAAGTGTCTCCTATGTGTACGAAGTCGCCTTCTTTCACGCGAAGCTCAACGATGCGGCCGGGCAACTTGCACGATACCCGGTATTCAGAAACCTCGACTTCGCCCTGAATGGTATCGTCTCCTCTGTCGAGCGTGAGGAAGCCGATGAGTCCGACAACAACAATGACGAGAACGAAGCCGATGATGGCAAGTAGAATGTTGTTATGTTGTGATTTTGCTGACATGATAGGTTTGTTTCCTTTAGATGTTAATAAACTAATACGCCGAGGGCCTTTTGCAGGTTCACTTGTGCCAGTTTAACCTCGACTTCCGCGTCAATCTGTTGGCTTTGGGCCTGCTGCCATGCTGTCTGTGCTGCCATAACGTCTGTCGTCTCCATGACTCCTTCTTTGAAGCCGATGTTGGCGCAACGCAGGTTCTCTTCTGCACTCTTGATGTTCTTGCGGGCCATCATCAGGCGTTTGTGGGCCTCTTTCACCTTGAACCGGCTTTGCGTAACTTGAAGATTGATTTTTTCTTGTGCGTCGGAGAGTTCCATTCGGGCCATGCTTGTGGCAACCTTCGATGCTCTTATTTTATAGGCACCGTCGAACCAGTTCCACACGGGGACATGCACGATGACGCCCACGTTCCATGTTCCGGCGAACTTGCGCTCGAAGCCGTTGAAAAGGTTGGGATTGCTGATAAGGTAGCCGCCTGTGAGCATGACATGGGGCAGGTAGGCGGCACGGACGAGTCGGGTTACCTGTTGGCTAATGTCGACCATGTTCTGCAACGTTCGAAGTTCGGGACGGTTGTTGTTGGCCGATGATTTGTCTGCAACATCGGTCGACAGTTCTTCAAGGTTGACGTTCAATTGCTTTCTGTCTTCATCGGCCAAGACGATGTCTTGCTCCATCGGGAGTCCGCAGAGTTGACAGAGCAGCATCTTTGCTAAGGCAAGGCCGTCTTCGACCTGTGTCACCTGCATCTCGGCTTCGTTAACCTTGACATCTACCTTCAAACCTGCAGCCCGTGTGGTTATCCCTTGACGGATCATCTTCTTCACGTCGCTGTCCAACTTCTTCACCAAGTTGAGATAGCTGTTCGCAAGCACTTGTTTCTGCTTCAGAGAAACGACGAGCCAGTAAGCTTGGTCAATGCTGTAGAGCGTTGCCTGTGTCTTTGTGTCGGCATCGTTGGCCGCTAACTGCTCGTTGATGGTTGCAATAGTATTGATAGCCGTTATGGCTCCACCCATGTAGATGGGCTGCCGAACCATGATGGCTCCGCCCCAAATATGATGGGTGTTGGTCTCCAAAGCCTTGGTGATGGATTGTCCTATTTCATTGCCGGTTGCCGCCATGGGAGCACCGACTTGGTTTACCATGCCATTGATTTGTTGTGCAACGGCGGGAGTGATGATGCCTTGCCGCACAAGTCCGGTAATCATGCCGGTGAGGCTTCCGCCGGCTGCAGTTGCGAGGTTGGTGCCCAAGTTGTTGAGAGCCGACTGCTGGTCCTTGCTCAAGAGTGAAATCGATTCACTGAAGTATTGATAGCCCCCCGCCGCATCCACTTTCGGCAGATACTTCGTTCTGGCAGCCTTTCGGATATTCAGTGCCATCTCCTGCTTCAACTTGGAGACGTTGATCTGTTTGTTGTTGTGCAAAGCCAACGCGCGACAACTGTCGAGGGTCAGAACCTTCTGGGCCGCGATAGGAAGACCAACGCTACAAAGGGTTAGTATGAAAAATATCTTCTTCATCTCTTATGACTGATGTCTTATTTTAGCGTAAAGCTTCGGGAACCGATCATGTTACCGTCGGCAAAGATGCTGACGTTATAAGTGCCTTCCATTAATGCTTGGTTAACGTTCCAATACAAGGTGACGGGGATTTCCTGCCCTCCGTATTCAATGGTCTTCTGCATAGAACTTGCAAGACTTTTGTTCTCATATTGGAACGACCCTCCGCCTGCAAGTAGTGTGCCCGTTGGCGAAGTGATACGCACGTAAATGGTCTTCGTGCCGTTTCCTGCAGTGACATTCTTGGTAATAGTGAAGTTCAGTTGCAAGGCTGTACATTTCTTTATCTTATTCGTTGTCTTTCCATGTTTGTCCTTTGCCTGCAGACTAATGCCTGTAGCATCAAGTTGTGAAGCAATGGCAACCTTTTCAGAGAGTGTAGCCTTCTCACTACTCAAACCTTCTATCTGACGGGTAGCCTCGGCATATTGTCCTTTGATTTGTGTGTTTTCTGCGGTCAAATTCTGGTTCAGTCTGTTGAGCGAATCAATTTCAATGATATAACTTCTCAGAACTTCTCTTACCGTAGCCAATTCTTTTTTGAGTCGTGCTATCTCTGCAGCATCGGTGGTTTTGACGTTTCTAAGTTCAGCCAACAGACGTTGTGTGCGCTCTTGCTCCGCCGTTAGTTGGGCAATGATAGAATCATTGCTGATTTTCGTCTTCATCTCGCTATATTGGTTGGCAAACTGCTGATATTCGTTTTCCATTTCCTTTTTGTCAAGTTCAGCCAACTCCTGCATCGCTTTGTTTTCTTTCTTCTGGTTATCCAGCGTGACCCACAGATAAATAACTCCGGCCACAAGGAACAATCCAATGATAATCATTGGAATCAATAGCTTCTTATTCATATTGCTGTTTAGCTTCTAACGTTGATTAACAACGCAAATTTACCTATTAAATCTTAATTGGCAAAGGTTTTTTAATGTGTAAACTTTAATAGTATGCTTTTTTAGCATTTTTACCGAAAAAAAGGACAACATTAAAATATTTTTCTTAATTTTGTCGCCCCAAACAATAGCGAACAAATAAGATGAAGACAAGAGGGTTCTTTAAGAAAGCATTCTACCTCTATTATGATGGCTTCCGACAGATGACTTTGGGTAGAACATTATGGTTGATTATCCTGATTAAACTGTTTGTCATCTTTGCGGTGTTGAAGTTGTTCTTTTTTCCTGATTTTATCGGGACTCGGGCAAAGGTTGGAGGTGAAGCCGACTTTGTCAATTCGCAGTTAGAACAACGTATGCCTTGAAAGCATCGCCTTCACAGCTTGATTTACGAAACAATTTAATAAATACTCAAAAATTACATTATGATGCATCAAATATTGGATGTCAGTGCAGCCACAATAGACTGGTCACGGGCACAATTTGCATTGACTGCCATTTATCATTGGCTGTTTGTTCCATTGACGTTGGGACTGGCTGTGATTATGGGAATTGCCGAAACCTGTTATTACCGTACACGGAAGCAGTTCTGGAAAGACGCTTCCATGTATTGGCAAAAACTCTTTGGGATAAATTTTGCTATGGGAGTTGCTACGGGTATTATCCTTGAATTCGAGTTCGGGACCAACTGGAGCAATTACTCGTGGTTTGTGGGTGACATCTTCGGAGCTCCACTTGCTATAGAAGGAATCCTTGCCTTTTTCATGGAAAGTACTTTTGTAGCTGTGATGTTTTTCGGGTGGAAAAAAGTATCGGCCGGATTCCATTTGGCTTCAACATGGCTCACAGGTATCGGGGCGACCCTCTCGGCTTGGTGGATATTAGTGGCTAATGCATGGATGCAATATCCTATTGGGCAGGAGTTTAATCCCGATACCATGCGTTTCGAAATGAATTCCTTTTGGGAGGTAGCCGTTTCTCCTTTTGCCGTAAACAAGTTCTGTCACACCATTACTTCCTCGTGGATTATCGGGGCCATCTTCGTTGTCGGAGTGAGTAGTTGGTATCTCTTGAAAGGTCGCGAAAGGCAGTTGGCTGTCAACAGCATGAAGATTGCTACGGTTGTCGGTCTTTGTGCTTCACTCTTGGCAGCGTTCACCGGTGACGGTTCTGCTTATCAAGTGGCAAAGGTTCAGCCGATGAAACTCGCAGCCATGGAGGCACTCTACAACGGAGGCCACTCACAGCCTCTGACTGCTGTCGCTTGGGTATCGCCCTTCGAGCAGCCTGACTATCAAAAAGGACAGGAACCACCTTTCAAGATAGGTATTCCCAAGGCACTCTCTTTCTTGGCCACACGCGATTTCGACGGCTATGTGCCCGGTGTGAACGACATTATCGCCGGTTACACGAAGGCAGACGGGGTCAGAGAGCCTTCCGTGACCGAGAAGATACAGCGCGGACGTAAGGCAATCTTGGCATTGCAGCAATACCGTACGGGGAAGAAAGACGTGACCACACGTAAGACCTTGGTAGACAATATCCGATACTTCGGCTATGGCTACGTGAAGTCGGCCGACCAAATCGTGCCGAATATCCCCATTAGCTTCTGGGCATTCCGTGTCATGGTGGGACTGGGTTGCCTCTTCATTCTCTTTTTCCTTGTTGCCGGCCACATCACATGGCGCAAGGACATCACGCACCGTCGTTGGCACTGGCTCCACATTGCAGCCATTGTGCTTGTGCCTTTGGCTTATGTGGCCAGTGAAGCAGGCTGGATTGTAGCAGAAATGGGGCGTCAGCCATGGACCATTCAAGACATGCTACCCACATGGGTTGCCGTGAGCGACCTCCATTCGGGCAGCATCATGCTGACGTTCTTCCTGTTCCTCGTGCTCTTCACGACCATGCTTGCCGTCGAAATCAACATTCTTTTGAAACAAATCAAGAAGGGGATGGAGGCCCCGAACGTATGACATATACATTCTTACAGCATTATTGGTGGTTGCTCGTTTCCGTGTTGGGTGCCTTGTTAGTGTTCCTCATGTTCGTGCAGGGGGCAAACTCTCTACTCTTCAGTCTGGGGCATACGCCCGAAGAGCGCCGCTTGGTTATCAACTCCACCGGTCGCAAGTGGGAGTTCACCTTCACCACACTTGTCACCTTCGGCGGCGCATTCTTCGCCTCGTTCCCGTTGTTCTACAGCACAAGCTTCGGCGGAGCCTATTGGTTGTGGATGATCATTCTTTTTACGTTTGTGTTGCAGGCCGTGAGTTATGAGTTCCAGAACAAGCTCGGCAATCTGCTCGGCCCCCGCACCTTCCAATGCTTCCTTGTCATCAACGGAATCCTTGGCCCGTTGCTCTTGGGCGGAGCTGTCGCCACGTTCTTCAACGGCAGCAACTTCCTTGTCAACAAGATGAACATCACCGACACGCTGCAGCCCGTCATCAGCCGTTGGGCCAATGCAAGCAACGGACTCGACGCGCTGCTCGACCCATGGAACCTCGTCTTCGGACTGTCGGTCATGTTCTTGGCCCGCGTCTTAGGGTTGTTCTACATCATCAACAACGTGGCCGACGGAGCCATCAACACCCGTGCCCGCCGCCACCTTATATATAACGTGGTACCTTTCCTCGTGCTGTTCCTCTCGTTTCTTGTGCGCACACTACTGAAAGATGGCTTTGCCTACAATCCCGAAACAGGCACGATTTTCATGGAACCGATGAAATACCTGCACAACATGACCGTGATGTGGTATGTTTCACTTGTCTTCCTCACGGGCGTCGTCCTGTTGCTCTTCGCCGTCGTGCGAACAATGATGAAGCCCGATTATCTTCGCGGCATCTGGCCTGCAGGCATCGGCGTCGTTCTCACGGTGATAGCCCTCCTGCTCTTCGCCGGCTGGAACAACACGGCCTATTATCCTTCTACGGCCGACCTACAGAGCAGCCTGACCATCGTGAACAGTTGCAGCAGCAAGTTCACCCTGAGTGCGATGTCCGTTGTCTCGTTGCTGATACCCTTTGTCTTGGCCTACATCTTCTACGCTTGGCGCGCCATCGATAGTAAGAAGATCGACCGTGAGGAAATCGAAAACGACGAAGCGTATTAAGAATACCTAACACCAGACACCCAAATACCTCCCCC
>NZ_JH594502.1:393493-395700 GCF_000243015.1 Segatella maculosa OT 289
GTTTCGTGGTTACGGGCGAACCCACAAGGACTGATTTCGGATACCACAGTCCGTTGACTTTCATTTTGATTTTCTTCCAAAATGCCATGATTTTTTGTGTTTTTTGTCTGCAACCGAACCGGCCGTGCGCAATGACTAAAATACGACCTGCGGACGACGGAAGTATATTCCGTAATTGACAATAGTATATTTCGTGCCCCACGAAAGTATATATTGTGCCCCACAATAGTATATATTGTCAAATTGCACTCCCGGCATCGTTTACAGGCGGATGAATATTAAAGTAAACTAACTCGAATTTTCAATTATTGAATTTCTATTTTCCGTTTATCAGTAATTAACGAATGCCCATACGCCGCCATTACTCATGGTCTTCCAAATGGTAAAAAGTTGTATATTGCTACTATTCGGATATGGTACAGTTACTAGCCCTATAGGCTGGAATTTACGAAAGGTTTGTGTGCCGTCGGCCTGCGTACTGGTAGAGATGAAGCCATTCGGCAGGTCTCCTCCGGCCTGCGTGAGATATCCTTTCAGCGTCGTGAGCGGGGTCTTTCCCGGGGCTGAGTTCCAATTACCCCACCACGTGTCGGTTGCCGAGAATGTCCATGATTTGTCTACCAGATGAATCGTTTTGACAATCTGTCCGAAGCTGGGCAGGAACCACTTGCCGACGTTTGCGCCTGTCACGGTAACGCCCGGATTGTAGTGAGCAGCGGTATAGAAGGCCGGATACTTGGTTTGCTCGTTGGCACGTACCTTGCCATCAAGGCTACTCGCTGCATCCCATGTCCAGTTATACCCGTTCATATCATTTTGTCCTGTAAACGGTCCGGCATAGCAAACGGTATTGTTTTGGTAGGTATCACCACTACCGGCAGGCGGATTATCTTGCTCCCAAATCACAAGCGGTATAAAGTTCAGTGCTGCAGCCAAGCCTTTATCCGAGGCCGTCTTTTCTGTTACAACAAGACCAATGGGCGTGCGCGTGCCCTTGTTGCCAAAGTAGCCCACGGTGCCGTCTTGGTAGAGATAGAGTGGGTTGCTCTTCACTTTCCAATTGAACACATAGCTGTGGTTCTTTTGCAGGATAGTATTGGCATAGATATGAGTGAAACGGTTTGCTGTGAAAGGATTGGTCTTTCCATAGAGCGTGCCTTGAACGTTGGAATATTGCACATATACAAAGTCATAGGCATCGGGATAATAGAAATATCTGGTAGTTGCCGTGTAGGTTTCTACATAGGGCGAATAGCTGATGGCACGGTCGGCCGTCATGGGGGTTGTCGGAATAACAGCCCCAACACTTCCGGAATGGCCGGTCACTGCCCCCTTGACATCATAGTCGATTATGCCGTAACCGGATCCCGCGTCCGAACCTACGACTCTGAACATTCCATTTTCTACCGGTGCGGTGTAGGAAGTGATTTGATAGCGCACGCGGGCATTCTGATGGCGCATCACAAAGGTCACCACGTCATGCGCAGCGGTGCTCACGGTGTGGGTGGTCACGCCGATCATCGGGTTCTCATTCATGCCGTTCGGTGTCTGAAAGTTATAACGTAGGCTTGTCCCATTGTCGGTCACGGCGTCGTTGAAGCAGACAAAGGTGTAGGTCTCGCCGGGGTTCAGGTTCCACTCGCCCAACGCGTCGGGGGTGAACACGCCGCTCGTGATGGTGCCTTTGATTCCGTCGTGGCGCACGTTGGAAGCGTCTACGGCATAGATGGTGTAGTGTCCGTCGCTCATTGGTTGGGGGGCACGCGTCTTGGCTGTCGCCATGGTGTCGGGCTCAAGGCTCAATTCTGCCACTAAGCCGTTGCCCAAGTCTACCGTCTCTGACTGCACGGCACGCGTGCCTTTTGCCCCTGCTTTTTCTTCATTGACAACGCCGGGCACATATTCCTCCTCGGTGAATTGGAACGTGATGCCTTTCGCCACATTTACTTTGCCGTCCTCTTTGACGACGCTCTCTTCGCTGCTGCATGCCGCGAGCAACATCGTGCTCACAAGGCCTGCCATAAATAATATCTTCTTCATTGAACTTTGATTTACTTTGAACTTTGATGTTTGAACATTGAACTTTATGATTACCGCGAGTTCGTATTCCCCTCCCTTGGGAGGGGCGGGGGTGGACCTATATTTCCGTATCTCCTCCATCAAGCTCTTCGTCTGCTCCCCATTCTTCTTCCGTAGAATGTGGTGCA
>NZ_JH594502.1:396115-456783 GCF_000243015.1 Segatella maculosa OT 289
GTGTGTGTGTGTGTGTTAGCAAATTATTTGGATTAACCAAATAATAAGCGTTAAAAGATGCAGAGAAATCAAAGTTTCTTTGCATCACCGTACACATCTTATTATCGTTGATTGAAAATATCATCTCGGCGGCAAAGGTAAGGCTTTATTTTGAAACAACCAAAGAATTGAACCATGAATTTATGAAAACAGGTCGAGCTTGTTCTTGCGAGCCTCTTCCAAGGACAGGAGTTTCTGTTGCTCTTGGTTATAGCCTTCGCGCAGGTCGGCATACTTCGCATTCAGGTCGTTGGTCAACGTTTGTCGCTCAGCGTCGTTCAGCAGTTTGGCCGCAATCAGTGCGTTCTGTGAGGCATCTTTCATCCAAACCACAGGGCCGCCGTAGACGGGGGCTATTTTCAAGGCCACATGGAGCTGGCTTGTCGTAGCACCACCAATCATAATCGGAATGTCAAGCCCTGCTTTCTTCATCTCCTTGGCCACGTTGACCATCTCTTCCAGCGACGGGGTTATCAGTCCGCTAAGGCCTATCATGTCGGCCTTTTCAGCGATGGCTTTTCTCACGATCTGCTCCGCGGGCACCATTACGCCGAGGTCTATCACGTCATAGTTGTTGCAGGCCATCACCACGCCCACGATGTTCTTCCCGATGTCGTGCACATCGCCCTTCACCGTGGCTAAGACAATCTTGCCGGCCTTGTAGGAATCTCCGGTCTTCTCGGCCTCGATGTGGGGTTGGAGAATGGCCACGGCTTGCTTCATGGTGCGTGCCGTCTTCACCACCTGCGGCAAGAACATCTTTCCTTCGCCAAAGAGCTCGCCCACCTCGTTCATTCCGTCCATCAGCGGTCCCTCGATGATGTTCACGGCATGGGGATATTGCCGCAAGGCTTCGGCAAGGTCTTCTTCCATGTAGTTGCCGATACCTTTCCTCAATGCGTAAGCCAGCCGCTTGTCTACAGGTTGTTCCCGCCAAGCTTCGTGTTGTTCAGCATTACTGCTCCCAACGGAGGTCCCGTTTGCCTTGGCTTCCTCCGCTTCGGCCTTGATGCGGCCAGCCAATTCGATGAGTTCTTCGGCCGCACCCGGCTTTCTGTTTAAGACAACGTCTTCGATGATGCGCAGCCGGTCGGCAGGAATATCGGCATAGGTCACCTTTGTTGCCGGGTTCACGATACCGAAGTCCATTCCCTCGTGTATGGCATGGTAGAGGAACACGGCGTGCATGGCCTCGCGGATATAGTCGTTTCCGCGGAAAGAGAACGAGAGGTTGCTGACACCGCCGCTGATGTGCGCTCCCGGCAGATGCTGCTTTATCCACGCCGTGGCCTTGATGAAGTCGACGGCGTAGTTGTCGTGCTCCTCAATACCGGTCGCAATGGAAAGTATGTTCGGGTCGAAGATGATGTCGAGTGGGTTGAAGCCCACCTTATCGACAAGGATACGGTAGGCCCTTTCTGCAATTTCTATCTTGCGTTCGTAGGTCGTAGCCTGTCCTGTTTCGTCGAAACACATCACCACGATGGCTGCCCCATATCGCTTGGCATCGCGGGCATGACAGACGAACTCGGCCTCTCCGTTCTTCAACGAGATGGAGTTGATGATGCACTTTCCCTGCATACACTTCAGTCCGGCCGTGATAACGTCCCACTTACTGGAGTCGATCATGACCGGGACTTTGGCGACATCGGGCTCGGAGGCAATCAGATTGAGAAAGTTCACCATCTCCGTTCGGGCATCGAGCAGGCCGTCGTCCATGTTGACATCAATCACTAAGGCCCCGTCGGTCACCTGTTTTCGGGCAATGGTCAGGGCCTCTTCGTAGTTCTTTTCTTTGATCAGGCGCAGGAACTTCTTGCTTCCTGCCACGTTGCAACGTTCACCGACGTTCACGAAACGCACTTCCTTGCTGACCTCTAACAGCTCAAGTCCGCTCAACCACATGCTTTCGGGCTTCTCAATCGGTTGACGGGACGGCTTTCCTTCGGCCATTTCGGTGTATCGCCGTATAAATTCATCGGTCGTTCCACAGCAACCTCCCACGATGTTCACCAAGCCTTCGTCCATGAATTCGGCGATTTGCGGCGACATGCTCTCGGCAGTTTCGTCATATTGCCCCATGGAATTAGGAAGCCCCGCATTGGGGTAAGCGGATATATAATAAGGTGATTTCTTGCCGAGTTCTTTCAGATAAGGTTTCATCTGATGTGCTCCGAAAGAACAGTTCAGGCCCACGGAGAAGACGGGATAGCTGCTGATGCTGCCCAAGAAAGCCTCTAATGTCTGCCCACTCAATGTCCTACCGGCCAAATCGCTGACGGTGACGCTCAACATGATGGGCAAGTCGAGCCCACGTTGCTCCATCAGCGAAACAGCGACGTCTATCGCGACCTTGGCATTCAAGGTGTCAAAAATCGTTTCAATGAGCAAGGCGTCGACTCCGCCGTCTAATAGTCCCCTTATCTGCTCTTCATAGGCCGCAAAAAGCGCGTCGTATGTCAGGTCGCGTGCTGCAGGATCGCTCACATCGGGGCTCATCGAGCAAGTCTTGTTCGTTGGTCCTACGGCCCCGGCCACAAAGCGTGGCTTCTCTTCCGTGGTCAATTCGTCGGCAGCCTGACGGGCTAAGCGGGCCCCTTCATAGGAAAGTTCATAGCAAATGTCCTGCAATCCATAGTCAGCCTGCGAGATGCTTTGTGCCGAAAAGGTGTTGGTTTCGATGATATCTGCCCCGGCTGCCAAGTAGCGTCGGTGAATATCAAGGACCACATCGGGCCGTGTCAGGCAAAGCAAGTCATTGTTTCCTTTCATTTGCCGGCCGTCTTCCTGCTTGAAGCGCAGCCCCCGGAAGTCGCTTTCTGATAGATGATAAGACTGAACCATTGTGCCCATGGCACCGTCTAATATCAATATTCTCTCCTTAACGAGCTCTCGTAGTCCTTTCATATTCAAGCAATGGGATATAAAAAGCGCTTCTAACGGCTTAGAAGTGCTTCATTGCGCGGTCCATTTCACGCTTGTCTTGTTTCTCACGCAGGGTCTGACGCTTGTCAAACTCCTTCTTTCCTTTCGCCAAAGCGATATCAACCTTAGCCCGTCCATGAGGGTCTATGAAAATCAATGTCGGCACAATCGTGAAGCCCACTTGCTTGGCATCCTCCTCTAATTTGCGGAGTTCGCGCTTGGTCAGCAGCAGTTTGCGGTCGCGTTTAGCCTCGTGATTGCTGTATGAACCATAGAAATAGGGGCTGATATTCATGCCCTTCACCCACAGTTCGCCTTTGTAGAACACGCAGAATGCGTCCACCAGCGAGGCTTTCCCGTTGCGAATGCTCTTGATTTCGGTTCCCGTCAGCACGATACCGGCCGTATAAGTGTCGATAAAGAGATATTCAAACGACGCTTTCTTGTTCCTTATCCTGACAGGACTCTTCTTTCTGCGTTCTTGTTCCTCTTTATTCATGCGTTATCGTTGCAAAATTCTCAATGTGTTCATCAATGTAATGGGCAATCTTACCGGTGAACTGCTCTTCATTCTCTATGAACTTATCATCGAATTCGTCGAATTCGGGATACTTCTCAAACATGGCCATGAACTCATCATCGGTGCAATCGCGTTCGATTTCCTCGTGGTATTTTGCGTAAAGGCGATGACTCTTGTTAATGATTTGGTAAAGTTCCTGAATGCCCCACTGGCGGAATGCCTTGCCAGTTGGGTTCTTATAGATGAAAGCTCCCAGTCCGTTGTGGATCAGTTGCACGAATCCGCCGTCCATCACCTCTTCGTGGAGATAGTGATAGGCCAAAAGCGTGATTTGATCGGCATTCAATTCGGCCATATTATGGCTGTTCAGACTGCCGCCGATGGCCGTTGTTATCGCATCGACGAACACACCTACGAATGCATCCATGCCCTTTTCGGCCGCTTGTTGCAGTAGCCGGTCGTTGATTTTTACTTCTTTCATCATCTGTTTATGGTTGCAAAAATAGCAAATTTAACCGAAAACACAAAGTTCTTCCTTTTTTTTATTACTTTTGCAGCCATGAAACTATCGGTCATCATTCCCGTATTCAATACCGAAGACACACTGGCAAGATGTCTCGACTCGGTCATTGGGCAGCAGATTGCAGGCATGGAGATTGTCTTGGTTGACGATGGTTCGACGGACAACAGCCCGAACATTTGCAGTATCTACGCCAAAGAGCATGCGAACATCAGCCTTTTGCATCAGCCCAACAAGGGATTGAGCGAGGCCCGCAATGCCGGACTGCGGATTGCCCGTGGGGATTATGTGACGTTTGTCGATAGTGATGACGATTTGCCCCCCGGCACTTACCGCGCCTTGATGGCAAAGCTGACGGCCCGACCCGACATCGATTTCTTGGAATATCCGGTCGAAAGGCGAGGCGGAACAACGCCTTTCCGACTGCAATTGACTGACCGTGTGTATACCGATTGGCAGACTTATTGGTTGAAAACGCAGGCCTATACGCACGCCTATGCATGGAACAAGATTTTCAGAAAGGCACTGTTCGAACAAGAAATGTTCAAGCCGGGCATCGTGTTTGAGGACTTGGAACTGATGTCGCGGCTGTTGTTCCGTTGCCATTGCATCGTGACTACCGCGCAAGGTTGCTATCATTATCGGTTCAATCCGCATGGACTGACGGCTTCGGCGGGTGCCCTGCAAATGGAAACCATGCTCCGTTCGCATCGTGAAATCATGAAACGGTGTTGCGATTCCGACTATTTCGGACACGTGCTCAACATTCAATTGGATGTCTACAGGCTGGGAGGGCCCCTCTTGCTGGCTGAAGGAATGCCTTATAAAGGTGGCCTGAAGCCGACATTGTATCGTCTTTTCGGACTTAAAAGCCTGTGCATTGTCCACAAATGGTTTTGGAAAATCAGGAGGATATGGGCCTCGAAGGGATGCAAGGTCTGCGCCTCCGGCCAACGCAGAACAAGAGAAAGCGTGAGCGAGTAGCCGAGTTGCTGGCCCGTTTGAGTGAACGTACGGACCGTGCGTCCCTACACAGCTTCTCGATATTCTGCAAGTGCGAGACCCTTTTCCGTGAAAAAGGTGGAAAGGGGCATTGTGATAGTTTAACAAAGTTTTCTGAAAAGCGGACAAAACAAAAAGACATCGATTACTGATAAACGCCATTTCGCTTTCTTGTTTCAATCATTTTACACCTTAAAGTAGGTCATATCGGCTGGCAATATGCCTCATTTCGCCACGCAATATGATAGATTTTGGCGTGCGAAATAGTATGCGTTTGCAGCCATTTTCAACCATTTTGCATGCCGTTGTATGCTTATCTACAAGAAAAGGGAACGCATTTTCATGCATTCCCCAACACAAAGATAATGATTTTTGCAGCCGAAAGCAAATCCGTTATGAATTTAATTGACAAGAATAGCCCCAAATATAGCGGCCATGAATGATGAATATCAGCTTGCCATTCGCTTTATCTTTTGCGACTTTTGCTGCGGATTGGTTTCTGAACGACAAAATAAACGGCGTTATTCTTGGTTGGTGAGGGATTTATGCGTAAATTTGTTGGGATTAAAAATGATGATGCTTCGCCCACAAAATACACCAGACAGGCCTTTGGTCAGTTTCATTATCACGACGTTCAACACCGAACCGACGATGCTTCGCTGCTGTATCGACAGCATACGTAGCCTGTCGTTCGGCGGTGAAAGGCGTGAGATTATTGTCATAGACGACGGAAGCGACCGGCCGGCCATCAACGAATTGCTCGATATCAGCGACGATATCATCTATCTGCGGCAGCGCAATCAGGGCATAAGTGTGGCGCGTAACCGTGGAACGGACATGGCAAGCGGCCGCTATATCCAATTTGTCGACAGCGACGACAGCCTGCTTCGCCCGGCATACGAGCATTGTTTGGACGTGGCACGCCGGCTTCAGCCAGACATGGTCGGCTTTGCTTTCACGCATCGGCAGTGCGCCTCCGTGCAGGAAGACGTGAACGGGCCGTTCGATGGCGCGGATTACATGCTTCGGCACAGCATCAAGGGAGCCGCTTGGGGCTATCTGTTCAAGAAAGAGTTGTTGAACGGGCTGCGTTTCCGGCCCGACTTCGACCGCTATGCCGAGGACGAAGAATTCACGGCTCTGCTGGTTCTCCGTGCCAAACGACTCTTTACGACCTCGGCAAAGGCTTATTTCTATCGGCAGCACCCGCACTCTGTCATTCATCATTTCGGCAAACGGAACCTCGTTAAAAGGCAGGTGAATACCGAACGGGCCGTCCGTCATTTGCAGGAAAGGCTCGCTTCTTTGCCAAACCCTGAGCGGCTGGCCCTGCAACGCCGCATTGCGCAACTTTCAATGGACTATCTTTACAACACGGCACGCCTGACGCACAGCCTTATGCGGCTGAACAAGGCTTGCGAAAGGCTTAGGGCGCACGGACTGTTCCCACTCCCCGAGCAGGAATACACGCGAAAATACGCGCTGTTCCGCCGATTGTGCAACACGAAGTGGGGACGTGGAATCATTATTGCAGCGACTTTCAGATGAGAATACTCTTGTTGGGCGAATACAGTAACGTGCATGCAACCTTGGCAAAAGGGCTGCGTAGACTGGGACATCGGGTGACGGTGGTCTCTAACGGAGACTTCTGGAAAGACTATCCGCGGGACATCGACGTCAGCAGGCACGGAACGTTCGGGGGATTGCGGCTGTATCTGCGCCTGCTTTCGCTGCTGCCGAGGCTCAGGGGCTATGACATCGTGCAACTCATCAACCCGATGTTCTTCGAAATCAAGGCCGAACGGCTCTACTTCTTCTATCATTATCTGAGGCGAAACAACCGCCGCGTCGTCCTTGGTGGCTTCGGCATGGACTATTATTGGGTGCACGAGTGCATCACGCGCTTTCCGTTGCGCTACAGCGACTTCAATTTCGGCACCGAAATCCGCCAAGACCGCGAGGCACAAAAGTACATTCGGGACTGGATTGCTACGCCGAAGGGCGACTTATGCCAATATATTGCAAACGATTGCGACAAAATCATCACCGGACTCTACGAATATTGGGCCTGCTACAAGCCCGTTTTCCCCGACAAAACGGCCTATTGTCCTTTCCCGATCGTGCCGCGTGACAATCCGCCGCGCCCGTTCGACGGCACATTGCGCCTCTTCCTCGGCATCAATCGCGAGCGAAGTGCCTACAAAGGTACGGACATCATGCTGAAAGCGGCGCAAAGAATAGCGGCCGAATACCCCGGAAAGGTAGATCTCAAGCTGGCAGAAAGCCTCCCCTTCGCAGCCTACACGCAATGCATGGACCATGCCGACGCTATCCTCGACCAGCTCTACAGCTACACGCCCGCCATGAACGCCTTGGAAGCAATGGCTCGCGGACTGATTTGCATCGGTGGGGGAGAGGAGGAACATTACGCGTTGTTGCAGGAAGAAACGCTACGACCAATCGTCAACGTCAGACCGAGCGAAGCCGACGTCTGCCGGGCTTTGCGGCGATTGCTGGCCCGTCCCGAACGCATCGACGTGCTGAAGCGGGAAAGCATGCTTTACGTCCGGCGGCATCACGACTACCTGAAAGTCGCACGACGCTATATCGAAATCTATGAAGCCCTTCTTCGACATTAAAATCCTCCACACGACCGACGTGCACGGCTGCTTTTTCCCCTTCGACTTCATCGAACGGAAGCCCTGCAGCGGCTCCATGGCGCGCGTCTCCTCCTACGTCAAAAGGCTACGCAAGAAGTATGGCAGGCGACTGCTGCTCGTCGACGGCGGAGATGTGCTGCAAGGACAGCCCGCCTGCTACTACTCCAACTACATAGACCCGTCGCTGCCCAACGTAGCCGCCGAGGTATTGAACTACATGCGCTACGACGTTCAGACGATAGGCAACCACGACATCGAGACAGGCCGTGCCGTTTACGACAAATACGTGGGCGAGGTCCACTGCGAAGTCCTTGCGGCCAACGTTGTCGACACGGCCACATTGCAGTCCCGTTTCAAGCCTTATGCCATTCGCGAAGTCCACGGAACGCGCATAGCCTTCATCGGAATGCTCACCCCGACAATCCCTTATTGGCTCCACGAAACGCTGTGGCAGGGCATGACATTCCTCGACATCGTCGCGACGACACGCAAATGGGTCGCCCACGTCCGCCAAACGGAGCAGGCAGACGTTGTCGTCGGCCTCTTCCATTCGGGCTTCGAAGGCGGCATCGCAGGCAACACGGGCAACGAGAACGCCGCGCTCGAGACGGCAAGAAGCGTCGCCGGCATCGATCTCATACTCTGCGGGCACGACCATCGCCTGCGAAAAGCAACCGTATCCGCAGGCGGAAAGCACATCGACGTCATCAACCCCTCGAGCAACGCCCATTACCTGAGCGAAAGCACGCTCCACATGGCACGCGACGCGCACGGCCGCTCACGCCTGACCAGCATCGACACGCAGCTCATCTGCATGGACAACGAACCCGTCGACGCAGACTTCATGCGCCGTTTCGCCCCCACCATAACGCAAGTGCGCCGCTACGCCGACCGCGAAATAGGAAGCCTCGCCCGCACACTCCGCACCCGCGACTGCTTCTTCGGCCCCGCACCCTTCAACAGCCTCATACACGACATACAACTCGACTACACCAAGGCCGACATCTCGCTCAACGCGCCCCTGAAGTTCGACGTCTGCATTCCCAAAGGCCCCGTCCGCGTCAGCGACCTCTTCAACCTCTACACCTACGAGAACCAACTTTACGTCCTCCGCATGACGGGCCAAGAAATCCGCTCACTGCTCGAACTGAGCTACGACCAATGGATTGCCACCATGCGCTCGCCCCGAGACCACATCATGCTCATGCAGCAAGCGCCCGACGGACAGTGGCACTGGCGCAACCTCGCCTTCAACTTCGACACCGCCGCCGGCATCGACTACGAAGTCAACGTCGCCCGCCCCCACGGCAGCCGGATAAACATTCTCCGCCTCTCTTCCGGCCGCCCATTCGCCGACGAAGCCCACTACCGCGTGGCCATGAACAGCTACCGCGGCAACGGCGGCGGCGAACTGCTCACGCGCGGTGCCGGCATTCCCTTAGCCGAAATCCCGAGCCGCATCGAAAGCATCAGTCCCGAAGACCAGCGAACCATCATCATGGCCTACATCGAACGTCTTCACACAATCCCTGCCACGACCCACCACAACTGGCGCTTCGTCCCCGAGTCCCTGGCCCTCCCGGCCTTAGCACGCGACCGCCGCCTGCTCTTCCCGCCATTCTGACCCCTGTTTCCCCTTTCCTTTCTTATTAGAACGGGAGAAAAAGAACCGCTCTCCCGTATGTTCCAAAATTTACGTCCCTATCTTCTGTGATTTACAACCGGACGGAAACGTATTTCCATCCGTATGTCCCGTGATTTACATCCGTATCTAATCGGATTATCTCCACGGTGATAAGACCTTATCTCCATGGTGATAAAACCTTATCACCATGGTGATAAACATTTATCTCCATGGTGATAATCCGATTAGATACAGATGTAAATGGTAAAAGATACGGATGTAAATACGTTTCCGTCCGGTTGCAAATCATAAAAGATATACACCTAAATCATAAAAGATGCGGTTGTAAATCACAGAAGAAGCCTGTCTGAGAAAATTTATATACCTATTTAAATAGGTTCATATCCTCATGTAAAAGCGCTTTCATACCTATTTTAAAACGTTTGCAACGGCTTGTTCTGAAAAAAAATCCGGCGAAAAAGGGCGAGTATTCAAAATACTTTATTACTTTTGCCTTTGATTTATCAAAAGAAAGGAACGAAAATGAAGAAGTTATTAACGATTGCATTCATGCTTACGACCATTCTCACGGCGGCCTACGGCCAGAAACAGGCAGAGATAAAGTTCGATAAAGTGACGCAAGACCTTGGGACGTTCTCCGAGAGCAATCCCGTTCAGGAGGCTACGTTCGTGTTCACCAACGTGGGCGATGCGCCGTTGGTCATCAATCAGGCTATCGCCAGCTGCGGCTGCACTGTTCCCACCTACACCAAGACGCCCGTTCAGCCGGGACAGAAGGGGCAGGTGAAGGTGACGTACAACGGCGAGGGCAAGTTTCCCGGCCATTTCAAGAAGAGCGTCACCGTGCGCACGAATGCCAAGACCGAGATGACGAGACTCTATGTGGAGGGCGTGATGACGGAGAAGAAGAAATAATGATCTTCTATTTCTCGGGAACAGGAAACTCGAAGTGGGCGGCCTTGCGGCTGGCCCGGGCAACGGGAGAGACGGCGCGTTTCATCCCGACCGCAATGAAAGACCAATGCGCTTATACCTTGAAGACGGCTGAGCGCATTGGCTTTGTTTTTCCGGTGCATGGCTGGCGTCCGCCGCTCATTGTTCGCAGGTTTGTCCGCGGGTTGAAGCTTGACGCTGCCGACTTGCGGTCGCATTATTGCTATGCACTTTGTACGGCGGGCGACGATATCGGACTGACGATGGACTGCCTGAACGAAGACCTTGCGTGCGTGGGGCTGCAGACCGATGCGGCTTTCTCGCTGAAAATGCCCAACAGCTACGTGGGCCTTCCTTTCATGGATACGGACGGTAAGGCCGCCGAAGCAGAGAAGTTGCGGCAGGCTGCGCTACAGCTGCAGGACTATGCGGAGCGGATTGTGCGTCGGGAGAAAGGTGCTTCGCCCGTCCATCTGAGCCATTGGCCGCGTACGAACAGCCGCTTCTTGGGGGCCGTGTTTGCCAAGTGGCTCGTCACGGACAAGCCTTTCAGGGTGGACGAAGCCCGTTGCGTGAAATGTGGGATATGCGCGAACGTGTGCCCCGTGGGCAACGTTGAAGGCGGCTACAGGCTCCGTCCCCGCTGGAAGCACGACGGCTCGTGTGTCAGTTGCTTCGCCTGCTATCACCATTGCCCGCACCATGCCATTGAATATGGCTGGGCAACGCGCCGTAAAGGGCAATATTTCTTGAGATAAAACTTCACACAATAACACTAAAACAATACGATATGAAGAAAATACTACTTCTTGTTGGTTTGCTGGCAGTCGCGTTTGCGGCATCGGCAGACGATAATAGCGAGCTGCTTGTCAGAAGAAACGACGGAAAGATGGTGCCCGTTCCCGCATGGGGAAGCCCGGAAGCCCAACTGATTACGCCGCGCAAGCATCCCGATAACTTTCAAGAGCCGACGCATACAAGGGCCGTCAATCCTTCTGTGCACTATACGCCGCATACGGGTTCGCCTCGTATTCTTGTCATTCTTGCCAACTTCAAGGACCGAAAGTTCCGCGTGGAGAACCCGAAAGCCGCGTTCAACGACTTCTTTAATGCCCCGGGTGCCATTGTCAACCGCGGCAACGGCAACGACAAGAACCACGGAAGCGTGGCCCAATATTTCAAGGCTTGCAGCCGGGGTGTCTTTACGCCGGTCTTCGATGTCTATGGTCCTGTTGACCTTCCGCAGAATATGGAATACTACGGCGGAAATAATGCGAACTCCAATAATGACGAGCGGCCGGCAGAATTGGCACGCGACGCCGTTAACTTGGTGAAGACTTCGATTACAAATCCCGCGCTTTACGACTCGAACAACGACGGATACGTCGACTGTGTCTATGTTGTCTATGCTGGTTTGGGGCAGAACAACGGTGGCGGTGCCAAGACGGTGTGGGCTTGTGCAAGCAGGTTCACGGACCCATCTCTGAAATTAGGGGACAAAATATTGGGAAGGTTCAGCATCGGGGCAGAACTCTTTCCTGCTTATGCTGATGCAACCAAGACAAAAATGCAAATCAACAGCATCGGTGTCACCTGTCATGAGTTCTCCCACACCATGGGATTGCCCGACATTTATCCGACAACCAGCTCTGCATATGTGCATAATCAGGAGATGGAACTTTGGGATTTGATGGACGGTGGCGAGTATGCCGGAGACGGCGGCTTCGTTCCTATGCCTTATACGGCATGGGAAAGGCAGCAGATGAACTGGCCCCTTAACATTCAACCGCTGACGGCAAACGCCAATATAACAATGGACAAGACGGCCAATGAGGGCGGTGTGGTTTACAAAATGACCAATCCTAATGATGCCAACGAATACTTCTTGCTGGAGAACATCAAGAAGAACGGTTGGTATGGCGGTGCACCCAACGGCGGACTGTTGGTGTATAAGGTTGTTGACTACGACCCCGTTGACTTCTTCTCTCACCCGAATAACACGGCAGGCGAGCCGGGCATGGCCGTTGTTCCGGCCGACGGGCTCTGCTTCTCTTCCTATCTGAAAAAGCGTTATAACAAGTCTGAACCAAAATATAAGGAACTTAACGCGCAGGAGGAACTGAAATATCAGACGCAACTCAAGGGCGATGTGTTCCCGGGGACTGGAAGCGTGAACAAACTGAATGATATGATGGGCCTGCCCAACTTCTGTTGGTACACGGAAGGGGCCATCGACGAACGCTCTTCCTACAACACGAACTTTTTCAAAGTGAATCAGGCGCTCGAAAACATCAATGTTGCGGCCGACGGCAAGATAACCTTAAAGTATATTGCCGACTATAAGAAGCATACCACGGGCATTGATGCCATTCAAATGGATAATGTTCAGACCGATAACAGGATATTCTCGCTCGACGGAAGATATATGGGAACAGACAAAGCGCGTCTTTCAAAGGGCGTGTATATCGTCAATCACAAGAAAATCGTCGTACAGTAAAGGCATAAAAAGATAAGATTTTCGTAGCTTTATCAATGAACATAATTAACGTTTTTCAATGTTTTTATTGAAAAAAGGCGCAAAATGTTTGGTAATTCAAAAAAATATCTTATCTTTGCATACGTTATCCTGAAAACAATCTTTTTACCTTAAAGGACTAATACCTATTGAAGATTTGGAGCGGTTACCTGTGAAGGTCATCGCTTTTTTTTCGTTTAGTAAGTAGGGGACATACGGTTTGCGCGTCCGTTTAAGTGGAAATGAAAGCAAATTTGCGTGGCCGTAGGAGCGGATATATGTGCCGTGCGTCCCTACATCCATTTAAGCGAAACGCAACATAAGTCCTATTGAAAATCAATCACTTGCACCTTGCATTTCAATTCCAGCCATTTTACCGTGCAATCTCAGCCATATTAAGCGGTAAAATGGGTCATATTGCGCGGTGAAATGGCTGAGATTAGAACGTGCTATGGCTGATGTGAAAAACCGTTTGGGCGAATGTAGGGATGCACGGTCTGTACGTCCGCTCAAACGAACATGCTTTTATGCTTCTATTCCTATGGAACAGGCGCACGAGCCGTTCGTCTCTACAAATCCATCACAACCCTATTGTGTGGCAATAGGACCGAGACAGACTTTCACCTTAAATCTTATTGATGTCCACATAGCCGTGCATGACGGCATAGATGGTGAGTGCACTGACGCTTCTCATGCCGAGTTTGTCGACAATATTCTTGCGGTGGCTGATGACCGTGGTGAGACCGATGTTGAGTTGGTCGGCTATTTCCTTGTTGATGTAGCCTTGTGCAATCAGTGAAAGCACTTCGATCTCGCGGTCACTGAGCAGTTTGGCTTTCAAAGCCTTTGGCATGACGGGCAGATTTCGCCCACCTGCGTGTCCGTGCTGCTCCAATTGCAGGATAGACTTCACCAATTGCTCTTCCGAAGTGTTGATGCAAATGCTCTTAAAGCCCGTGAGTTGTGCGTTGGGGTTGGTAGATGTCGTGAGAACGAAGGTCTTGTTTTTGTGCGCAAGAAAGAAGTTTCGTTGCTCAAGCACGACCTTCAGTGCGACAAAATAGTGCATGAAGCTGTCGGGACCGGCTGCTTCCATCTCGCAGAACGTGCAGAATGTGTTGATATTCGCAATAGGCATCACGTTCAAAAGGATTGTTTTCAGTCCCATCATGGCTAACATATTGTTGTCAATGATGGCAATCTTGGGCCTGTCGCCTGTATGTTTGCCCATTGTATGAGCCTGCATCGGATTTGTTTTGTTCTCTTCCATATTGCTTTCTTTATAAGAATGGGGCCAATAGGTGGCTGAGTCGGCCGCGGAGTCGCTGCCATGGCGTGCGCCATTGCCTCCATTGCTTTTCGGTTAGGTAGAAACAATCTTTCTTTTCGCCGTCGAAGAGGTCGTCTAACTGCTGTGTGGTGCACCGATCAAGGATAACAGCGTTCTCTTCATAGTCCCAACTGAGGCTTCGGGCATTGAGATTGGCACTCCCGACAGTGCATATGCGCCCGTCTACCATGATGATTTTCGTGTGATGGAAGCCAGCTGTGTACATCCATACATGGCAACCGGCTTTCATAAGTCGGTGAGCATTGTAGAAACCGCAGTCAGGTGTCAGTGGAATATCGCTCCTTGTGCTCAGCATGATTTCCACTTTTACGCCTCTTTTTGCGGCTCCTCTCAAGGCTTTCATCAGCTTATGGTTCAGCGTAAAATACGGATTGATAATTTTGATGCTGTCTTTTGCGCGGTTGATGGCCGAGAGATAGAACCTTCGGATGATTTCATTGCTCGTCCTTGGCTCTCGGTTGACGATGCCTACACACTTGTTGTGGGCCGTCGGACACGTGTCTTGCTTCAGTCCTTTGATATAGTCGGCATCGTGTATGCCGCGGAAATATTGTGCGCCATGCACGTTTTGGCTGGACACTTTGTTCCATATACGGAGGAAGATTGCCTGCAATTGGTTCACTACATCGCCCTCGATGCGACAATGCATATCGTGCCATTCGCCCACAACCTTCGTGCCTTTGATGTAGTAGTCGGCTACGTTCATACCACCGGTGTAGGCAGTTCGGCCGTCAATGACAACGATTTTGCGGTGGTCTCTTGCAAAAACATGGTTGACCCATGGGAAGGTTATCGGGTCGAACTTATATATTTCGATGCCCGATTCGCGGATTTTTTGCAAGTGATGGGCCTTTAATGGTCGGTTATTGGAGGCGTTTCCGAAGGCATCGAACAAGGCCCTCACCTCCACACCTTCCTTGACTTTCTGTTCCAACAGGTGGAACAAGAGGCCTGCAATGGAGTCGTTACGGAAGTTGAAATACTCTAAATGAATGCTTTTCCGGGCTTGTCGGATAGCCTTGAACATGTCGTCGAACTTCTCTTGTCCGCTCATGAGCAGTGTCACGGCATTGTTATTGGTGAACGTGACGCCATGACTTCTCAAGTCTTTTGCTATTAATGAGTCGGAAGTTTGGGCAGCACAAAGCGTCGTGCAGCCAATCCATAGCCCGATAAAAAGTATAAGTTGTTTCAATCTCTCAAATCTCTTGTTTTCTGTTCACACCATGCAAGCGTAGTGATCTACTACACCTAAGAGGCGTTTCTCCTCGTCTACGACCAATACCGTGTGTATCTTGTGTTGGTTCATGATGCGTTGTATCTCGCTGATCTTGGTACTTGGCAACACAAGTTTCGGCGTTCTTGTCATAATATCGCTTACTGTATGGTCGAAGAATTTGGCTTGCCAGCGTTCCATGGCACGGCGAATGTCACCGTCGGTAATGAGTCCTATCACCTGATGGTCGTCGGTCAGGGATACACCGAGGCCGAGTTGACCTTTGCTGACGCGGATAATCGCTTCGCCCAAGTGCATCTCTTGCGGGATAATAGGCAGGTCGTTGGTGCGCATCACGTCGGCCGCGGTAGTCAAAAGCCGCTTTCCAAGCTCGCCACCCGGGTGGAACTGCGCGAAGTCTTGCGGACGGAAGTCGCGCATCTGCATCAAAGCAATCGCCAAAGCATCGCCCATAGCTAGCGCAGCGGTTGTGCTACTTGTCGGAGCAAGGTTCAATGGGCATGCTTCTTTCCTGACATAGACCCGTATATGGGCGTTGCTGTATTTGGCTAACAAGGAATTGGGGTTCCCGGTCATAGAGATGATGGGTATATTCATGTGGAGCACCATGGGAATGAAGCGCAACAACTCATCGGTCTGCCCCGAATTGCTCAGCGCCAGCACCACATCATCGGCTGTCATCACGCCCAAATCGCCATGATAGACGTCCAATGGATTGATGAAAAAGGCCGGTGTGCCCGTCGAAGCAAGTGTGGCTGCAATCTTAGCCCCGATGTTTCCGCTCTTACCTACGCCTGTCACGATGATTTTCCCATGACAGTTATACATGATTTCGACGGCTTTCGTGAAGTTATCATCAAGCTGTGGCAGGAGTTCCAAGATGGCTTGGGCTTCCTCTTTCAATGCCTGTCCGCCCCAATCGCAAACCTTTTCGAGCCTTCTTTCTATCGTTTTATCCATTTCTACAGTAGTTTCTCAATGAGTTGTTCCAGTTTTCCGAGTTCAAGCATGTTCGGTCCGTCGCTCAATCCCTTGTCGGGATCGGGGTGCACTTCAAAGAAATAGCCCGTTGCTCCAAAGGCCTTGGCAGCCAAAGCCATGGCTGGAACGAACTTGCGGTCGCCGGATGTCGAACCGTTTCCTGCTCCCGGACGCTGCACACTGTGCGTGCAATCCATGATAACCGTGGGGACTATCGCTTTCATATCAGGGATATTGCGGAAGTCGACCACCAAATTATTGTAGCCAAAGCAGTTACCCCGTTCCGTGAGCCACACTTCCTTGGCACCGCTTTCCATGGCTTTCTCGACCGGATACTTCATATCTGTCCCGCTAAGAAACTGTGCTTTCTTGATGTTGACCACCTTTCCCGTCTTTGCAGCAGCTATTAATAAGTCGGTCTGCCGACAAAGAAAGGCCGGTATCTGAAGCACATCGCACACCTTACCTGCTGCTTCTGCCTGATAACTTTCATGGATATCCGTGAGGATTTTCAGTCCGTATTTCTGCTTTATGTCGGCAAGCATCTGCAAACCTTTGTCCAATCCGGGGCCACGGAAGGCGTGGACGGACGTACGGTTGGCCTTGTCGAACGAAGATTTGAAGATGATATCAATGCCGAATCTTCGATTTAGCCTTGCCAATTCTTGGGCAACAGCATCCAATAAGGCTGCCGATTCAATGACACATGGGCCTGCAATAAATAAAGGTTGCATAATATTATCGTTTCTTGACACTTACTTGGAGATGCAAAGTTACGCAAAAAGGGAGAAAAGTGCAAACATTTCTCTCTTTTTATGCGGCTGCCAAGCTTTCGTTTCCACTTATTCTGAGGCTTCGGCAGTAGCCTTCTCGGCTTGTTCGGGCGTGGCATGAATGATGCGTACGTCGCGTTGTGGGAACGGAATCTCTATGCTGTGTTTGTTCAATGTGTCGTAAACACATTCGAGAATACGACCATCATCGATGCCTTGTGTCATGACAGAGACCCATACTAATATCTTTAATGTGATGGAACTGTCGCCAAATTCCTTCAAAATAATCTTCACGTCGCGACCCGGCTCCGTGATTTTAAGGTCGACAATGGCGTCGTGCAGCAGTTGTTTCACTTTCTTGATGTCGCTTCCATAGGCCACTCCGACTTCCAAAGCGTCGAGTTCGTAACCGTGGTTCTTGGTCATGTTCTTATAGTTTTTCGTGAACAACTGACTGTTTTGGAAGGCAATCACCGACCCGTCCACCGCTTCAACGATGGTTGATGTGTAGTTGATGGAGCTAACCCGGCCGCGCATGCCGTCGCAAATGATGTAATCACCGATCTTAACTCGGCCAGCCATGAGTGATATTCCATAGTAAATGTTCTCCAAAATGTCCTTCATAGCGAAGCCTATACCCGTTGAAAGACCACCCGAAATGACCACAAGCCAAGTGTTATCTATGTGGAAAACGGCCAGTGACACCATCAACCAAATGCCCCAAACAGCCACTTGAATGACGTTCTTTGCCATCGTATAGCGACTTGCGGCAGTGCTAAGGTCGGATTGTTCGAAGTGTATTTTGAGCAGTGCTTTCAGCGTTCGGTTGACATATGCAAAGATAAAGTAGAACGCAATGACCTCCGCTACAGAGAGAATGCTGGCAGCGAACCATTTAGTATTGATGTATTGCTCGCGGTAGATGTCCCATATCTTATCGCTTAAATTGAACACATCGGCCGCCCAATAGAGGGCCAAGAGGAATGAGATCACGGCAAGCACGGGCAATACCACCTGATAAACGAGGTGGAAGAACCATGTCTTCGTGATTTCCTTGTCGGCATAGCCCCGCTTTATAGCCCATTTCTTAATCCAACCACGCAAACATGTGATCGTCAGTATGCAGGTTAGCTGCATGATCCACCAAATCAGCAACTGCACACTGAGCAATGTATAGCCCAACCACGCGCAAATCAGCGAGCCGACAAAGACAGTCAGCGACACATAAGTATAGGTTACGTCGCTCTTGGGAATGCTCTTGTTGTCGTGACGTATGGCGAACCATTGCCAAACTGTGCAAACCAAGAGGATTGGAGACAGCACAATGTTGACCAGATTGTCGGGAACGAGAATGATGCGGAATGAAATCACGATGAACCCCATGGCCATCAGTGGCAGATAGATGCGGAATGCACTCTTGATTTGATTGCCGGTGAGGCGCAACAGTAATGAAATGAGGATTACTCCCAGCAACCATGTGTAGCTGACAAGCAGTCCGCTGGCCATGATAATGAAGTTTTGGTCGGAAAAGACAATGCGTATCAGGCCCAGAATAAGTGCCAACGTGACCACCGACGAGGTCATGATGATGCAAGTGCGCCGGGTCATGAAGGCAGGTGTACGGAACCTTTTCGGAATAAGGAACCGAACGGCTATGATATTCAGCAGCCCTGCGAGGAGTGCATAGAAGCCGATGAGGGCAAAAAGACCGATAATATACTGTGAATCCCATTGCGAGCGCACCTTGGTCTTCACGAAATACTTGGTCGAAATGGTCTCTTCGGTATCCTGAATGTTGGCACGTAGCCGGGCAAGGATATGGAAATAGTTCTCTCCGGTGTTGCTGAAGATGTGGCTTTGTATGTCCTTGTAGCGTTTGTTTGCATAGTCGTTGAGCGATTTCAGCTGGGCTTCGATGGCTTGATAGTAACCGATGTAGTCTTTGAACTGGTTGATGTTGTCGTTGAGAGTGTGGCGAATGTTCACGGCAAGTGTCAGACATACGCTCTTGTCTGTTTGTGCTTTCCGGTTCAATGCCATGACGTTCATCGTGCTCAATGAGTTGATCAAGTAGTCATAACGGGCTATTTCGGCATTGTTTTTCTCAATGAGAAGGCGGAAAGGTTGCACGTTTTGCTTGAAGTCGGCATATTGTTCAGTGGCCTCATGGCAGGCATATGCCAAGTCAAAAACATATTCTGGCTTCTGCGAATAGAGCATCAATGCGTTCTGATTGCTCTTGCCCATGATGTTGAAAAGCTTGTCGCGCACGGCCGATTGCTGCTCTCTCATGTAGCCTGATTGGCGTTCCAGCTCGGCATGATAGTTGGTTAACTCGGTGCGAAGGATAGATAATGTACTCTCAATGTTTTGTTCTTTCAGCACAGCATGTGTGGGCGAAAGGGCGAATATGGCGAGTAAGAAGAATAAGATTGACCTCTTGTTCATGTCGTTTTTATCGGTTTATTGCGCTTACAAAAGTAATAAAAAGTATAGATACGACTGGTTTCGGCTGCCGTAATTTTGAAATATTTATCATTTTCGGCCATTGTTTTCGCTTTTTATTCCTACTTTTGTCTGGCAAAACAAGCAATATGAGATTGATAGCAGACAGTGGAAGCACGAAGACCGACTGGCTTTTGACCGAAGGCAGCGTCATTTCCGCTTGGAAGACGCAGGGCATCAACCCCTGTCACCAGCAACCGGCAACGATACGGCATATCCTTCAAACCGAGTTGTTGCCTTTTTTGAAGGGTAAAATGACTCCCGAACTGCGGCTTTCCTTTTACGGAAGCGGCTGTACGGCAGGCCTTGTCCCCGGTATGACAGCCTTGTTGGCAGATGTTTTCCATCTGCCTGACGGTCAAATAGAGGTGGCCGGCGACCTCTTGGCGGCTGCCCGTGCGGTCTGTGGTCACGAAGAAGGCATCGCTTGCATACTCGGAACGGGGGCCAATAGCTGTGTTTATGACGGGCAAAACATCGTGAATAACACTCCACCCTTGGGCTATATCCTCGGCGATGAGGGTAGCGGTGCGGTGCTTGGAAAGCGTTTTTTGAATGGCATTTTCAAGGGAAGTCTTCCCCCATTTGTCCGTGATTTGTATCTGAAAGAGACCGAACAATCCTATGAAGACATCATTCATAGGGTCTATAGTGAGCCACTTGCCAATCGCTATTTGGCTTCCGTGGCCCTGTTCATCGGCCGACATCAAGATGAAAAATGCCTGCAACAGTTGGTCAAAGACAACTTTTCTGATTTCATTCGGCGCAATATTCAACCCTACGAACAACGGCTTCCTATCGGCTTTGTCGGCAGCATTGCCCATGCGTTTGCCCCGCTTCTGATTGAAGTATGCCACGAATCGGGTTACGAAGTGAGCCGTATCGAGAAGCGTCCCATAGAGGGTTTGTTGCAACGTTACTATGTTGACGGGCGTTGAACGTTGCGGTCAGGCAATAAGAAGACTTGATGAGAAAGGTGGAAAAGCCTTTGTCTGGAAACGACACTGCGTCAAAAAGAATAGAAGGTCTGCCTCTTTGCTCCCGAAGAGAGGGTGAACGAGTCTGCAAATAGATAGGAATTTCCTCTTTTAAAGGGGTAGTGGAGGTTCAAAATACAGCATCTTTGGCGTTGTTTTGCTTCGGAATAAATCTTACAAAAAGGACTTTGTATTTTGCGTGTAGCAAAATGGGGGAGGGAATTCTGCGAATTCGTGCGTTTTGTGGAGTGTTTTGTAAGTTGTTGGCCATGAGAAGGTTGCGTTGTTTGATGGACTTTTGTTTGCATTTAGGTTGCTAATAATGAGTGGCTTGTGCATCAAAAGTGGGTGAGTTACGCTTTTTAAGTGGCTTGTTTCTACTGTTTTGTCATACAATTTGGGCCGTTCTACGTTGCAAAATGGGGCATTCTGCGTGCCAGAATGGGTCGTTTTACAATGCAACCCGACTTGAATGGCGGGAAAACCGCCTTGATTTTGTTCGTAAATTTCATTTTCGTTGTTTTTCATTTTCTATTTGGCGGTCTTCAAAGATATGCTTTTTTGTGATATAAGATTTATAATTTTTTCTTGCTTCCTTTGCTGCTTTAGACTTAAAATATATCAGCAATTAATTATGGACACCAGCCTGTAGATTTGAAAAAAAATTGTATTTTTGCGGCAATGAATAGAATAATGCGAGAAAAACTATGGTGATATGACACTTGATGAATTCCGAACAGTTTTCAGAATACAATATCCTTCCGTGGCACTTTATGCTGCCAAGCTCTTGCACGACGATGATGTTGAAGACGTAGTGCAAGATGTTTTCGTTGAATTGTGGCGCAGACGTGAGCAGATAACCGAGGAAACGCATGTCCGTGCCTTTCTTTTCCGGGCTGTTTATACGCATGCGCTGAACGTATTGAAGCATCGTAGCGTCATCAATAGGTACTCCAAGGAATACCTTTGCATAGAGAAAAAGCGGTTGGCGTATTATAATCCGGCTTCTGACACGACTGCAAAGCATGTCGAAAACAAAGAACTTGGACGCTTGATAGAAGAAGCCATCGAGGAATTGCCTGACAAAAGGAGGCAAATATTCGTGATGGGCTATGTTCATGGTATCAGTAATAAAGAGATTGCAGAGATGATGCAGATTTCAATCCGCACGGTAGAGGTGCATATTTACAAAGCCCTTAAATACTTGCGTGTGCGACTTGGCTATCTGACGTCATTATTATTGTTCTTTTGTTTGCAGTAAGTCTTTTTGCGGTTTGAGTTGTATTATATATAAAAAGGTGTAAAACGTGATGAAAGAAATAAACGATAGAATCATAAAGAATTATATACTGGGTCGTTGTTCACAGGAAGAAATCGAGCAGTTGTATGAGTGGATCAATTCGAATGAGGAACATGCACTTTGGTTGTTTAGGCAAGTTGATGCTTATAAGACCGGAAGAGCGTCGCGCTTCACCAACGAACAGGCCCGGCAAAAGGCAGAAATGAATGTCCTTCGCAGGATTGGTGAAAGGCGGAAGCGGCTTTTCTTTTATCAAAAGCGTTTCCTTTATTATGCAGCTGCAGCTTTGTTGGCTTTCCTTTCTGTGACGGCCGTTTATTTCTCTCGCACAAATGTCGGGCAGATTGAAGTAAGAACGGTAGCGAAAGAGGTGAGACAAGTTGTTCTGCCCGATGGAAGTAAAGTGTGGCTGAATGAAAAAACGCGCTTGACTTACTCCAAGGTATTCGGTAATCATCAGCGTGAAGTGACCTTGGAGGGCGAAGGTTATTTCGTTGTGGCTAAAGATATGGCCCGCCCGTTCATTGTCAGAAGCGCTCATCTTACCACAAGAGTGCTCGGAACCGTCTTTAATTTCAATACGAATAGTGGGAAACGACATACCGAAGAGGTCACCCTCATCGAGGGAAAAGTGCGTGTGGAAGGCCTTCATAATGAAGGTAGCATAACACTTCGGCCGAAACAAAAGGTCGTGTTCAGCAAGAATACGAACAGTATGGAGGTCGAAGAGGCTTCTATCCCTTTGGAAACGGTGTGGCATAGTCATTTGATTCCTTTCCGTAATGCCCATATCCATGAAATTGCCGCAATCATAGAGCGACTTTATCAGACGGAAGTACGAATTCATCCTACGTTGAAAGACAACTCCACTTACTCGGGCGCTATCAGACATACGGCTACAATGGACTCGATGTTGAGGGATCTTTCTTATTCGATACCGTTCCGTTATAAGATAACTAAAGGGAAAGTAGAACTCTATGCACGGTGACGGCTCGCTTGCTCTGCTAAGAATCGATCGTTTAAGGTTGTACTTTCAGTCCTTTTCCAAGAGATAACAAAAAAAAAGATGCGGAGGGATACGTAGTCTTATGGCCTTGGTTGTTGTCTATATGAATAATAACTAAGAACATTCCGCCCTTGCGGTGGAGTCTATGTCTAATTTTACAAAATCTAACATGAAAAAAAAGAATGAAAGAATTCCTGTTCATTGTCGGGTGATTCTGCTTGCATGTTTCCTTTGTTTTTCCTTCCAAGGGGGATATGCGCAGTTGAATTTGACTTCAGGCCGTGCGAAGTTGGAAGTCGTTTTGGAGAAGATAACCTCTCAATCGGGCTATCGTTTCTTTTATAACGACGCACTGAAAGGGATCACGGTCAATGCAACCAGCGTGAAAGATGTGTCTATCAATACGCTGCTCGACAAGCTTTTCAGAGACACGGGCTTGAGTTATCGTATCTCGGGTAACGTGATTTACCTTACTTATAATAAGACGAAGCAAGAGAAAGTGAAAGAGGAGCGTCCGCAGAAGGGGCCGCGCACGGTGTCGGGAAAGGTGACCGATGAACAGGGCGAGCCTCTTATTGGCGTCAGTGTTCGTGAAAAAGTGACGGGAAAAGCAGCCATCACGGATATCAACGGTTGCTATTCAATTGTAGTGGACAATGAGAAATCGGTCTTGGAATTCACGTATATAGGCTACTCCAATCATACGGTTACGGCAAGTAATCATAGTACCATTGACGTGAAAATGAGGGAAAAGGGCAAGAACCTGAATGAAGTAGTTGTCACGGCTTTGGGTATCAAGCGTGCAGATAAGGCCTTGAGCTATAACGTACAGAAGCTGAACGCGAGCCAATTGCTGGCAGTGAAAGAGGCAAGTGTGCCCAATGCGTTGTCCGGAAAGATTGCAGGTGTTACCGTTAGTCAGGGGGCTTCGGGCATTGGAGGCTCAACCAAGGTGGTGATGCGTGGTGACAAGTCTGTTAATCCTGATGGAAACAACAATGCTTTGTATGTGCTTGATGGTATTCCCCTGCCGGATTTGTTCCCAAAACGTGCATCAAGCTCGAATGGACGATATGGTGGTGTGGACGAAGGCGATGGAATCTCGAGCATTAACATGGAAGACATTGCTGAAGTCACGGTGTTAACCGGTCCTTCTGCGGCTGCATTGTATGGTGGTCAGGCTGCCAATGGCGTTGTTATGCTTACTTCTAAGCAAGGCGGACTGAAAGATGGGAAGCCTCGCATCTCTTTTTCCCATTATTCTGATTTATATCGTCCCTTTGTCTTACCTGAATTACAAAACACATACGGCAGCCGAACGGGAGAGTTTGCCAGTTGGGGACCTAAATTGAAAGAACCTGCTGGATATAATGTGTCAGATTTCTTCAATACAGGGGTAAGTTACTCTAACAGTTTGGGGCTACAATTCGGTAATCAACAGAACAAGAGTTATATTTCTTTAGCAACTTATAATGCCCGGGGTATCATTCATAATAATAAAATGGACCGTTATAATGTTTCATATAACGGACAATACAACATAACGAACAAGCTTACTTTAGGTGCGATGTTCATGTATGTAGATAAGAAAGCTCAGAATATGTTGTCGCAAGGTGAATATTATAACCCTATCGTTCCCCTTTATCTATTCCCACGCGGTGATAATTTCAATAAATATAAGTCATACGAACGCTATGACCCTAACAGAGGTTTCGCAACTCAGTTTTGGCCGTATGGCGATCAAAAGAGAAGTTTACAGAACCCCTATTGGATTACCAATCGAAACTTTAATACCAATCATGATGAACGAATTATTTTAGGAGGAAGTTTAAAGTATGTTTTCACCAATTGGCTGAACATTACCGCTCGTTTTAGGACGGATCGGAATACGAAGACAAATGAAATTAAAAATCATGCTTCAACATTGGCATTGCTGACTTCAGGCTCAAACAAGGGTTCTTACCTTTTGGCAACAGACAAAAGTGTGCAAGATTATGGCGATATTATAGCCAGTTTCCAAAAGAATATTGCAGACTGGGGTTTTGTTGTGAATGTCGGTGGAAGTTTTAAGAATATGAGTTTCAACTATACGGCCAATTCAAATAAATTGGAATTCGGTGCACCTCTGGCTACAGTCCCCAATAAGTTTAGTCTGAACAACTTAACCCCCGAGCCTCAATACCAAGAAGGAAAAGCCATGAAGTCGCAGGCATTGTTTGCCAGTGCTTCTGTGGATTGGCGTCGGAAAATCTTTTTGGATTTTACAGGACGCAACGAATGGACTTCTCTTTTGGCAAACACCAAAAGTAAAAGTTTCTTTTATCCTTCTGTAGGGCTTTCATTTATTATTACAGAATTCGTGAAAGTGCCTAAGAGTATTCTTACTTTCTCCAAACTTCGCCTCTCATATGCCACTGTTGGTAACGTTCCTTTGTATCTGGCGGGTATCACAATACCTTCTTATCCAATTAGTCCGGGTGGTGGAGTGAGTATCAATCCCGATCTACCTATAAACAATTTGAAGTTCGAAAGAACGAAATCGTTTGAAATTGGATTGAATTCACGCTTCCTTAACAACAAGATTGGCTTTGACATCACTTATTATAACGCCAATACCTTTGACCAGCTCTTTAAATTCAGGGCACCTGAGAATAGCGGATACAGATACTTCTACGTGAATGCAGGAAAAGTAAACAATTATGGAATAGAAGCTTCTTTGGATGCAGACCTTTCTTTTGGCGAATTTAATTATTCTCCGATGCTTACTTTTACTTATAATAAGAATAAAATCGTTGAATTGGTGCGCAATATCCCTAATCCTCTTACTGGAAAGCTAATGAACATCAATCATTTTGATATGGGTGGTCTCTCTTCTTTCCGTAATTATATCAATGAGGGCGGCTCCATTGGAGACATTTATGTGAATTCTTTCGTGAAAGATGGGAATGGTTATACGTATGTTAACCCTAATACGCAACAGATGTTAACGGATAATGAGAATTTAATTCATGCGGGAAATACCAATCCTGACTTCTGTATGGGCTTTAACAACACGTTAAAGTATAAGAACTTCACGCTTTCGTTCCTTTTTGATGCTCGAATAGGAGGTAAAGTCGTTTCTTCAACACAGGCAATCCTTGATTCTTTTGGGGCATCTAAGCAGAGTGCGAAGGCAAGAGACCGTGGAGGAGTCTATGTAAACGGGGTATTAATGGATGCAGAAACCTATTATAAGCAAGTAGGAGGTGGCTCAGGTGTGCTTTCAAACTATGTTTATAGTGCCACGAATATCCGTTTAAGAGAAGCCGCTTTGTCTTATAAATTCAGTAAGCCTCTATTCCACAATATCGTCAAAGACCTTACATTATCATTGACAGCACGTAACCTGTGGATGATTTACAATAAGGCTCCGTTTGATCCGCAGCTTACCTCTTCTGTTGGAACTTATTATCAAGGGATTGATTACTTCTTGATGCCGAGCCTTAGAAGCTTTGGATTCAATGTGAGATTTTCATTATAACCTTTTAAAATACGTAATATGATGAATAATATAGTGAGAAATTCAATTCAAAATATATGTCTCAAGCGGAAAGGATCTATCTTTTTAGCACTTTCTCTCTCTTTACTTACTTCCTGTACAGATAGTTTCTTTGACACAAATACAGATCCTAATGCTGCCACTCAAGAAGAGTTAGGGTATGATAATCTGGGTCTTGGCTCGTTGATTACACAAATGCAATATCAAATGTTTCCTTGTATTGTAAAGGATCAAAATGTGGATGTAAACAATTATCAAAAGATGTACAGCCTTGCAGGAGACATTTATTCAGGCCAACAAGGTGCTTCAAACATGTTTGAAAACAACGGACGTAACAATACCACCTACAATATGACTCCTGATTGGTGTACAGCAGCTTATACTGTGGCGTACCAAAACTACATGAACCCTTGGTATAATCTGTTTAAGAAAAAAGATATAAGTCCTGTTTCCTTTGCTGTTGGGCAGATATTAAAGGTTTATGGAATGCATCGGATTACCGATATGTATGGTCCTATTCCTTATAAGGATTTCATTCCAGCCTCAGATGTGCCTTTTACATCGCAGGAAGAGATTTACAATATCTTTTTCAATGAACTTGATGAGGCTGTTACAATCTTGAACCAGTACATAAAAGACAATCCGGGAGCAAAGCCATTGGTAGCTTATGACAAGGTGTATGCTGGCGACTTTAGCAAATGGATCAAGTTTGCCCATTCGTTAAAGCTGCGTCTTGCTATCCGTATTGTCTATGCCAACCCTGAAAAAGCCAAAGCTAAGGCCGAAGAGGCTATCAAGGCCGGTGTTTTTACAGCCAACGAAGATAATGCTTTGATTCAAGTGAACGGTTCTTCTACCGTAAATCCACTCTATATGATCAGTCATACCTATAATGATACACGATTAGGTGCCACGATGGAGTCTTATTTGAAAGGTTATAAAGACCCCAGAATGAGGCTGTGGTTCTTGCCATCCGAGGTTTCCGGAGGAACCGATTACAATGGAGTAAGAAACGGAATTGCTTTCGAGGGTAATGAATACAAGGTGTTCTCTTTGTTAAATGTGTCGGCTAGTACTCCCATTCAGTTGATGACGGCTGCTGAAGTTTACTTCTTATGTGCCGAAGCGGCTCTTCGGAAGTGGGATGTAGGTGGAAAGAGTGCTCAATCACTCTATGAAGAGGGGATACGCACGGCGTTTGCACAACCTATTGGTGCCAATAATGCTAAAGCAGGTGATGCAACTGAATACATACAGGGAACTTCAATGCCAAAGCCTTATGTTGATGTGAAGAACGCAGAATACAGTTATGACGCAGCAGGGCAGGTCTCTGTCAGTTGGGAAGATGCCGATGGTGATGAAGATGCTTTACTTGAAAAGATCATTACCCAAAAGTGGTTGGCTTTATATCCTGATGGACAAGAGGCTTGGAGTGAATTCCGTCGGACCGGCTGTCCGCAAGTAATACCCAATAGTATCAATTATAGTGGTGGACATATCAATACGCAAAAGCAAATTGCAAGACTCCCTTATCCCAACAATATCAAATTGGATTATCCTCAATTGTACCCGAAAGCACTTCAAATGTTGAAAGGAGCAGATAATGGAGGGACCAAACTATGGTGGGACAAGAGGGCAAATAAGCCTTATGAATATTAATATAATAAAAGATACTGAGATGAAAAGGATTTATTTTATAGCAGTATTCTGCTTGTTGGTTGTTGGGATTGTTGTTGGTTGTAGTGATTGGACCGAACCCGAATCGGTTTCATTACCTCAGACCCAATTCCATTCTTTGACCCCACAACAGGAAGCAGACTTGATAAAATACAAGAATTCAGACCATAAGATTTTCTTTGCATGGATGAATTACAGCCCGGCAACGCCCTCAATGCAAACGCGTTTGAGAGGTATTCCCGATAGTCTTGACATTGTTTCTTTCTTTACGGGATACGTTAACAACGAACAAAACAGAAGCGACGTGAAGTTCTTGCAGGAACATCGGGGGACAAAGGTGCTACTTACCATGTGGCCGGAGCACTATTTCAGCACTTCCGGCGATGGGACCAATAATTTGGATTCGATGAAAGTGTATGCCAAGAACTTGGTTGACTCAATTTACGCTTGGGGATTGGACGGTTTCGACTTAGACTATGAACCTTGGTTCGGAGGAGACGCCTACACAACGGAGATGATGCGTACGTTCATTGACGTAATGAGTAAATACATGGGCCCGAAATGCGATAAAGCCTATCAAATCAATGGTAAACATAAACTATTAGTAGTGGATGGGCAATGGCTTGATAAAGATTATGCCGATCGTTTCGACTATTTTATTGGGCAAGCCTATAATGCCGGTAGCGAGTATTCCTTAAATTACAGATTAGATGGGAAGTCTCAAGATTACGGTAAGGGCTTTCCTAACGAGAAAAGAATCTTTTGTGAATGGACCAGTCAGGTAGGTAATGCCTTCGGACACGGTGGTGTGAGTTATCAATATAAGGGCAAGGAGATTCCCAGCTTATGGGGAATGGCACATTTTTCCGTAGATAGAGGTACGGCAGGTTGCGGAGCCTATGTGCTACAATTTGCCTATGCAGAAGGCAATCATCTGAATAAGCCCGTTCCACCTAATAATTATTTCTATGCACGGCAGGCCATTCAGATTATGAATCCGGCCGGTGGAAAGAAGAAATAAGAGCTGGGAAATATAAATAATATTTTACTTTGACAAAGATGAAAACAATATTTAATCAAACAATAGCATTGCTCCTCGTCTGCATGGGTGTGTTGTCGGCCTGCAACGAAGATGTCTCCGTGGACTCCATTTATATAACGGCAGCCGAAAAGACCCCGATAACGAACTTCTCGGCCAAGAAAACAGACGATGCTTTGGGCATTACAATCTCGAGTGCATTGATAGCCAAGTCGGATATTGAGGGACAATTGCTTATCGAAAAAGGCTTGGTCGCAAGCTATAACAGTGCGCATGGTGAAGATTATCAGTCGTTGCCCGATGGTGCTTGTGTGCTTTCGAACAGCCATGTCAAGATTAAGAATGGTAATTATCGCTCAGAAGCGGTCAAATTAGTAGTGAAAGACATCAACGCTTTGAAAAAAGGAGTGAACTATCTTTTGCCGATTCGTTTGGTGAGCAACACCAAAAGCTATCCTGCTTTGCCGGGAAGCGACGTGCTTTATGTTGTTATCAACAGGACATTATTGATGAACGTGCCTAAGTTTAACGGCGAAAATTATTTCAAAGTGAACTTCAAAGACAATGATGTCAGCAGGTTCCAGAACCTTGATGCATTTACAATAGAGGCGCGTGTGAGCATGTGGGAGTTCCCGAAATACTATGGTGGGAACCTCATGGGCATCATTGGATTCCCCGAAAGCGAGGGGATTGAGAAGAGCGCGTGGCTCTTTGTTGACGGAACTCCCGACCGTGTAGGCGGAGCCGGCAATGTTCCTGTATTCATGTTCGGTGTAAAACAGTGGAGTGTTTACGCGGGTAAGTTGGGCTTCACGCTGGCAAAGAACGAGTGGTATCATGTCGCAGGGGTCTTTTCGAACAATAAACTGTTACTCTATATCGATGGTATCTTGTTTGCAGAAGCTGAGTATAAAAAGAAAGTTTCCTTTACAAAGAATTTCTATATCGGTGCTGCACCGGGCGTGCAAGACGGTTTTTTCCTGAAAGGTTCAGTCAGTGAGGCGCGTTTTTGGACGAGAGCATTGACCGCGGCAGAGTTGCGTAACCCCTTGCATCGTTGCTTTGTGGAAGTAAACAGTAAGGGATTGGAAGGTTATTGGAAGTTGGATGATGCGTCAGATCGTTGTAAAGACTATACCGGACATGGACATACGGCCGTGAAAGGCGGAGATGGTAAGATAGAATGGCTCAAGGAAGTGCCTTGTCCGTAAAGGATTCGTATTTTTACCTTGTACGTTAGCAGAAGAGTCGGGTGTGCTATGCAGCTGCCCGGCTCTTTATTTGTAAGTGATATGCCGCTTCTTGTTCCGCATCGGCATGCTACTTGTTGTCGAAAATAGGTTTCCTGTCGATGCTTATTGCTTCGGAATAAATCTTACAAAAAGAGCTTTGTATTTTGCGTGTAGTAAAATGGGGGAGTGATTTCTGCGAATTCGCGCGTTTTATGGGTTGTTCTGTAAGTTGTTGGCCATGAGATGGTTGCGTTTTCTGATGGAGTTTCCTTTGCATTTTGCCTTTTAATAGTGAGTGGCTTGTGCACCAAAAGTGGGTGAGTTACGCTTTTCAAGTGGCTTGTTTCTGCTGTTTTGTCATGCAATTTGGGCCATTCTACGTTGCAAAATGAGGCATTCTGCGTGCCAGATCGGTCGTTTTACAATGCATTCTGACTTGGATGGTGGGAAAACTGCCTTGGTTTTGTTCGTAAATTTCATTTTCGTTGTTTTTCATTTTCTATTTGCCAGTCTTCAAAGACGTGCTTTTTTGTGATATAAAATTAACAAAATGGAATTATGACTCCTTTCTTCTTCGTAGAAATAAGTGGCTCGTTTGTCCGCTTATTCCGGCCTTTTAAAAATGTGTGTACACGATATATTGATTGTATAGGGCTTGAGCAGGCGCACGAACTGCGTGTCTCTACAAATACAAATAAATCTAAATTTGGCGATTTTAAGGCTCGTAACGGCTTTTATATCAAAAAAAAGTAGTAAATTAGCACCCTTGAAAAACGATGGAAAATGGCTTAGAACGAAAATAAACGGCCTTTGGGACGGTTTTGCTTCACAGCTTTTCTGTGGTTGAACAAAATAAATCATTATCAAGAATATCAATGGACGAAAATCAGACAATTGACAATGACAGAATCTTAAAGATTAACATTGAGGAAGAAATGAAGTCTTCGTATATCGACTATTCCATGTCGGTTATCGTGGCACGTGCGCTTCCTGATGTTCGTGATGGGTTCAAACCGGTGCACCGTCGCATTCTTTATGGAATGTTAGGCATCGGTAATACCAGTGATAAACCCTATAAGAAGTGTGCCCGCGTCGTGGGTGAGGTGCTCGGTAAGTATCATCCTCATGGCGATTCCTCGGTTTATGGTGCGCTTGTCCGCATGGGACAGGACTGGAATATGCGCTATACGTTGGTTGACGGGCAGGGAAACTTCGGTTCCATCGACGGCGATTCGCCGGCCGCCATGCGTTATACAGAGTGCCGACTCAGCAAGATGGGCGAGCACGTAATGGACGATTTGGAGAAGGAAACCGTAGATATGGCCAACAACTTCGACGACACTTTGGTCGAGCCGAGCGTCATGCCGACGAAGATTCCCAACTTGTTGGTGAACGGAGGTAACGGTATTGCCGTGGGAATGGCAACGAACATACCGACACATAACCTGTGTGAAGTGATCGATGGTTGCTGTGCTTATATCGATAACCCTGACATTGCGCTCGACGATTTGATGCAGTATATCAAGGCTCCCGACTTCCCTACGGGTGCATATATATATGGTATACAAGGCGTACGTCAGGCATATGAGACGGGAAGAGGACGCATCGTGATGCGTGCCAAGGCTGAGATTGAAAGCGGAGAGAGCCACGATAAGATTGTCGTAACGGAGATTCCGTATGGCGTCAACAAGCAGATGCTGATCGAATATATCGCTGAACTCGTGAAAGAAGGCAAGATCGACGGTATCAGTAACGCCAATGATGAGTCGGGACGGCAAGGAATGCGCATCGTCATCGACGTGAAACGCGATGCCAATGCCAATGTCATTCTGAACAAACTCTTCAAGATGACGGCCCTGCAAAGCTCGTTCTCGGTGAATTGTATTGCCCTTGTGAAGGGTCGTCCACGCCTGTTGAGCCTGAAAGAATGTGTGAAGTATTTCGTGGAGCACAGGCATGACGTGACCATTCGCCGCACGAAATATGACTTGAAAAAGGCGCAGGAGCGTGCCCATATTCTTGAAGGTTTGATTATTGCTTGCGACAATATCGACGAAGTTGTGCATATTATTCGTGGCAGTAAGACCCCGGTTGAGGCCCAGCGCAACTTGGAAACGCGTTTCAAACTTGACGAATTGCAGAGCAAGGCCATTGTCGATATGCGCCTGAGTCAGCTGACCGGCCTGCGTATGGACCAGCTCCATGCTGAGTATGAAGAGCTGGAACGCCAAATAGCTTACTTCCAACAGATACTCGATGACCCTGAACTTTGCAAGAAAGTGATGAAGGATGAGCTGAATGAAGTAAAGGAAAAGTATGGCGATGTACGCCGAACTGAAATCAAATATTCAAGCGAAGAGTTCAATCCCGAGGACTTCTATCCCAACGATCCGGTTGTGATTACGGTGAGCCACATGGGATATATCAAGCGAACACCGCTGAGCGAGTTCCGCGAACAGGCCCGTGGTGGGGTGGGAGCTAAGGCAGCCCGTCACCGCGAACAGGACTTTACGGAGTTCATCTATCCTGCAACCATGCACCAGACGATGCTCTTCTTCACGAAGAAAGGGCGTTGCTATTGGCTCAAATGCTATGAGATTCCGGAGGGAGATCGCAACAGTAAGGGGCGTGCCATTCAGAATATGCTCAACATAGAGAGCGATGATGCCATCAATGCTATACTGAGATTGACGACATTGAACGATGAAACTTTCAACAACAGTCACTATGTTATCTTCGCAACCAAGCACGGAACGGTGAAGAAAACCAGCCTCGAAGCCTACAGTCGTCCGCGTGCCAACGGTGTAATTGCAATAAACATTGCAGACGAAGATGAGGTGGTAGACGTTCGCTTGACCAATGGAAAGAACGAGTTGATCATGGCAAATCGCAACGGAAGAGCCGTGAGATTCGACGAGAATACCATTCGAACAATGGGCCGAACAGCTACAGGTGTGCGCGGAATGCGGCTTGATGGAGGCGACGATGAGGTCGTGGGTATGATCACGGTCAACGATGCCGGGGTCGAAACCGTAATGGTTGTGAGCGAGCAGGGCTACGGAAAACGCAGTCAGGTTGAGGACTATCGCATTACGAACCGCGGCGGTAAGGGTGTCAAGACGCTGGCTATCACCGACAAGACCGGTCGACTGGTGAGCATCAAGAACGTGACCGATGAGAACGATTTGATGATTATCAACAAGAGCGGCGTGGTCATTCGCTTGGCAGTTGCCGATGTTCGTGTCATGGGACGTGCCACCCAAGGTGTGCGCCTCATCAATCTGGCCAAGAAGAACGACGCCATTGCCAGCGTTTGCAAGGTGATGAGTTCGGAGTTGGAGGCTACCGTTGAAGAGGAAAGTCGTGCACAATGGGCCAATAAGTCTGAAGAAATCAAGAGAGACGCCCAGGGTGAAGGCAGCAATGTGGCTGAAGACGTACCGCTCGCAGACCCAGAAGACAATGAAACAGAATAACAAACCTTTTAATACATAACAGAAAATGAAAAAGTTAATGCTTGCAGCCGTGATGCTACTCAGTACATCTGCTGCTTTTGCCGGTGACAGTGAGCCTTTGAAGGCCATTCTGAAGGCTAAGACATATGCCGAGGCCCAAGACTTGATAAAAGCCAATTTGGATCAGCTTGCCAATGATGCAGAGAAGGCCAAAGCCTACAACAAACTTGTAGACCTCGCCATGGAAAAGGTATCGAGGGAGCAGGGAACGATTACTTCCAACCAAATGGCCAAGCAGTTCGGGCAGGGTAAGGAAGTACCTTATGACACGTTGGGTTTCAACAAAGCTATCTATGATGCCATCAGCAATGCGTTCCTTTGCAACGAATATGACCAGAAGCCGAACGAGAAAGGTAAAGTAAAACCTAAATATGAGAGCAACAACGCCACTCGTCTTTACGGTTTGCGTCCTAATTTGATTAATGCCGGTCAGACTGCTGCCCAGCATAACAATCAAACTGAAGCCTTGAAGTTCTTTGGGATGTATGTGGAAAGTGCAAAAAATCCATTGTTCAACAGCGTTGACAAAGGTAAGAACCCCGATACCTACCTTGGAGAGGTGGCCCGTGTTGCTGGTGTTTATGCTTTCCAAGCAAATAATATGGAACTTGCCAACAAGTATGTGGACGTTGCCCTGCAGGACACTGCGGTTTACAAAGATGCATTGAACCTCAAACTCTACATCATGCAGCAGGGTCTGAAGACCAAGGAAGACTCCGTGCAGTATGTGAATAAGCTGAAAGACCTCTATGCAAAGAATACCAATAACGACCAGATTTTCTCCACATTGGTTACGATGTACGGCAGTCTGAAGATGATTTCGGAGCAAGACAAAATGCTGAACGATAAGTTGGCTGCTGATCCCACGAATGCTTTGGCATGGGCTTTGAAAGGTCAGATCTACATGAATGAGAACAAACCTAAGGAGGCCGTGGACTGTTTTAAGAAGTCCGTAGCGAAGGATGGTAAGAATGTTATCGTCTTGACCTACCTTGGTTTCTGTCTCAATGCACAGGCTGGGGCTATCAACGGCAACAAGGACGAGCAGCAGAAGCTGTATAAAGAGAGCGAGGGATTCCTTGAGCAGGCCCGCAGTCTCGATCCCAATCGTGAGAAAGCAAATTGGAGCTATCCGCTTTATGCCGTGTACTACAGTCTCTATGGTGCTGCTGACAGCCGTACCAAGGAGATGGAAGCGTTGACGAAGTAATATCTTTTATAAGGGATAGCATGCAGTCTTTGGCTGCATGCTGTCCTTTTTCTTTATTTTTCCTTATGAAGCGTTGTGTCATCTTATCCTTTTCGTTACTTTGCATACTGTTTTCTCCACGGTGTGTGGGGCAGAATGCAAGGCGCACAGCCAAGACGATGAACGCTGAAATCGATGGATTATTACAGGAACTCTCTGCTGTCAAGCAGGATACTGCGGCTTATTATAAAGGTGTTGTGCAGTTGATGAAAGACGCAGTGATATGCGATTATTTCGATTCCAAACCCGATAAGAAGGGAAAGAGCAGTCCCCGCTATCGCATGATGAATGGGAAAAGGCTCTCACCTTACCTCTCTGTGTTGGTAGATGCGGGAATGTATGAATACAGCCGAAGGAAAAATGAAGAGGCGATGGAGATTTTCAAACTCTATTTGGACTGTGTCGAGTGGCCTCTTTTCCAAGGGAAAGACGATAATATGGGGCTGGTGGCCTATTATGTCAGCCTACTTTCCTATGGAAAAGAGGATTTTGCAGAAGCGGAACGCTATGCCGATGTGGCCTTGAAAGACTCCAATTATGCTAAAGACGCGGCTGAAATAAAAATCAATTGCATGAAGACGCATCTCGAATCGCAGCAGGATTCCGCAAGATATATCACGGCTTTGGTTGAGCTACACGATATGGCACCCACCAACGACGTGTATTTCAAAATGTTGATAGACTATTTTTCGGGGTTGAAAGATAGGACGCAGCTGGCCGAATTTGCTGCAGAAGAAATCAAGAAACGGCCCGACAACAAGCGTGCATGGGCCTTGAAAGGCGAAATCAGCATGCAGAATAAGGAATGGGACGAGGCCATAGCGTGCTTTAGAGAGGCTGTGGCGATTGATAGCAGCTATGTGCAGGCGGTCTATGATGTGGGCATTTGTTATGTCTCGAAAGCCGAAGAACTGCGTGACAGCTTGGAGGACGACCGGCATAAATTGACCAAAAGCGACGCCAACCGGATAAAAGCGCTGTATCAGGAGGCAAGAGATTGGTTACTCAGAACCGCTGGTCTTGATGAGAACCGGCAGTTGATTGAATGGAAGAAGATACTTGATCAAGTGAATAAGGTATTAGGATTGTAGAGGAATGAAGAGAGTTATCATTAATATTTTAATTTGTTTTCCACTCGTTGGCATGGGACAGAAGAAGATTATCGCCCAAGCCAAAGACTATATCAAAAGCGGAAAGAACTTGGATAAAGCCGAGGTATTGATGGCAGACCTGCTGAAAGACTCTGTTTCAAGAAAGAACGAGCAGGTGTGGCTGTTGCTTTTTGAGGCCCAACAGAAGCAATATGAGCAAGGAAACGAAAAACTCTATTTGAAAGAGAAGTATGATACAGCGGCCCTGTTCCTTATGGGCAGGCGAATGTTTGCAACGCTCGAGGGGCTTGATTCGCTGGAAATGATTCCCGATACGAAAGGAAGAGTGAGGCTAAAGAACCGCGAACATAGTGCGGAAGTGCTGAACCAATATCGCCCGAATCTGTTCAACGGCGGTGTGTTCTTTCTGAAAAAGCAAGACTTTGCGCATGCCTTTGATTTCTTCGACACTTATATTGCCTGTGCTTCAAAGCCGATGTTTGCCCGCTTCCGGTATGGCGAGTGGGACAAACTGATGCCACAGGCGGCTTATTGGGCCACGTATTGCGGTTACAAGATGCAGCAACCGCAATTGACTTTGCGCCATGTTTATTTGGCATTGAAAGACACTGCCCGCGAAGTTTACCTGCTGCAGTATCTGGCTGAGACCTATAAACTGGAGAAAGACACGGCAAGATATGTACAGACGCTACGCGAAGGTTTCGAGAAATTCCCTACATCGCCTTTCTTTTTCCCGCATCTGATAAGCTATTACGGCCAAGAGAATGCATACGAAAAGGCATTGGAGACTTGTAACCGGGCTTTGCAGGTGGATTCTACCAATAGGATATTTCGTTTTGCCAAGGGCTCGTTGCTGCTCACAATGGGCCGCTATCAGGAGAGTTTAGACATTAATAAGGCACTGATAGCTGACAACGATACCTTGCCCGACATTTATTTGAATGCGGGATTAGCCCTCTTTAATCAGGCTATAGAGCTGGACAAGAATGTGCAGGTGAGCCAGAAAGCGCGCAACCGGATATTGGATTTCTACCGCAAAGCCTTGCCCTATCTTGAGAAATACCGCGCTTTAGCCCCGCAACAAAAGGAGAAATGGGCCCTGCCGCTCTATACCATTTACCTCAATCTGAACATGGGTAAGCAGTTTGATGAAATAGACAAGTTGCTATGAAAACAGAAAACATCATCGCGAAGCTGGGCATCCGGCTCAACGAAATGCAGCAGAAAGTAATCGAAGGTATGCTACACGGTGAGGAAAACCTGATGATTCTTTCTCCGACAGGCTCTGGAAAAACGTTGGCTTATCTGCTGCCTTTGACCGAATTGTTGGACGTCCGGTCCGATGAAGTGCAGGCTGTCGTCGTCGTTCCCGGGCGCGAATTAGCCTTGCAGTCGGCCACGGTGTTGAAGAACATGGGCAGTGGTTTGCGCGGAATGGCCTGCTATGGTGGGCGAGCCACGATGGAAGAGCACCGCAAACTGCGCGAGGTAAAGCCGCAGATTGTCTTTGCCACGCCGGGAAGATTGAACGATCATCTCTATAAAGCGAATATATTGGCTGGCAGCATTCGCTATCTTATTCTCGATGAGTTCGACAAATGCTTAGAGATGGGCTTCCATGAAGAGATGAAAGCTTTGTTGGATAAGCTTCCGAAAGAGGTGCGCAGCGTGCTCCTTTCTGCCACTCCTGCCGAAGAGTTGGGCGACGCACATGTCGTTGAAAAGCATTTCCGACGGCTCGACTTCCTGCCTATTGAGGCGCAAGTCCCTGAGCGTGTATATATATATAAGGTGAAAAGTCCGCAAAAGGATAAGCTCGAAACGTTGGAAAAGCTGTTACTCTCGTTCGGCGAGCAGCGCAGCATTGTGTTCCTGAACCACAGGGAAGCCGTGGAGCGGACAGCGGAATTCCTGAGCGCAGCGGGCTTTGGTGTGAGCGTGTATCATGGTGGTATGGAGCAGAAGCAGCGTGAAGCAGCACTTTATAAGTATGCCAATGGCAGCACAAACATTCTTGTCAGCACCGATTTAGCGTCGCGTGGCTTGGATATCCCAGACATTGACAATATCGTCCACTATCATCTTCCCGAGAGCGAAGACGGCTATATCCATCGCGTCGGGCGCACTGCGCGGTGGGATAAGAGCGGGCGGGCGTTCTTTATCTTGAACGATAGCGAGGCCATCCCGGCCTATGTCGATGCTAAGGTCGAAGACTTTGTTATCCCGTACGAACTTTCTCGGCCGGCACAGCCGAAGAACGTGACGCTGTATATCGGGAAAGGCAAGCGCGACAAGGTGAGCAAGGGAGATATTGTCGGTTTCCTTTGCAAAAAAGGTGGCCTGCATGCCGACGAGATCGGGCGCATCGACGTCAACGAACGCTATTCCTATGTGGCCGTGAGTCGCCGAAAGGCGGGGCAGGTGCTGGCGCTTACCAAGGGCGAGAAGCTCAAAGGCATCAAGACTGTTGTTGAGGAAGTGCGCTAAGGTAGCGACGAACGCATGGAATTCCAAGGAAAGTAAAGAATTTTCATGTTTATTTAGGGCCAAAAAATCGCTTTTATAACTTATTGATAATCAGTAGTATATAGCGTGCTAAAATTCGCTTATAAGAGAATTCAAATTGTCTTATAAGGGAATTTAAATTGTCTTATAAGAGAATTTGAAAAGAATACGCAGCAAATTTGAATTCTCTGCTATATTGTAAAGATTTATTCAATGTTTCATTTCGGCTGTCGTCGTGAGCCGACAGAGCCGGACGCAGGTCTTGTTTCCTGTGACGTGTCGGACATGTGTGCTGACATAATGAAAGAATTATGCTTAAAATAATGAATTCGTGACAAATAATTTGTTTATATGAAAATAAAAGTGTAAATTCGCAAGCGTGGAATTCAGACACAAGATGCTATAAACAACTTAAAAAAAATATCCAAATGAAGAAGTATAACTTTAATGCGGGCCCATCAATGCTCCCTCGCGAGGTGATCGAGAACACCGCTAAGCAATTATTGGATTTCAACGGCAGCGGGCTTTCGCTGATGGAAATCAGTCATCGCGCCAAGGACTTTCAGCCCGTTGTTGATGAGTGTGTGGCCTTGTTCAAGGAGTTGCTCGATATTCCTGCAGGCTATTCGGTCATCTTTTTGGGCGGCGGCGCGTCGTTGCAGTTCATGCAAATACCCGCCAACTTCCTTGTTAAGAAAGCAGCTTACGTGAATTCGGGCGTGTGGGCCAAGAAGGCTATGAAAGAGGCCAAGCTCTTCGGCGAGGTCGTCGAGGTGGCTTCGTCTGCCGATGGCGGCTATACTTCCTATCCGAAAGGCTTCGAGGCGAACGTCCCGGCTGATGCCGACTATCTGCATGTTTGTACCAACAACACGATTTACGGTACCGAGTGCCGCAAGGACTTTGATGTGAAAGTTCCGTTGGTTGCCGACATGAGCTCGGATATTATGAGTAGGCCCGTAGATGTGGCCAAATACAATGCCATCTACGCCGGAGCACAGAAGAACCTCGCCATGGCTGGCGTGACGGTTATCATCGTGAAGGACGATGCCTTGGGCAAAGCACCGCGCGAACTTCCCACGATGCTTGATTACCGTACGCATGTGGAGAAGGGTTCTATGTTCAATACGCCTCCCGTTGTGCCCATTTATTCGATGTTGGAGAACCTGCGTTGGCTGAAAAAAAATGGAGGTGTGGAGGCTGCCGACAAGCGGGCACATGAGCGCGCAGCGGCACTTTATGCCGAAATCGACCGCAATAAGCTTTTTAAAGGTACGGTTGAAGAGGCTTCACGCTCGGTGATGAACCTCTGTTTCGTGATGAACGAGGACTATGCAGAGCTTGAAAAGCCGTTCTTGGACTTTGCTACCGAGCGCGGAATAGTAGGCATCAAAGGGCATCGCTCCGTGGGTGGCTTCCGTGCAAGCTGCTATAACGCACAGACCATGGAGGGCGTGAAGGCGCTCATTCAGGCAATGAAAGACTTTGAAGCTAAACATTAAAAGACGAAATGACGATGAAAGTATTAGTCGCTACAGAGAAACCTTTTGCTGCCTCGGCTGTAGAAGGAATCAAAAAAGAAGTGGAAGCTGCGGGACACGAGTTGGTTCTGCTTGAAAAATATACAGAGAAAGCGCGGTTGCTCGCTGCCGTTAAGGATGCAGATGCTTTGATTGTCCGCTCGGACAAGGTGGATGTCGAGGTGTTTGATGCTGCAAAGCAGTTGAAAATCGTGGTTCGTGCCGGTGCAGGCTATGATAATATCGACCTTGCTGCTGCCACTGCACATCATGTTGTGGCGGAAAACACACCGGGACAAAACTCGAATGCCGTTGCCGAACTGGTATTCGGATTGCTTGTGTTTGCCGTTCGCAACTTCTATAATGGCAAGTCGGGCAGTGAACTAAAGGGGAAACGCCTCGGTATTCTGGCCTTTGGAAACGTCGGACGCAACGTGGCTCGCATCGCAAAAGGCTTCGGAATGGAAGTCTGTGCCTATGATGCTTTCTGCCCGACCGCCGCAATCGAGACCGCTGGTGTACGGGCCTGCGCAAGTGTGGACGAGCTTTTCCGGAGCAGTGATATTGTTAGTTTGCACATTCCGGCAACGCCTGAGACCCTCAAGAGCATTGACTATCGCACGGTGAATCTGCTGCCCAAGGGCGGTATTCTTATCAATACGGCCCGCAAAGAAGTTATCAACGAACCCGAATTGCTGAAACTTCTTGCCGAAAGAACCGATTTGAAATACATCACAGACATTAAACCCGATGCCGATGTTGACTTCCAACAGTTTGAAGGCCGCTATTTCTCTACGCCCAAAAAGATGGGTGCACAGACTGCCGAAGCCAATATCAATGCCGGTATTGCGGCAGCCAAGCAGATTAATGCATTCTTTGCCGACGGTTGCACAACGTATCAAGTGAACAAATAAAACCGGCTATTCGGAACCTTCCAAGCCACCTGTCTTGTCACAGTCGGCTTGGAAGTTTTTTGTTTCAGCCTGTTTAATCCCATTTTTTATCATGCCGAAAATCAAACCTTTCAGGGGATTGCGCCCCCCAAAAGCACTCGTCGAGGCGGTCGAGTGCCGACCTTACGACGTGTTGAGCTCTGAAGAGGCACGCGAGGAGGCCGGAACCAATGAGAAAAGCCTGTATCATATCATCAAACCCGAAATCAATTTCCCCATCGGAACCAGTGAGTACGACCCTCGTGTCTATGAAAGTGCTACCGAGAACTTTGTGAAATTCCAACGCAACGGCTGGCTCGTGCAGGACGAAAAGGAGCAGTATTACCTCTATGCACAGACGATGAACGGCAAGACGCAATACGGTCTTGTCGTCGGAGCAAGCGTAGATGATTACATGAATGGGGTTATCAAGAAGCACGAACTGACGCGGCGTGACAAAGAGGAAGACCGAATGAAGCACGTGAGGGCCTGCAATGCCAATATAGAACCCGTCTTTTTTGCCTATCCCGACAATGAAGTTCTGAACAAACTGATTGTGCGTTACGCCCAAACCACACCCGAATATGATTTCATTGCGCCGATAGACGGCTTTCGTCATCGCTTTTGGGTCATCGGTAATGATGTGGATATAGTAACAATTACGGCCGAATTTGCCCGTATGCCCGCTCTTTATATTGCCGACGGGCACCACCGTTCGGCCGCAGCTGCATTGGTAGGGGCAGAGAAAGCCAAGCAAAATCCGCAGCATACCGGCACAGAAGCCTACAATTACTTCATGGCTGTGTGCTTCCCGGCCGGCCAGTTGACCATCTTGGATTACAACCGTGTGGTGAAAGACCTCAACGGATTGTCATCAGAAGCGTTTCTGCATGCACTCGAAAAGCACTTTTCTGTGGTGCCGAAAGGGGCTGAAGACTATCGCCCCCGCCAGCTTCATGAGTTCTCACTCTATATAGATAAGCAGTGGTACAGCCTGAAAGCGAAGCCCGGAACCTATGATGACAGCAACCCCATCGGCGTCTTGGACGTAGACATCTCCAGCAGATTGATTCTCGATGAACTGCTCGGTATTAAGGATTTGCGGTCAGACAAGCGCATCGACTTCGTGGGTGGACTGCGCGGTTTGCAGGAACTTCGCCGCCGAGTAGACAGCGGTGAGATGCGAATGGCATTGGCACTCTATCCCGTCAGCATGCAACAAATCATGGATATTGCCGACAGTGGGAAGATCATGCCGCCCAAAGCCACGTGGTTTGAGCCTAAACTGCGCAGCGGTTTGGTCATACATCAATTGCAATAATGGCGGAAGATCAGTATAAAACCATTTCTGAACACGGCTTCGGCGAGGGATTTTACAGCGAGAAACGAAGTAAATTCCTCGCTTTTGCGCATCATGTTACGTCTGTAGACGAGGTGAAAACCCTTCTTGCTTCCTATAGAAAGAAGTATTATGATGCCCGTCATTGCTGCTATGCCTACGTACTTGGCCCTGAACGGTCGGTATTTCGTGCCAATGATGACGGCGAACCGAGTTCCACAGCAGGCAAACCTATCTTGGGACAAATCAACAGTTGCGGGCTTACCGACGTCCTTATCGTCGTCATTCGCTATTATGGTGGCGTGAATTTAGGCACAGGTGGGCTGATAATTGCTTATAAAACGGCAGCGTCTGATGCCCTTGCACATGCCACAATAGAGCTGCGGCAAGTGGAAGAAATCGTTACGTTTGATTTCAGTTATCCAATGATGAACGAGGTGATGCACGTCGTGAAAGAGATGCAGGCACGCATCATCAGTCAGCAGTTTGACAATACATGCAGCATTACTTTGCGCATTCGAAAGGGCGAAGCCGACCAGTTGAGGAGCCGATTGAACAAGCTTTCGTTCCAATAACAAATGTATAATGTCTGTTAAATCGCTGTTTTCCGTTTGCATATCATGTGTATCTTTCATCTTTTTTCATTACTTTTGCAAAGCATTTCAGGAAGATTGGCAGAGTGACCGAATGCGCTGGACTCGAAATCCGGTATACGCTTTCCGCGTATCGGGGGTTTGAATCCCTCATCTTCCGCTTCTTGGGTGAGTGTTATCGTTGTGGGGGCTTGTCTCCTGCAACGATTTTCCATTTTAAATGCGTTTGATTACGAGCGGAGTATCAGTGAAATCGGCGATGTAGGGACGCGCAGCAATTCCACTTATCCACCCGTTTACACGTCAGCTGTCAACTATAATGTGAGCGGACGCACGAGCCGTGCGTCCCTACATACATTCGAACGGTTTAGAGTTTCATTGATATTGATAATCAACGACTTATACCTCGCGTTCCAATCTCAGCCATTTTACCGTGCAATATGGCTGAGATTAGCGTGCAATATGGCTGATATTGCACACTAATATAGCTGAAACAAAAAAGTAATTCCGTTTTGATGGTTGGATAGAGGCAGTCTGCTTCAAAAACGAAAGTCGTTTTTCGGACAATAAGTTTTTGCAATATCTACTTGTTGCCTTCGCTTTCTTCGGGGGCTTTTCTCGCCTGATGGCGTATCTTCCAACCGCTCCAAAGGCACCAGATGATGCCCATTCCGATGATGAAAATGTAGAGTAGGGTACCCGACCCGAGGAAGGTATAGATGCGTCCCGTGTGGATTTCGAGGCAAACATTGCGCAGCGACATCGGTAACGTTCGCATTTCTGGGGGCATATTCAGGCCGGGACAGCCGTCATTATAGTCCGCAATGCGTTCGTGTTCGCCAAAATCATTGGTGTAACCTGCTATGGCATGCGTTCCGAAAGGCATACCGTTGTTTGGCAAGGCGGGTGCATGGGTGTAGTAATCGGCAATGATATCGGTCGCTCGGTCCCAAATATACATGCCGCTGAACGAGCCTATTAGCCAATAACCGTTGGTATCTTGCGTCTCGACATTGATGCCCATGACGCTCACGGGAGGCTGAACGGGCACGGATTGCGGGGCAGATTGCAGTGTCTGAAGCACGTAAAATCCGTCGGAACTGTAGAGCAACCAGTCGCCTTTCACGGCATCATAGCGGAGCGAACGCAGTCGGTCGGTCCAGCTATTTGGGTTGTCTAAGGTCGAAAAAGGCAGGGGCGGGACCCTTCCCGAGGCGATGGCAAGCAGCGCGGGAGGGCGTAACAGCCAGCCCGTGAGGCAGAGAAAGAGCGTGAAGACAAGGCTTATCTTCCCTATTTTGTCGTGCCATTCGGACAGAAACCGCCTCCATCGAGACTTGTTTCGGCTGGGCAGCAGCCAATAAGCAATGCCCGTGAGGCAGAGAAACAGGAGAACAAGGGCGATGAAGTCGACGAACAAGATGCCGACCGTGCCGAAAATCGCACCGCTATGCAGCAGCCATACCGTGCGAAAGAGTGAAACTTTGCCGTCGGAATGGCTTGCCGGGCGCAGCATGATGCGCCGGAACTGGCGGTAGGGTGGGGTGGCGAGATAGACGAACGAGCGGCTTGTGACAATCAACGAGTCGCCTTTAGCGGTGATATCGCATAGCTTTTCGTCCTCATCTTTGGGCAGACTGATGTGCGTCCAGCGTTGCCCCGTACGTTCATAAAGCCCGTATTGGCCCGCGGCGAACAGTCTGTTGCCCGGCAATAGGGCCAAGCCTCGAATGTTTCTGTGGTCTGTGCCCGACGGAAACCCTTGATTGTCGTCCTTGAAAGTCGTTGCCGTGCTGTCCGTCAGCCATATTCCGTTGTTGCCATAAAGCATGATATGGTCGTGCCATTTGAGGCTTCCTCGGAGCAAACCTTGGTTCCATTGACGGTATTGATAGCTCGCGGGAAGGTACTTCCTGCTCACGTTGAGGGCGGAAAAGAGGGTGGGATGGTTGAGAACAAGCCCCGAAAGGCAGAACATCAACAAGAAGAAGCCGAGGACAATGCCCAGCCATTTATGATGTTTGTGCCATGTGGATTTCTTCATGATTGCCGATATACTGTTTTGTTGTGCTGCAAATTTACACTATTTTTCCGTCATATCCGCATGCTTCGCCCATGATTTTGCTGTCCGGTATGCCTTATTTCGGTATGCAAGACGAGTGGAGGGAGATTGAAATACAGGCCAAATGAAAGCGGATAGAAGCCCGTTTCGGTTTCTATCCGCTTGTCGATGGGGTGCTGAATACTGGGCTTAGACGATGCCCTGCGCCATCATTGCCTTGGCAACTTTCAGGAAGCCGGCAACGTTAGCCCCCTTCACATAGTTGATATAGCCATCAGCTTCGGTGCCGTATTTCACGCAGTTGGCATGAATATCGTCCATGATATTGCGGAGTTTGTTGTCAACTTCTTCACGACTCCACTTCAACCGCTCCGAGTTCTGGCTCATTTCGAGTCCCGAAACGGCCACACCTCCGGCATTGGAAGCCTTGCCCGGGCAATAAAGAATCTTGGCATCTTGGAACACTTTCGTTGCTTCGGGCGTGGTAGGCATGTTGGCTCCCTCGGTGACGGCAATCACTCCGTTGGCCACGAGTGCCTTTGCAGCCTCTTCATTGATTTCGTTCTGCGTGGCACATGGCGTGGCGATGTCGGCCTTTTCAAACCAAGGCTTGGCTCCTTCGACGTATTTCACACCGTATTTTTCGGCATATTCTCTAATACGGCCACGCTCCACGTTCTTCAATTCCATGATGTAAGCGAGCTTTTCCTCATCGATTCCGTCTGGATCGTAGATGTAACCGTCGGAGTCGGAGCATGTAAGCGGCTTCGCACCCAGCTGAAGCAGTTTCTCAATCGTGTATTGTGCCACGTTTCCTGCACCCGAAACGAGTACCGTTTTGCCTTTCAGGTCGATGTTACGTGTCTTGAGCATGTTCTCAAGAAAGTAGACATTGCCGTATCCCGTGGCCTCGGGACGAATCAAAGAACCGCCGAACTCTTGGCCTTTACCCGTGAGAATCCCCACGAATTGATGCGTCAGTTTCTTGTATTGTCCGAAGAGGTAGCCCACTTCGCGGCCGCCGACACCGATGTCTCCGGCCGGAACATCTTCGTCAGGGCCGATGTGTCGGTAGAGTTCATTCATAAAAGCCTGACAGAAACGCATGACTTCTGCATTGCTTTTTCCACGGGGTGAGAAGTCGGAACCGCCCTTTGCGCCTCCCATGGGGAGCGTTGTCAGCGAGTTCTTGAAGGTCTGTTCGAAGGCAAGGAACTTCAAAATAGAAAGATTCACCGACCGGTGGAAACGCAGTCCGCCTTTATATGGGCCGATAACATTGTTGTGTTGGATACGGTAGCCCATGTTGGTTTGCACGTTGCCTTTGTCGTCTACCCATGTGACACGGAACTCAATGAGTCGGTCGGGAATGCAAAGACGCTCGATAAGATTGCTCTTCTCGAACTCCGGATGCTTGTTATACTCCTCTTCAATGGTAGCGAGTACCTGACTGACAGCCTGGATATACTCCGGCTCATTAGGGAATCTGCTTCTCAGCTTTTCAACAACTTCTACTGCTTTCATCATCTTTTTCCTTTTAATTGATTAAGTAAATATCGTTCTTTTTATTTGGTTGCAAAGTTACATGTTTTTGATTAAAATGCAAACAAATAGTAAGTTTTTTATTCACAATAGTAGAAAATAGTTAGTTTTTCGTGCCATTGGTGTCTTTTAGATAGTCGTATGGATTACAGATTAACAAGTGTAAAAAAGGAAACGACTCGTTTAAGAGCCGTTAAAGTGTTAAATCAAATAGTTAAAATCGAATAAAGAATTAATGGTTTTCATGTATATTCTTGGTTTTACTTTTATATTTGCAACCAATTACTTGCAGAAGTAAGAAGTTGAAACTTGAAATATAAACTAACAGAATAGGATTATGAAAATGTATGGTAAGTATGTTTTTAGTGCCATGTGCATAGCTGCACTTGGCCTTTCTGCCGGAGCTTTCATCAAAGCGAATGCGGCTCCGGCCATCGAATCCGTTGCCGCAGGGCAGCCGGTAGACCTGACTTATGCTGCGGAGAAGGCACTCCCCGCAGTGGTTCATATTAAGTATGTGCAAAATTCCAAGGTGCAAACGGTGGAAGTAGAGGAAGATCCGTTCAGCGACTTCTTCGGTCCGTTCGGCTTCTTCGGCAATCCCGACCGCGGAAACGGCGGAACGCAGAAGCGCAGAGTGCAGACCCCGAAGAAAGAAGCCACGGGAAGCGGCGTGATTATCAGCCCCGACGGCTACATCGTGACCAACAATCATGTGGTGAACGGTGCCGATGAACTGACGGTTACGTTGAACGACAACCGCGAGTTCTCTGCCCGCATCATCGGAACCGACCCCAACACCGACCTTGCACTGATAAAAGTGAATGGTAAGAACCTGCCGACGCTGCCCATCGGCGACAGCGACAACCTGAAAGTAGGCGAATGGGTGCTCGCAGTGGGAAATCCTTACAACCTCAGTTCAACGGTAACGGCAGGCATCGTCAGCGCAAAGGCCCGTTCCATGGGCGGAGAAGGCACCAACGGACCGCAGATATCGAGCTTCATACAAACCGATGCAGCCATCAATCCCGGAAACTCCGGCGGCGCATTGGTCAATGTCAAGGGTGAACTCGTGGGCATCAATGCCATGCTCTACTCGCAGACGGGCTCATACAGCGGCTACGGCTTTGCCATTCCAACCACCATCATGAACAAGGTGGTGGACGACCTCAAGCAATACGGCACCGTGCAGCGTGCTGTGCTGGGCATCAAGGGAGGCGATGTGCTGAACTACATCAACGCACAGAAGGAAGACAACAAGACGGTTGACCTCGGAACGAACGAAGGCGTCTACGTGGCCGAGGTGGTCGAAGGCAGCTCTGCCTCGGCAGCCGGCATCGTCAAGGGCGACGTTATCGTCGAGGCCGACGGCAAGAAAATCACGAAGATGGCCGAACTGCAGGAACTGCTCTCCAAGAAACGGCCGGGCGAGCAAGTCACGCTGACCTATTTCCACAACAAGGCAAAGAAGAGCAAGACCGTCACCTTGAAGAACGCGCAAGGCAACACGAAGGTCATCAAGACGGCCGACCTCGATGTGCTCGGCGCAAGCTTCCGCCCCATAACGGAGCAACAGAAGAAGGAATACGACTTGGGCTTCGGACTCGAAGTGACCAAAGTGGGCAAGGGAGCCATTAAAGACGGCGGCATCGGCCAAGGATTCATCATGCAATATGCCAACGACATGCCGCTGAAGAGCATCTCTGACCTGCAGGAGCTCGTGAAGAGCGTATCGACGAGCAAAGATCCCGTGCTGATTATCAAAGGCGTTTGGCCGACGGGAAAACGAGACTATAAGGTGGTTAAAGTATCAGAATAACCGCAGATGATTGATTCGAGGGGGCAGGTAGCGATACCTGCCCTCTTTTGTTGTCGGATAACGTCCATCTCAGTGCGCCCCCGCATAGAGGTTTTCTCTTATTCCCTACGTAGATGCTGCGCCTTTTGCATAGGGAGTTCTCCTTGCCTGATAGTATAATGCTTGGTTTCCCGCCATGATGGGAATAGCGTCCCACCATGGCGGGAATAATGTCCCACCGTGGCGGGAATGTTTTCCCACCGTGGCGGGAAACCCGATATCCTTATAGCAAAGCGCATGGAGATACGCTTTGCTGGGCGACTACTGCTTAAGGAAGAGTGAGGATAGTTATGGAAGTGGAACGGGCGGACGGGCCTTGCCGAGCGGCTACAGCTTAAAGCGGTTGTGATGTTTGGCACGCGAGGGCTTCATGTTGCCGAAACCGTCGCCGAAGCCCTTGAAGCTGCCGCCCATCGTGCCGGTGCTTCCGCCATGCGTAAAGCCGCGGTATTGCGCCCAGCGGTCGATGATGCGGTTGACATAGTTGACGGTCTCGCTGCCTCGCATGTAGCCGTATTTCACGACGGGGTCGTTGTAGTAGGCCGGGGTGCTCAGGCGCAGCACATACTCCCTGACGTCGCTCCAGCGGTTGGGGTTCCGGCCTTGCTTGCGCGCCAAGGCCATGGCGTCGCGAATGTGGAAGAAGCCTCCGTTGTAGCTTGCCAGCACGTAACAGCACCTTTCGATGGGGTTGCCAATGTCGGAGAACCGGTCTGACAGTTCACGGATATATTTGGCTGCTGCGGCGATGTTGCGCTCGGGGTTGTACAGGTCTTCGCGGGGAAGCCCCAAGTGGTCGGCCGTCCGGGGCATGATTTGCATCAGTCCGTAGGCTCCGGCCCACGAGTGTGCCTGTGGGTCGAAGGTCGACTCCTGATAGCATTGTGCTGCCATGAGTCGCCAATCCCAGCCGGCAAGTGGGGCATACTGCTTGAAGTGAATGTCCCAGCGCGAGATGATGCCGCCCGAGCGGTCGAGCATCGGCGAGTAGACGTGGCGCGTCACGCTGCGTGTGGACAAAAGGAAGGCCTCTTCTTTCTTCAGCTCAGCAATCATGCGGGGGCGGAACCAGCTGTTCAGCGAGTCGGCCAGTTCTTCGTTGTGCTGCCTGACGGCCCATTGTGCGTGCTGTGCTTCCATCTTTGCGCCGCAGTATTCGATGTGCTTATAACCGCGTGGCAGCGGAAAGGCTATCAGGTCGCCATCGCCGGCAAGCAAGCGGCGCACGAGCTCGAGCGTGTCTCTGCAGACTTCTACACGGAGCGAAACGCCTAACTTCTCGGCGAACTTCTCGGCCAGCATGTATTGCAGTCCCATTCCGCGGCCTCTGTAGTCATAATAGGTCTCGGGCCCCGACATCGTGAGCACGATGAGCTCGCCGTTGCTCTGAATGTCTGTCAGCGTGAAGCTGCCTTGCTTGGGCAAGGAGTCTTCGCTGCCGACTTCCTCTCCCCAAGGCGTCAGCACCTTTTCTTTCTTTCCGTTGCATGATGCCAGCATTGCCACCGTCAGTAGGCCCGCCGTTAACCCAATCAATAAATAGCGCATAAACGTTGATGCTTTCTTATAATATATAAGGAATAAGCCCCTATGGGGCACAAAATTACAACATTATTTGCAAATATCTTTAGAAAAGCGTACTTTTGCATCGTATTTTTCATTCAATCACGACGCAACATGTTACGTATTGCTATACAATCAAAAGGTCGTCTCTATGACGACACGATGCATCTGCTGGCCGAGGCCGACATCAAAGTAAATGCCAACAAGCGTAGCCTTTTGGTGCAGGCTTCCAACTTTCCGCTCGAAATCCTTTATCTCAGAGACGATGATATTCCGCAAAGTGTGGCAAGCGGTGTGGCCGACATCGGTATTGTGGGTGAGAACGAGTTCATGGAGCGTGACGAGAACGCCCAAATCATCGACCGGCTCGGTTTCAGCAAGTGTCGTTTGTCTTTAGCCATTCCGAAAGATGTGAGCTATCCGGGGCTCAGTTGGTTCAATGGCCGGAAGATAGCCACCTCTTATCCCGTCATTCTCTCGAAGTTTATGAAGAAGAACGGCATCAATGCCGACATTCATGTCATCACGGGCAGTGTGGAGATTAGTCCGGGTATAGGGTTGGCCGATGCCATCTTTGATATTGTCAGTTCGGGCAGCACGTTGGTGAGCAATAACCTGCGCGAAGTGGAGGTGGTTACCAAGAGCGAGGCCGTACTGATAGCCAATTGGCAACTGGACGAAGAGAAACACAAGATACTTAACGAGATGTTGTTCCGCTTCGGGGCTGTGCGCTCGGCGCAAGACAAGAAGTATGTCATGATGAATGCACCCAAGAGCAACATCAAAGCCATCGCCGAAGTGCTCCCGGGTATCAAGAGTCCAACGATTATTCCGCTGGCCGATGAGACATGGTGCTCCATTCATACGGTTCTCGATGAGAAAAGCTTCTGGGAGATTATCGGCAAACTGAAAGAGTTGGGTGCGCAGGGTATCTTGGTTACGCCTATTGAAAAGATGATTCTATAAGCATGAATATCATTAAATATCCGGCACGTGCCGAGTGGGGAGACCTTGTGAAGCGTCCGCAACTCGACGTCTCGCAGCTCAATGCTGTTGTGGCAGAAGTGCTGGCCCATGTCAAGGAGCATGGCGATGCGGCCGTGAAAGGCTATGAGCAGCAGTTCGACCATGCCGTTTTGCAAGACCTCGCCGTCAGTAAAGCAGAAATGGATGCGGCCGAGACACTCGTCTCGTCTGAACTGAAGGAAGCCTTGGCGTTGGCCCATCGCAATATCGCAAAGTTCCATCGGGCACAGCAGTTTGAAAGCACTAAGGTTGAAACCTCACGCGGTGTCACCTGTTGGCAAAAGAGCGTGCCCATCGAGAAAGTGGGGTTGTATATCCCCGGCGGAACGGCTCCCCTCTTCTCAACGGTGCTGATGTTGGCCACCCCCGCAAAGATTGCAGGCTGTAAGGAGATTGTGCTTTGCACGCCACCCGATAGTCACGTCAGGGTGAACCCGGCCATTCTGATGGCTGCAAAGATTGCCGGCGTTGACAAGATATTCAAGATTGGAGGCGTGCAGGCCATCGGAGCCATGGCCTACGGTACGGAGAGCGTACCGAAAGTCTATAAGATTTTCGGGCCGGGTAACCAATATGTCATGACGGCCAAGCAACAGGTGAGCTTGCATGATGTTGCCATTGATATGCCCGCGGGCCCGTCGGAGGTGTGCGTCATCGCCGACGACACGTGCAATCCCGCATACGTTGCGGCCGACCTTCTCTCGCAGGCCGAGCATGGCACCGACTCACAAGTGCTTTTGATTGCCACTTCGGAAGAAGCTTTGCTGGCCATCGAAAGCGAAACCGACAAGCAATTGCAACGGCTGCCCCGCAAGGATATGGCCGAAAAGACGTTGACACATTCACGGTTCGTCTTGGTGCACGACACCGATGAGGCCATGGCCCTGAGCAATGCCTACGCACCCGAGCATCTCATCCTTGCTGTCGAAGATGCCGAAAACCTTTCAAAACAAGTCACGAATGCGGGAAGTGTCTTTTTGGGGAACTATGCCTGCGAGAGTGCAGGCGATTATGCCAGCGGAACCAACCACACCCTGCCCACGCACGGCCATGCGACGGCATACAGCGGCGTGAATCTCGACAGCTATAATCGCAAGATTACCTTCCAACACCTGACGCGTGAAGGCGTCCGGAGCATCGGAAAGGCCGTGGTGTGCATGGCAGAGAACGAACAGTTGGAGGCCCATGCCAACGCGATGCGCATCAGAATCAATGACACCAACCCCTAAAGCAGGCACAAGATGAAAGAAATCAAGGCACTTTGCCGCCCCAATATATGGCGTTTGGCCGCCTACAGCTGTGCCAGAACCGAGTTCTCGGGCCGTTCGGCCACCGTGTTTCTCGATGCGAACGAGAACCCCTACAATAAGCCGTTCAACAGATATCCCGACCCTTTGCAGCAGGAATTGAAGCAGTTGCTCGCTGCCGTAAAGGGTGTTCCGGCAGAGAACATCTTCTTGGGCAACGGTAGCGACGAGGCCATCGACCTGCCTTATCGCATCTTCTGCGAACCCGGCATCGACAATGTCGTGGCTATCGCACCCACCTACGGCATGTACGAGGTGTGCGCCGATGTCAACAACGTGGAATACCGGCCCGTGTTGCTTGATGCCGATTATCGGATAACAGCAGACAAACTTTTAGGAGCCTGCGATGCGCACACGAAACTGATGTGGATTTGCTCGCCCAACAATCCGACGGGAAACCTGATCGACCGTGAGGCGATAGAAAAAGTGTTGCAGATGTTCCAAGGCATCGTCATCATCGACGAAGCCTATAGCGACTTTGCCAACGCCCGCCCGTTCAGACATGAATTGGCGAGCCACCCCAACCTCATCGTGCTCAACACGATGAGCAAGGCGTGGGGTTGCGCGGCCATCAGACTGGGCATGGCCTTTGCCTCTAAGGATATTATCGGCCTGTTCAACAAGGTGAAATATCCCTACAACGTCAATGCGTTGACCCAGCGACAGGCCATCGATGCACTGAAAGACCCGTTCGCCGTGGACAAATGGGTCTCCATCATCAAGCAAGAGCGCACGCGCGTCATGCAGGCCTTTGCAGACCTTCCCATTTGCAAGAAGGTATATCCCACGGAAGCCAACTTCTTCCTTGCACGGGTCACCGATGCACAGGGCATCTACGATTATCTCGTCGACCGAGGCATCATTGTGCGCAACCGTACGCGCATCACGCTTTGCGACGATTGCCTGCGCATCACCATCGGGACGAAATCCGAGAATCAGGAACTGCTGGCCGCGCTAAGAAAGCTGTGAGAGGCTTTCCCGCGGCACTCGGGGCATCTGGTATAAGTTCTTAAGGGAAGAATTACTCCAAATCAGTCATAAAAAAGATTGCGCCCCGGGGCGCAATCAATATTTCTTTCGTTTTGGCACTTGCGCCCTGTGCGCAGTTAACACAGCTTAACAGGCGGGACTTTCGTACCCCTACGATGTTAACACAGCTTAACAGGCGAGACTTTCGTACCCCTACAATGTTAACGCAGCTTAATGGGCGGGATTTGCGCACGTTGCGCAGTTAACACATGTTTACGTTTGAGACCTTCGCCCGGGTGCGCAAGCTATATTTTATTCGTTTTGAGGCTTGCGCATGCGGGAAAAGCGAATAATCGGTTTGGATTCGAATGTTATTCGAGTATCTTGACCATGTTGAACGAGCTGATTTTGTCGTTGGGGCTGACTTTTGCGCTGATGCGAAAAGTGCTCTTGCCGCTCTTCGATGCGTCTTCAGACTCTTTCAGCTGGACGGCGGAGAATTTCACGGTGTATTCGTATTCGCCCTCGCCCACTTCTTTCTTGTCGATGGAATAGTCGTTGTTGATGCGCCAGTTCATGTTGGTGATGTCGTCTTTCCACAGTTTGTTGAGGAATGTTGACACGTCGCTTCGGGTGGCGTCCGACTTGCCGAGGAACGAGGTCATGATGCTTTCGCAGGTGCTTGTCAGTGCGGTTTCGTCGCGCGAGTTGATGCTTTGGAAGAAGTGGCGGAAGAGGCTGGCGATCATAGTTTTCTCTTCGGGTTGCACGGTCTTGGCATTCACGTTTTTGATGCCGTCTTTAGCCTCGTCCACGTATTCTCCGTTGGGATGGCGCTGCAGGTAGCTGTTGTAGGCATCGGGCGTGTTGGTCGTCGAGGCGGTGATCCAGTCGAGCGAGTCGATCTTGTGCTCAGCCTCGGCTTTGTAGGGAGAGTTGGGATGGTTTGCAAGATAGTCTTCGAAGACCGACTTCGAGTTGCTCACCAAGGCGTTTGTCCAGTCTCTGTCGCTCTGCATGAGCACCGTCAGGTGGGCCTGAATGCTGTCGATGTGCGCTCTCGGGGCATCGGTGAAGGTGTCCAAGTAGGCCTGCAGCACGGCGGGGTCAGACGACCTCATGGCATATTCGTATTCGTCTTGCTCCTTGCCGGCCTGTGCATCGTGATAGAAATAGAATCCTGCGGCGCAGGCGACCAGTGCGATGACGAGGCAAATGATGAGCAGGTTCTTCGTGTCTTTTTTCTTTTTCTCGTTGTCGGGCCGTTGCGGTCTGTCGGTTTCCGACGTTGGGGGAACGGGCGGAGGAGTCGTCGTTGCGGGCTTGATTTTCCCTGCTATTTCCACACCACATTTGGGACAAATGGGAGCCTTGTCGCTGACAGGGTTCCCGCATTCCGGACATTTTATTATTGCCATACTGTTGTTGTTATAAAGGTTATTGTCAGTGTTTGAATCTTATTTCGCGCAGGCTGTGGCGGTCCATAAACCGGCTTTTGTCCACATAGCCGTTGATGCCGTTGATGCGGCCTTTTCCGGTGTATTGCCACAACGTATATTCGCGGTCGTCGGCCAGGACGGGCGTACGGTCGGTGTATTGTGCAATCATCAGCTTGTAGCCGTTGATTTTGCCTTGCAGATAGTTGTTGTAGAAGTTGACGAACGTGTAGAGCAGCGGCTTCTGGTTGTAGGCCTTTTCTACCATGGTGATGAATTTGAACAGCGAGTCGCAGAAGGCTTCGGTGTCGAGGCCGCCCTTTGTCTCGATGTCGATCATCGGGATGAGGTCTTGCTTGGCCGGCTGGCATTGGGTGGTGAAGTTGCGCAGTTGGAGAGCGAGGTCGGTCTTGGGCCGGAAAAAGTGGTATGAGCCAACTTTCAGTCCGTATTTGTGTGCCAGTTCGATGTTGCGCTCGTATTTCCGGTCGATATGGTCGCCGCCCTCGGTGGCTTTCAGATAGACGTAGGCCATCTTGGAGTTCTCGCCCAGCGTTTCCCAAAACACGTCTCCCTGATAGTGGCTCAAGTCGATTCCATGCACATGGGTGCACGTGTCTTCACATTGAATGTAGTCCTGCGCCTTCATTGCCGTTGTGGAGAGGAGCGCGAGTAGGAGGGCCGTGTATGTCTTCTTGAAACTCATGGCTGCAAAATTACCCTAAAAAGGCATAATGGCAAAATAAATTAATTTTATTTTGCTTATTCTGCACGTGCATTTGTTATAAAACTCCGGGAAGAAAGTAGGGAAAATCGAATCGGGAGATCAAAATTCTCATATCAAAACTCGCGTTATTCCTCAATTTTCGGAAGACTTTTTGAGAAATTCGACAGCAGATTGCCGATGGTCTCCATGGGGGCATAAGTAAGATAGCTTATGTTTCGGCATAGCAATTTTCGGGTGTTGTGTGGAGGGAGGTCATTATCTTGTCCGGCGTGTTGCGCTTCGTCACGTTCGATGTTGCTGATGGAACGGAGGGTCAGCGGAACGGCATTCCGCTCTATCCGCTTCACGAAAGGAAGTTCGTCTTTGCTGAATCCCAAAAGGCTGGTGAGGACACTTCCTTGAAGCTGTGCCAAGCGCGCGATGTGCAGTTTTGCCAGCCAAAGCTCCAGTTTCACGAAGTCGACCTTGTCGCCGCGTGAGCGCAAGTATTGCCCCAATTGTATAATGCCGCGGACGGGCATTCCGTAATTCATCGTTGCATTGACATTGCTGACGATGATGCGCAGGAGATAGATGGTTTCGATGGAAGTATCGATGGCGTGCGGCTCCTCTCGCTGTATTTTCTTCAATCGTCTGTTCAGTATCGGATTTGATAAGGCAATTTCTCCGGCCGGCATGTCGGCGATATGCTTCATGATTGCCATGAGCTTTCTTATCTTGAACCTTGACATGGGTTCCAACCGTTCTTGGGTTTGAAAGTTGTCAATCCTGAGTTTCGTAAAAAGATTGCGATAGATGATATGCATAGAACGACGGGACAGGTTAGGAGAACTTCTTGGGATACCGCAGCAGAATTGACATCAAGGCCGCTACGCCAATGGCCATCGGATAGTAAAGGTAGGAGAGGATTTGTATAGGGCTCACCCCGGCCAATCCTGCGGCCAGCAGCATTTGGACACCGTAGGGAATAAGTCCTTGCACGCAGCAGGAGAAAGTGTCCAGTATGCTGGCGGCCTTACGGTTATCGACACCGTATTTATCTCCTATCTTCTTTGCGATGGAACCTACAGTCAAAATGGCCACCGTATTATTGGCCGTACAGATGTTGACAAACGAGACAAGCGTTGCGATGGATAATTCGGCTCCACGTTTGCTGTTGATTTTCCGAGTCATCTTATCGATGATATAATCAATGCCACCATTCTCACGGATTATCTCCAGCATTCCGCCAGCCATCATCGCAATAATGACGAGCTCGCCCATGCCGAGGACGCCGTCGCCCATGACCGAGAACCAGCTGTAGACATTGTAGTCACCGGTTGCCATGCCGATGATGCCGCACAAGAAGAGTCCCAGTGTAAGCACGGCCATGACGTTCATGCCTGCAATAGCTGTAATCAAAACTATAAGATAGGGGAGCATCTTGACATATTCGACTGGAGGAACTGTGGTTGGGGCACTGATTTCGTTTCCCAAAAAGAAATAAATAATGAGGATAATAAGGGCTGCCGGTGCCACGATGGCGAAGTTCACGCGGAATTTGTCTTTCATAGCACAGCCTTGCGTCTGTGTTGCAACTACCGTTGTATCCGAAATAAACGAAAGATTGTCGCCGAAATAGGCTCCACCAACAATGACAGCCGTCATCAGAGCTGTGTTGAAGCCTGTGGAGTGGGCTATGCCAGCTGCAATGGGAACCAAGGCCACGACCGTTCCTACACTGGTGCCGATAGACACGGAAATGAAACACGCCGCCAAAAAGAGTCCCGGTAACAGCATGTCCGACGGCAGATAATGAAGCGTGAAGTTTACGGTCGTATCAATGGCTCCCATGCTCTTTGCCGATGCAGCAAACGCACCGGCCAAGACATAAATCCAAAGCATGAGCATCAGATTACCGGCCCCGGCTCCCCGGCTGAACATGTCTATCCTTTTCGTTATGGGAAGACCACCCGATATGATGATGGCATAGATACTCGACAGCATGAAAGCGACAGAGAGCGAGAGATTAGGCTCGTTTTTCCCTTTGTCGACGGAATAGATTGTAAACATCACGATGAATGCAATCAGCATGAAGAGTGGCGATAGGGCCAGTAATCCTTTCTTATTACTCAAATTCTTTGTTTTATAAAGTTACGCCGTTTTTGAAAATGGCTATCTCTCTGTAATCGTTGATTTCGTTTCTGACCAAATCGCCGCTTGCCGTAGCGATAATCTTGTCAGTAAAGCGGTTCCTGAGACTGTCCATATCCGTTCCCTCCACGAGCTCTCCCGCATTGAAGTCAATCCAGTTGCGCTTCGTGTTGTAAAGATTGGAATTGGTGCTTATCTTCATTGTGGGGACGAAAGTGCCGAAAGGCGTGCCGCGACCCGTCGTAAACAGCACCAACTGGCAACCTGACGCAGCCAGCGCCGTGGCGGCGACCAAATCGTTTCCGGGGGCAGACAGCAGGTTCAGTCCGTTATGTCGCAGGCGTTCTCCATATTCAAGAACACCGCTGACAGGGGCACGTCCACACTTCTGCGTGCATCCCAAAGCTTTATCTTCTAAGGTAGATATTCCGCCGGCCTTGTTTCCGGGAGAAGGATTCTCGCCGACGGGTTCGCCATGACTGAGAAAATAATCTTTGAAATCGTTGATCAGGCTTACGGTCTTCTGAAACAGCTGCGGTGTCTTACAGCGGTTCATAAGAATGGTCTCTGCCCCGAACATTTCCGGAACTTCCGTGAGAATGGTCGTACCACCTTGTGCAACCAGCCAGTCTGAGAATTCGCCGACAAGCGGATTGGCCGTTATGCCACTGAAACCGTCGCTTCCTCCACATTTCAGACCAACGCGCAGTTTGCTGACGGAAACTTCGCTACGCTTGTCTTGTGCGGCTTTCGCGTAGAGCTGTCGTAGGAGCTTCATTCCTTCTTCCATCTCGTCGCCCTCGACCTTCTGGGTTATAAGAAGCTGAATCCTGTCGGCATCATAATCTCCTAACAGTCGCATGAAGTCTTCGGGCTGATTGTTCTCGCAGCCCAACGACAATACCAGTACGGCACCGGCATTAGGATGCAGACAAATGTCGCGAAGTATTTTGCGCGTGTTCTCGTGGTCGTCACCCAATTGCGAGCAGCCATAGTTGTGGTGCCAAGCATGCACGGCATCGATGCCTTCGAGCCGAGTCTCTTGTTCCAGTTGCTTTGCCAGACGTTCGGCTATGCCATTCACGCAACCCACCGTCGGGACTATCCAGACTTCATTCCTCACACCCACTTCACCATTCTTCCGGACGTATCCCTTGAAAGTCCTGTGCTCATCTTTAATGTCGAGCACCTCTTTCACGGGCTTGTATTCATAGTTCAGCGTGCCCGCAAGATTGGTCCCGATATTGTGCTCGTTGACCCATTCACCCGCTTCGAGGTTTTCTTTTGCATGGCCGATAGGGTAGCCGTATTTGATGATGTTCTCTCCTTTTGCCGTGTCACGCAGTAAAATCTTGTGTCCGGCAGGCGTGTCTTGGCGTACCGTGATGCGTCGCCCGCCGATTTCCAGTGTCTCTCCTTTGTCGATAGGGCGAAGGCAGACGACGACCGTGTCGGCCTTGTTGATTTGTAAGTAAGCAGTTTGTTTCATGTTGATTGGTTGTAGTATATTTGTTTGTTTTATAGTTGTGTTCGTCGATAAAAGTCGATGTTTTCCTTCATAATGAGCTCGATGGGCATGTAGTTTACAGGCTGAACCTCCTTTTTCAGCACGATGGTCCTGAACAGTGCCTCGACGCAGGAATAACCTTGTTGGTAGGCGTGTTGGGCAATCAGAAAGGAGATGCTGCCTTTCTTGAGGCACTCCGCGTTCTTGCCCACCATGTCGTAGCCCATGATGTGAACGTCTGCACGGTTGGTCCTTTGCAGGAACTCGCCTACGAGATGTGCCTTTGAGCCGAACGTGATGCAATGCCGGGTGAGCGTATGCCGGGTAAAATAGTCTTCGAGGATTGCGGCGTAGGCATCTTTCGTATCGTCGAGCGGTAGATTCACTTCGTTGATGCTCACTTCCGGGTAATGCGTTTCCATGTAATGTCTGAACCCCACTTCGCGGTTCGCCTGTTGCTTGCTGACCACGCTCCCGTTCTTCATCTGTTTCATTAGCATGATTTCCTGCGCCCCGGCAGCTTCCATCATCAGGACTCTTGCCGCAAAATATCCGCTGCTGAATGAGTCTTGACCGTAGAACGACAGCGGACGGAGTGCCGGCAGATAAGAGTCGAGCATAACGAAAGGAATGCCTTGTTCATGCATGGCGTCCGTGAACTCTTGTGTGACTGCAGGCTCGGCCGGCACGATAATCACGCCGTCGGGCCGCAGTGCAAGGCATGCTTTGCTTTCCTGCCTGAACGACGCATTGTCGAAGCGTTCGTAATAAACGAGCCTTACGTCGATGTGGAAGTCGCGCCGCGCCTCCATGGCCTTGTTCGCGCCCTCCTCGATTTCCTCCCAGTAAGCCTCCTGTTCGTGCTTAGGAATGAAAAGATAGAAAGTGTAGGATTTGTTGTGTGCCAGCGCACTTGCATACATGTTGGGCTGGTAGTTCATCTCCTTAAGGGCCTGCTCCACTTTCTCCCGTGCCGGGGCCGACACGTTGGGGCGCTTGTGGAGCACTCGGTCTACCGTTCCCACAGAAACGCCCGCCCGTTCAGCAATGTCTTTGATTCTAATCATCTCGTTCATGTTCCTTTTTTATATGTGGGGGTCCCACGGGTGCAGTCTTGTCGCTGCAAAATTAGCAATTAAAGTTGAATTGCACGAAAGTGTGGCCGTTTATTTCATCAAAATGGAATGAGTGTCTCTAACATTTCTTGACCGATTATTTGGCCGTTCCGAAATTTTGCCTTACCTTTGCACGCGATGATAAAAAGTAATCATATATATTATAAAGGTGTGAGCCTGATGCAAAGAAACTTTGATTTCTCTGCATCTTTTAACGCTTATTATTTGGTCAATCCAAATAATTTGCTAACACACACACACACACACACACACACACACACAC
>NZ_JH594503.1:0-19522 GCF_000243015.1 Segatella maculosa OT 289
GTGTGTGTGTGTGTGTGTGTGTGTGTTAGCAAATTATTTGGATTAACCAAATAATAAGCGTTAAAAGATGCAGAGAAATCAAAGTTTCTTTGCATCGGCTTCACACCTTTATAATATATATGATTACTTTTTATCATCGCGTGCAAAGGTAAGGCTTTCTTTTGGAACTGCCAAACTTATCACAAAAAAACTCCCCTCACTCGTTTATATATATGCTTATCTTCTCCATATTCCCCTTTTGTCCACCTAATAATTTCTTTTGTCCACCTTACGTCTGCTGACAATCCTTAAATTTGCGCACAGCTGTTTAACTAAAAACCGACGACAGTCATCTTCCCGTGAGAACACGAGAACAGCATAGAACTTTATTCATAACCTAAATATAACTAAAGATGAGAAAACAATTATTCTCTGTGATGCTATGCCTGAGCGCAGTGGGTGGGCTTGCTGTCTACCCGACAACATTGCTTGCTTCGGTTACGCAGTCACAGACAATCAAAGTCCAAGGTAAGGTGGTTGACGAGCAAGGTGAACCTCTTATCGGTGTGAATGTGGCATTGAAGGGATTGAAAGGTGGTTCGGTGACAGACCTTGACGGTAACTTCCATGTAGAAGCACCCGCCAATGCTACGCTTGTCGTGAGCTATGTGGGCTACAAAACGCGTGAGGTTGCCGTTCGCGGACGCGCTGTGATAGAAGCCATTCAACTGGAGCCCGACAACAGAATGCTCGACCAAGTGGTCGTAGTGGGCTATGGAACGCAGAAGAAAGCCGACCTTACGGGCTCTGTATCTATCGTGAATGCCGAGGATTTGAAAAAGGTTTCTAATTCGAATATATCAACAATGCTTGAGGGAAAGGTGCCAGGAGTGCAAATCACTACAGACGGACAACCGGGTGCCGACCCTATGGTTAGAATTCGAGGCATCGGTTCTTTCGGCAGTACAGCACCTCTATATGTGGTCGATGGTGTGCCCGTTGGTACGACGATTCGCGATTTTTCACCTAATGATATAGCCTCCATTCAAGTGTTGAAAGATGCTGCAGCTGGTGCAATCTATGGCTCGCGAGCTGCCAACGGCGTGATTATCATCACGACAAAGAACGGTCAGAAAGATCAACCTTTGAAGGTTGATTATTCTGGTTACATGGGTATTGATAAAATCTCGAGTGGTGTTTACGATGTGATGAATGCCGAACAATACAGCCAGTATATAGGTCAGGCATGTACAAACTCGGGTACTCCTATTCCCGGAGGCTATAAGTTGAACCCTGAAACGGGGCGTTATCAGTTTATGGATAACACCGATACCGATTGGTTTAACGAGGTGTTTAAGACAGGAGTCAGGCAGAATCACAATGTAAACCTCAGCGGTGGCGGTGCACACAATACCTATAATATCGCGCTTGACTACTTCCAACAGAAGGGAACTCTTGAGGGTGCAGGCCCCAATTACAAGCGTTATACGGCCCGTGTGAACAACACTATGGAAACGAAGTTCATCAAGTTCCGCACGAGTTTCGTCTATTCGCATTCCAATCAGGATAATATGGGACTCTCTAATGCCTCAGAATACGTGCAAGGTCTTTATGGAGACGTGAGCAATGTGTTGCGTGGAACGCTGTTGATGCAGCCTACAATCAAGGCATACGACCCTTCAACGTGGGTGCTTGACGACAAGGTGGGCTTGGCAAATGGCTATAAATACGATGCATACGGGTATGGAGTGTACTATGATAACATTCATGGTGACATCTCAGCTTCCAATCCTTTGCTCGTGAATCACCTCTTGCAGCGCAACACTTTGGTAGACCGTTTCGTGGGGAATGGCTCTGCTGACGTTGATTTGTTCAAGATGTTGGGTCTTAACAACAAGAACCACAGCTTGCATTACAATCTGAACCTCTCTTACAGTAAGACGCATGCGAAGGATTTTACGTGGATTTCGGCATGGGCACAAAGCAACCGTGTGTACTTGGATAAGAGTAATGAGCGACTCACGAAAGGCAGCCGTGACTATACAGATGCCTTGATTGAGAACACATTGACTTATGATGGGCATGTCGGTAAGCACAACATCAACCTCGTGTTGGGTCAGACCTACGAGGAAGAGCATACCGATTTGTTGACAGGGCAGGGTATTAATATGAACGAACCCTATTTCCTACAGCTGCAAAACAGTAAGAAACAGTATGCCGAGTCCTTTGAATTTGCCCATGCCTTGAGTTCTTTCATTGGTCGCTTGAACTACAACTACGATGAAAAATATCTGCTTTCATTGGTCGTTCGACGTGACGGAAGCTCCCGTCTGACGCGAGCTATCCGTTGGGGAACGTTTCCTTCGGTGTCATTAGGTTGGCGTTTTGACAAGGAAAAGTTTTTTCCTATCAGTCGAGATGTGGTCAATATGTTCAAGGTTCGTGCCAGTTATGGTGTGCTTGGCAATGAGAATATCGGCGAATATCAATACATGGCAACCATGGCACGCAACAATATGACCTACAGTTTCAATAATAAACCGGTGTCGGGGTCGGCTGTCTCAACCTTTGTGAATCAGAACATAGCTTGGGAAAAGAAGAAAACGACGAACGTTGGAATTGATGTTGCCATGTTCAACAACCGCTTGGAGTTCACTGCCGAATGGTATAAGAACCGCTCGGAAGACTTGCTCTATGGTGTTCCTGTGCCCGAACAAGCTGGCGTTTCCAATACATCGGTGACGATGAATGCGGCTTCTATGGATAACAGTGGCTTTGAATTCTCGGCTACTTACCGCAATCGCGACCACGCGCTGAAGTATGAAATCGGTGCCAATTTGAGCACGTTGAAGAATAAGGTCACTTCTTTGGGATTTGGAGACAAATATATCACGGGCGCATATGCTACATATGTGGGGCGCGAAATCGGCAAATTCTATGGCTGGGTGTATGAAGGCATTGCCCGTACACAGGCAGATTTAGACAATCATGCTACGCAGCAAGGAGCCAATATCGGTGATTGCCTGTATAAAGATGTAAGTGGGCCGAACGGAGTTCCTGACGGCAAGATTGATGAAAACGACCAAGTCGTTTTGGGAAGCGGACTTCCCAAGGTGAACTTTGGAGTGAATGTCCGGTTGGAATACAAGAACTTTGACTTGAATGTTTCTACCTATGGTGCGCTCAACTATCATGTGTCTGATGATATCTACAATAGTCTGAACTCTTGCTATGGCTGGGGAAACAAATCGGTGGACATGCTTGATGCCAACCGTTATTCGGAAGATGGGGCAACCTATCTGTCGGATGTGCCCCGCACCTATGTGACCAATAATGCAACTTTGGGGTGGAACGACCTCTTCAGTTCGCGCAAAATACAGAATGCAGCCTATTGGAAGATTGCTAATGTAGAGTTGGGTTACAATTTCCCTAATAAGTGGTTTGGTGGTCTTGTCAGTGGTGTGCGTGCCTATATCTCGGCACAAAACCTCTATACTTTCACCAAATACCATGGTTATAACGTTGACTATGCAGGTGGAACCTTTACTCCAGGCTATAATTTCTGTTCTTTCCCGAGTGCACGCAGTGTGATGTTTGGCCTTCACTTTACATTCTAATGGCTTGCAGATATATTCAATTCATCATGTAAAACATTAATAGATTATACAAAATGAAACTATATAAACTATCTCTTGCCCTTGTGTTGGGGCTTGGCATGCTTGCTTCTTGTGGCGATAAATTAGAGTTGGTGAACCCCAATCAACAGACAACGGGAACCTTTGGCTTTAATGCTGACGACTTGGAAGAGAGCGTTATAGCAGCTTATAACCATATCCGTATGGAAGGTTCTTACGCTCGTGTGGGATATATGATTGATGTATGCCGGGGTGATGAGGCATGGAACTCATCACAGGTTTGGTATCTTCCATTCGACGATTTGAATGCACCAGTGACGCATGACATTTCGTTTTGGCCTTGGCGTGAATGGTATTATACAATCAATGTGTGTAATTTCGGCATCTCACGTTGTGGAGATAATGATGCGGTTTTAAGTGAGAGAATGCGCCGTATCAAGGGACAGATGCTCTTCCTTCGGGCATTGTCTTATTACAACCTTGCTGGATATTATCAGAATCCACCGTTGATTACCGACTATGCCGGCTATTCTACGTTGGATGGTCTCTATGGAAAGAACAGTTCGTATGACGAGGTCTTGGACCAAGTGGAAAGGGATTTCCAAGAGGCTATGACTTTACTTCCGTCACGTGATGCTGGTGGAGAGTGGGCCGGTGGACGTGCTACGAGTGGTGCAGCAGCCGGATATTACGCCCGCACTTTGATGCAACGCCATAAGTATAGCGAGGCTCTTGCGGTGCTGAAAGATATCATCGGTAAGAAATATGGCACTTATAAGCTGATGCCCAACTATGGAGATAACTTCCGGGAAGGCTCGAAATATGAGAACAATGCCGAGAGTCTGTTTGAAGTTCAGTTCTTGGATAAAGACTCACAGGGAACGGATGATGAGTGGACGCCTGTCAATACGAGCGTCAATGCCACACAAGGCTCAGCGATAGAAAGCAATTTTGCTCCTGGTGTTTATGGTGGTTGGGCTGATGTTTCGGCCTCTCCTTGGCTCTATCAGCTGTTTAAGCAGGAGCGAACAATCAAGGGTAAGCTTGATCCTCGCCTTTATTGGACTATCGGAACGTATGAAACTGATTGGGAAGGATTTGAGAATGGCAATGTAGGGTATACCAAACCAATGACTGCAACAGATACAGTGGTGACCAATAATAATAATGGTGGACTGCCAATCGCAAAGAATACCAATATGCGTACTGGGCTTTATGATAAGGTTGTGACTGGCTTGCACGATGGTATTAACTTACGTCTGATGCGCTATTCTGATGTGCTCTTGCGTGCTGCCGAATGTGAGAATGAGCTGAATGGACCTACACAACAGGCAATTGATTGGATTAACCAAGTACGTCAACGTGCGGGATTAGTAGGTCTGAAATTAGCTGATTTCCCCACAGCGGATAAGTTGTTTGAGCAGATTGCCAACGTAGAACGTCCGAAAGAATTCGGCTGTGAGTTCGGTCGTGGCTTTGATTTGATACGCTGGGGCTTCTTCTATAGCGCTGACAGATTACAGCAATTGAAAGAACACGGCACGTTCCGTCGCTCCGTTCATCATGCTAAAGATGCTGTCAGTTATACGCAAGTGGGCATTGATCCAGAACTGAAAAGCTCTTACGATACCTATGCTCAAGGGCATGAGTTCTTGCCAATTGTACAGGAATTAACGAATAAGAATCCTAATCTTGAAGGTAATTCGGCCAATTATGGCAGTAATAACGCCACTTATTTCCAGGGAAAGGGCTGGACTGTTCGTCCTGTTGTAAGTCTTGGCCATTAAGTTGTTAGCTATTCATTCACTTCAAAAAAACAAACGTATGAAATATATTCATCAAATAAAGTCAGTCATATTTCTGGCTGTTATGGGCTTGCTAACATTGACAGGTTGCGAGGGTGGCGACCTTTATAATGTTAATGCGCCCGATTGGATTTCCCAGAAAATAGATTCTATCAATAAGTCTAAGCAGAACACTGGAGAGGAAGTACTCGTTGGTATGCAGGAAGATGTGTATTCTATTGGGGCAAAAGACTTCACCTCGGGCTTTTGGCAGCAGTTTTCAAAGTATTATGTTATACCCGAAAATACGAAGTGGAACGCTGTGTTCAATCTGAACCTGAATCCCAACGATAACACGTATTACAAGAACTTCGCCTTGATCATCACAAATGATGTTGACCGCGGAGGAACAGGCTATTCAGAATATGGTGCCATTCGCTTCGATGCCACGGGCGACTCGGCTAAGTTCAACTCGCAGTGGGGCGGACTCTATTTCAAGTACACCAAGAGCACGCTACTGCTTTCGCCCGTTGACAACAAAGACGAGAAAGTACAGCAATTGGGTGGAAAGATTACGCTGACAGTAGACCGTTCGCGCCCTGATACATTCTTGGTGAAGATGACCAATGGCGCTGTTACCAAGACTTTCACACAGCCTTACAAGTTAGCTAATCGCAATGCTGATGCCTCCAATCATAACATACGGTGCTTCTTGTGTCCTGAAGGCTCTTATATCGACTTCCTACAAACGAATGTCGTTCCTATCGGTGGCTTGACTTCTGCCAAGGATAAGGCACCCCTTTCGATGACATTGCAGAACGTGCCCGACGAGGTTGATGAAGGCACGACACTCAATGCCGCCATGGCCAACGTTTCGGCCACGGTGACGTATGAGGAAGGTGTGACCAAGGTTGTGCCGGCTTCCGAACTCTATTTCTCAGCTATTCCCGACATGACGACAGTCGGCGAGAAGCAACTCGTCGCGATTTACAACAAGACTCTCAAAGGCGAGAATGCCGCACGGCCCATCGTCGCCAACGCAAAGTTCAATGTGGTTGAAAAGGTCAACGCCATCACTGTGACCCGGCAACCAACGCGCACACACTACTACTTCTACAATGCACCCGACATCAGCGGTCTTGCCACCCGCACGCTGGCTTTCGACAAAACCGGTCTCGAGGTTACGGCTACTTATGGTAACGGGCGGACGGCCGTTATGGCCAACGACAAACTGACGTTCTCGGCCATTCCTGCAAAGGTAGGTAACCACACCGTGACCATCAAAACAGGCAATGGTAAAACGGCCACCGTGGTCATTCGTGTCTCGGCCACCACGCCCACTGCTACCGCCATTACGCCCGCCGTACTCGGCGCCACGGACAACTCCAGCGCATGGTGGTCGGTGCACACCGACAAGGTGAACGTCGGCGTGGGCCAAACGCGTATGGCCACCTTCACCAACCACAGCAGCAAGGCCAATAATTGGAACAACTTCGTCATTGTGCTTCGCGCAAGTGACAATTCCGAATATGCCGTACTCCGTTCCGACAACTACGGCTGGGGAAATGGCTATGCCGCTTGTGCTCACGAGGGAACGCAGGGAGATTGGACTACATGGCGGGCCGCGATGGACGGAGCGCGCGTCACGGTCTATGTGACCAATGTCAACAACGGCACGGCCGACGTGCAGGCCGTGATGCGAGGAACCGATGGGAAAACCTACACGCAATACTACTTCGGCGTGAACACCGTGAACCCTGCCGACCTCAACTTCGGTTTTACGATAGACAGTTGCCACTTGGTGTTCAATTAAATCGAAACTTAGGCCGGAGCAGTTGTGCTACCCCTCGTATTCTCCACTGATTTCAGAAACATCCCTATCTTTCTGAAAAAAGATCAGGATGTTTTTAAAAAGAGACATAGCTCTCTTTTTAATCAGAGGCGGCTCTCGTTAAAGTGAGAGGGGGATCTCACGAGTGCGAGACCCGGGTCTCAGCGACGTAAGACCCGGGTCTCACAGAATTCCGAGGCGGCACTCAATAAATTTCGACATAGCTCGGAACAAATTCCGAGGCGGCACGGAATGATTTTCGAGGCGGCACGGAACGATTTCCGACACGGCACGGAATTTTGCGAGAGGCGGCACGGAACGAAAAGCAATACGTGACGGACGTGGCGCAGGTGATCCGCACAATCATCACATAACAGAAAAAAATATGAAAACAAACAGCATGGTATGGATTTCCTTCCTCGCGGCCATAGCTTTCGCAGGCTGCAAGGAAGACGATAACATCGAGTATGAAAACCCTGGCAGCAAGGTCCAGACCGACGTCACCGTGACCGACGGGCAGAATATGGCCGACGACTACACGCCGATTGCCGACTGGGGCAACCGCTTCAGGTGGAACTTGGCCAACGTGCACGACCCGAGCGTGGTGCGGGCCGACGATGGTTATTATTACATGTATCAGACTGATGCCAGCTATGGCAATGCTCATGCAGGCGAAGGGCAGTCGCGCGGTCACTTCTACTGCCGCCGCTCGAAGGATCTTATCAATTGGGAGTTCATGGGACCGACGCTGCATGGCGTTCCGACCTGGGTGAAGTCGAAACTCAATGAGATACGGAAAGACATGGGGCTTGCGCCTTCTTCGATAGATTTCCACAACCAAACGCAGTTCGGCTTCTGGGCACCTTGCGTACGCCGCATCCGCCGAGACCTCTATCGCATGTACTATGTCGTGACGCTTCCCGGAACGATCAACGGCACGGGAACATGGAGCGAGCGTTGCTTTATTGGCCTGATGGAGACGTCGAATCCCGCCGACATCGACACGTGGACAGACAAAGGCTACGTCATCACGAACTATTCCGACCGCGGGCTCGACTTTAAAGTCAATGCAACCGACTATGCTCGGTGTTATTTCAAGTATAACGCCATCGATCCGTCGCTGCTCATCAACGAGAAAGGCGAGCATTGGCTGGTCTACGGTTCGTGGCACAGCGGCTTCGCAGCCCTGCAGCTTGATCCCGTGACGGGCAAGCCCTTGCATGCCTTGGGCAACCCTTGGGGCGCGGAGAACGAGACGGCTTATGGCAAATTGATTTATACGCGTAAGTTTGGAGACCGCTGGCAGGCAAGCGAAGCTCCCGAGGTGGTCTGGCACGAAGGCTACTATTATCTCTTCATGGCCTACGATGAGTTATCCGTGGCCTATAATACTCGGGTGGTGCGTTCACGGAATATTGAGGGCCCTTACTATGACATCACGGGGCGAGACGTCACTAATAGGGGCGGAGACGCCTATCCCATTCTGACACATCCGTATCGGTTCGGCAGCGACCACGGCTGGGTAGGCATCAGTCACTGCGCCGTGTTCAACGACGACAAGGGCAACTGGTATTATGCTTCACAGCAGCGGTTCCCCGAAAACTATAAGGGCAATGCGGGTAGCAATGCCTTAATGGTAGGCGGCGTGCGTGCCATCGTGTGGACGTCCGACGGTTGGCCGCTTGTACTTCCGGAGCGTTATGCCGGTATCGCACAGAAGACAATCTCCGAGAGTGAGCTCCTTGGCGATTGGCAGCACATCAATCTGGTTTACAATTACAAGCGGCAAGACGCTTCCGTCAGCATGACTTTGGCTGCCAATCACACGGTGAAATCGGGTTGGAAGACGGGCAAGGCATGGCGTTTTGATGCTTCAAAGAATGTGCTGACGATAGACAATGAGCAATTCTACCTGCGGCGCGAACTCGACTGGGAGGCTAATCCGCGTAAGGCGACCATCGTTTATGTGGGACTGAGTTCAAATGGAAAGACCACCTATTGGGGAAAGAAAGTCTGACGGAATGGAAATCCGGACGAGGCACATGTTCTCTATCGCAACCGCAAGGCTCGGAATGCTGTTTCGGGCCTGTATATTGCTTTATTCTACAGTGGCCTTCGGGCAGCAGTCTCCTGATGTTTTTACCGTTGACACACCGTTTGTGCACGACCCCGTGATGGCCATTGAGGACGGTATCTACTACCTTTACGGCACAGGGAACGGCATCAGCCGGTACACTTCTCGTGATTTTAAGCACTGGACGGGCTACCGTAGCGGTGTGATGACGGTTATTCCGCAGTGGACACGCGACTCCGTTCCCGGCTTTACGCAGCACGTTTGGGCTCCCGATATCATCCAGTTCAACGGCCGTTGGTACATGACTTATTCGTGCTCCACATTCGGAAAGAACACGTCGGCTATCGGGTTGCTCTCCAAGTCATTGCTCGCCGCCGATGAACCGTGGCGCGATGAAGGCTGCGTCATCGCATCTCGCGTCGGCCGCGACAATTGGAACGCCATCGATCCCAATATCGTTATAGACGAGCAGAGCAGGCCTTGGCTCGCGTTCGGCTCCTTTTGGGATGGCATTCAGCTCGTTCGCCTTGACAGTTCACTCCATGTTGCTCATGGAACACGTCCATTCACGATTGCTCGCCGCTATGCTCCAACCGACCAAAATGTCGCAGATAATCCTACTTCACGCGATGCCGGACCGAATGCTATCGAGGCCCCTTTCATCTATTATCATCGGGGTTGGTATTATCTTTTCGTGAGTTGGGATTATTGTTGTCAAGGTATGAAGAGCACCTATCGCATTGCCGTGGGACGGAGTCGGCAAATCATAGGGCCTTATCTCGACCGTAGTGGGCGTGATATGCTCAAAGGTGGTGGCGACATTGTGCTCGAAGGCGACAAGAAAACGTATGAGGCCGTGGGGCATTGTGCCGTCTACACGGTCAAAGGCAAACCTATCATGATTTGCCACGGCTATAGTATAGAGAAAGAAGGTGCGTCGGTATTGGTGAAAAAAAAGTCGCTCCCCCTCATCCCCTAACGCGCTCTCCGCCCCTACAAAAGAATGGAAGTAACTGCTTCTCCACGGTCTTCTTCCTCAAGGAGACTGCAGAAGGAACTAACGCTTTCATCAGCTATAAGCCAAAGACTGCTCCTTGCGCAAACGTTTGCATCATTATTTCGTATTTTTATCATATTCGCAGGAAGCGGCTTGCCACTAAATTGCTATCTTTACCGGGAATAACTAAACACCGTATGAAACTGACTTTTAATATAAACTACGACACTGTATTCGGCGAAGAAGTATTGCTGAATATCGTAGAGACTGACAGTAAAGGGAGAAAGAAGACTTCCCAGTTCAGAATGAACAACCGTGATGGAAAGCACTGGTGGTATGAGTTGAACCGCAAAGAGGCGACCCTCAACACCTCGCTCGACTATTATTACAGCGTCGACTGCGATTGGGCAGACAGCCGTCACGAGTGGCTTACCGAGACACATCGCTTGGAACTCAGCGCCGTTAAGGGCAGGGAATATACCGTTTACGACCATTGGGCCGACGTTCCCGAGGATTCCTATCTCTACAGTTCGGCTTTTACGGAGTGTGTAAATCGCCGTCCTTTGCCTTCCATTCGCCCTTCGGCTTACGACAAAACGGTGCGCCTCATCGTGCGTGCACCACAGCTTCGTACATTCGAACAGCTTGCTGTGGTCGGTAAACCCAAGTCAATGGGTGCATGGGATGTGTTCAAGGCACTGCCCATGTATGAGCATAATTACAATGAGTGGATTGTAGATCTCAACGTTGAAACCTTGGATGGTGAGGTTCTTGAATTCAAGTTTGCTGCACTCAACACGGCAGACAAACAGCATCCACTGTGGGAAACAGGCATGAACCGAGAGATACATCTGCCCGAAATCAAGAATGGCGAGGTGGTTGTCTACGAACTTTCGCAGGCTTTCTTCGATATCTGCAATCGCAAATTGGCCGGAACGTTAGTGCCTGTCTTCTCACTTCGTTCAAAGACAAGCTATGGTATCGGCGACTTTGGCGACCTGAAAAAGATGATAGATTGGGTGGCTGTGACCCATCAACGCGTGCTTCAGGTGTTGCCTATCAACGACACTACGACCACACATACATGGACAGATTCCTATCCATACAGCTGTATCAGCATCTTTGCTCTGCATCCGCAGTATGCTGACCTGAGGCAGCTGCCACCATTGAAAGACGGAAAGAAAAGTAATGATTTCGAGGCTTTACGCCAGGAACTCAATGCTTTGAAGCAGATAGATTATGAGCGTGTGAACGATACCAAGCAGAAATATCTGCATGAAATCTATCAGCAGGAGGGTAAAGAGATGCTCAAGAGCAAGGCTTTCAAACAGTTCTTTGCCGACAGCGAGCAGTGGCTTGTGCCCTATGCGCAGTATTGTTATTTGCGAGATAAATACGGTAAGGCCGACTTTTCAACGTGGCCTGACCACCAAGTGTGGAACGAAAAAGAACGCAAACAGCTCTCCACGCCGTCGTCAAAAGAATATAAAGAAGTGGAATTCTTCTATTTCGTACAGTTCGTTTTGAACCAGCAAATGGAGGCAGTTCATGCCTATGCACGTGAGAAGGGCGTCATTCTGAAGGGCGATATCCCTATTGGCGTCAACCGTTATGGCTGTGATGTGTGGATGGAACCGAAGTATTTCAACCTCAACGGACAGGCCGGTGCACCGCCTGATGACTTCTCTGTGAACGGACAAAACTGGGGATTTCCCACGTATAACTGGGATGAAATGGTGAAAGACGGCTGTAAGTGGTGGGTACGTCGCTTCCAGAACATGAATAAGTACTTTGATGCTTACCGCATAGACCATGTGCTTGGCTTCTTCCGTATATGGGAAATTCCATCTGATGCCGTGCATGGTCTGCTCGGACAGTTTGCCCCATCGCTTGGCATGTCGCGTGAAGAAATCGAAGGTTATGGCCTGCATTTCCTTGAAGATCAGTTCACCAAGCCGTTTATCAGCGATTGGATTATTGACCGTGTATTCCATGAACGCGCTGCAGAAGTGAAGCAGCGGTTCCTCAACCACACACATGATGACATCTATGAGCTGAAGCCCGAGTTCAGCACCCAACGCAAAGTGGAAGCTGCCTTTGAGGGAAAGACCTCGGATGCCGATATCTGGTTGCGCGACGGTCTTTATGCCTTGATCAGCAATGTGCTCTTTGTGCGCGACCGTAAAGACCCGAATAAGTTCCACCCACGCATCAGTGCGCAGTTCGACTTCACGTATGAAGCACTCTATGACAGCGATAAGGCAGTCTTCAACCGCATATATAATGACTACTATTATCGTCGCAATAACCAGTTCTGGTATCGTGAGGCCATGAAGAAATTGCCTAAGCTTGTGCAGGCAACGCGCATGCTTGTGTGTGCTGAAGACCTTGGTATGGTGCCCGATTGTGTGCCATGGGTGATGAACAATCTCAAGATATTGAGCCTCGAACTGCAGAGTATGCCGAAGGATCCTCATGTGAGATTTGGTTACTTGGGCAGCAATCCTTATCGTTCGGTATGCACCATTTCAAGCCATGACATGCCTACACTGCGTCAGTGGTGGGACGAGGATTTCGAGCGTACACAGGCTTATTACAACAGCATGCTCTATCGGGGTGGGGCAGCTCCTCACCCACTTCCGGGCTGGTTGGCACGTGATATTGTCGGCCGTCACCTGATGTCTCCGAGCATGCTTTGCATCCTTTCCGTGCAGGATTGGTTGGCAATTGACGAGAAACTGCGCCTTGCTGACCAGAATGCGGAGCGCATTAACATCCCTGCAAACCCTAAACATTACTGGCGTTATCGCATGCATGTGAGCATTGAAGACCTCATGCAGAATACTGATTTCCGCGAGAATGTGACTGAACTCGTGTGTCAGTCGGGCAGGGAATAGGCCTTTTGAATGGTAATCCTACGATATCGACGGTGAGAGTCTGACACGAGTAGGCTCTCACTGCCTTGAGGTTTATATGATGACCTTTTAATTTTGAAAAAAGAACTACATTCTGAAAACCCAAATAAACAATTTATAATGAAACATCTACAATTCCTTTTCGCGCTGTTGTTAGTACCTTGCATGGCCGTGGCACAGACGGTTAAGTCGCCTGACGGCAAGGTTGCTGTGACGTTTTCGCTGTCGCCAAGCGGACAACCCACTTATGAGATGACGTTCAAGAATAAGCAGGTGGTGAAGCCTTCACACCTTGGTCTGGAGTTGGCAAAAGACAAACACGCCTCCAAGGGATTGAAGGAGACCGACCTGATGGACGGTTTTAAAATCACCGACACCAAGATTTCTGCGTTTGATGAGACGTGGACACCGGTGTGGGGACAGTTTAAGAAGATTAGAAACCATTACAATGAATTGGCGGTTTCGCTGCATCAAGCATCGTCAGACCGCAATATCATCATTCGTTTCCGCGTCTATGACGACGGCATGGGATTGCGTTATGAGTTTCCACAACAGCAGTCTCTCAACTATTTCCTCATCAAGGAAGAGCACACTCAGTTTGCCATGACAGGCGATCATACGGCTTGGTGGCTGCCGGGTGACTATGACACACAGGAGCAGGAAACACAGGAAACGAAACTGTCTGAAATCCGTGAGCGTTTCAAGAAAGCGGTCAATTGGAATAACTCTTCCGTATCTGTATTCTCACCGACGGGTGTTCAGACGGCTTTACAGTTGAAGACGCAAGACGATCTCTATCTGAATATCCACGAAGCTGCCTGCATCGACTATGCCACCATGCACTTGAACCTCGACGACAAGAACTTTGTTTTCGAGTCATGGCTCACTCCTGATGCCACAGGATTAAAGGGATGCATGCAGACTCCATGTTCAACACCGTGGCGAACAGTCATGGTAAGCGATGATGCCCGCGACATGTTGGCATCAAGTTTGATACTCAATCTCAACGAACCTTGCAAGCTTGAAGACACCAGCTGGATACATCCGGTGAAGTATTGTGGCGTTTGGTGGGAGATGATTGTAGGCAAGAGCAGTTGGAACTACACCGATGAATACCCCTCGGTGAAGTTGGATGAGATGGATTGGAGCAAGGCAAAGCCCAACGGTCGCCATGCTGCCAATACCGAACACGTGAAGAAATACATTGATTTCGCAGCTGCCAACGGACTCCAGCAGGTACTCATTGAGGGCTGGAACGTAGGTTGGGAAGACTGGGCGAATATGTGGAAATGGGATGTTTTCGATTTCGTTACGCCCTATCCCGACTTTGATATCAAGGCTTTGAACGACTATGCGCACAGCAAGGGCGTGAAACTGATGATGCACCATGAAACTTCTTCGAGCGTCATTAACTACGAACGCCACCTTGACAAGGCTTTTGATTTGATGAAAAAATATGGTTATGATGCTGTAAAGGGAGGCTATGTGGGAGATATTATCCCACGTGGCGACCACCATTTCTCACAGGCAATGAACAATCATTACCTTTATGTTATTAAGGAAGCAGCCAAACGTCATATCATGGTGAATGCACATGAAGCAACGCGTCCGACGGGACTTTGTCGAACTTATCCTAACCTCATCGGCAATGAAAGCGCCCGAGGTACGGAATATGAAGCTTTCGGTGGCAGCAATCCCGACCACACTGTAGTGCTTCCTTTCACCCGTCTTCAGGGCGGCCCAATGGACTATACGCCTGGTATCTTAGAGACTCAACTCAAGACTTGGAGTGATAATCCGAACTATGTGCACACCACTTTGGCCGGCCAGTTGGCGCTTTATCTCGTCATGTGGGGTCCAATCCAGATGGCAGCCGACCTGCCGGAGAACTATCAGAAGTATGCCGATGCTTTCCAATTCATCAAGGATGTGGCCGTAGACTGGGATGACTCACGCTATATAGAGGCTGAACCGGGCGACTATATCACGGTGGCTCGCAAGGCAAAAGGTACAGATAATTGGTTTGTTGGAGGCAAGTGCGATGAGAACGGGCATCAAAGTGTAGTGCGTCTTGACTTTCTCGACAAGGGCGCTAAATACGAGTGTACGCTTTATGCCGATGCAAAAGGAGCCGATTATAAGACGAACCCCAAGGCCTACACCATCACTAAGCGCACTGTGAAGAAAGGCTATGTGTTGAAGATTGACGAGGCACGTGGTGGTGGTTTTGCCATATCACTCATCAAGAAATAAGTAATTTTGATTTAACTGCACACCTAAACAATGAAAATCAGAATGTTCTGTATGACTGCATTAGCAGCCGCTATGATACAAACTATTCGAGCACAGGATGTCTTCAACGAGATGTCTTACAGTCCCAAGCAGACCGTTTTCAAACTGAATGCCCCAACACGTCCTGTCGTTCGGCTGTATAACGACGGCATGAAAGGTAAGGCTGTGAAGACACTGAAGATGAAACGCGCGGGAAAAGACCTTTGGACATTATATGTAAAAGGTGATTTGCGTGGTAAGTTCTATACTTTTGACCTCGGAAAGGGCGAGACGCCGGGCGTCTTTGCCAAGGCCGTTGGGGTGAATGGAAATAGAGGTGCTGTCATCAATCTGCGCTCCACAGACCCCGAAGGCTGGCAGAACGACCGTCGGCCCGCTTTGCATTCGGCTGCCGATCAAGTGATTTACGAGATGCACGTGCGTGATTTTACGCATTCAGCTCCTGGTATATCTCATCCCGATAAGTTCTTGGGAGTGGCCGAACCTGTGTCGATTGACTATTTGAAACAACTCGGTGTGACTGCTGTCCACCTGCTCCCTTCGTTCGATTATGCATCAGTTGATGAAACGATACAGGATAATCCGCCTTACAATTGGGGCTATGATCCGAAAAACTATAACGTTCCCGAGGGAGGTTATTCCACCAATCCTTACCGCCCGGACGTGCGCATTCGTGAGTTCAAACAAATGGTTCAAGCGCTTCACAAGGCAGGTATACGTGTTATTCTCGACGTGGTTTACAACCATACTTTCGACATTCAGCACAGCAATTTCCAGTTGACTTATCCCGATTACTATTATCGTAAGGATGCTGATGGAACTTTTTCCAACGGTTCGGGCTGTGGCAATGAAACGGCTTCTGAAAAGCCATTGATGCGCAAGTTCATGCTCGAAAGTGTGAAATATTGGATAAACGAGTATCACATCGACGGCTTTCGCTTCGACTTAATGGGTATTCATGACATCGAAACCATGAATGAAATCCGTGCCGAAGTCAACAAAATAGATCCCACCATCTATATCTATGGTGAGGGATGGAGTGCAGGTAGCTGTGCTTATCCTTTGGAGAAATTAGCTGTCAAGGCGCATACGGCCCAATTACATGGTATTGCTGCCTTCAGTGATGACATGCGGGATGCCCTCCGTGGCCCTTTCAGCGATGATAGGAAAGGGGGCTTTCTTGCCGGCATTAAGGGCGAAGAAGAGAGCTTGAAGTTTGGCATTGTAGGCGCCATTTCCCATCCCGATGTTGACATGTCAAAGGTAAACTACAGCAAGGAGCCGTGGGCCGTACAGCCTACCCAACAGATTAGCTATGTCAGCTGTCATGATGATATGTGCTTGGTTGACCGTCTTCGCACCTCTATCCCCAGCATTCAAGACAATGAACTCATTCGTCTCGACTTGCTTGCACAGACTGCAGTGTTCACTTCGCAAGGTGTCCCGTTCATCTTGAGCGGTGAAGAAATGCTGCGTAATAAGCAAGGTGTGCACAACAGTTTTAACTCCCCGATAGACATCAACGCCCTGAATTGGGCACAACTCAAGGAATATCCGCAGGTGTTTGCTTATTATCAGAAACTGATTCGGCTACGCAAGAACCACCCTGCATTCCGACTTGGCGATGCCGCGCTCGTCAGAAAGCATCTTCATTTCCTGCCTGTGAAGCCCTGTCTTGTTGGATTTGTGCTTCAAAATCATGCGGGTGGCGATACATGGAACAATATTATCGTCATTTTGAATGCCAACCGTGAACCGCGTGAAGTAGCCATTCCGGCAGGCAACTATACCGTAGTGGTCTGTGACGAGAGGATTGATGAGCAGGGATTGGGACAGATGCAGGGCGGCATTGTGACCGTTGATGCGCAGAGTGCACTTATCCTTCACGATTAAAATGTCATGTAACATGAAGAAAACAGCTTTTGTCTTAGGTTTACTTTTGGTGGCGATGATGATACAGGCTGCGACAAAAATTGACCGCATAGAGCCTGCCAACTGGTTTGTGGGCATGAAAAACAGCTCGCTTCAGCTGATGGTTTATGGCAAGAATATCCGTAATTCGCGTGTCAGTGTGGACTATCCGGGAGTGAAAATCGACTCTCTTGTGCGCCTCGACTCACCCAACTATCTGCTCGTTTATCTGAATATCAGTGGGGCAAAAGCTGGAGAAATGACGATTAGTTTCGACGGAAAGAAAGTGAAATATCCCCTGCAAGCACGCGAAATGAGCGGCGATAAGCGCATGGGGTTCACCAATGCTGATGTGCTCTACATGCTCATGCCCGACCGTTTTGCCTCGGGGCATGGCATCACGAAACCTTTAAAGGGCATGAAACCCTATGTCGTAGACCGTTCAAAGCCGAGTCTTCGTCATGGTGGCGACCTTGAAGGCATTCGCCAGCACTTGAATTATTTCAATCAATTGGGCGTCACAGCCCTGTGGTTTACGCCTATTTTGGAAAACGATGCGCCTGATATTAATGATTACAACAACTATCATGGCTATGATACCACAGACTATTATCGTGTTGACCCACGTTTCGGAACCAATGAAGATTACCGTCGCCTTATTGCCGAAGCACATGCCAAAGGCTTGAAAGTGGTTATGGATATGATTTTCAATCATTGTGGTTTCGATCATCCTTGGGTAAGAAACATGCCGTCAAAGGATTGGTTCAATACTCCCGAGTGGTTGCAGGAGGGTGACAAGGTTTATCTGCAAACCAGCTATAAGCTTACGCCTGTACTCGATCCATACGCTTCAAAGGTGGACAAGAAAGAAACACTTGACGGTTGGTTTGTAAAGACCAAACCCGATTTGAACCAGCGAAATCCGCACGTGATGACCTATCTTGTCCAGAACAGTATATGGTGGATAGAGACCGTTGGCATTGACGGCATCCGCATGGACACATATCCTTATGCCGACAGAAAGGCCATGTCGCAGTGGATGAAAACCCTTAATGAGGAATATCCCAACTTCAATACCGTCGGAGAAATATGGGTTACGGAGCCTGCCTACACCGCAGCATGGCAGAAAGACTCGCGACTTTCAACCGTCAACAGCTATCTTAAGACCGTCATGGACTTTAGCTTTTACGACAAAATCAACCTTGCCAAGAACGAGGAAACCGATGATTGGTGGAAGGGGTTGAACCGCATTTATAACAGTCTTTGCTATGATTACCTCTACGAAAACCCGTCGAACGTGATGGCGTTCATCGAAAACCACGACACCGACCGCTTCTTGGGCGAGGGTAAAGACACCCTTGCATTGAAACAAGCCTTGGCACTTTTGCTCACTATCAACCGCATTCCGCAACTCTATTACGGTACGGAAGTGCTGATGAATGGCACGAAAACAAAGACCGATGGAGACGTTCGACGTGACTTTCCCGGCGGGTTTGCAGGCGATACTCACAATGCTTTCACAGCCAAAGGCCGTACGAAAGCCGAGCAATCCATGTTCGATTGGCTGAGCAAACTACTGCATTGGCGTCGCAATAATGCCGTTATCAGCCGTGGGCGTCAGGTGCAGTTCATACCTTATAAAGGTGTTTACGTCATCGCTCGTCAATTGGATAACAAGACCGTCCTCACCATCTTGAACGGCAAGCGCACACCCGTAGAACTTCCTCTCGACCGTTATACCGAGGTAATTGGAAGCCACCAAGAGGCCAAAGACGTTATCACGGATTGTAAAGTAAGGCTCGATAAGACATTAAAACTCAAGGCTCGAGAGACAAAAGTCCTTGAATTCTAATTACTCCCAAGCGTTTCTAATTAGCGTTTCAAGCGTTGGAACTGTGCGTTTCAAACGATGAAACTGTAAATTCCAAGCGTTGGAACTGTGAGTTCCATGCTTTGGAACTGTGTGTTCCAAACGATGAAACTGTGAGTTCCATGCTTTGGAACTGTGCGTTCCAAACGTTGAAACTGTGAATTCCAAGCGGTGGAACTGTGCGTTCCAAACGTTGAAACTGTGAATTCCAAGCGGTGGAACTGTGCGTTCCAA
>NZ_JH594503.1:19622-152956 GCF_000243015.1 Segatella maculosa OT 289
GTTCCAAACGTTGAAACTGTGAATTCCAAGCGGTGGAACTGTGCGTTCCAAACGTTGAAACTGTGAATTCCAAGCGGTGGAACTGTGCGTTCCAAGCTTTGGAACTCTGATTACTGTGTATAGAATGAGTGTTTCTCACGTATAGAAAAACTGTTTATCTCTGTACAGAATAAAGACATTATCGTGTGCGGCGGAGTTCGCCGCACACTTGCTCTGTAACGAAAAAAGGTATCTTGGAATGGGGATTTGCTAAGCGTTCTTCTCTTTGATGAGCAGTGAGGCGGCAATGCTGACAGCGAGTACGGCCACGATGACGCCGAGCGACCACACGGCATCAATCTCTATGTAGCCGTGAATGAGCAATTTCACGCCGATGAAGAGCAGTAACACGCTGACGCCGGGCTTCAGATAGCGGAACTTGTCGGCTATGGCAGCCAGCAGAAAGAACATGGCCCGCAGGCCGAGAATGGCGAAAATGTTGGAGAAGAAGACTACGTAGGGGTCGAGCGTCACTGAGAATACGGCGGGGATACTGTCAAATGCGAATATCAAATCGCTGAATTCTATTACGAGCACCGTGACAAACAGCGGCGTCATGCAAAGCAATCCCTTTGTTCCCTTGCCCGCTAAGGTATAGTCGTTGCCTCTCTTGATGGCGCGAACAAAGAAGTTGTCGCCGGCAAAATGGGGATAAACGCGGAAATGTTTCGAGAGAAAACGCACCATCGGGTGCTGCTGCACGTCGATTTCCTCTTGCTTGTTGCGGTCGCGGAACATCTTATACGCACTGTAAATCAACACGACTCCGAAGACAATCAGCACCCAATCGAAGCGGTTGATGATGGCAGCTCCAGCAAAGATAAAGACAAATCGCAGCACAATGGCGCCCAGAATGCCCCAGTTCAACACGTGCTGATACTCTGTGTTCTTGACGCCGAAGGAAGTGAATATCATCATCATTACGAAGAGATTGTCTACGGAAAGCGTCTTTTCTATCAGGTAACCGGAGATATAGGCAATGGTCATATAGTGGCGATAACGCTCTAAACTGCCCTCGAAATCATTGGGGTCGAGCTTGAGATGGGCGGCATATCGCGAGGCGACTTCCTGCAAATCGGCGAAATTATGAATGCCGTGTACCATATCTCCATAGTACCAAAGGAAAGCAGAAAAGGCCAAAGCGAGGGTTATCCAGACTGCCGTCCACGTACCGGCTTCCTTGATGGAAACGGCATGGGCCTTGCGGTCGATGACCAACATATCGAGAATGAGAATGGCGGCAATGAAGATGATGAAGCCGACCAAAAAGAATATTTCCGTAGAATGCATTTCCTATTGAGTGATTAATGTCTTGTTGCGATGATATTATAAACCGAACAGTGCTTTCAGCTGCTTTTCTTTCCACAACGCATGTATAGTTACGCCGAGGAAAGCAACAAAGAGAAATGCCAGAACGATGCGACTGCTATGCGGACCGGCTTTCTTCAGAGGCACGGTCGCGCTCTGAAGCGTCGTGAAAGCAGGCGTCACTTCCTGCACTTTCGCGTAGGCCGACTGCAGATTGGCAGCCAAAGAGTTGTAAGTATTGAACTGCAATTGCATGTCGTTCTCCAAATCTTGCTGCTTGCTGCGCACGCTTTCAAGTATCAAATCCTGATTACTGTCGCTGAAAGCCCCGTAAAGTTGGCGTGCTTTCTCATAGCGTTGCTTGGCCTCCATACAGAGTCTTTTGGTGCTTTCCAAGTCATGTCGTGCCTTGTTCGTGCGGTATTTCGTGATGAATTCCTGCAAGCGTGACTGCACGGAATCAGCCATAGTGGCCGCTATCAACGGGTCTTGGTCGGTCACACTGATGCTGATTACTCCCGTCTTACTGTCCACATCGCAAGTCACATTCTGCTGGATAGCCCTCATGACGGCCGCCTGTTGCTTGGTCAACATAAACGTATTGAGCTTCTCTGCCCTGATAGTATCCGTTCCTGCAAACAGTCTATTCCACCACGGTGTCTGCTGATAATAGCGCAGATAGTCGTAATAAGTCATCACTTTATTGCTGTTTTTGCGGTGCACTTTGATGTCGAACAGACTGCCTTTGAAGTCGACTGAGTTCATCAAATCGGGATATAAGTTGGGCGTAATTGCGTCCATGTCCTTCCCCGAGCCGCTGCCAATTTTCACTCCGAACGAGGAAGCAAGCGAGTTTAACGAGCCACTTGAACTCCCGGCCGAGGACAATTCGGGGGCCAATGTCACCTGACATTCGTAGTATGCAGGCAACGACTTCGCATAGACCACGCCGATAATGAGAGCCACAGGTAGCCCTATCGCATAACTTTTCCAATGCTTTTTAAGGGCTCCAAACATAGCTTTGAAGTCGATGGAAGCCTCTTCCGCGTCGGTCAGTGGATTATCTTGTAGACAATTTTCTTCGTTCATGCTTTGTGTTTTATAATATAAAAGTGTAATCACAGCTTATTTTATGAGATTTCCTATCGTAGCAATCATCGTTGCCAATGAAGCAAGGCTCGTCCCGATGCCGAGAACGCCGGCAAGACCATTGCCCGTGGACTTCGGTTTACTTGGGACGATAATCTCACAGCCGGGTTCTATCTTACGCTTCCCGGCCATACTGACGGTTCCGTTTTGGTAAACAACGAAAGCTTTTGACTTCTTTGCGCGTGTTCCGAAGCCTCCCGCTTGATTGATATAATACTTATATGACCTGCCATCTTCGTAAGCTACCGTATTAGGATACATGACATCACCACTGATTTTCACGGTTCCATTATATTCAGGAACTATTAGTTTGTCACCTTCACGTAGCACAATATCATAATTGGAACCGGGATTTTGTAACGCTTTATCCAGTTCTATGCCCACGTAATAGGTCTCTGCCGAGTCGAGAAGTGCCGTGTTTATAGAATCTTTTTCACCTTGATTGTTGACCACACGCATGACGGATTTCATGCGAATACGCTCCTCGTCGTTGATCCGGCGCTCTATTCTTGCCCCGCGAACGTAGGCTTCAGGTGACAGGCCTCCGGCCATTTTGACAAGTGCACTCAGCCGCATGTTCTTATTATTTAAAGTATAAGAGCCTCCGAAAACGACCTCTCCGACTACCGAAACATTGCGTTGTGGCTGATAGCCCGGGCTTCTTCTGACATAAACTTCATCGTAAGGCTGGAGCTTGAAGCCTGCACTTCCATCAATAACGAAGCCTTCTTTCAACGTGAGACTGAACGTTTTTGCAATCTCTTTCGGCGAAGTCGTGGCTACAGGATCAATGATACGGCGAGCCACATCCACCTTTACCGTAGACGCAGCATCTGTCAATCCGCCCGCTTGCATAATGAAATCCTCAATCGTTTCGTTGTCTGCAAACTGATAAATCCCGGGATATTGCACCTCTCCATGAATGGTAATGGTACGTGAAATGGTGCGATCGCTCTGCGTAGGAACAAAGAGTACATCCTCATTTTGCAATGGAATATCGGCCACGGTGCCGTTCATGATGCCCGCAATGTCAACGGCAATGACCTCCAATGTGCGGTCTTTTTTCAAGCGATGCAGCACGGCATGAGCAGTAAAAGCATCTTCCGTGACCCCCTCGGCGTGCTGAATCAGCGACCGGACACTGTTGATTTCTCTGCCCAATTGATATAACCCCGGACGGAAAACAGCCCCTTTCACCTCCACCATATTGGCGTAACGGTCGAGTATAGAGTCCACGGAAAGCACATCACCATCGGCCACATGGAAGTTGTTCATGTCGAATTCTCCGATGTTATATACCGACTTTTCGCGACCCGTTGAGCGCAACAAGCGTACCGATTTCTTGTAAGCATTACCCGCAAATCCACCAGCATAGCGGATAACAGAAGCCACACTCTCGTTCTTTCTCATCTCATATGTCATCGGACGCTTCACAGAACCGCTCACATCTACAAGGCAATCGTAAGGCCCAACCACGATAACGTCGTTGTCTTGCAGGCGGATATTACCCGTCAATCTGCCGTTGAGAATGTAGTCATACACATCAACCACCGTCGCCAAACGGCCACTACGGAACACCTTGATGTTGCGCAACGTGCCCAAACCATTGATGCCTCCGGCCATATAAAGGGCGTGGAAGACACTCGCAAACGCACTAACCGTATAGGTACCCGGCACTTTCACCTCGCCCATCACATTGACAATGATGGTCCGTGTCTGCCCTACCGAGGCCTTGATGCGGCTACTGTTGTAGCGAGAACCAAGCGTTCGCCGTATCTTTTCATTGGCCGCTGCCACCGACATACCACTGATAGCAATCGGACCATAACCCGGAACGGTCACCGTTCCTTCTGGTGAAACGGTCAATGTCTCGGTCTTTTGCGAGGCACCATAAATCTCAATGACCACCTGATCGCCTGCCCCTATGGTATAATTCGTGGGAGTTGCGATGTTCATGTTGGGCTCAAAGCTCAGCAGTTTGTTGTTGAATATATCACGACCGAACACTTTCTTGCCTCCGGGAGAGAGTACCTCCTCGGCACGTTCATCAATGTTGGGCTGCACTTCCACGTATTGTTGCTGTGTCGTTTCCTGCGAAGTCTTGTCCAATACCATGTTCCCCGACGTCAAATTCTGCTTGTTTGTGCTGTTATTATTGCGCAAAACACCGGTCGAAGAAGTCGGAGTTGTATTACCAGCCATTGTTTGATTTTGGCTTTGGTATTGGTTTCTGATGCGCCGTATCTGGTCTATCTGCACGCCACGCTGCATGAGTTTGGTCACAATCTGACCGTTGGAGGTTCCTGCTTTGTGCTCTCTCTGATAGAATTGCATCACTTGGCTGTCTGTCATTTGGGCAAAACTGCCGAGCGAAATCATGGAGAAAAGCAAACAAAAGAGCGTTCTTTTCATAAATTTATCTTGTCTCAATAGGTTCAACCTTGCGAAAGTTTGAAGGAGGTTCGGGCAAGACCGACTGCCAAATCGGCATCTCTTTCCGCCGTGTCTGCCGATGATTATTACTTGATAACGTGCTCACCGACAGCCTTCTGGCCATAACTCTCCAATATATATGGTGCAAATTTATAAAAAATACCGCTTGATGACGAATTTATTGCTTATAAAATGCAATCTGAAGGCATTGTTTTCCGTTTTCGCTCTTATTCGCTTTGCTTTCAAATCAAATCATTATGCTTTTCAATCTTAGCCAAACAAAACGCCTTGCGGGAAGACTAAAAACCCGCAAGGCGCACGTCATGGTCACTACCATGCGCTTTATTTTAATTCTATGGAAATATAATCATGCTGATTTCCTTGCTTTTCACCGCCCAGTTTTACGGCTTCTTTTGAGCCTTTCTTAGCGACTACGATATTTTTAATGCGGTCGGATGAAAGTTTTTTTGCCTCTTCTTCCGACATCATCTTACCGGCCACAACATAAACGGGGACTGCTTTCTCTCCCGTAGTGACAACAACCACTGTGTTCTTTCCATCGTTTCCGTAGTCCAATGCCACCTTTGAACCGGGCTTATGCACCGTTACCGATACAATATGATCAGGGCTAATGCCCACCAATCCGTCTTTTTTCACGACACCATCTACCACGTATATCGGCGTACCGACATAGGGATTCTTGATTTGAAACTTACCTTTGAACTGCTTGCCCGGCTTCTTTTGAACGTAAAAATTCCAATGTCGGGCCTTGTCGATGTCGTTTTTCAACCCGTCACTCGTTTTGATTTGATGCACAACACCAGTGAGTGTGGAATCCAAGTTGTAGTTTAAGATTATCTTACCTTTAAGTTGCGAACCGTCGAAATGGGTCACTTCCTTACCGTCAACAATATATTTATCGGCGGTTTTTGTCGTCTGTGCACTGCCCACCGAAGCCAATAAGGCAGCAAAAATGGCTGTTAAAATCAATCGTTTCATATTTTTTGTGTTTAAGGTTATTCGTTTTCAAATGCCAACAGTTCCATGTTGCCCTCATCGTCAAGCGGAAACGCGAGGTAAACCCGGCCTGCCGGTTCGGCCGTCGAAGACACCAAAGCCGCCTTTCCAATGGGTCTTATCTCAATGCTTTCATCATCTTGCAACGCAATCTCGGCCAAATAGCGTATCTGCCCAATCATTTCAGGCGTTGTCAAGCGTCGTTTGATGGCTTTTTCACGCTTCTCTTGTTCCTTTTCCTGTAGGGTCTTCCACGCCTTTCGGGGCCTTATTGGCATCGCAACCGAGTCTTTTTCAGCGACAGGTCGCATCACGGAATCCCGCGATGACGGTATTGTCGCGTTCGAAACCGACCGTATCTGCATGGCTAACGGCTTGATTCCGTCCCTATTTTCCATATCCATGGCATGCCGTTCAAGCACAAACACCAACAAAACAGCAGCCGCAACGCCCGTCAACCACAGCCACATTGTCCGCCGATGGTCCTTCCGCCGGCTGCTAACCACGGCTTCATACGCGCTTTCAAGGTCTTCTTCCGCGCTCGTTTCAAAGCCATGAACGTTGCTAAACGTATGCAACAGCAAGGCCACGTCACGCTCGTCATCGTCCGGTTCGTGCCGTTTAAAATAGTCGGCAAGCATGCTTTCCTCCGCAACCGTAGTCTCCGTTTCGCGGAACCGCTGCAGCAATGCCATACGTTCTTGTTTATTATGAATATCAATCTGCATTATCTTGTTTCTTTAATTGTGTTATAAGTTGTCGTTTCGCCGCTGTTATCGACGATTTGATGCTTGTTTTCGGACGATTGCACACTGTAGCAATCTCGTCTAACGTCATGCCTTCAACATTCCTGAGATAGAGAATTCGCCGGGTAGCCTTAGGCAGACGGTTGAACAGAAGCCTTACCATTCGTAGCCGTTCTTTGTCTTCTATGCCGGCCGAAGCAGTGTCGGTTGCCATGAAATGGTCGTTCAGCGCCACTCTTTCATGCTTTTTGAGTTGTCGAAAATGTGTAACACATTGGTTACGTGCAACGCGATTGACCCACGCTTCCATGTTTTTAAGCCCTTCAATTTGGCCGCAATGACGCCACAACACGATGAGAACTTCCTGCACAACGTCGTCAATTTCGTCCTCCATCTGCAAGGAAACGAAGAACCGCCGCGCTATACTTTCAATGCCGGGCCGCACATGTCGGACTGTCTCTTCAAATGCTTTTTCGTCCATTTTTTAGGGTCTGTTCGCTTTATTGACGCTGAAACGACCCAAAAGTAAAGATGATTGATGAAAAAATAAAACCGTAAGGCAAGACACTTTCGTGCATTTCGGTTTTATTGTACTATGAAAAAGGGAAGAAAGAAAAGCCAAATCAACTGGTCTGTCGCCTGTCTAACTCACGACAACAATAGGCAAACAGTTCGTCTTTCGTAAAGTTTGTGTTGATCACTGCTATCGAATAAACCATACCGAAATGCTTATAGTTCACCTTCATCAGCCACCGTTTCCATGGTTTTTGACAGCGATTGATAACCGTTTCGGGGGATTTCAAGACTACAGCGATAATATCCGAACCTTTGATCTTCAACAATTGAAAGCCTTGTATGTCGTTCCATGCTACCTTATCTCCTGCTATCACCAAGGCCTCATCCGTGAATTGAAGATATTGCTCGTGGGTAAAAAATGAGCGAATGTCTCTGTAAAGCATCACCAAACTACCCAAACCGAAGAATAAAAGCGTAAGAATACCGATGCAAATGGGCTGTATCACACCGTATTTTTCATGCACTTGAACATCTGAAATCAGCCAGATACCGATGGCGATGAAAGCAACAAGTAGGACATAAACAATTATTTTACGTAAGAACAACCGCATGATTTAGTGATATTTTATTGGATTAAACAGAATATATTACAATTTCTAAGATAAGTTGCTATAGAATAACCCGAGCCTTGGCTTTCAATAGGCCTCCCGATACTTTCGTTCATCTTTGTCTTCGAGCATGCCCAAGTAACTTTGATAGCGGCTTTGAGCAATGTAATGCTCAGAGAGTGCTTTCAAAACTGCGCAACCCGGCTCGTGCGTATGCGTGCAGTTGTTGAACCGACAGCCTTTGGAAAAGTGGAAAATCTCGCGGAAATAGCTCGTCAACTCTTCGGGTTCGATGTCGAAAGTGCCGAAACCTTTGATGCCGGGTGTATCAATCAGGTAGCCGCCTTCGGGCAGTTCGAGCATCTCACTGAACGTCGTTGTGTGCATACCCGTGTTGTGTGCGTCGCTGATTTCGGCTGTTTTGAGATCGGCTTCGGGTAGGATTAGGTTGATAAGCGTGCTCTTCCCCACCCCACTGTTACCGCTCAATAGTGTTATTCTGCCCTGCAACAAAGGCCGAAGTATATCAATTCCTTCGCCCGTGGCAGCCGAAACCTCGTGGCATTCATAGCCAATGGTCTCGTAAAGACGTACCATCTGCCGCTGATAATGCCGTTCGTCGGCCGACAATATGTCGCATTTATTGAACACAAGTACGACAGGTACGCCGTAAGCCTCAGCCGAAGCGAGGAACCGATCGATGAAGGTTGTGCCGGTTTGTGGGTGATTCACAGTGACAATAAGGAGTGCTTGGTCCAAGTTGGCAGCAAGGATATGGCTCTGTTTGCTAAGGTTTTGCGACTTCCGGACAATGTAATTGCGACGATCTTCTATATGGGTTATGAATGCTGTCTCAGCCTGATTAAGGGCAATTTCCACCCGGTCTCCCACGGCAACCGGGTTGGTGCTGCGGATACCTTTCAGGCGGAAATTGCCCTTAATCTTGCATTCGACAACCTTACCGTCGTCACCTTTGACGGTATACCAGCTGCCGGTGTTCTTGATGACTAAGCCTTTCAAATCGCTATTTACACGGTCATGATTTCCTTTTGCTTCTCGGTAAGCAGGTCATCTATCCTTTTGATGTACTTGTCATGAACCTTTTGAAGGTCGTTTTCCGCGTCTTTCTCGAGGTCTTCTGATAATCCATCCTTGATGGCCTTCTTGAGTTTCTCCTTCAATTCGCCACGAACGTTGCGCACTTCTACCTTTGTTCGCTCACCAATCTTGTTGCATTGCTTCACAAGTTCCTTGCGACGCTCCTCCGTCGGCTGCGGAATTCCAAGGCGAATCACCTCACCATTGTTCTCTGGAGTGATGCCCACGTCGCTGTCCATGATGGCTTTTTCAATGTCTTTGATGGCTTTCTTGTCCCAAGGACGAATGGCAATGGTGCGTGCATCAGGCGTAGAAATGTTGGCTACTTGGTTCAATGGCACCTTACTTCCATAGGAATCGACCCGCACTCCATCAAGGATTGCGGTGTTGGCACGGCCTGCCCGAATGTGTGAAAGTTCTTCGGCAAGATACATTGCGGCCATTTCCATGCGCTCTTGCGCGTCATTTAATGTTGCTTTAACGTCTATCATATTGGTTCATATTAATTTCTTTCCGACAAAATTAGGTATTAATTTTCATTCTTCCAACTGTTTATTCAAAATTATTGCAATCTTTTCAAGGTAGCAAGCATCGGTGTTATCGAAGGCTGAATGAGCCTTGCTGTCGATATCTATGACGCCCCAAACGCTGCCATCCGACCTGTGAAGCGGGGCAACAATCTCCGAACGGGAGAGCGAAGAGCAGGCGATATGGCCCGGAAAGCGCTCGACATCGTCGACAACAAGCGTACGGTTTCCGGCCCAAGCCGTGCCGCACACGCCGCGACCACGGCCGATATGCATGCAAGCCACAGGACCTTGAAAGGGTCCAAGCTGCAATTCAGTGTCACAAACCAAATAGAATCCCGTCCAGAAGAAGCGGTCGGGAAAGGCAAAATGCAAGGCCGAAGCAACATTGGAAAGTATGCTTATCAAGTTGTTTTCGCCCTCGATGAGAGACGATATCTGCCTGCAAAGGGTCTCGTAAGCCTGTTCTTTATCGCTCATTTGCATGTCGTCAGTTCTTTTTCCACAAGATTTGTCAGCTCCACAAACTGTTCGATGCCGAGCTGTTCGGGCCGTTTGGTCATGATATCAAGCGTGAAGAAAGCTTCGCTCGCAGACTTTTCTTTCGAGAACATCTGTTTGATGCTGACGCGAAGCATCTTTCTTCGCTGGTTGAAAACAGTTTTTACGAGTCGCTTAAAAAGCTTTTCATCGCAACCAAGTTCGGTCACTTGGTTGCGTGTCATGCGGATAACGGCGCTCTTAACCTTTGGAGGGGGATTGAAAACCGACTCATCCACCGTGAAAAGATACTCCACATCATACCACGCTTGCATCAGAACAGACAGGATACCGTAGGCCTTATTGCCCGGAGCCGAGGCCATACGGAGGGCCACCTCACGCTGTATCATGCCCGTACAGCAAGGTATCAAGTCCTTATAATCAAGCATCTTGAAGAATATCTGCGACGAAATATCATAGGGGTAATTGCCCGTTAAGACGAACGGTTTGCCAAAAAACAGTTCGGAAAGATCCATACGTAAGAAGTCTTCGCCAATAATATTGTCATGCAGTTTCGGGAAATTCTTGTGCAGAAAAGCAACCGATTCCCTGTCTATTTCCACTGCTTTTACCTCGCGATCTTTCTTGACTAAATACTGAGTTAGCACGCCCATACCGGGCCCGATTTCAAGTATTGGAAGCTTAGGGCAAGCATCTACGGTGTCAGCAATGCGTCGCGCAATGTTCAAATCCGTGAGAAAATGCTGTCCGAGATGCTTCTTCGGTCTTACTGATTTCATTGGTTTATACTGTGTTATGGGTCACAAAATTAAACAATATCGGTCAACTTCCAAAATAAAACACGAAAAAATGGCATATCAAGGAACTTTCCTTGATATGCCATTCACTATGTTTAACCAATTAATTTTTCGTTTTCAATGCGGTCTTCGCTATTAGCGAAGCTTACTGCCTAAGTTAATTGCCTGTGCAATCATCACTGCAACAACGGCGAATACCATTAATGTTACCATAATCTTTTACCTTTCTTAAATTGTTATCCTTAAATTTTTACGATGCAAAGGTAATCAGATTATGTTGTGCCCGCAAACAAATCGGACTTTAAACGCCAATATCTCGCGTTTTATTGACCTAAATCAAACAGGCCTCCTTGTGCAAAGTTCGTCTGAAACAGAGCCAATAAAGCACGCCGGCCACGGTGAGACCGAAGGGAAATGCGCTCCAAATGCCCACCAAACCTGCATCAAGATAGATGCCAAGAAAATAACCCAAGGGCAGCGTAATGACGAAATAAGACAAGAAAGCCACATAAACCAACGGCTTGACATTCGACAAACCGCGCAACGCATTGGCATAGTTGGACTGCATACCGTCGCCGAACTGATAAACGACAAACGGGATAATGGTCATGGAAACCATGCTGATGACATCGCCGGAGTCTGTGAATAAGCTGCCAATGACATGGCGGAAAGCAAAGACAGGCACGCTGATTGCCACGCCTAACAGCAGGATTAACTGAAAGCCGGCACTTGCAGTTGTGTCGGCACATGCGTAATCTTGCCGGCCATGATAGTTGCTTACGCGAATGGCAACGGCTGCCGCCATACCGTAATATAGCATATATCCGAGTTGACTAATGGTCAACATCACTTGGTGGGCGGCTAAGGCTGTAGTGCCTATCCAGCCTACCATGACGCTCGAAAGACTGAAAGCAGCGGTTTCCATACCCATCTGCAGGGCCAAAGGCCAGCCTTGTTTGTTCTGATAAACAAAGTCTTCGCGACCTACTTTCGCCTGCATGAAGCCTGTTCTGTAGGCTGTTCGACGCCTGAAGAACAGCACAACGAGCACCAAACACATGAAAAGGCGTGAAAGCATGGTCGAAACACCGGCTCCGAAGAGCCCCCATTCGGGCATTCCCAACTTGCCATAGATGAGCAAATAGTTGCCGATGATATTCAAAAGATTGCCCGTAAGCATCACGACCATAGGCACTTGAGTCCTCGAAATGCCATCGAAGAATTGCTTGAAGGTATTGAATCCGATGACAAAAGGAATGGAAACGAGGTTCACAATGAAGTAGGGACGCATCAAAGACAGCAGCTCTTCGGGTTGTCCGAGGTTGCTTAAGTTCAACAAAAGCAGGCTCATCACGGCGATAAGTGCCAGTGTCAACACGGCTCCTGCAGCCAAACCGGTCTTCAAAGCCACGCCGATTTCATGTGCTTTTCCCTGCCCGTAGAGTCGTCCGATGATAGGAGTAAGCCCGTAAGAGAAGCCAAGTCCGAAGAGAAGGGCAAGCGTAAACATATTCGTAACGAAGCTCGCAGCCGCCAATTCCTGCAAAGAATGGTGGCCGATCATCAGCGTGTCGGCAAACCCAAGGACTATCGTTCCCAGCTGCCCCACAGTGATGGGCACGCCAAGACGCACCAAATGAGGATACTGTGCAGCGTACTTTCCAAAAGAATTCATCATGTTTTGTTTTGTTCCTACATTAATAATAGCTGTCATAGACGGCTATTTCGGTAGCCGGTAGAAACGTCTGACCTGTTTCAGACCTATATAACAACGGTTGCAAAATTACGCTTTAATTACTGAAACTGCAAATAATTGCCGATAAATAATTTTGTTATTCCGCGCGATTTACCTAATTTTGTAACGTTAAACCATAGAAAGTGAAAACGCTATCTGCCAAATTTATCAAGATTGTTCTGCCGTTATTGCTTGGCGGAACCATTCTTTATTGGATGTATCGTGGCTTTGATTTCAATCGTATCAGCGACGTTCTCTTTCACCAAATGAACTGGTTTTGGATGCTATTGTCGTTTCCTTTCGGCATATTGGCACAGACTTTCCGCGGTTGGAGATGGAGACAAACGCTCGAACCTCTTGGCGAAAAGCCCCGCACTTCGACTGCCGTTTATTCCATATTCCTATCTTATGCCGTCAGTCTTTTGGTTCCTCGAATGGGCGAATTTGCCCGTTGTGGCGTACTGAAGCACTATGATGGCGTTTCATTCCCCAAGGCCATAGGCACCGTTGTGACCGAACGAGCCATCGACTCGCTGCTCGTTTTGCTCATCACCCTGCTCACCTTTCTCTCTCAAATCCCCGTTTTCACACGCTTTTTTGCCAAGACCGGCACCCGCATCGACACCCTTTTTACGAGCTTTTCTACAGCAGGTTGGCTCGTAACCGCAGTCTGTGGCGCTGCCGTTCTCATTCTTCTCTACGTTCTTTTCCGCCGACTGAGCATCATCGACAAGGTGCGCGGAACAATAAAAGGCATCTGGCAAGGCATCGTATCCCTAAAAGATGTGCACCATGTTCCACTGTTTATCTTCTACACTTTGGCCATTTGGGGCAGCTATTTCCTGCACTATTACCTCACCTTTTTCTGCTTTTCGGCCACCTCAAGTCTATCACTTTCGTGTGCACTTGTAACGTTTATCGTGGGTAGTATAGCTGTGATTGTGCCCACACCTAACGGCGCAGGGCCGTGGCATTTCGCTGTAAAAACAATGCTAATCCTATACGGTGTGGCCGAAACACAGGCGCTTTTCTTTGTACTTATCGTCCATAGTGTACAGACTCTTCTTGTCGTTTTGCTGGGCCTTTACGCCTGGATTATGCTGGCATTCACCCGACGTAACACCGCTATCCAACGAACATAATCAACCAATTAAACCATAATATGATGAGTGAAATCGCAAATCTACAGCCAACGTGCATCTGGCGAAACTTCGATGCACTGACGAAAGTGCCGCGTCCATCGGGACATTTGGAGAAAGTACAGCAGTTCTTACTCGACTTTGCACGTCAAATAGGTGTCGAAGCTTATGTAGACAAGGGCAACAACGTCGTGATGCGCAAGCCTGCAACGGCTGGAATGGAGAACCGAAAGACCGTACTTATGCAGGCTCACATGGACATGGTGCCACAGAAATCGCCCGAGAGTAAGCACAATTTCGAGACAGATCCCATTGAGACCTACGTTGATGAAGAAGGCTGGGTGCGTGCAAAAGGCACCACACTTGGGGCAGATGACGGCATGGGAGTAGCTGCTATCATGGCCGTTATGGAGGCAACCGACTTGCAACATGGCCCAATTGAGGCCCTCATTACAGCCGATGAAGAGACCGGAATGTATGGAGCTAACGACCTTCCCACAGGCGAATTGAACGGCGATATCCTGCTCAATCTCGACTCAGAAACGTGGGGTAAGTTCGTTATTGGCAGTGCCGGAGGCATCAATATCACTGCAACTCTCGACTATAAAGAGGTGGAAACAGACCCTGAAGACGCTGCTTTGAGGGTCATACTCAAGGGATTAAGGGGTGGCCATTCGGGCTTGGAAATACACGAAGGACGCGCAAATGCCAACAAACTCATGGTGCGTTTCGTGCGCGAAGCCGTTGAAACATGCGAGGCCCGGCTGGCTTCTTGGAGCGGAGGAAACATGCGTAACGCCATTCCTTTCAAGGCCGAAGTGGTGCTGACCGTGCCGAAAGAGAACGTTGAAGCCGTGAAAGCGCTCGTCAATGACTGGCAGGCCGACTTCGAAGATGAATACAAAAACATCGAGGAAGGTATCGAATTCTTTACCGAAACGGTTGAAACACCGAAGCAAGAAGTGCCCGTCGAGATCCAAGACAATCTCATTGATGCCATCTATGCTTGCCATGACGGCGTCGTTCGCATGATACCTTCCTACCCAGACGTGGTGGAAACGTCGAGCAATCTGGCCATCATCAACATCAAAGATGGCAAGGCTGTGCTTCAAGTTTTGGCTCGTTCGTCGCGCGAAGACATGAAAGACTACATCACGAAAACGCTCGAAAGCTGCTTCAATATGGCTGGAATGAAAGTGGAAACCAGTGCCAGTTACGGCGGTTGGGACCCCAATCCGGACAGCGAAATCCTCCATTTGCTGAAGAAAATCTACAAAGAACAGAACGGAGAAGAGGCTATTGTGCAGGTGGATCATGCCGGACTTGAATGCTCGATTATCCTCGGTAAGTACCCCAACATGGACGTTGTGAGCCTCGGACCCACCATTCGGAGTCCGCATACTGCAGGCGAACGCTGTCAAATCTCGTCCATCGAACCATTCTGGAAGCTGCTTAAACAGGTGCTCATTGAGGCTCCTGAGAAGTAACGGCCCCCAAACAGCAGTCCCCAAAAGGCCCCATGACCGCTCCACCCCATATATATAATAAGGTGGAAACGGCAGGGTTGATAAGTAGGGACGCACGGATTGTACGTCTGCTCCATTGGAAATAAAAGCATATATGCATGATTGTTTGAGCGGACGCACGAGCCGTGTGTCCCTACATGCGACCAAAGCTGTTCGCAGTGTCAGCCACATTGATAATCAACAACTTACATTTAGCCTTTCAATCTCACCCATTTTACCGCGCAATATAGCCCATTTCGCACGCTAAAATGGCTGACTTTGCGCGCTAAAATGGGCCATATTGCAAAACAGCTTCAATGATATGGTGTGCACGTTGCGTACAACGCACATGCCATATGGCATAAACAGGTTCGCTATCCAATGGATTATGTATGCCGGAAACGCCTGTGGCATGTAGGGATGCACAGTTTGTGCGTCCGCTCAAGCAGCAATGTCATACACCAACGAGGGGGAATCAACAAAGCATAGCCATTTGAGCAGACGCACGAACCGTGCGTCCTTACATGCGCATTGCATGCATTCGTCACTAAAACTTAAAGTCTTGCTGCCTCAACTCGCTTTCTACGGCTTCCAACAACACTGCCATAGTCCGCTAATTCGGTTCCCCTCCCTTGGGAGGGGTCAGGGGTGGGCCTACCTTTAAGGGTGGGTGAGCCCTACCTTTTCACCAACTTATACTCCACTTCAAGGCCTGCTGCCCGCGTATTTGCCGCGCGACTGAAGACCACATTGGCCGGTTTGGCATAGCTGTAACGGCTCAATTCAAAGTCGATGAACTCGTTGTTGTTCACGCCGATCATCGTTCCGGCGAAGCGTTTACCGTCAAGATAAGACTGAAGCTCGTTGTTTTGCAGGAAAGTAATGCGGTATTTCTTCTGCGAATTGTCGTAAACCACGTAGATATCGCTTGTTCTTTCGTCGATAGCCCACGTGAAAGTGAGCGTCTGTGTCTGCGTTTTTCCGTTCACGGTTGCGGCATCTATCTCCTGTCCCCGGCCCTCTAAGCGCGTCGCATCATACTGATCAAACTCCATTTGTGCGTCAAATTGAGCGATAGAACGCTTACCGTTGTCGTCGGTATATTCGTATCTCATGGCGCCATTCCAATGTCCTCGCAACGTATTGGCCAGTTCATAGAGTCGGCTGTCATCGTTATTTGCACCGCTACCGCCGTTATTTGTGGTCCTCGGATAGCCGAAATCATAATAGGTATCGCCCGAATCGCAACCCGTAAGTGCGAAGAGTGGTGCTGCTACGGCAAGCAGCATGCCGTGTCTTAGTTGTCGTTTCATATTCGTTTTTCATTAAAATCGTTGTTCATTCTTGTTTATTTCACAAATATTCGCTGCGGTTTCTCTGTCGCAGAAGCTGTAGCACGGCTCTTGGCATAGCCATAATCGTCGTCATAGGACGTGTAACCGTATCGGTAACTGTTCCAGTTGGGCGACGAAGTGTGGTAAAGTGTGATGGCAGCCCGCGTGCCGCCACTCGTCAATATGTAGCCCGAAAGACGGCTGTTGCTTAAGCTGTAGTCGTAGATAACGACCTCCGAACCTTCTTCTTCAAAGCGAATATAGATGTTACCATTGCTGACACGCCAGCTGATATGATTGGCCTGATAGTCGAACGGAGCGTTGCTGTAGTAGTCAATCCAATAGCCCATACCCGAATTATAGCCGCTGATGAACTCTATTTTGGTCTCTGCAGCCTTGTAAAGTCGGCCGTTATACCGGGAAGAAACAAACACATTGCCTTGCCATGTGCCGTCGAGATAGGCGGCAACCTCGGCATCTTCGTCGCATGAAACCAGTGTCATAGACAGCATGGCCATGATGATTACCGTGAATATCGTTGCAAATCGTTTCATAATGAGAATGTTTTTTGGTTCATGTTTCTTTATGTTTTCTATGCAGCAAAGATAGTATAGACATCGGTTCCCGCAAATGTAAATTCCATATTCGGCCGTAGGGATTTCCCTTTTTCTTTGAGGTTTTCCGGCAAAAGCCGTGGAAATGCCGGCCACCAAGCCCATTTTTCGGCCGCTATCACATGGCTATGAAATCTAAATTTGCGTTAACATCAAAGGCGGTTGTGCCCGAATCCGTTTTAATTCGCTATCTTTGCAATACGGCATATGACAGATTTTCCACCACAAGAAAATGGCATTGAGTTTGTTTTATGCTTTGTATCAGACAACAAATTATATTTTTTAGCAATAGAAGAAAATGAAAACAGTTTATGAATTTTCAGTGAAGGATAGGAAAGGTAACGACGTTTCCCTGAAAGAGTATGCCAACGAGGTGTTGTTAATCGTGAATACTGCTACGCAATGTGGCTTCACTCCGCAGTATGAAGAGCTGGAAAAGCTCTACGAAACCTATCATGCTCAGGGCTTCGAAGTGCTTGATTTCCCCTGTAACCAGTTCGGGCAGCAGGCTCCGGGCACCGACGAAAGCATTCATCAGTTCTGCAAATTGAACTATAACACAGCGTTCCCGCGCTTCAAGAAGGTCAAGGTGAACGGCGAAGATGCCGAACCTCTGTATCAATTCCTCAAGGAACAAAAAGGCTTTGCAGGCTGGGATGAAAGCCATCCTATCTATCCTATCCTTGAAAAAATGCTTTCCGAGGCCGACCCGAACTATAAGGAAAGCCCCGATATCAAGTGGAACTTCACGAAATTCTTAATCAACAAGAAAGGCCAAGTCGTTGCGCGTTTCGAGCCAACCGAGAAGTTTGAGCACATCAAAGCGCAGATCGAAGCCCTCTTGAAAGCGTAGACACCTTATTATATATAGGAGACAGCATATGGAACACATCAGATGTCTAATCATAGGCAGTGGACCTGCGGGCTATACCGCAGCCATCTATGCCGGCAGGGCCAACCTTCAACCGGTCGAATATTGCGGTATGCAGACCGGAGGACAGCTGACCCAAACTACCATTGTCGATAATTTTCCGGGCTATCCGCAAGGTGTTGACGGTAATCAAATGATGATAGAGCTTCGCGAACAGGCTGAACGTTTCGGCGTAGACCTGCGGGATGGTGAGATTGTCAAGGCCGATTTCTCTCGCAAGCCCTATGTCTTTACGACCGACCGGGGCATGGAATTAGAAGCCGATAGCGTGATTATTGCCACCGGAGCTACGGCAAAATACCTCGGACTCCCAGATGAACAAAAGTACATGGGACAGGGAGTTAGTGCCTGTGCCACATGTGATGGCTTCTTTTATCGCAAGAAAACGGTAGCCGTTGTGGGTGGTGGTGACACCGCATGTGAGGAAGCTCACTATCTTTCGGGGCTTTGCAAGAAAGTCTATATGATTGTGCGTAAGCCCTATCTTCGCGCTTCTGAGGCCATGAAACGGCGTGTTGAAGAGGCCGAAAACATTGAGATTCTCTACGAAACCAACACACTTGGGCTATATGGAAAGGCTGGTGTTGAGGGCGCACATGTGGTATATCGCAAGGGAGAAAGCGAAGAACGGGCCTACGATTTGCCCATTGATGGCTTCTTTCTTGCCATTGGTCACAAGCCACAGACAGCCATTTTTAAAGACGCTATCGCCCTCGATGAGCAGGGATTCATCAAGGTTGAGGGGCAGAACCAAGCCACTAATGTCGAAGGAGTCTTTGCTGCTGGCGACGTTTGTGACCCATATTACCGGCAAGCCATCGTTGCTGCGGGCTCCGGAGCCAAGGCTGCACTCGATGCACAAGCCTATTTGAGTGCGCTTGGCAAATAAGATTGCGGTCTTTCCTACGGTTGCTTCCTGAATAAGAACAGCCCTATGAACGTCAAAGCACCATTAAGCATGAGCAGTTCATAGCCGAATTGATAACCGGTTGTTTGCTTTGTTATCGTCTCGATAGCGTAGCAAATGACCGGGCTTGCTATTGTTATACAGGGCACAGCACGGTCTTTTACCTGCCAAGATGTGAGACGTCCGAAGGCAAAAAGGCCGAGCAACGGTCCGTAAGTGTAGGAACAAATGATGTAAATGGCATCGATCACGCTCGTGGAATTGACCACTTTGAAAGCCAAGATGAACACCACGAAAAGCACGGCAAAGCCAAGATGCGTGCGCTTTCGCAGTTTTTCATCATCTTTTCTTCCCTTAATATCGATGCAATAGCTTGTGGTTAGTGCCGTCATAGCACTGTCGGCACTTGAGAAACCGGCTGCCACAATACCGATAGTGAACAGAACGACGACCACCATTCCAAGGCTTCCGGTAGCTGCGAACATGGGAAGAAGATCATCGGGCTGCTGAATGGCAACACCTTCCCTACCGGCAAGCATCATTAAAAGAATGCCCAAAGAGAGAAACATCAGGTTGACGGGCACGAAAGCCAACCCATATGTGCACATATCTTTCTGTGCATCGCGCAACGATTTGCATGTAAGATTCTTCTGCATCATGTCTTGATCGAGTCCCGTCATCACGATAACGACGAATATTCCACTCAAGAATTGCTTCCAAAAATTCTGCTTTGATACCCAATCCCACGAGAACACGCGGCTATGACTGTCGTTTATGATGGCCTGAATGGCTTGATTGAGATTCATATCTAAGGCCGACATGACGTGAAAACCAATCAACAAGAGGGCTAAAAGCATGCAAACCGTCTGAAAAGCGTCTGTCCAAACGAGGGTTTTTATGCCTCCTTTGCGGGTATAAAGCCATATCAAACCCACCATAATCAGCACGGTCAGGGGGAAAGGAACGCCCAAAGTGTCGAGCACAAAGTGCTGCAAAATGAAGCAGACCACGTAGAAACGCACGGCAGCCCCAATGAGTTTCGACAGCAGAAAGAACGAAGCTCCCGTTTTATAAGCCTGCCGACCGAGTCTTGTTTGCAGATAGCTGTAGATTGTTGTGAGGTTCATTCGGTAGTAAACCGGCAGCAATACGAAGGCAACGATGGCATAGCCGAAGATAAAACCAAGACACATTTGCAGATAGGTCATGTCACTTTTGATGACCATTCCCGGCACACTGACGAACGTGACGCCCGATATTGAGGCACCGATCATGCCGAATGCCACCATATACCATGGTGAACGGCGGTCGGCCCGATAGAAAGTGTCGTTCGTGGCACGCCGACTTGTGACCCTGCTAAATGCAAGAAGAAAGCCAAAATAGGCGATAATAGTTATAATTATGACCATAATAGCTGCAAAATTAATAAAAAAACAACGAACTTACCCATTTAGAATTTCTTTTTATTACCTTTGCAATGTCAACAAAGAATATATAACCTATAAAACAATTCAGCTTTATGAGACAGAAGAAATTCATCTTGCAGGAACAAGAAATCCCTACACACTGGTATAATATTCAGGCAGATATGCCCACCAAACCACTGCCTCCGCTGAATCCTGCCACGCGGAAGCCACTCAATGCCGATGACCTCAGCCATATATTCAATAAAGAATGTGCGAAGCAAGAGATGGATATGGAACACACATGGATAGAGATTCCAGAGGAGGTTCGCGAGAAATACTCTTACTATCGCACCACTCCGTTGGTCAGGGCCTATGCGCTTGAAAATGCATTAGGCACAACAGCACACATATACTTCAAGAATGAGAGCACAAACCCATTGGGTTCTCACAAGATAAACTCTGCTATTCCGCAATGTTATTACTGTAAACAGGAGGGAGATACCAACGTTACCACGGAAACCGGAGCGGGACAGTGGGGTATGGCCTTGAGTTATGCGGCCAAACTCTATGGATTGGAAGCCGCCGTCTACCAAGTAAAGATCACAATGCAGCAGAAACCCTACCGATCTACAGTGATGCGCACCTTCGGGGCCACGGTTGAGGGCTCTCCCTCAATGTCTACGCGTGCCGGAAAGAACGTTATTACGCGCGATCCGAACTATCCCGGCTCCTTAGGTACGGCAATCTCCGAGGCAATAGAGCTTGCAACGACCACGCCGGGCTGTAAATACGCCCTCGGTTCAGTGCTCAACCACGTTGCTTTGCATCAAACTGTGATCGGACTTGAGGCAGAAAAGCAGATGAAACTGGCTGGTGAATATCCCGATAAAGTGATTGCATGCTTCGGAGGTGGCAGTAATTTCGGTGGAATAGCCTTTCCTTTCATGCGTCATCTCTTTGATGGGAGCCACAAGGACACGGAGTTCATCGCCGCCGAACCTGAAAGTTGCCCCAAACTCACGCGCGGTAAGTTCGAATATGACTTCGGTGACGAGGCAGGATACACGCCGTTGCTGCCAATGTACACGTTGGGGCATGACTTTAAGCCTGCCAACATTCACGCCGGCGGCCTTCGCTACCATGGCGCAGGCGTGATTATCTCGCAACTCATCAAAGATGGCTTCATGAAAGGCGTGGATATACCTCAATTGGAGTCGTTCGAAGCGGGCTTACTCTTTGCACAAACCGAGGGAATCATACCTGCTCCGGAGAGTTGTCACGCCATTGCTGCGACAATTCGTGAGGCAAACAAGGCCACCAAGGCAGGCCAATCGCCCGTCATTCTCTTCTGCCTCAGCGGCCACGGCCTGATAGATATGCCGAGTTATGAAAGCTTTATCAACGGCGACCTGCGCAACTACAGCGTCAGCAACAGTGAGATTGAGGAGAACCTGAAGAAGGTGCCGAGGTAAAGAGGGCCAACCAAGCCTCCCGAATACTTACCCCGGGGCTCCCAAATACCTATCTCGACTCTCCCAAATACCCACCCCGACCCTCCCAAAGGGAGGGAGAGCGAATAGAAAAAGCCTCCCCCGCCCCACATAAAAAGTGGAGTGAGCGGGGCAAGGGGTGGAGGGAACCTCGCAATTTATATCAAATTGCTTTTCAATATCAGCCATTTCACCGTGCAATCTCAGCCATATTGCACGGTGATTTCAGCCATATTGCACAACAAAATGGCTGAGATTGAAACGTAAGATGTAAGTCGTTGATTATCAATTTAAATAATGTAGGGACGCACGGCCCGTGCGTCCGATCCGACAACCATCGTATTTGCGTTTCATTCCACCATGAGCGGACGCACGAACCGTGCGTCCCTACACCGCCATCATGGCCATATTGACACGTAACATGGCTGATAGCACGATTTGTTTGAGTGCATGTAGGGACGCACGGTCTGTGCGTCCGCTCCGATAACCATCGTATTTGCGTTTCATTTCACCTTGAGCGGACGCACGAACCGTGCGTCCCTACACCGCCATCATGGCCATATTGATGCGTAACATGGCTGATAGCACGATTTGTTTGAGTGCATGTAGGGATGCACGGTCCGTGCGTCCATTCCAACAACCATTGTACTTGCGTTTCATTTCACCTTGAGCGGACGCACGAACCGTGCGTCCCTACACCGCCATCATGGCCATATTGATGCATAACATGGCTGATAGCACGATTTGTTTGAGTGCATGTAGGGACGCACGGCCCGTGCGTCCACCCATAATTCGATTGACAGTTGACGAGTAAACAGGTGGACAAGTTGATTGTTGCTCGGTCCTTTTGCGCTGCAATTGGGCCGATTTGTTTTTTTCCACCCACCATTTTTTTGCCCGAAAACATTGGAAGTGAAGCCGAAAGTGACTATATTTGTCCTAATAAAACATTGAAAATGGTGGGTATGAAACGTATTTTCCTTTTTGCTTTTGCATGTCTTTGCAGCGTTGTTGCCATGGGACAGACCGATGATTATGCACGGTTCAAACACTTATTGGACAAGCGCGACACCGTTGGCCTGCGCACTTTTATCCCCAAATGGGAAAAGAAACGGGGACAATCGGGCGACACTTATGCCGCATGGTTCAATCTATTGGTGTTGGAAGCCATGACCGAAGGCTTGGAATTGCGCCCCGATACGACGGTTCAAGAGGGACTGTTGATCAGCGATTCGGTGGGAAATGCCGTGGGAAGTATCACAGGTCACACCTTTTATGACGCGGAAAAGATGGCCCGGGCCTATCAGAAAATCGACGAAGGCATACGAAAATACCCCGACAGATTGGACCTTTGGTTCGGCAAAACACATGTACATCTGCTCGAAAAGAATTATCATGCGGCCGTTGAAACCTTGAAAAAGGCACTCGACAGGTCAGTTTTGAACCACAATCATTGGTCATGGACGAACGATAAAGCCACGCCCGAAGCACCCGAAACCTTCTTTTTTACATGCCTACAAGACTATTTCAGTCAGCTCTACGAGGCGCAGGCCGATGCTGTTGCGATGGATTTCATCAGCCACGCCTTGGCATATTACCCCGAAAACATCGTCTTCCTGAACGACCAAGGATCGCTTTTGGCCGAGGCAGGAAAGCAAGATGAGGCGCTCCGCATATTCTTAAAGCTGCACGATTTGGCTCCCGATGACGACATTGTCGTGTCGAACATCGCCTATCTTTATAAGAAAAAGGGAGATAAAAAGCAGGCCGAGGCATTCTATAAAAAGCTGTTGAAGAGCAAGAACGAGGAGTTAAGGACCATTGCCAAGGAAGAGTTGGGACAGAGATGATAGGTCTGCACTACAAAAGAAAGGCATTTAGAATGAAGAAAACCATATTTTGCGGACTCGTTTCGGTGCTTATGGGCATCGTTTCCGGGTGTCAGTCGGGGCCGGAAAGGCCCGAAGTGGCCCGCATTGTGAAGCAGATAGGCACCGCTTACACGCCGTTTCCGGTGGGTTATGAGGGGCGGATTACGCATCAAGATGACCGTATCGACGAGTTAAGACGGGTGGCAACGCTTGACGAACTTTACCAATTGGCCACGGCAGACAGCGTGCCCATGGTGCGCTTGGCAGCCTTTATCGCCATCATGAAACAGCGACCTTCCATCGCAAAAACCATCGCTTTGATGGACATTCAAAGTCAGGCTTGCGTGCCGACGCTATACGGTTGCAGTGTCTATATGGAGTCGTTGGCCGCCCTCCGCATTGCGTTTCTCCAAAAGAACCGCCATTATGGGCTCAGCAAAGCCGACTCAGTGGCGATAGACAGCTGTGTTTTGTTCACGCCCCACGCCAAACATCTCGATTACCTCAGGTATTTGCTGTGCCGACTTCCGCCACATCGGCAGTATTACGAGCGTGTGAAAGCCCTCTTTCTTCGCCATCATTACATCGAAGCCTTAGTGGCTTTGGCTCGCTATCGCAGGCCCGAAGACTGCCAATATGTGCTCGATGCCTTGCAAGGAAAGGTGAAAGACCCGATTAACATAGCTGCTTATTGGGCTGAATATGAACACATTCATGCGCCAAGACTCCCACTTTCGGAGAAGATAACACGGTGGTTACACCCCGAAAGGACGGTTGAGGACATTCCGGAACCCCGATTACGGCTTGATATCCATGCGCATTGGCAGTATATTCCCGAAGAAGACGATTACAACGATGCTGAGATGGTGAGGAAATATGCATTGCGATGCGTCTATGAGAACCCAAATGTGCCGGCCTTCAAGCCTTATCTTCAGGCGGCACGAGCCTATCGCAGGCGTCAAATGTGTGATGTTGTAAATTGACTTATGCGTAGATGAGAGACAGATGAGGCGTTTAGACCGAATAGCTTTTGTAATCGGAGCGATTGCCTGTGGGTTTTCATTCTTTGATCCGGCTGACAATCAGGGGCTGGTATGGGGCATCTTACTGATGATTCCGACCGTCATTATCCGATTGACGAAGTTTGAATGCATTGAAAATTGGTGCTGGCAACACTATCGTTTGGTAGAGACTACGAAGCAAATTACAGCATTTTTGCTTTGGGGCGTAGCCTTATTCGTCATCGGTTCGATGTTTTTAGGCAGCCTGAAAGGCAGTCCCCGCAACGCCATGCCCCTCGTGTTTCTCATGCTATTGATGCTCTTTACCGCTATAAGGCAACGTTATTCTATCCTCTATTGGTGGTATAAACGCCAGTTCTTCGGACATAAGGAAGTCAGTTCCGTATGTTTGGAGAATGGATATGACAGTTATGGCCGTGAAATAAAGGCGTGGTTTGGTTATAAAACCACGACAAAGAGATACACAATCTCAAAGAAATTTATTCATTTAAACCCTGTAGATACAACGCTTCATCTACGTCGTTTGATGGCAGAAGTAGCGCGTTTGCGGCCTGATTTCCCTCAAACCGTGCATTGGCAAATGAAGCGTGAAGGTCCATTCCAAGCAGCTTTCTACGTCAATATCCCGTGGAAAGAACTTTCAAAGCACAGACTTTCGGCCTTGCGCAAACTCTGTTTACGTTTGGAGGAGCAGCAGTTTCACGGCTGTTATTACTTCCATCACAAGGAAATGTATGCTGGTGAGCTGTGGGCTGTCGTTCAAGATGATTTGCTTCTTGCCTTTGTTTATCGAGAAAAAGGACGCTGGTGGTATCAAAAAGACAACAATCGTGACGACTATCCCGACGACTTACCCACCGAAGTGAAAGATGATTTGTATTGCTATGACGGTGTGTTCTCGGATTTACTCACCGAGGATATGATGATAACAAAGGAAGAATGGGAACGTATTTTGGAAACTGCAATGCAAGAAACCAAATGATTTTCAAACCATGGGAATAGGATTTACACTCGTCGTCTGGGGTATTATATTCTCCATATTGGCCTTCATATTGGGATTATTGGCAGCTGTCGGCGTGCGAATTTTCTGCAAACCGAAGGGCAGAATACTGAAAATGGTATTGGCATTCCTGACACCCGGCGTTGCCATTTTTGTTTATGCAGGTTGCAGTATGCTCTACATGGCCTTAGTATCTTCAGTGCTCAACATCGATTTAGGCTTCGGAGACAGTTGGTATGTGCCTATCGATAAGGTCTATGCTTTGGAGTCTATCGACACGTCAGAGCATGGAATGCTGATGAAAGGCAATGAAGTAATGGTTGAACATGTGACGGCTGTGCAGGTTATTAAGGGAAAAGTGGTGGGCAAAGGCACACATATCTATTTCGCTCTTGACATGAATACGGGGCAAATTCAGTATTATCCGAGTCTGAAAACCCTGCAAAAGGCGACAGGAATCGGCCGTGTCGAACTGATGGATAACGCCACTTTCTATTGGAAAAAGCGTGAAACGGTTTATATGATTGGCGGCATTCTCTGCCTGATCATAATGCTATTGGCCGTGAAAATGTTTTGGAAAGTGGGGTTATACCGGGAATATGAGAACGGAAAATAAAGTGCAAGCGTGCGCGAATCCTTTATTCTTAATTTTTATGAAATAAGAAAAGCAATGCTTGCACCGTTAAAATAAATTGTCTACATTTGCACCCGCCTTACAAATCAAGGGCGTTTAGCTCAGCTGGTTTAGAGCATCTGCCTTACAAGCAGAGGGTCGGCGGTTCGAATCCGTCAACGCCCACCGATGCAAGGGTGGTTACCAGAGTGGCCAAATGGGGCAGACTGTAAATCTGCTGGCTATGCCTTCGGTGGTTCGAATCCATCACCACCCACGCGAAAAGAGGAATTTAGCAATGCTAAGTTCCTCTTTTTTGATTGCTGCGGGCAGATTGTTGTTGGGCCATTCAATTATTAAAAGGAATAACAAGACCGAGACGGAGATGTAGGGACGCACGGTTCGTGCGTCCGCTCAAGGTGAAATGAAACGCAAATACATGGTCGTTGGAGCGGACGCACAGGCCGTGCGTCCCTACATACATTCAAATTGAATATCAACGACTTAGATATTGTTTTTCAATAGCAGCCATTTTAGCGTACAATCTGACCCATATTAAACCCTAATCTCAACCATATTACTGTGTAAAATGGCTGAGATTGTTCCGTGTAAACATGCTACACGTTTTATAACCAATGGTGTTTTTCGGCGATTTTGTACAAAAGTGTAATCAATTTGAACGAAATTGGATTTCCGGAACACCGAAAATACGTAGCTTTGCAACGGCTGTTGAAGTCTTGGAACGGCAATGACGCTTAAACCTATATGGAAATCACTATATTAATATATTTGTTGTTGTATCATGAATAGCAAACTTAAGCTTTATAAATGTGACAGAATGAAAGGTCAGATTATTCGATGCGGCATCTTGATGCTGCTTTTCGGACTGTTGTCCGAACCACCTTTGTATGCTTCAAAGGTAGGAATTGTTTCCCAATCAGACAAGACGATCGAGCTTCAAGGAACGGTTTTAGACGACGAAGGAGTGATCGTCGGAGCCTCGGTGAGAGTTGTTGGCGGAAAGACGGGCACGGTTACCGACGTGAACGGCGTATTTCATTTACGAGTTCCCGTTGGGGCGAAGATTGAGATCACGAGCGTGGGCTACAAGCCTAAAACTGTTGTCTGCAAAGGTGAGGGACACCTGACGATACGGTTGGAAGAAAATGCCGTTGCATTGGAAGACGTGCAGGTGATAGCCTATGGTGCCACGCGCAAAGTGACCGTGACGGGTGCCTTGTCGTCAGTGAATAGCGACGAATTAGTGAAGTCTCCGGTGGCAAGTATGAGCAATGCACTGACGGGAAAGATAGCAGGTTTGACGGGAATTCAGACGAGCGGACAGCCCGGCGCCGATGGTGCGCAGTTGTTTATCCGCGGTGTGGGCTCTTTGAGTACGTCATTGTCGCAGCCACTTATATTGGTAGACGGTATAGAACGGCCGTTCTCGCAAATCGATCCGAATGAAGTAGACGACGTAACCGTGTTGAAAGACGCCTCCGCCACGGCCGTATTCGGCGTTCGCGGCGCCAATGGTGTTATTCTGGTGACGACAAAACGCGGCACAAAAAACAAGCCGCGTGTCAGTTTCTCTACATCGATGGGGTTCCAAGTTCCCTCACGTGTGCCCGATTTTGCCAACAGTTACGAGTGGGCCACGCAGTATAACAAGGCTCAGCTGCATGACGGTGTGACCGAAGACATGCTTGCTTTCAAGGCCGACGACTTGGAAAAGTTCCGCACGCACAGCAGTCCTTTGACGCATCCCGACGTGGATTGGACGAAAGAAATGATCAGAAAGTCTGCCATTCAGACGCGACATAACATCCATATCTCAGGCGGAACGGACCGTGTCAGGTATTTTGCGTCGTTAGGCGTGTTTACTCAAGAGGGACTTTTCAAGGTTTACAAGAACCGAAACGACAAGGGTTTCAAGTATGATCGCTACAATTATCGCATCAACTTGGATATCGATGTGACTCGTACAACCACTGCACAGGTAAATTTGGGCGGTTATCTGAACAGTCGGCGCGAACCTAATTACAATAACGGCTCGTCAAAGTCGACCGATTTCATCTTTCGCGACCTGTATTCTGCAGTACCTTTCAGTGGTGCGGGGCTGGTTGACGGGAAACGTATCCGCATGAATACGAATCAGTTTGCCATCGGTAACTTGCAAGATGGCCTGAACATCTACTATGGTAAGGGCTACAACACGAGTGCCGACAATGCTTTGAATTTCGATTTCACGCTGACCCAGAAGCTCGGTTTCCTGACAAAGGGGCTTACTTTCCATGCCAAGACGGCCTATAACAGCAATGTGGGCATTCATAAGCGGCGGGAAGGCACGGAATCTTTGTATGAACCGATTGTCAACAGCGATGGCACCGTGGGCTTGAAGCTGATGCAAACCTATCATAAGTTGGGCTTCTCGGAGTGGAACGAGCTTGGGAAAAACTGGTATTTTGAGGGTGCTTTCAACTATAAACGCAATTTTGGCAGTCATCATATCTCTGCATTGGCCATGTACAATCAGACGATGAAGTATTATCCTTCGAGCAGTTATGCCGATATTCCACGTAGCTATGTTGGCTTAGTGGGGCGTGCCACTTATGATTATATGACCAAATATCTGGTAGATTTCAGTGTTGGGTATAACGGATCGGAGAACTTTGCCAAGGGACATCGCTTCGGTGTCTTCCCGGCAGGCTCAATCGGGTGGATTATTTCAGAGGAAAAGTTCTTCAATGCCTTGAAGCCCGTTGTCGGTTATCTGAAGTTCAGGGCTTCCTATGGCAAGGTGGGCAATGACATCACGAGCGACAAATCGCGATTCCTTTATCTACCCGACACCTATAACATCAGTTCGGGAAGCTATAGCTTCGGAACAACTACCGGAACAAAGACCCCCGGAGCCTCGGAAGGCAAAATCGGAAACCCGAACGTGACATGGGAGACAGCAACCAAGCAGAACTACGGTCTGGACATGAAGCTCTTTCAGAACAGATTGTCGCTCAACGTAGATTATTTCATTGAGCATCGCACCAATATTCTGATTTCCCGCGGTGTCATTCCTACTTATTTGGCCGTGCAACTGCCTACTGTGAACATGGGAAAAGTCAACAATTTTGGTTATGAAGTAAGTCTACGGTGGCAGAACAAGATAAAAGGCGGACATTATTATATAGGTGGAAACCTCTCGTATGCAAAGAACAAAGTCATTTTTATGGACGAAATCAAATATCCGTATGAATGGATGCAGCGTACAGGGAAGCCCGTCGGACAGAACTTCGGCTATGTTTTCGACGGTTATTTCACCGAGGAAGAGGTTGCAAACTATCCGACAATGAAAGGCAAGGAAGGCGGCATTGCCGACCAAGGCAGCGGATATGTGCCGTTACCCGGCGATGTGAAGTACAAGGATTTGAATGGTGATCACAAGATAGACGAGAAAGATATGCGCGATATCGGTTATCCAGCCTATCCGCTCCTCTCATATGGAATCACCATGGGGCTGTCGTGGCGTGGTATAGATTTCAGTGTTACGTTCTCAGGGGCGTCTAAAACCTCCCGTTTGTTGAGTGGTCCCTATCGTATTCCATTCGGTGAGACGAACAATTGGAGTCTGATGCGCTACATGATGAACGATGCTTGGACACCCGAAAAGGGCAATTCGGCCGTTGCTCCCGCAATTTCATTGCGCAATAAATCACACAATTATTTGGATTCGGACCTGTGGTTGAGAGATGCTTCTTATGTTCGTTTGAAGAATATCGAACTGGGTTATTCGTTTCCAAAAGCGATTACGCGTTCCTTGCATCTGAATACACTGCGCTTTGCCGTATCAGGATACAATCTACTTACGTTCGATCATTTGAAGGTGTGTGACCCTGAAGCGAATCCGAATGGTAGGGCATACCCGCTGATCAAGGTTATAGATTTTGGATTGAAAGTTGGATTTTAAATCAAGAAACGATGAAAACAATAAATAAAACATGGATATTGTTCGCCGGTCTGATGATGATGATGAGCTTCTCCTCATGTGAAGACATGGCATTGGGAGAGGGTTTCCTGCAGAAACCGCCAAGTACGGACGTAACCAAAGACACTATCTTCGGAAAAGCAGAATATGCACGGCGTGTATTATGGCGCAGTTACCAGTATCTGCCGTATGGAATGGAGACCAAAGGCTTTTGGACACAGATGTGTATGAGTACGATAGAGGGGCTGACTGACCTGAATTACGACAACATTGGATATTCTGCGCTCTCCAATACCTATTATCCCGGTCTCTATAATGCAGCGATAGAGGACAACACAACCATCAATTCGCATCGCACAAAGATGCAATTCGCCCAGTCGGGTATTTGGACCGGCGTCCGTCATGCATGGCTTTTCCATGCGAATGTAGACCGGGTTCCCGACATGGATGCGCAGGAAAAAGCACGTCTGAAGGCAGAAGCAAAGATGATGGTCGCCGTGTTCTATGTACACATGTTGCGGCATTACGGGGCACTACCGATTATCGACCATGCTATTTCCGCCGATGACGCAACGTTCCCAGCACGTGCCACGTTACAAGAGACCGTGGACTTCATCATAAAACTCTTAGATGAAGCTATTGCCGAGAAAGAGTTCCCTTGGAGTATTCCCGAAACAGAGTTGGAGAATTGGGATGGCAGAATGACAAAGGGTGGTGCCATGGCACTAAAGACACGCGTGTTGCTCTTTGTAGCCAGCCCGCTATTTAATTCAGATGCGCCGTTTGCCAATGGAAAGGCTTCTGAAAAGAAGATGACATGGTTCGGTGGCTATGATAAAAACAGGTGGAAACAGGCCGTTGATGCTTGCAAAGCGTTTTTTGATGCCATGAATGCCAACGGCTTTTACAAGTTGGTGGAGGCCGGCGATAAGGGAATTGCCACGAAACGTGAGGCTTATACGAGTGCTTATTTTGACCGGGGGAATACGGAAACGCTGATAGCATGCCGCAGAAGCTTCCTTTGTACGAATGATAACGGGCAGTTTGACAAGGCTATCAGATGGGGCGCATATTGTCCAACGAAAGAGTTTTTCGATATGTTTGAGATGCAAGATGGTCGGCCTTTCGATTGGAAAGATGCCGCAATGGCAAAAAATCCATTCAAAAACCGTGATCCCCGACTGTATGAGAACTTTATCTTGGACGGCGATAAATATAATGGGCGTAATGCCGATATGGTAGATGAGAACCCAAAGGACAAGGTCAATTATCCCAAAGGGAAAGATTGGGCACAAGGAAGAATGCACAAACTGAGCTTGGCTACAGGTTTGGCATGCCGTAAATGGGGTCTCGACAGGAACACCGATGCTTACAATCGTCCTGTTCAATGGCCTATCATGCGATTGGCTGAGGTTTATTTGAATTATGCGGAGGCATTGAACGAATACAATGATGGGCCTACGGCCGAAGCCTATCAATATATAAATGCAGTCCGTGCGCGTGTAGGAATGCCAGCATTGAGAGTCGGAATGAGTAAAGAAGAGTTCCGTAAGGCGGTTCTACATGAACGGGCGGTTGAATTTGCATACGAGGAAGTCAGATTCTTCGATTTGATTCGTTGGAAGATGTATGATATCTTCGAGAAACCGCTCCACGGACTTCATGTATACAAGAACAAAAAGACCAAGGCCTACGTCTTAAAACCCTTTGCGCTGACGAAATACTATAGAGCATGGTGGAAGACCGGCTGGGAACCACGGATGTGTCTGAGTGCCTTCCCTTCAAAAGAGGTCAATAAGGGCTATGGCTTGGTACAGAATCCGGGCTGGGAATGATAATGAAGATATAATTAAATAAGGTGAAGAAAATGAATCTTAAAATATATATTGTAGGGCTTGTTTTTTCTCCGGCATGTTTGTTATCCCATGCAGACAGCATACCGGCAAAGAAGAACACCAGTTTAGTGACTTATGGACGCGATGTATCGTTTGACTTGAAAGAAACGACGACTGCCACCGCCTATACCACAAAAGAGAAATTGGCACATCGTAAGGCAATCAACCCACGCGACGCACTCTACGGTTTGATTCCCGGAATGGAAGTCTTGCAGAACCAAGGTACGGCATGGGAGACTACGGCCAAACTCTTTGTCAGAGGCGACGGCACGTTCAACAAGAAGAGTCCTTTGGTATTGATTGATGGCTTTGAACGTGAGCTCGGACAAATATCAATGGAAGAGATAGAATCGATTACCGTACTGAAAGACGCGGTGGCGACGGCCTTATATGGCATGCGAGGTGGTAATGGAGTTATCGTCGTAAAGACGAAACGAGGAATGAGCAGTGCCCCAACCATCCGGTTCTCCTATGAGTTCAACATGGCAAAGCCATTCCGTACGCCGAAGTTCGTAGACGGATACACCTTTGCACGGGCCTTGAACGAGGGCATGGAGAACGACGGACTGACGCCACGTTACAATGCAGACGAGCTTGCCGCTTTCAGAGACGGGACGAAGCCCGATGCCTATGCCAACGTAGATTGGTGGGGAGAGTCGCTTAGAAAATACAGCAACGGAAACAACATTTCGTTCTCTGCAACGGGAGGCAGCCGATATGTGAAGTATTATACGCAACTGAATTACTTGAACGACAACGGTATATTGAGACCGACGAAAGACAATGAAGGTTATTCCACGCAGTTCAAATACTCGAAGTTGAATATTCGAACCAATTTGGATATAGAATTGGGAAAGAGAACCATGCTTCAATTGAATATGTTTGGGACATTCTCGGAGCATAATCGCCCGAATGAAACCATTTCCGACATCTTTGAGGCGCTCTATAAAGTGCCTTCCGGAGCGTTCCCAATCAAGAACAGTCGCAATATCTGGGCCGGAACGACAGACATCGGCACGAACCCCGTGGCCATGATATCCGGGTCGGGCTATGCCCGGTCGCAGCAAAGGAATATCTTTGCCGACATGAAGTTGACGCAAAACATGGATTTCTTGTTGAAAGGACTCACGGCAGGCCTGCAGGTCGGCTTAGACAATAACGCCTCTTATTGGGACGGGAATGCGCGGAAGTATGGTTACGAGCAAGCTACCTATGATTGGGCAACCAGTACCTATACTTATAAGAACCTGCGCAATGAAACCGCACTGAATGCCAGCCATTCGGTTGGTGCGTCCTACAATCATTTCAATTTCAATTCATTTGCAAATTATCAAAAGAATTGGGCACTGCACTCCTTATCTGTCATGGCTCAATATCGAATGGATAAGCTTTCAGCAAAAGGACAGAACACATCTTATTCGTTCATAGACATAGTGGGACAAGTGCATTATGCTTACAAGCAACGTTATCTGTTCGACCTGTCAATGTCGGAGTCGGCTTCGAGCATTCTGATGCCGGGCAAACGCTGGGGCTTCTTCCCGGCCGTTGGTGCAGGCTGGGTACTATCTGAAGAGAAGTTTCTCAAGTGCAATTGGTTAGACTTGTTGAAGCTCAGGGCCAGCTATGGCATTGCTGGACGCGCAGACTTTGACAACGACCTCTTTATCGATATGTATGGCAACGGCGGCAGCTTCTTTTTCGGGAAGACACCGCAGAAGAACGACGGCTTGAGACTCTCTCAATTGGGAATTACCGACCTTACTTACGAGAAGTCACACAAGCTGAATCTCGGATTAGACATGCGTGCTTTCCAGAAGCTGGCCGTAACGGTAGACCTCTTCTATGACCATCGCACGGATATCTTGGTCGGGGCGAACGGCAAGGTGTCTTCTTTGTTCGGACTCCCCGTGCCGAAAGAGAACACGGGAGTTGTGGACAACCGCGGTATCGAGACCGCCATTCATTGGTCTGATGCTGTCCGCGACTTCAGATACGCGGTGGGCGGAACGTTCTCTTTCATTCGCAATAAGATTGTGAATGAGAATGAAGAATATCGTCCGTACGATTATCTGAAGCGAACGGGCAGGCGAATCGGACAGTATTTCGGCTATGTCGTGGAAGGGATTTATCAGAGTCAGAACGAGATTGACCAACGGAACGTCAAGCAGACGCTGTCAGCCGTTCGTCCGGGCGACTTAAGATACAAAGACCTGAACAACGACGGCGTGATAGATGCCTACGACCAGCAGGCCTTGGGCTATAGCTCGACCCCCGAAATCTATTATTCGTTCGATTTGAATGCCGAATATAAAGGACTGGGCGTGTATGCATTGTTCCAAGGCATCGGCAATGTCAGTGTGCAGGCCAATACGCCGAGCGTTTATCACCCGTTGTTTGGCAACCGGACTCTATCGAAGGAATATTACGACAACCGCTGGACCGCCGACAGACCCAACGCCCGCTATCCGCGACTGACCTCTACGGGCTCGGTGAACAATTATGCGAACAATTCGCTATGGACACAGAACGGCGCCTTTCTCAAGCTGCGCACGTTGGAGCTGTATTACAAGCCCGGCAAGCATTGGCTGAAGCCCTTGAAATACGTGAGCGACGCAAAGGTCTACGTGCGGGCATACGACTTATTCAGTCTCGACCATATCAAGATTATGGACCCCGAGAACATGAAGGCGGGCCACCCGTCGATGTCGCGCTTTGCTATCGGCTTTGATTTGAAATTCTAAAACAGATGGTTATGAAACATATAAAGATAACGATATTGTTCGTCGGCACAATCGGACTGTTCACCGGCTGTGACTTCTTGAACACGGGAGAGTCCACCTACTACGACAAGAACGAAACGCTGTACGACCCGGCCAAGGTCGCACAGTTGTGCACACAGGTCTACAGCTATCTGCCGAACGGGCTCGATGGAATATCCGGCGCGATGCAAGACGCAGCCACCGACGACGCCGTCCACGTTTATCCCACGGCGACCGTCCAACGCTTTGTCAACGGCGGCTGGTCGCCCAACAACACGGTCGACGACGTGTTCGCCAATTACTACAAGGCCGTTCACGACGCAAACTTCTACTTGGAGAACTGCCTCGGTCTGACGTTCGACGACTGGAAGAACACCGACGACTTCCAAGATACCTATGCCGCCTACTTGAACCAACGCCACGAAGTGCGCTTCCTGCGGGCCTTCTATTACTTCGAATTGGTGAAACGCTACGGCAACGTCCCGCTCATCACGAAGACCCTCACCAAGGAAGAGGCCGCTCGCGCCCAACCGGCTTCGGCCGAGAAGGTGCTGCAGTTCGTCATCGACGAATGCACCGACGTGGCACAAGCCTTGCCCGACAAGCCCACGGCACTGCCCGGCGGCCCGGCCAACATGCAGCGCGTCAGCAAGGGCGTGGCCTTGGCCCTGAAGTCGCGCGCCACGCTCTATCTGGCCAGCCCGCTCTTCAATCCCTCGGCCGACGTGGCACGGTGGCAGACCGCCGCAGCCGCAGCCTACGAGTTAATCAGCCAAGCCGCAGCGTTCGGCTACGCCTTAGACAACGACTATCAGAACCTCTTCGGTGCCATCAACAACCAAAGCCCCGAAGTCATTCTGTGCCGGCCTGAAGGCAAGACCACGCACTTCGAGGCGGCCAACTATCCCATCGGCGTAGAGCGGGGCTCGGGCAACACGTGCCCCACGGAGAACCTCGTGAGCGCCTACGAGATGAAAGACGGCACCCCCTTCGACTGGAACAACGCCGCCCAAGCGGCCGACCCCTACAAGAACCGCGACCCACGCCTGCAGATGACCATCGTCTGCAACGGTTCGAAATGGCCCGGAGCCGTGCCCGTAGAGACCTTCTTCGGCGGAAAGAACGGGCAGCCCCTGCGCAACGCCACCACGACGGGCTACTATCTGAAGAAGTATCTCAACAACAAAGTGACCTTCGAGGCCGGAAAGACTACCAACAGCTTCGACCACAACTGGATACTCTTCCGCTACGCCGAAATCCTGCTGAACTATGCCGAGGCGATGGCCGAGGCCTACGGGCCCGACCAGACGGCTGCCGGACTGCCACTCACGGCCCGCGAGGCCGTCAACATGGTGCGAGCCCGCAAGAACGTAGCCATGCCGCCCTACCCCACGGGCATGCCGCAGGCCGCCTTCCTTGCCCGCCTGCGCAACGAGCGGCGCGTGGAACTGGCCTTCGAGGGGCACCGCTTCTGGGACTTGCGCCGCCTGAAAGCCTTGGACGAGATGAAGGACATCTACAAAGTGAGCATCGAGAAACGCGACGACGGAACGCTGGCCTACACCCGCGAGAAGCTCTGCACCTACGCCGTGACTGACAAGCTCTACTTCTATCCCTTCTCCAACGCCGAGCTGCACAAGAACGGCCATCTGATTCAAAACCCCGGTTGGGCACAATAGCCGCTCACCATTGCCGGCCGCAGCCCTGCGCTCCCCGCGAGGCGGAGCCTGCCCGGTGTCAAGGGGAAAGCGAACCGCCCGCTTTCCCTTTTTCTTATGCCTTGCGGCGAACCGTTTCCCCACTCGCCTTATGCCGCGCAGCGAAACGCCCGAACGCAGCGAGATGCTTTCCCCCTCCTACCCTAAGCCGACGTATTCGGATAGGCTTTACAATCGATCATCATACTGTAGTACACCACCAATCATGCAGGCGTATATAGCCCATTATACTAACGTGTATAATTGATTATACAAGTGTGTATAATTGATTATAACGACGTGTATAATGAATTGGACACGTTTGTCCAATTCGTTGGACACGTTTGTCCAATTCGTTGGACACGTTTGTCCAATCAGCTGGACACGTTTGTCCAATTCGCTGGACACGTTTGTCCAATCAGCTGGACACGTTTGTCCAATCCGTTGGACACGTTTGTCCAATCGGCTGGACACGTTTGTCCAATTTCCTATGATAAGGTGCGGAAGCGGGACAGACCTATAAGGCGTGTGGGGCGGATTACGCTTCCTTTTCCGCCACTTTTACAGTCTGACTTGCATGAGTTGGGCTTTTATTTTGTAATTTTGCAAGCAATAACGATGCATGTATGAGAAGGAACGACAAAAGACTTGTGCGCGGGCTCTATGATTACCTCATCATAGCGTTGGCGATGATGATAGGGAGTCTGGGTTGGGTGGCGTTCTTGCTGCCCCATAAGATTACGATAGGTGGGCTTCCGGGCATCTCGTCGGTGGTTTTCTGGGGCACAGGGCTTCCTGTTCAATACACTTATTTGGCGGTGAATGCGCTGCTGTTGGCCGTTGCCTTGCGCATCATGGGGCTCAGGTTCTGCATGAAGACCATCTATGCCGTGGGCTTCTTCACGCTGTTCACTACGCTGTGGCAGCACGTGGTGGGCGCGAAGGTGATGTTCGGCGACGAGCCGTTCCTTGCCTGCGTGGTGGGCGGCCTGCTGTTGGGACTGGGAACGGGGTTCAGCCTGCTGCGCAACGGGAGCACGGGCGGTTCGGACGTCATTGCGGCCATCGTGCACAAGTACCGCGACATCTCTTTGGGGCACATTATCCTTGCCTGCGACCTTTGCGTCATTACGTCGGGCTATCTTGTCACGGGCAGTTGGGAGAAAGTCATCTACGGCTATATCGTGTTGTTTGTGATGACCTACACGATAGACCATGTCATCAATGGCTTCAGGCGGTCGGTGCAGTTCTTCGTCATTTCGGAGAAGTATCAGGAGATAGGGCGGCTCATCAACGACGAGGCCGACCGCGGGTGCACGGTGATTGATGCCCACGGCTTCTACACGGGGCGGAAGGTGGGTATGCTGTTCGTGATTGCCAAGCAGAACGAAAGCCATAATATCTTCCGCATCATCGACGATGTCGACCCCTATGCCTTCGTGAGTCAGAGTGCCGTGTCGGGCGTCTACGGCTTGGGCTTCGACCGCATGAAGGTGGGGCGCAAACGCTTGAATGGTAAATAAAGTCTATGATAGATTACGACGAAATAAAGAATAGGCGAACGGCCTTGCTGCTCTCGGGCGGCGTCGACAGTAGCGTGGTGCTCTATGAGATGGTGATCCACGGCCTGCGCCCCGACTGCTTCTACATCAAGATAGGGCCCGAGGAAAAAGAGGAGTGGGACTGTACGAGCGAGGAAGACTTGGAGATGGCTACGGCCATGACGGCTCGCTTCGGCTGTAAGTTGGACGTGGTTGATTGCCACAAGGAATATTGGGGGCAGGTGACTCGCTACACGATGGAGAAGGTGAAAGCCGGCTACACGCCTAACCCTGATGTGATGTGCAACCGGCTCATCAAGTTCGGTGCCTTCGATGAGAAGATGGGCCACGGTTACGACCTCATCGCCACGGGGCACTATGCGCAAACGGAATGGATTAACGGGCGGAAATGGCTCACAACGAGTCCCGACCCCGTGAAAGACCAGACGGATTTCTTGGCACAGATCGAGGGTTGGCAACTGCGGAAGGCCCTCTTCCCCATCGGACATTTCGAGAAGAACGAGGTGCGCGAGATTGCCGAACGCGAGCACCTCATCAATGCCAAGCGACGCGACAGTCAGGGCATCTGCTTCTTGGGCAACATCGACTACAACGAATACGTGCGCCGCTATCTTGGCGAGCAGGTGGGAGATGTCATCGAACTGGAAACGGGCAAGAAGATAGGCACGCATAAGGGGCTATGGTTCCACACCATCGGGCAGCGCAAGGGCTTGGGCTTCGGTGGCGGTCCGTGGTTTGTCGTGAAGAAGGATGTGGCACAGAATATCCTTTACGTCAGCCACGGCTACGACCCGGCGACGGCCTACAAGCAGACGTTCAATGTGCACGACTTCCATGCCACGACGTATTGTCCCGATGGCGTCGCACAGCCGGAACTTCCCCTCCGCGTCACGTTCAAAATACGCCACACGCCCGAATATCTGCCGGCTGCAATCGAACAGACGGGCGACAACACCTATATGATCCATGCCGACAGCAAGGTGCATGGCGTTGCTCCGGGCCAATTCTGCGTAGTCTACGACGAACGGCATCATCGTTGTTATGGGTCGGGAGAAATCACATGGTAGTTAACGAACATCATATATCGAAATGGAAACAACAGAAGAAAAGGAAGAACAGATACTCATTCGCATCACGGGACAAGACCGACCGGGCCTGACGGCCTCAATCATGGAAATCCTTGCGCGGCACAATGCGCATATCCTCGACATCGGGCAGGCAGATATCCACAGTACACTGTCGCTCGGTATCCTTATCCGTATTGGCGACATGCACTCGGGGCAAGTGATGAAAGAACTGCTCTTCAAGGCCGAAGAGCTGAATGTGAACATCGGTTTCCTGCCCGTCTCCGATGAGGAATACGAGGCTTGGGTGAACCGGCAGGGCAAAAACCGCTTCATTCTGACCGTCATCGGGCGCACGCTCTCCGCCAAGCAAATCGCCGCCGCCACGAAGATTATCGCCGGGCAGGGATTGAACATCGATTCTATCCTGCGCCTGACGGGTCGAATGAGCATCAAGAACCCCGAGCGCAACGTGCGGGCGTGCATCGAATTCTCGCTGCGCGGAACGCCCAACAACCGCGAGCAGATGCAGGCGCAACTCATGCACTTGGCTTCGGAACAAGAGATAGACTTCTCCTTCCAGCGCGACGATATGTACCGCCGCATGCGCCGCCTGATTTGCTTCGATATGGACTCTACGCTCATTCAGACTGAATGTATCGATGAGCTGGCCGCGCGCGCAGGCGTCGGCGAACAGGTGAAGGCCATTACTGAACGGGCCATGCGCGGCGAGATTGACTTCAAGGAAAGCTTCACCCAACGCGTGGCTCTGCTCAAAGGCCTCGATGCCGGCGTCATGCAAGATATCGCCGAGCACATGCCCATCACCGAGGGTGCCGACCGATTGATGTCGGTCTTGAAGCGTTGCGGCTATAAGATAGCCATTCTCAGCGGTGGTTTTACTTACTTCGGCGAATACCTTCGCCATCGCTACGGCATAGACTATGTATATGCCAACGAACTGGAAATCGATGACGACAACAAACTCACGGGTCGCTACGTGGGAGAAATCGTAGACGGCAGGCGCAAGGCCGAGCTTCTGAAGCTCATCGCGCAGGTGGAGCAGGTGAACCTTGCGCAGACCATAGCCGTGGGCGACGGCGCCAATGACCTGCCAATGATTTCCGAGGCCGGACTGGGCATTGCATTCCATGCCAAGCCACGTGTGAAGGCAACAGCCCAACAGGCCATCAGCACCATCGGTCTCGACGGTGTGCTTTATTTCCTCGGTTTTAAAGACAGTTATCTGGGAGAGCAGGGAAAGTTGTGAAGAGAAGGGGAGCCTCCTAACACCCACCCCGGCCCTCCCAAAGGGAGGGAGTGCGAGCTTGCGAGCTAATAGCGAGCTAATCATAAAGTTCAATGCTCAAAGGTCAAAGGTCAAAGGTCAATGGTCAATGCTCAAAAGTTGAGGAAAAGTTTGTCTGTTCCGAAATTTTGCCTTACCTTTGCACGCGATGACAGAAAGTAATCATATATATAAAGGTGTGAAGCCGGTGCAAAGAAACTTTGATTTCTCTGCATCTTTTAACGCTTATTATTTGGTTAATCCAAATAATTTGCTAACACACACACACACACACACACACACACACACACAGGCGCATCTAGCGTTTAAACGTCTTCGCGTACGCGCGCGCGAGGAGCGCGCAACCCCAATAAACAAAGGGCTTAAGAGAGTTCCCTTTGTTCGCTTTTTCATGTCCTTTCATGAGCAAAAAATGAACGAAATAACGTCGCAAAATGTAGGGACGTACGGCTCGTGCATCCGCCCAATTCGGTTGACGAGTAAGCAAGTGGACGAGTTGATGAGTCGGCAGTTAGCGGGCCATTGGAGCGGACGCACGAGCCGTGCGTCCCTACATGCGCCATGCACGTAACGAGAAAAGGAAAGCAAAACAAAAGAATATTCACCCTATAAATGAGAGATTATGAACAGAGAACAGAAAGAAAGACTACATTACATTACCCCACGGTGCACAGTTATACCGATGGAGAAAAATTACCTCTTACATGCAATGAGTGGTCAGCATGAGCATGTCGAACAAGGCGGCACATTAGGTAATGCAAAGCGAAGGATAGAGGAATGGGAAGACGAGGAAGAGGAAATCTCCTACCCCCTTTCAAGAGAGGGAAGCAGTTACTCGGTGTGGGAAGAATAAAATAACCAAAAGACAAAAGATATGAAAATAAAGATTTCGATAAGAACATGTCTACTAATCACAGTAGTAGGAATGTTAGTAGCTTGTAATAATGAAAATGTAACACAGGATATAGATAAGAAAGATGAGGTCCAAAAAGGTGGAGTAATCTTTTCAACCGAAGTCCCGAGACTTGCCGCCAAACATCAGTGTATATATGGTGATGATGAGATTGTTGATGCAAAGACACGTACCAATATCAAGCATACACCCGGCCAAGGCGCCGATTTCATTTGGACAAGCGATGATTTTATTTGGGTAAAAGACCGTAATGGCAACTGGAGGAAGAGCACTGCCACGGTATTGTACAATGAAGGAAGAAAAGCAGCATTCACCCTACCCGGCAGTATGTCAGACTATAATGATGGTTGCGAGGTGCGTTATACGAATACGACAAACGGGGGGAATGAAAATGCCAATACCGTTTTTATTAATAATACTGTGCATGCAGGTCGTAATGACTTTAGGCTTGCAGGCAAGAATGGTGATTGTGGGTCGGGCGTAGCACACAACGTAGGTACCAGCATGTTCAGCTTCACTATAGCACACAAAGCAGCCTATCTGTGTTTCCTTCCCCGTTGTAGTCATGCAGGGCTTGTTTCCAATATAAATTTGGTAAATTTCATTATCAAAGCAGACAACAAAAACGATGCAAGTCCTGCTGGGTCTATAACAGGCCCTTTCCATTTTGATGGTGAGAATCTCACGCGTAAAAGTTCTCCTGTTTTTGGTAAAGAGATATTTGTATGGGCCAACACTCCTCTCTATACCGAGACACGGCATGATGCTAATGCTGCCTATGTGGTTATCCGCCCCGGTACCTACGATTTAGAGATTGAATACTGCCTCAAAGACCCTATCACTAATGTCACTAGAAACATCAGAAAAACCTTCATGGCCCAAACTCTTGAGAAAGGAAAGATATATGACATTACTGTCAACTTTGCTCCAGAGTATGAAATGGGAAAGTACTACATGTGGGATGCCCGGAAAGATTATTGGTGGGGGCATGAATTAGATCAGCCTTTCTCAAACAACTATGGGGGACCGAACTGGCCTAAGAATAAGACAGATGACCCCGAACGGTGGTTCAATGACGGTGGTACGGGCACTATGACAGTCCCTGTTCGTTACGATGCACAAAGCGAACTCTTCCGAAAACTTCCCAATGCAAACGAGATGATGTGGTATGCATATCATGGCGATCCGCATTTTGAGTCAATGGGCTATCCGTTTATTATTAGCAATAATCATTTAATCTCCGCTATCCAATATCGTGGAGTATGGCTGAAGAAAAAGGCAAAGATCATGGCCGACGAGGGAATCACTAAAGAACAAATGGAGAACGGCTATCCAAAGCATAACCCCATAGATTGGCGAAGGCAAATAGACACTGGTCGTTGGCCAGCCCATGTTCAGCTGAGTACAGCCCCAGTACCTAATACTACAGATTATTTCTTCTTGCCTTTATTTGGTAAATATATAGCGGGAACGATGCGCGAAATGGGAGAACGTGCTTATTATTGGTCGTCGAGTTCATGGCCTTATGATAATTATCGTGCATATGTATTAGCTATCACAATCAATGGTAGTTCTAAGTTTATCAACTGTGGCTATCAAGACCGACAGCAGGGATATGCAATGAGAATGTTCGAATAAGTATCCAACCCCAAACAGGCTTCCGTCATGTGTGGAGCCTGATATTAATCAATTATTTTATAACCATTTAATTTTTTAGAGCTATGATTAAATACATCATTCAAGCAAAGAAGAATCCGCAGAAGAAGGACGAAAAGAAGAAGTTTTACCCGCAGATTGCGCCGAGCACGCCGGTGACGCTGCCACAAATCGTGAAGCGCATTGAGAAGCGGTCAACGGTGTCGAGCGCCGACGTGAAGGCCGTGCTCGATGCCCTGCAGACCGAGGTAATCGACGCGCTGGAGAGTGGCAACACAGTGCGCTTGGGCGACCTTGGCTCGTTCCGCCTCACCATCAAGTCCGAAGGCGTGGCCACGGCAGCCGAAGCGAAGAAGAAGGGCGCACAGCTCATCAAGCGGGCGAACGTGCAGTTCACCAAGAGCACCACGATGCGCGACACGCTCACGCCAACCCTCCTCAACTTCGCACCGCAGGAGGATATCGTGAATGCGGCAGACGAGAAGCCCGGGAACTAAGAGACTAACAACTAACAGCCCACCCCCAACCCCTCTCCAGACACCTACCCCCGCCCCCTCCCGAAGGGAGGGGAGACCGAGCTTGCGAGGAATTAGTTTGCACTCCCCTCCTTCGGAGGGGTTGGGGGAGGTTTCCGGGGGTTGGGGGAGGCTCCCAGCGGGAAGCCTCCTTGGGGAGGGCGCACGACTTACCTGTATTTAATCAAAATCAAAATTCACCTTATGATTAACTCGCTTGTCAGTGTGCCCTCCCCGTTTCAATACACACCCGGGAGCCTCTCCCAGAAAGCCTCCCCCAGCCCCTCCGAAGGAGGGGAGACCGAGCTTGCGGGCAATGATAGATAATGTCATTATGAATTGAATAGACCTTGTGAACTAAAGTGTTCGCAAGGTCTATTTGCATTTTACTCCCCTCCCTCTTCGGGGAGGGGTTTGGGGGAGAGGCTTTCTCCCCTCCCTTTGGAGGGGCTGGGGGAGGCTTCCCCTTCGGAGAGGGGGCCGGGGGGTGAGGTTTCCTCCCCTCCCTCGGGAGAGGTTATGGGTGGGCCTTCGGGGAGGGGGGAGGGGTTAGGGATGGCAAAAAAACTTTACAATTCTGTAGTCTTTTTGAATTTGCTACGCACTCTTTTTGAATTTTCCTATAAGAAAATCAAAATTCCCTTATAAGAGAATTTAAATTGTCTTATAAGCGAATTTAAATTCTCTTATAAGGGAATTTTTGCTCTCCTAATAGCTTGATTATCAATAAGTTACAGAGTCGATTTTTTAACCCTTTTTCGAGGCCGAAAAGAGAAAGAAGGGAATTGAAAATAATTTACAATCAGAAGCTTTTTCGGGCGCTTGGATTGCTGGTTTGCATAGGGTTTTGACGTATGCCAAAAGGCAAGACGAGGAAGAAGAAATGAAAAGTTACTTGGCTGCTAATTCGCCATTTCAGAGAGGAACTTAATCCTTACTAAGCGGATTTCTTCGTCGCTGTAGTCATCGCCTAATTCTTTGATGGCGGCATTGAGGCTGTCGGTTTCGCTTTCCCTGAAATAGTCGTAGATGTCGTCTACATGGTCGTCGTCCATGACGTCTTCGATGAAATAATTGATGTTGAGTTTTGTTCCGCTGTAGACGATGGCCTCGACCTCGTCAAGCAGTTCGTCGAACGACAGACCGAGCGACTCGGCGATATCGTCCAGTGCGAGTTGTCGGTCGATGCTCTGAATGATTTTCACTTTGATGATGCTCTTCTTGGCCACGGTGCGCACCCTCAGCTCTTCGGGTCGTTCGATGTCGTTGTCCTTGCAATGACGCTTGATCAGTTCGAGGAACTCCTTGCCATATCTTTTTGCCTTTCCTGAGCCCACGCCTTGTATTTGTTGCAGCTCCTCCGTCGTCACGGGATACATGGTGGCCATCTGCTCCAGCGACGGGTCTTGGAAGATGACATAGCCCGGAACGTGGAGCTTCTCGGCCATGTCCTTGCGCAGCCGCTTCAACATGGCAAACAGTTCGGGGTCGAGCACGGTGCCCACGGCCTCGTTTACGACTTCGTCTTCGTCGTCTTTGAACTCGTTGTCGCGGACTATCATGAAAGCGGTTGGATGCTTGATGAACCGTTTGCCCGTGGCAGTCACTTTCAGAAGGCCGTAGTTCTCGACATCTTTCTTCAGATAGCCGGCTATCAGCGCTTGACGCACGACCGGGTTCCAGAGCTTCGGATCTTCATCTTCGCCCGAGCCGAAATCTTCCAGCTGGTCGTGCTTATGCGATAGGATATCATCTGTGCCGCGACCCTTGATGAAATCGATGACATACTCCTGTCGGAAGTTCTCTTTGACGGCGAGTACGGACTTCAAAACGATGAGCAAGGCCTTCCCTGCCTCGATTTTTTCTTTCGGGTGCAGGCAGTTGTCGCAGTTGTGGCAGTTGTCCTGTGTGTATTCCTCGCCGAAATAATGCAGCAACATCTTGCGCCGGCAGACGGAAGAGGTTGCGTAGGCGGCCGTTTCTTGCAGCAATTGGCGGCCGATATCCTGTTCGGCGACGGGTTTCCCCTCCATGAATTTCTCGAGTTTCTTCAAGTCTTTCTGCGCATAAAAGGCGATGCAGAGGCCTTCCCCGCCGTCGCGTCCGGCCCGTCCGGTCTCCTGATAGTAGCCTTCAAGGCTCTTTGGAATGTCATAATGAATGACGAAGCGCACGTCGGGCTTGTCAATACCCATTCCGAAGGCTATCGTTGCAACGATAACATCGATACGCTCCATGAGAAAGTCGTCTTGGGTCTGCGAGCGCGTGGCACTGTCAAGTCCTGCATGATAGGGGGCCGCTTTTATTTCGTTGGCTTTCAACACCTCGGAAAGCTCTTCCACTTTCTTGCGTGACAAGCAATAGATGATGCCGCTCTTTCCTTCGTGTTGGCGAATGAACTTGATGATTTGCTTGTCCACCTCGTCCGATTTCTGACGCACCTCATAATAAAGGTTAGGACGGTTGAACGAGCTTTTGAACTCCTTGGCATCGATGATGGCAAGGCTCTTCTTGATGTCGGAACGCACTTTGTCGGTGGCCGTTGCCGTCAAGGCGATGACGGGCGCATCGCCAATCTTGTTGATGGTGGGGCGTATATTGCGATATTCGGGTCGGAAATCGTGTCCCCATTCAGATATGCAATGTGCTTCATCAATGGCATAAAACGATATCTTGACCGATTTCAGGAAATCAATGCTCTCTTCTTTGTTGAGCGATTCGGGAGCAACGTACAGCAACTTGGTACGTCCGCTTCTTATGTCGTCCATTACCTGTTGAACGGCAGCCTTATTGAGCGACGAGTTCAGGTAATGGGCCACTCCGGTTTCTTCACTCAGCCCGTTGATGACGTCAACTTGGTTCTTCATCAACGCAATGAGCGGCGAAATGACAATAGCCGTGCCCTCCATGAGCAGTGAAGGTAGCTGATAACACAGGCTCTTTCCGCCGCCGGTGGGCATCAGTACGAATGTGTCGTGGCCACTCATCAGGTTTTGGATAATCGCTTCCTGATCACCTTTGAACTTGTCAAAGCCGAAATAGTGTTTCAGTTGCCGGGTAAGATTAACGTCCTTTGCCATACGATAAGAAGTCTTCTGTTCTGCCCTTTGTGTGGGGCAGCGTTGTTTTTCATTGGGGTATTCAGGCGCAAGTTCCTTTCCTTCCGCCCGAATATGGAGAGACTATGCCGTGGGGTCGAGCTTTTGTAAATAGGATTTGTCGAGTTGTGCTTTGGCATAGTCAAGCGTAACGACAAATGTTTTCGTGCGCTTAGAAGGCACTTCAAACATGGCATCCATCATGATCGACTCCACAATAGAGCGCAAGCCACGGGCTCCGAGTTTGTATTCCACGGCTTTATCGACAATGAAGTCCAGTGCTTCTTCCTCAAACGAAAGACTGATACCGTCCATTTCGAAAAGCTTTTCATACTGTTTGATGATAGAATTCTTCGGTTCTACGAGTATCCGCCTCAAAGCCTCACGGTCGAGTGGGTTTAGATAGGTCAATACAGGCAGACGACCGATGATTTCGGGTATCAATCCAAACGACTTCAAGTCCATGGGCTGTACATATTTCATCAAATCATTCTTGTCTATCTTTGCAACATTCTGCACCGAGTTGTAGCCAACGACATGGGTATTCATGCGTTGTGCTATCTTTCGCTCGATACCATCAAAGGCTCCGCCGCAGATAAAGAGGATATTCTTCGTGTTGACGTGGATATAATCCTGATCGGGATGCTTGCGTCCGCCCTTTGGCGGCACGTTGACCATCGTGCCTTCCAGCAGTTTCAGCAATCCCTGTTGTACGCCTTCACCACTTACATCACGCGTGATCGAGGGGTTATCGCTCTTTCTTGCAATCTTGTCTATCTCGTCAATGAAGACAATTCCTCGCTCGGCTGCAGCCACATTGTAGTCGGCTACTTGAAGCAAACGGCTCAAAATGCTCTCCACATCCTCCCCGACATAGCCGGCTTCCGTGAAGACTGTGGCATCGACAATCGTGAAAGGAACGTCTAAAAGCTTGGCTATCGTGCGGGCAAGGAGCGTTTTTCCCGTTCCCGTACTGCCTACCATGATGATGTTGCTCTTTTCTATTTCCACGCCATTATCATCGTTCGGCTGTTGCAAACGCTTGTAATGGTTGTATACCGCAACCGAAAGGAAACGCTTGGCTTCATCTTGTCCGATGATATATTCATCAAGATATTGCTTGATTTCCTTGGGCTTTGGTACTTTCTTCAACTCGAAAGGTTGGGCCTTTGCCTCTTTTTCGTCATCTGCAAAGCCTGCACTGCGCACGATTTCGTAGGCCTGCTTGGCACAATCCATACAGATATAGCCGTTGACTCCGGTAATCAGCGGACCGGCTTCTTTCTCATTTCGTCCGCAAAAACTGCATACTTTCTTTGTCATGGCTTATTTTTTGCGTACCAAAACCTCGTCAATCATACCATATTCCTTGGCTTCTTCGGCCGTCATCCAATAGTTTCGGTCGCTGTCTTGCCATACTTTTTCAAACGGAGTATGCGAATGTTTGGAGATGATTGTGTAGAGTTCTTTCTTGAATTTCTGTATTTCCTTGGCTTCAATCTCAATGTCCGAGGCCTGCCCCTGCACCCCTCCGAGCGGCTGATGTATCATCACCCGACTGTGCGTCAAGGCCGATCGTTTGCCCTCTTGTCCTGAAACAAGCAACACAGCAGCCATGGAAGCAGCCATTCCGGTGCATATTGTTGCTACGTCACTGCTGATGAATTGCATCGTATCATAGATGCCCAAGCCTGCCGTAACGCTACCGCCGGGAGAGTTGATATAGATTGAAATATCTTTTCCGCTGTCTACCGAATCAAGATAAAGCAGCTGTGCCTGCAATGTATTGGCCGTGTAGTCGTCGATCTCGGTTCCCAAGAAGATGATGCGATCCATCATCAGTCGTGAGAACACATCCATCTGTGTGACATTCAACTGTCGCTCTTCCAAGATATAAGGGTTCAGGTACTGTGCTTGCGACTTAATGACATCATCAAGCACCATGCCGTTCACTCCCAAATGCTTCGTAGCATATTTCCTAAAATCATTCATATAAAAATCTTTTTGTTTGAAGATAAAAAGAGAGGTTATCCACCTTTTTAGTATCCCTCTTGCAAAGAAAATGCCAATGTTAAACCTGCATCGGCTGTCTTCACATAGACAAAGATAATAAAAAAAGTCGATAACCTCTTGATAAAAGAAGTTTTTTTTCAAAAAACGATTACGCCGACATCATCTTGTTGAAGTCATCGAGACTGATTTCCTTCTCATTCAGCTTGACAGCTTTCTTCAAGGCTGCAGTCAGTTTGATGTCGACAGCACGGTTTACAAGACCATCTACATTCTCGCGTTTCTTGAGCATTTCCTTTGCATAGTTCTCTACATATTCGTCGGGAACATTATTCATTCCATACTGTGCGAACTGGGTACGGGCACTCTCTTTGGCCGCATTCAGCACGTCGGCATCGTCAACTTTGATGTCGTTAGCAGCAACCAACTGCTCTTTGATCAAGTGCCAAGTGAGCTCTTTGATGCTCTGCTCGTAGTTCTTTTCTACGAAATCGGCTCCCCTGTCCTTATTGTTATTGAGCATGATACGCTTCAACAGCGCATCGGGGAACGTGAGTTTACCCACTTTCTTCTCGCAATAAGCACGCACATCAAGGATAAACTTATAGTCGGCATCAACCTCCAATTGCTTCTTCAGACCCTCTGCAATCTTCTCACGGAATGCTTTTTCATCTTTAACGACATCCTTTCCGAAAGTCTGGTCGAAGAGTTCTTGGTCTATGGCGTGCTTCTTATAACGTTGAATATCGGTGATTTGATAGCTGAAGTCGCCCTTGATGTCCTTCACACGGTCACGTTCTACTTTCAAAAGTGATGCAATCTCGGCCTCACTCTCGTAGGCTTTGCTTGGATTGATGGTTAGGACATCGCCCTGCTTCGCACCTTTGAAGCGTGCTTTCTGCGTCTTGTTCTTGATATAGTTCGGCAAGATGGAAGCTCCTTCCACCGTAATTCCGCCCTCTTTGGTGTTGCCTTTCTCATCGAGTTCTCGCAAGTCACCTTTCAACATATCGTTGTCTTCGTAGCTTTCGGCCTTTTCATAGCTTCCCATGCGCGATGCAAACATATCCACTTGCCGGTCGATGAGTGCGTCGTCAATGGTAATGTTATAATAGTCAATCTTGTTATGTCCGTTGAGTTCTATCTTGAATTCCGGTGCAATAGCAATGTCAAAGGCAAACGTATAAGGTGCCGGTTTCTCCAAATCCTGTGCTTCCTGCTTTTCAGAAGGCAGCGGTTCGCCCAACATCTGTATCTTGTTATCTTGTATATACTTGGAAAGCTGTTCACCAATGAGCTTATTGATGGCATCCATTTTGGCTGCCGAGCCATACTGTTTCTTGACAAGTCCCATTGGAACCATGCCCGGACGGAAGCCCGGATAGTTGGCTTTCTTGCGATAGTCTTTCAATGTCTTCTCGACAGTTGCCGCGTAATCAGCCTCTTCAACGGTGATGGTCAACAGGCCATTCACCTTGTCAGGGTTTTCAAATGAAATGTTCATTTCGATGTTTTTGTTTATATAATTATGTTATTTCCGCAATTTTCGGAACGCAAAATTACAGATAATTAATGAATATACCTAATATATAAGGCAAAAATTTATTTTTTTAACCAACAAAACGCTTCATCTTGAATGCAAATATTTGGTTTCCAAGGCTATAGGTCTTGTGTCCTTCCTGCACAGAACGGCGTGAGCTGTCTCATTTAGTTTACGCTTCGAAAAATATACAAGCCCACCTTTTTAAATAAAGAACACAACCCCACCGAGCATTCTTTAAGGCCTACGATAGCTCTCCACTTCATTTAATAGCTACCGGTCAGCAAGTCATAAAGTTCAAACAGCAATGTTCAATGATCAAAAGTCCATATTCAGAACTTTTTACCAAAGACAATACGGAGGAAAGTTAGCCCAAGAATGCGCAAATCCAGCCACCAACTGCGGTTTTCAAGATAGTATAAGTCCATTTGCAGCCGTGTAAGCATCTTCTCCATCGTGTCGGTATAGCCGTTATAGAGGGTAGCATAGCTGGTCACTCCGGGTCTAATTTGATACAAATCGCTGTAGCGCGGATTCTTTTTCATAATCTTTTCGATGTAGAAACTGCGCTCCGGCCGCGGCCCGACGAATGCCATATCGCCCTTAAAAACATTCCATAGCTGGGGAAGCTCGTCGAGATGATGGCCCCGAAGGAACTTTCCTACCTTGGTCAATCGCTTATCATGCGTTTGATCAGACAGTTCCGGACCGTTTGTTTCAGCGTCGATGGTCATACTTCTGAACTTATAAATGTAGAAAGGACGGCCGAAACGACCAATGCGTTCCTGCTTGAATAGGACTGGACCACCGTCTTCTTTCTTGATAGCAAGATAGCAATAGAGGAGCAAGGGTGAGAAGATGACAAGACATATTGCGGCAATCATGAAATCTATGAGGCGTTTTATCATGGGTTCGATTTCATTCACTCCTTCTAAGCTATAACTGTTTCTAATGATTGTTGTGAGCATTTTGTCAATTACTTTCTAAATATCTTAACGTAATTTTGTGTGTTTTGTTATCTGTGTATGCTAAAAATATAGATATATTTACGTATTTTATTGGGTAAAAGTCTGATAATGGAGCGTATAAAGATATTTTGAAGCATATTCCACAGACCGATAAAACCGTATCGATGGAGCCTTCTTTGAAATCTAATCTCTTTTTTGATGTAGTTTAATCCACCCCTTCTCTGAAAGGCTTCCGGGCTGAGTCGGAACCAAAGAAGACTCTCTTGTAGATTATAAAAGGTGGCTCCGGCCTGTAAGGCACGTACCCATAAGTCGTAATCTTCAAAGAGTTTTAGGTCTTGATAGCTACCAATGGCCTCTATAACTTGCTTACGAAACATCACCGTTGGGTGATTCATGGGGTTTCGATGGCGGGCAAAGCGAAGTATTTCGGCCTGAAACTCGGGCACTTTCCGCGTAGAGACGACGTGTCTTTTTGAGCCCGAGAACTCGTCTATCCAGCTTCCAACGATATCGACTTTCGTATTTTCCATGATGGAAAGCTGTTTTTCAAACCGCCGGGGCATGCAAATATCATCGCTGTCCATGCGTGCCACGATGGGAAACCGGCAGTGCTTCAACCCTTCGCGCAAAGCCTTTCCGAGTCCTTGATTATGGGGTAGCCTGACGATTTTCGTAGGGTGCTGCGTTGAAAAGGCATTGATAACGGCATGAAGTCCGTCGGTCAGCGGACCGTCTTCAACGATGACGACCTCCGAGGGAGGCACAATCTGCGCATACAGACTGTCGAGTGCCTGTTTCAAATACTGCGGTTTCTCGCGCTGATAGATAGATATAAGGACGGAAAACTCCATGTGTTGAAAAACGATGCTGCAAAGTTACACCTTTTTCTTGTATTATTCAAACTTGCGAAGACTAAACCTTTATCCAACGTTCTGCCGCAGGTGAGGGTTTCGCATCATGGGCATACCAATGCTGGGGGGCTATAGTAATGCCGTCATCAGCCTTGCTAAGCCATGCACCCCACCAAGAAAAGGAGGAGTTGGCAATGATGTGATGCCTGCAAAGGGTCATGAGTTGCAGGTCGCGATAGCTCTCTTTACCGCGGTTCCAATCAGCATAAAGGATTTCTTTTCCGTGGAGTAGCGGTTCAATATGCACTTTACACCAAGCCATATCGTTGGAGAAGATGCAAAACACCGGCGTTTTGAGTTGACAGAGTCGGGCAATGGCTCGCTGATAGTAGGCAATGTCACAGGTTCCTTGAAACAAAATATCGTCCAAATAATCTCCTCTTCTGACGTGAATGGAGACCGCTTCGCTCGCTTTCAGCCGCTTTTCGGTCTCTAAATTGCGCCTATCTGTAAAGTCGGGAAACTTGAATGCGGCCATGATTTGCGGGCGAATAGCCTTGAAATAGCGTTCGTCTTGCCAGTAACCATCGTAATACAGACTACCCTTTTGCTTCAAAACGTCTGACGGAAGAAGTCCTTTTGATGGCTCACACAACATCGACCGACGCTTAGGTAACAGTCGGCTGCCCACGCGCCACAGCTGATAATGTGGATAAGGCCACGCCAATTGTGCCACATCGGTTAGCGTTGCGGCCTCAAACCGATGCCCGAACAGCATGTCAAGTTGGTAGCCTTGATGCTTGTGATAGCCGTTGAAGCCATGCAAGTCGAGCTTGATTTCCTCGTCTTTCCACCTTTCTTGCAATGCAATAGCCAGTGCATACTGAAACATTTGATTGCCAAGTCCGCCTATGATTTTAACGATTTTCATATCTGAAACATTTCAGTGACTGTATGGTTTGATTGAGAAACAAGGCTGCTTTGATAGCCGCTGTGCAATAAGACAGCTCGCAAACGGTTTTCTTATCTTCCTTTAATGCCTGCAAAATGTTGATTTCTTGCGTTATCTGACCTTGATGTCCGTGTTGTGATACAATGTATAAGTCATTCAAATAAGCTGGTTCCTGATGTGAAAGACATCTAAAATACCACTCTACATCAACCAACCATGACAACCGTTCGTTGAATCTCGGTACGGCTCCGCGGGCAAAAGCAACACAAGCACACGGGCCAATGGCATTGAAGGCAAAGAGGGTCGATGGGCAACGTAGCATGAATGATTTTACGATTTCAGGGAAAAAGCGTCTTTTTTCTTTCCCGTTTAGCCTTACTTTGACATTGCTTATCACCACGTCAGCCCCTGCATCGAATTCCTTTTTCAGCCGTTCCAAATGGTTATTGCTTTCAAAATATTCGTCATGGTGCATCAAAATGATGTACTTTCCCTCGGCAAATCCAAGCCCATAGTTCCAATTCCCAACCGCATTGCCACGCTTTTCATGGTGCCGGTACAAGAGGTTTGTCCGAGAGAAAGAGCTGCATAATGACGCAATTCCATCATTGTCGGAATCGTCAGAAATGATGATTTGCACCGTCACGCCTTGTTGTTTCAGCACAGAAGCAATGGCTTTCCGTGCCAATTCAGGGTGTTTATAGGTTGGTATGACTACAGAAAAATCAATCATTTTTAACAAGATAAGTCAGATAAATGGTTAAACAAACGGACTTTACAATGTAGGCAATCAAGACAGCCAAGGCGATTCCCGTCGCCGAAAGCCCTTTATCAACCAGCCACGAGGCCGAACCTATCATGACGATGGCCCATAACAAGTTCAGGAAAAAACATGACCACATCTTGTCTTTACTGTAAACTGACATTTCAATGATATTGGAATAGGCCGAGAATAAAGTTGAAACAGCGAGGTAAAACAACGGCATCTTGTCTGTAAATCCCCTGCCGTAAAGATGCATAATCGGCTCTCCGAACAGCAGAACCACAGCCACTATGACGAGCGAAACGGCCGTTATAATCAAGATATTTGCATAAAGAATGCGACGGAATTTCCGGCTGTCTCCCAACGTACTTGATAGGATTGGCAGTACAATCTGGCTGATGGCGGTCGGAATAAAAAGCATCATGACCTTCCATTGGTCGGCAGCTTCAAACAGCGCAAGACTGTCATAACCGTTCTGTTTGACGAGAATCGTCCGGATACACCAAAAGGCCGGCGTCACCGTCAGTGCTGAAAGGGTGGCCGGAATACTGTAATTCAAGAGCAACCTATAGTCGGTTTGAGACGCTACTTTGGTGTTTTGGCTATTTTCATAACTGGAAAACAGCTGCCGAATGGCTATCTTATTGGCAACATACAGGCCGATGACACCTATCCCGAAACCTAAGATTGCACCGTCCAAGCCCCAAAGAAGTGCACCGACAATCATAAAGACAGACTCGAGAATACTTCCGATCAGCGTGTTCTTTGCTATGGTCTTGAAAGCTTCCATACCCGACAAGATGCCGTTCTGTACACCATAGAGAATGGAAAAGAACAGCAATAGGCTCGCTATTTCTATCTCTCCGGTGAGCGATTCCTCGTGAAGTCCGTAAGAAGCTATCTGCTTTGCGAACACAAAACAGCCTGTTGCAATCACCAATCCCGTTGCAATAGCGAAGCGATAGGTCTGTCTGCTGATGGCAAGAACACGCGAGGTTTCGGTCTGACGGAGCTGGGATATGAACTTTGTTGCAGTCACTCCGATGCCTGAAGCGCCCAATACGATGAAGATATTTATCGTGGAACGAATCATTCCGAACTGCCCGAATAACTCCTTACCCAGTATCCTTGCGCATGCAATTCCGGCAATCAACACACACAATTTACCTGCTGCTGTGCCGGTAAACGACCAGAATGCGCCACCCATGATGCGGCGGGCAATGTCTGAAGTGCGTAGGGTTGCGATGATTTTTCTCACGTTATTCCTGTGGATAAAGGTGATAATAGTGGTAACGGCTACTGAAATCGTAGGTCTTATAGGGCACTACGTGCAGCCATTCGGGGCGATAAGTGTTGACAATGACGAGTTTTGAGACGAAGACAAGGGTCATTACCAATCCCGAAACCTGTCTGACGAGCCTGTTTCTGTGGCTTATCGGCGAACCTCTTTCAATGAGTCCGGGATACGCATAACGCAGGAACGTAATCAAAATAATGGGCCAGAGATAGTCATTGATGCGTGCAAAGGCATAGAAAACGGGCAGGATTATGCTCACACATAAGGCAAGCAGTTGCACGGCATAAACGTTTCTGTCAATCGGAACTTCCCGGTTTCGCTTTTGAAGGAAATAAGATAGGAAGACGATAAGGAACATCATGGCCCCCTCAACGAGGCCGATTATCGAGAGTGACTCCTTTTGTATGGCATATTTATAATAGGGATTGTCATGCAATCCGAATGCGGAGAGCAGCTTGAATATACATAATGACACGATGAAAGCAGTTCCCAAAACAAGTAATGTGCTGCGTTTTGTGGCCTTGATTCGCTTGAATACGGGCAGCAACAACAACACAAGTGCCGACGAATGGAACAAAGAAGCAAGGAAAATCAGGCCACAAAAGCCCATTGTTCGGCCTTTTTCTAAATACTTGATGTAGGCAATATAGAAGATAAGAATGGCAAATGTCTGCCGAATGATGCAGTAGTGCATGAAGAAAACATTGCCTATCAGCATGAAAAAGCACACCATTGCCACGTCTTCCGCTTTCTTTTGAATGAACCAAAGGTTGCCTATCGTGATGACAAACGAGGAGAACAGAATGATGGTATAGGGGTCTTTGGAAACGTATTTGATGAGGAAATGCACCAAAACCTGAAAGCCATACTCGAATTGGTCGGCCAGTCTGAAGCTGAAAACGGACGCATTCAGATAGCTTGTGTAAAGCGTTTTGCTATAATAAAAGCCGTAATAGTGGGGCGTGTCATTGAGGACTGTGATGTCACGGAAGCCAAAAAAGCCGAAAAGCAGGCAGAAACAAAGCACCCATTGAAATAGTTTCCGAGTCCCGGCGTTGTCGAAAACGCGAGAGACCACGGCCACCATGACAAATGAAAAGAAGTAAAGTGCGATGTAGAGCATGCCGGAATGAAAGATGTTATGCCGCTTCCCGAAGCATGATTTCTATGTTCATTTTCGCGAATATCCAGCCCATTGGCAGCAGAAGTCCTACCAGCAAGGCACCAAAGATAATGACACTGGCCTTGGGTTTCATGGGTTTCAGGCTACCCATTGGCGGAGAAAGCACACGTATTTTGTAGGGAGTAAAAGCCTTGGAGAGTACACTTTCCTCGCGTTTTTGCAGCATAAAGATGTAGAGTTGCTCCTCTATTTTCTGCTGACGTTCGGCAGATAAGAGGAATTTTGCCTGCATCGGACTGGCTTTCAACTGTGAATCATTCTCGCTTTTCAGCCCTTTATAGCCGGCAATCTGAATGTCTGCCTGTCGGATACTGTTGTCCAAGGCGGCCCGAATGGACGTGCGCAGGTTGCCAAGTTGCTTTTCCAAGCCCAGAACAATGCTGTTGTTGGCGTTGCTGTTTTCGGCTATTCGGTTGCGTTCCAGCTGCAAACGGTTGTAAGTTCCAATCTGTTCGGAGAGTATTTTGTCGTTGTTGAGCAGGTTCACAGGCAGGGTTTGGTTGGCATTCGAAGGCTTGTCGAGAAACTGTTTCATGTAAGATGCCGCCGTTCTTTGGCTGCGCAACGTCGTTAATTCCGTGCTCATCATTGCCGAATTCTCTATAGCCAACTTGGTCATTTCAATGGCATTGGGCAAGTCATGCTTTGTTTTATAGGTCGTCAGTGTGCGCTCTGTCTTGCTTAGTTCAGCCGTTAACTCGGCTATTCTGTTGTCGATGAACTGCGTAGTCGTGCGATTGAGCATGTTCTCATCGGCCATCCAACGCTCGTTATACACCTTGATAATCATGTTCAATATGTCTTCTGCTCGTTTAGGAACAGCGTCCTGATAACTCAAATCAATGACCGATCCCAACTCTTCCGTGATACCTGCGTTGAGATTTTGCAGGATATTGTCGGCCATATCCATGGCGGCAACCTTATTCAAACGTATGGTAAGGTCTTCTTTTCCTGTGTAGACAGGGGTCGACGTAACGGCAATCGGTCCGATGGGCGTGTGGAACACGCCGTTCACCCGACCTTGATATTCCTGCTCGAAAGCCGTTTTTCCTTTCTTTAGTCCATAGATTTTCACGCTGTTTCCGTTCAGATCGATTTTCATGGTGGCCGTTTCATTGGGCTTGAGTCGGCCTATGAACACCCTGACGGGCAGTGTTTCGCCATACAAAGGCAGCTTTCTCAGAAAGGGACGTGTGCTGTATACATAGTCAAGATGCAGGCGGTTGACCACCTCCATGATGTTGGCCGGCGTCTTCATGGCCAAGAGTTCGTTGCTTACATTGGACGAACCGCCAAACAATCCGCCCATACCTTGTATCATACTAAGGCCTGCTGTGAGCTTCGAACCGGGCGTTGCGTCTTCCTTAACCATGATTTGTGACGAGCGTTCATAGACAGGATTCTTCATTATAAGGTAGGCCGTAGCGAGCAAAATGAAGGCTATCAGACTGCCGAAAAGCCATTTTCGGTTGCTACGAACAGCGTGGATATAGGCTTTCAGCGTGAGTGTTGAGGGCAAAGATGTCGATGTTTGCATGCTGATGGTTTTATTTGAACACCAAAACGGCTACGGTTGTAAGGAGCGAAGCGATTGAAATCCAGAACGAAGTAGACTGAATTGTGTTGCCATTGACGGTAGATTGGCGTTGCCGGGTCTTGTTGGCCGGCACGTAAACGATGTCGTTCTGTTGCAGATAGTAGACGGGCGACTGCACAGCTTGGGCCGAAGCGAGGTTCAAAATGTAGGTTTTTGCCTCGTTGCCCTGCTGCCTGACCACCATCACGCTGTCTCTTTTGCCGTAGATGGTCATGTCTCCAGCCTTGCCCAAAGCCTCGAAAATGTTGATTTTATCATTGTCGATGCTGACCGTTCCGGGCTTGTTGACTTCGCCGAGAACAGAAATTCGCAGGTTAGTGAAGTCGAGTGTGACCACAACGTCCTTGGTTCCGAACTCCGAAACCAGCCGTTCCTTGATGCGTTCTGCAGCTTCTTGGCGTGTAAGTCCGGCCAAACGGATTTTGCCGAGCATGGGAAAATCAATCTCTCCCTTGCTGTCTACCGTGTAGGTCAGCACGTTCTGCATGTTGGGCAACGAGATATTGAAGTGTTCGGTGAGCACATTATCCTTGCTTTTCACGAAGACCGAGAGGCGATCGCCCTGCTGAACAGTAATCGTTTTGGGCGTATTGGCGATGCCTTCCGGCCCTTGTAGGCCTTGCAGATAGTTGATGTCTTTAGGCGTGGAGCAGGCTGCAACGAGTAATAACAGGCCTGCCAAGCCCGCAATGTATTTGGTATGTTTCTTCATAATCGTTCGTACGACGTTGTGTTTATATAACTCTTTTCCCGCCGGTTTATTGCCGAAGCCGGCCTTGATTGTAGGTTTTGTGCGCTTTTACCACGGTTGTGCGTCGGCATTTCCACGTGCAAAGATACACATTTTCCTTGAATGAAGGGCACGTTCGGGCAAGATTGGCAGTCGGAAAGAGGCGTATTTTGTGTAAATTGCCTTGAGCGGACGCACGAGCCGTGCGTCCCTACAACTTCTTCTTGCTCTCGTTTTTGCATGATGCAGTCCGTACTACCGTGTAATATGCCTGATGTAGCGAACCGTTTGAATGCATGTAGGGACGCACGGCTCGTGCGTCCGTTTCAAAAAACAGCCGGATTGAGTTTGTCATTTGAGCGGACGCACGGACCGTGCGTCCCTACATGCCTGCCCAACAAGACTCATTTTGCACAACGAAAAAAGTTAGAAAGTTTTACAATTTTTGGGTGTTGACAACTTTGTCTTTACCATATAGCAGAGGCATTCGAGCTATTTCAGACTGTAAAATCAGCGAGATTGTCGGCTTATCTCCATGCTTTTGGTGCGCAATATGGCTCATATTACACGCTAAGATGGCCCATTTTACCGTGCAATAGGACCCAGATTGCGATGCCGTTCGGGCTATTTTAATCTCAATGGCATGAAAAAGGGAAAGCAGCAACGCTACTTTCCCTATGCAAATATACAAAATCTTGCAAGCAAATGCAAATCGATTGTGAATTAATTTGACAAAGACAATCCTTCCACTTCCCTATTTGCTTGGCATGAGACCCTCGATGTAGTTGCAGAGAATGTTGATGCCTTTGATGTTCTCTCCGCCTTGTGGAATAATCAAATCAGCATAACGCTTCGTGGGTTCAATGAATTGCTCGTGCATCGGCTTTAGAACTTCGAGATAACGCTCCACAACCATCGACACCGTACGGCCTCTGTCGATGGTGTCGCGCTGGATATTGCGAATCAATCGCTCGTCGGGATCGGCGTCAACGAATATCTTTAGGTCCATCAAGTCACGCAGTTTCTTATTCAAAAGCGTCATGATGCCCTCGATAATGATGACAGGTTTGGGTTCCACATGAATGGTTTCGGGCAGCCGGTTGCACTGAATATAACTGTAAGTGGGCTGCTCTATGGCCCTTCCCTCACGCAGTTCGTTGACCTGTTTGTGCAGAAGTTTCCAGTCAAATGCGTCGGGATGGTCGAAATTAATGGCGTGACGCTCTTCCTCGGTCATATGAGATGTGTCGTTATAATAGGAGTCGAGCGGTACGACGGCAACGTAATGCGGGGGCAAGGCCTCTACGATTTTCCGCACAACCGTGGTCTTTCCACTCCCAGTTCCACCGGCAATGCCGATGATGGTAATCTTCTTTAAGTCACTATTCATCATGTATTATTTAGCGTTATGGTTAGTTCTCCCCTCCTTTGGAGGGGCCGGGGGAGGCTCCAATCACAGTTCCTCGAACATCTTTCGATAGAATTCGGCTTTCTTTTCCACGCTCATTGGGTAGGCACGGCTGCTGCTTGGCATGCGATAAAGGCGGAGCGTGCGACCTTCAAAGGTGAATTCCGTGTGCTGACCCATTTTTGGAGGCGTGATATCAAAGTGTTTTGTAAACACATCTGTGGCCAGTTGGCCCGCAGCCAACACGCTTTTGCATGCCGGAAGCTGCCGTAATATAGCGTCAATGTCGCTTTGTTCGACGATTTCGAGGTCTTTATCGGAGGCCGTGTTCTTGGTGCGACGAATGCGAAGTGCCGTGTCAAAAATGGCAACGCCTTCCTCTTTGAGGAACGATTTGAGCGCATCAAGCCTGAAAGTCTTATGTTCTTGATCCACAAAGTGCATCTTATCGCCGAAGAAGATATGTCCGAAAATGCGCCACATATCGTTCTGAAAGTTCGGATAATACCACTCCATGCACCACCGTTTGGGTGCAGGTGGGAACGTACCCAGCATCAACAGGCGGGCATTCTTAGGCAACCAAGGTTCGAAGGGGTGGGTTTCTATCTCGTTGTTTGCTGTTGTTTCCATTACTTTCCAAGGCGATTTGTTACTCTTGTTTCTTTGCCAAATAAACGCAAACGGGCAGATGATCGGAGAAACCGTCAAGCCATACGCCGCCGGCCGTGGTGCGTTTGGGACTTCCTTTATACTGTCCTTCGGTCTGAAAAAGGTAAGGCATGCGTTGAATACGGCTCTTCCAATACCTCAACGTCTTGAAATCGTTGCCGTCTTTCCTGTTCAACAGGTTGGGAGAAAGCAGGATTTGGTCGAAAAGGTTCCATGTTCCGCGATACATCAGCGTCCCCGTTCCCTGCTTCAACACGTTATACCACGGATTATACATGTCATTTGGCCCCACTTTTTCAATGGTTTCCTTAGCCGAAAGGGCCTCATACATGCTCTTGTCTGTGGGGTCATCGTTCATGTCTCCCATGATAAAGACTTTGAATTTCGGGTCGATGGCAAGCAAAGAGTCCTTGACAGCCTTCGCTTGAAGGGCTCCCCATTCGCGATAAGACGACCCGTTGAAGCGGCTCGGCAGGTGACAAACGATGAAAGCCACAGACTCTTTGGCCATCTTTCCGGTGACAGTCAGGAAGCCACGTGTGGCAAATGACGAGTCTTGTTCGGCACTGTTGCGGTAAGGAACGAGCTTTTCGCTCTCCAAATCAAACAGCTTTGGATTGTAAAGCAAGGCGCAATCGATACCTCGTTTGTCGGGTCCTTCGATGTGACAGAACCGATAATTGCGGGCTTTCAGCTCGGGTTGGGCCGTCAAAGCCTCAAGAACCGTGCGGTTTTCTACCTCACTCAAGCCGATAACGGCACAGCCCGTGTGGGGCAAAATGTCGGTACCCATGTCGGCAAGAGCACGTGCCATGTTGTGCAATTTATGGCTGTATTTGAGCCCATCCCAGCGATATTGTCCCGCAGGAAGGAAGTCCTGATCGCGCTTTCCTGCGTCGTGACAGGTATCAAATAGGTTCTCCTGATTGTAGAAACCCACTGCATAAACCGAGAACTTTCCCTGCTCTGCAGTTTTAACATGCTGAGCCGAGACCACAACACAAATGGATAGTGCTGCCAATAAGAATAAGTTTTTCTTCATATATATAATAGGTAAGGCGATGCTTTGACCTTGAATGGCCCTCAAAGGGGCTGGGGTTGTTCTTTGCAAAAGTAAACAAAATAATTCAAGTTGTATGCTTTTGATGAAAAAAACAACACAAAACAGTCGTCAGTTTAGAATAAATTTCGTTACTTTGCAGGTAGAATTAATGTTTATTAAGTGGTAATCTATGCAAAAACATCTCCAATTAACAGTGATAGCTCTCTGTTGTTCGACGGCCACCATTGCCCAGAATGTGAACCCACAGCAGCAGGGTAAGTCGCTCGAAGAGAACGCTTTCACCTTCACCGAGGCCCAGTTGGGCGAAGATGATAACATGTCTCAGAACGTGACTATCCTCAATTCGGCCACCAATGCCTATGCAAGTGAGGTGGGATTCCTGTTCTCTCCCGTTCGATTTCGGTATCGGGCACTCAATCAAAAGTATAATGAAATCTACATTAATGGGGCACCTGTGAACGATATAGAGCGTGGACAGTTCAGCTATTCGGCTGTCGGTGGCCTCAATCAGATGACACGTAACGTCGATTTCTCGCTTCCGTTCGAGGGCAACAGCTATGGAATGACGGGCATGGCAGGCAGCAACAACTACAATTTCCGCAGTGGAAGCATGGCCACCGGCCATCGTTTTAGCCTCGCAGGTGCCAACCGTAACTATACAGTTCGGGGCATGTACACTTACAATAGCGGCTTCAATGCTAAGGGATGGGCTGTTACCGGCAACCTAACTTACCGTTGGGCAGACCGCGGTTACGTGGAGGGAACGTTCTACAATGCCCTGTCTTATTTCTTTGGTGTGCAGAAACTGCTCGGCAATCACAGCTTTTCTTTCGCCACATGGGGCAACCCTACGGAGCGAGCAACGCAGGGAGCGGCGACCGATGAGAGCTTTTGGATAGCTCAAGATTACCAATATAACCCTTATTGGGGCTATCAAAATGGGAAGAAACGCAACTCTCGTATCGTCACAGACTACGCTCCTTCGGCACTCTTAACATGGGATTGGGACATCGATAATCAGTCAAAATTGACGACAACCTTGCTGGGAAAGTACAGCAATTACAAGAGTACTAAACTCAATTATAACAACGCAGACAACCCTCAACCGGACTATTATAAGGTGCTACCCAGCAACTTTTACGACGTATGGGGGGGCATTTCGCGTTTCAAAACGGCCCAAGCTTTGGCCGATTGGAACATGGCTTACGACTGGCTTTCAAGCAGTAAGGCGCATCGACAGGTTGATTGGGACCGCCTGTATGAGGCCAACCGCGGCGCAAACCAGCAGGGTGCAGATGCCATGTACTACGTGCAAGCCCGCCACAACAACAATCTTTACCTGACATTGGCCTCTACCTTGACCAAGAACCTGACGGACAAAAGCACATGGAACCTTGGCTTTACGATTGCAGGCAACAAGGGATTCCATTACCAAACGATGGAGGATATGCTCGGAGCAACGTCGTTTCACAATGTTAACAACTACGCAATAGGCACGTTCTCAAGGTATTCAGATGCTGTGCAGTACGACCTTAACCGCCCGAATGCCCTTGTCGGCAACGGAGATAAGTTCGGTTACGACTACAATATCAATGTTGTTCGTGCCAATGTGTGGAGTAATTATGCCGAAACAAGAGGCATTTTCCACTACAATATCGCTGCAAAGGTAGGCTATGATGCCATGAATAGGGACGGCAAAATGCGTAATGGTCTGTTCATAAACAACTCATATGGCAAGAGTAAAACAGCCAGATTCCTCTCCGGTGGCGGTAAGTTTGCAGGCTCAATTGACGTGGGACACGGCAATGTTTTGTCTTTAGGACTGGGCTATGAGGCCAAAAGTCCCAATGCAAATGTGGCTTTTCAGGCTCCCGAAATGAACAATGATTTCGTGCAAAACCTGAAGAATGAACTTGTTTTCAGCAGCGAATTGAGTTATCAACTCAGCACTCCTTGGCTGCATGCCAACCTGAGTGGCTACTATAATCGGGTGACCAATGCCACCGAATGGACCTGTTTCTACTTCGATGATATCAACTCTTTCTCCTATAATGCACTCACTAAGCTGAAGAAAGCCTACTATGGTGTGGAGTTAGGTATGAAGTTTAAGCTCACTTCTTACCTTGATTTAAAGGCCTTGGGCACCGTTAGTGAAGCCAAAAACACAAGCAATGCGCACGTTCGTTACCTGAATTCAACACAAGGAAACTATAAGGATGATGAGGCCATCGTAAAGGGAATGCGAGAGAACGGCACCCCTCTTACCGCGGCAAGTATAGGACTTAGCTTCCATCAGCAGGGTTGGTTCATCGATTTGAACGGTAATTATTACGACCGAATTTACTTGAGTTACTCGCCTTACTACCGCTATGCGACCTCTTTAAAGAACATCGGTGCGACCGACAGCAACGGCAATTACATCGTCAGTCCGCAGGATAAGGGTAAAGGGGGCTTTATGCTTGACGCGAGCATCGGCAAGAGTATCCGCCTAAGGAAAGGCGCTTTGGCCATTAATCTCATGGTGACGAACTTGCTGAACAACCAGAAAATCGTCACAGGAGGCTATGAACAGAGCCGCAGCGACTATTCAATTAAGGAAGACGGCACCACAAGTGACCGCACTTATCGCTTCTCTAAGAACCCGAAAAAGTATCATGTGTATGGCATGAACGGCATGTTACAGGTGGCATATAGATTTTAATCCAAAACAAAGAAACAAGATGAAGACTATCAAATACATCATATTGGCGCTGTGCACACTCTTTGTAGGTTGCATGGACGGCGATTGGGACGCACCGAACGGTGGACATTCGCGCGGAAACGCTGCCATCAAGGAGACCCATGTCATCACGATTGCACAGCTGAAAGACAAATATAAAAGTCAACTTTCGGCGGCTTATGGCTATGCACAAGTGACCGAAGACCTCCAAATCAAGGCCGTTGTGACCGGAAACGACATCGAAGGCAACCTTTTCAGCCAAATATCACTCGATGACGGCACTGGAGCTATCATCATAGGTATAGGAGAAGGCGGCATTAATGGCTATCTTCCGGTAGGCACAGAGATACTCGTTAGCCTCAAAGACCTCTACATTGGCAACTATGGATACCAGCCACAGATAGGCACGCTCTATGAAAGTGCAAAGGGACAGACGTCAGTAGGCCGCATGGCCCGCATGCGTTGGGACCGTCATTTCACCTATACCGGTCGCATGAAGACCGTGGCTCCTGTGGAATTTGACCAAAACAAAATGACTGATGCCGACTATTTGGCGGCCAACTGCGGCAAGTTGATGACGCTGAAAAACGTATATTTCAGCGATGGAGGGGTGAAAGACTATGCCAACAAGAAAGACGTTGTCAACAACAACTGCTGTGAACGCGCGCTAAAAGGCCTCAACAGCAGCAACATTGTCGTCCGAACGAGCACCTATGCCGACTTTGCTGCCGACAAATTACCTGTGAGTGAGGTGAACATCACGGGCATCTTTACGCGCTATAACGACAAGTGGCAGGTCATCATACGGTCGGACAAGGATATAGAATTCGTACAATAATCCATCAAAACCATAATCCAAAAAGAATAACATAATGAAAAAACTGATTTATTCCTTATTCCTTATGGCTGTTGCAGCCATGACATTCACTGCTTGCTCGAACGTTCCAGAACCCTACGAGAACCCGAATGGCGGAAAAGAAACGCCGAAACCGGAAATCAAAGGCGACCCTTCTGGCAAGGGAACTGTTGAAGAACCTTACAATGTTGCGGCTGCCTTGCAACAAATCAAAGCGCTGAAAGCCGATGGAAAGACGCCGGAGATGTACGTAAAAGGCATCATTGTCGAGGTTAAAGATGTTGAACTCAAAACGTATGGCAACGCTTCTTACTACATTGCCGACAGCAAAGACGGCACCGAAAAGCTCTATATTTATCAGAGTCGTTACTTAGGTAAGGAGAAATTCAACGCCAAAGACCAAATCAAAGTGGGCGACGAAGTCGTCGTTTGTGGCCCGTTTGTGAACTTCAGAGGCAATACTCCCGAGACCGAAGGCAAGGGCGCAAGCTACCTTTATTCGCTCAATGGCAAGAAAGCGGGAGGCGAAACGCCCGATAAACCAAAGGCTGAAGGCGACGGAACCGAGGCTTCTCCCTACAATGTTTCAGCCGCACAAGACCAGAAAACGGGTACAACCGGATATGTCAAAGGCTACATTGTCGGCTATATTTATGGAAAGTCTATAAAGACCGGGGCCATATTCAATGCTGATACCTGCACAGTTGAGACCAATCTCCTCGTGGCAGCAAAGGCAGATGAGACAAATCCTTCAAATTGTCTAACCATTCAGCTGCCAAAAGGAAAGGTAAGAGACGGACTGAACCTAAAGGCTCACAAGGGAAACCTCAAGCAGGAAGTCGTTCTTTATGGCGATATTGCAGACTATTACGGGCAAAAAGGATTGAAGAATCTTTCATATGCGAAGATTGGTAGCACAGAACTCGGCATTAAACCGGGCACCGTTCCTCCTGCTGTGGCTAAGGGAACGGGCACACTTACCGATCCTTACAACGCAACTGCAGCGACAGAGGCCGCTAAAAAGTTGGGAACTGGAAAGACTTCCACGGAAGATGTCTACATCAAAGGCAAGATTTCAGAGGTGCAATATGTCTTTTCCAAGAAATACGGAACTGCAGCTTTCAAGATTTCCGACGATGGTCAGGTGCCAAACAGCTTCATTATCTTCGGTACTTATTATTTGGAAAACAAGCCATGGGTCGAAGGTAACGAGCAAATTAAAGTGGGCGACGAGGTCATTATCTGCGGCAAACTGACCAATTATAAGGGAACTTATGAGACAGCTTCAAAGAAAAACTATATTTATTCTTTGAACGGAAAGACCAAATAAGCCTTATAAAAACATCTAAAATAATTTGGCAGGCTGCGAAGTTTTCATTAACTTTGCAGCCTGTTACGCAGATAATGAATTATAAACTATAATATTTAACGAAATGAAAAAAGGTATTCACCCTGAAAACTATCGCCCCGTCGTATTCAAAGATATGTCCAACGGCGATATGTTCCTTACGAAGTCTACGGCTAAAACCAACGATACCGTGGAGTTTGAAGGCGAGACTTACCCCGTGGTTAAGATTGAAATATCAAGTACCTCACACCCGTTCTACACCGGTAAGAGCAAGCTTGTTGATACTGCAGGCCGCGTTGACCGCTTCATGAACCGTTACGGCAAGCTAAAGAAGTAAATATATCTTTTTAGAATATATTCTTTTCGGAATGCGTTCAAACGTAGTTGCATATGCGTTTGAGCGCATTTGTGGTTTAAAATCCATAGCATTATGAAATATTATTCTGTTTTTCTCAGCCTTGCATTGGCCACTTTCTCTTTCATCTCGTGTGGCGGAAACGACAATGACGGCGAAGACGGCGGCGGAAACAGCGTAGTCGGCAACGCCAACTGCAATGTTCCGGTCATCGGACAGTCTATAGAAATCACCCGTTTGGGCTTTCCAAAGGTGAAAGGAGGGGCGAGTGAGGTCGTTGTTCACAGCACTTCTGCCTTCGGAATGACCTATGCTTTGGAGTGGGATCACGAGAAACGGTCGTCCCGTTGGTGCTGTTATGAAATCAAAGACGGCAATCATCAGAAGGTTTGGGAGCGCAGTGGGTGGAAGAAAAGAGACTGGCTTGGCGACCCGTTTCAGCACGATCCGAAGATACCTGCTAAGGAACAGCCTCCTGTAAATGGCGAGTTCAGCGGTAGTTACTTCCCTGATCATTCCGGGAAATGGTTCGACCGAGGGCATATTGTGGCCTCAGAAGACCGCGTATATTCGAAGGATGCCAACGAACAAACGTTCTATATGACGAACATGCAACCCCAAGTTCACGCGTTCAATGCAGGCATTTGGCTGAAAATGGAGGCGTGTGTGCGCGATCATTTCAGCAAGGGCAGCACCGTTTATGTGTGCAAAGGCGGCACAATCGACGACGAAAAGCAAATCCTTATGCGCACAAAGAGCGGCTTCATTGTGCCCCGTTACTTCTTCATGGCAGTGATGTTGAAGAATAATGACGGCTATCATGCTTTCGGATTTTGGGTGGAACACCGCAATGAAAAACGCAGTAAATATATCCTTTCCAACTATGTTGTCAACATTGATGAACTGGAACAGAAGACTGGCATCGACTTCTTTTGCAACCTTCCCGATGACGTTGAAAACCAAATGGAGGGCGAAAGCGTACAATCTGTCAAGTCTTACTTCCGTTCATGGGGCATCAATCAGACTGCCTCCACCGTTAATTAGGCCATTTCTGCCGTTTTAGCATCGCCTTTTTAGCAAGATTGAAAGCGAGAACTAACAGCATAGAAAACAATTTCGTTCAAACCGCTTTGTAATCTCAGCCATTTTACCGCGCAATATGGCTGAGATTACCGCACAATATAGCTAAGATTGCGCGGTAAAATGGCTGAGATTGAAACGTAAGGTGTAAGTGGTTGATTATCAATTTGAATGCATGTAGGGACGTACGGCCCGTACGGCCATTCATGTTTCAGTTGACAATGGACAAGTAAATAGGTAGACAAGTTGATTGTTACGCGGCATGTAGGGACGCACGGCCCGTGCGTCCGCCCACATTTCAGTTGAAAGTAAACGAGTAAACGGGCGAACAAGTTGATTGTTGATACCATTTTTGTATGTTTGAGCCTCCCTTTCTGGAGCGCCGAAATGGGTATTCTGGAGGGCTACGTTCGGTATTTTGCTTTTGAAAGAGGCCCAAAAAGAGACTCTGCTACGTCCCAATTTGTTTTTTTAACCTTAAATCTAATACTATGAAATACAGTGTAAAGTTATTCAAGATTTCAATACTTGTCAAGAGATTGCACCCATGAAAAATAAGTAAATAATGTTTTAATTATTATAATATAGGCTGGTATGCATGCCAACGAGCGCTGGTTAAGCCAACATTCAACGCTAAAGATACTTAAAAACTTGCTTTATTCAAAATTAATGGCTATCTTTGCAGCAGATAAAACATAGAGAGTAGGGCAAGGATATGAATTCCGACAGGGTTAAGGTGTCGGGATTCTTATTTTTTTTGATACTCTTGCAGCATTCAATATTAACAAGAAAAACGAATAACATTATGGCTTACATGTCACAAGAAGGCTACGACAAGCTCGTAGCAGAGTTGCAACGACTCGAGTCTGTGGAGCGTCCAAAGGCGTCAGCTGCTATTGCTGAGGCCCGTGACAAGGGCGATTTGAGTGAGAACTCGGAGTATGATGCCGCCAAAGAAGCGCAGGCTCATCTTGAAGATAAAATCAACAAGATGAAGGTTTCCATTGCCGAGGCGAAGATAGTTGACCTGTCTCGCCTCAGTACCGACGCTGTTCAGATTATGTCGAAGGTTGAAATGACCAACATGAGTACCAAAGCTAAGATGGTATATACCATCGTCAGCGAGAACGAAGCCAATCTGAAACAGGGCAAAATCAGCATCAAAACGCCGATTGCACAGGGATTGTTGAACCATAAGGAAGGCGATATTGTCGAGGTGGAGATACCACGTGGCATCATCAAACTGCGCATTGACAAAATCAGTATCGAGGCTTAATCACGTCAAATCCTTAATATCAGAGATATGAGTACACTGTTTTCAAAGATTGCCGCAGGCGAAATCCCAAGCTATAAATGCGCCGAAAGCGACAAGTTCTATGCGTTTCTCGACATCGATCCTGTGACAAAGGGTCACACGTTGGTCGTTCCTCGCAAGGAAGTAGACTATATCTTCGACATGGAAGACGCTGATTTGGCCGAGTTCGAAGTGTTTGCTAAGCGCGTAGCCCGGGCCATTAAGGCGGCCTTTCCCTGCAAGAAAGTGGCACAAATTGTGCTGGGTCTCGAGGTAAACCATGCGCATATCCATCTGCTTCCGATGAATAGTGAGGCCGATGTTGACTTCAAACACCATGTGAAACTCACCGAAGAGGAGTTCAAGGAGATTGCGGAGAAGATAAGAAAGGAGTTCAAATAATACCCACCCCGACCCTCCCAAAGGGAGGGAGTGTATGCTTGCGGCGAGCTCTCTCGATTTTATTTTGCAAAAGAGAAAGAGATAAAGGGTAAATATCAGCTTGAATTGTGAAATTAAAAACGGTGCTTTGCAATGCAAGGCACCGTTTTTAGGTTTCTATATACCTTTTATTATTATGTTCCATCAGGGCTTTCGCTATCCCAAACTCCCTCCCTTTGGGAGGGTCGGGGTGGGTAGTAGTTTCTCCATCAACCTCGGTATCGCGTAATTTTCAATCTCTTCTTCTTTAATCCAGATGAAATCGGGAGGCAAAGACGGGCGATTTGGCCGTTCAATCAGATAGAAATCGGCAAGAAGGATGCGGTGAGTAAGCACGTGTTTCACGTCTTTTTGCAGCAAAAGGGCAGTTGCCTTCAGGTCGGAAGAAAGGTGTTCGGCCTCGGGAACCGTCCATAACCCCTGCCAGATGTCACCGCTCCCGCGCTTGTGAATGGCAATCCTTCCGTTACACCTTATATAATATAGGGACAGACGACGCGTCACCACCTTCACCGTTTTCAGCTTCACGGGTAGCCGATCTACGCTGTCTTCGCGTCTTGCCACGCACGTTTCTTCCAACGGACACAGCTCGCACGCCGGACTTTTCGGCACACATTGCGTTGCTCCGAAGTCCATCATGGCTTGGTTATAGTCGGCCGCTTCATGCTCAGGCAAGTGGTCCTCGGCCAATGAAGCAAAGAGTTTGCGCCCCTCAGTGGTGTTAATGGGCGTGTCAATGCCGAAATATCGCGCCAACACCCGATAGAAATTGCCGTCGACAGCGGCTGCAGGAATACCGAAAGCGAAGCTACCTATGGCCGCAGCCGTATAGTCTCCGACTCCTTTCAACTGTCTGATGGCATCTAAAGTATCGGGAAAACGACCCAAAGCTACGATTTGTTGCGCCGCCGTATGCAGGTTCCGAGCCCGCGAATAGTAGCCCAATCCCTGCCACATGCGCATCACTTCGTCCTCGGTTGCGGCCGCAAGGTCGTCCACGCACGGCCATTTCTGCATGAAACGTAGCCAATATTCCATGCCTTGGGCAATGCGCGTTTGTTGCAGAATGATTTCACTAAGCCAAATGGCATAGGGATCTTGCGTGTGTCGCCACGGCAAATCGCGTCCGTTCATGCGAAACCATGCCAACAAAGTCTGTGCGAAAAGCGAGTTGTTTTGCTTCATATTCGTGCAAAGTTACGATTTTTCTCAGATAAAATCCTTACCTTTGTAGGAGAACCTGCTGGTTTAGAATAAGGAATTCCATTCATTCAATCGCGAAACGCATGCAAACCAATGTCGAATTAGAGCAAGCTTGGGAGTTTGTGGAACACACGGGAACGAGCATTTTCCTTACGGGAAAGGCCGGAACAGGCAAGACCACGTTCCTCAAAAGCGTTGTGGAAAAGAGCCAAAAGCGGCTTGTTGTCGTTGCACCCACGGGCGTTGCGGCCATCAATGCACATGGTGTGACCATTCATTCTTTCTTTCAGTTGCCCTTTTCTCCTTACATTCCAAATACCATTGTCAAGAGAGAATACGGTGTATCCAAGGAGAAACGGAATATCATCAAGACGCTCGACCTGCTCATCATCGATGAAATCAGTATGGTGCGCAGCGACCTTTTGGATGCAATCGACTCGGTATTGCGTCGCTTTAAGAACCCGACAAAGCCCTTTGGTGGCGTACAATTGCTCATGATAGGCGACCTTCAGCAACTCACTCCCGTCGTAACTGACGAGGATGCACACATGCTGAAGCCTCACTATTCAACCCCTTATTTCTTCGGAAGTCATGCACTTGCGCAGATACCTTACGTGACAATAGCTCTCAAACACGTGTATCGGCAGCAAGACGACGCCTTTCTTAACATCTTGAACCACGTGCGCGAAGGCCGTCCGACGGCTGAAGACATGCAACGATTGAACGCACGTTACGACCCAAACTTCCGCCCTGAAGAAGATTATATTCGGTTGACCACGCATAATGCCATGGCCGACAACTACAACGACAGCCAGTTAGCCCAATTAGCAACGCCATCATATAACTTCAAAGCCGAAATCCGAGGCACATTTCCCGAGTACAGCTATCCCACGAGTGAGATATTGACGCTCAAAGCGGGCGCGCAAGTGATGTTTGTCAAGAACGACAGTTCTCCACTCCGACAGTATTACAACGGCAGAATCGGTCGGGTGAAGCGCATAGACAAGGAACAAATCATCGTCCATTGTCCCGGAGATAACTTCGATATCACCGTGACGCCGCAGGAATGGGAGAACACGCGCTACGTCATCAACAAGGAAACCAAAGAAATCGAGCCCGAGGTTCAGGGCATGTTCAGGCAATATCCGCTGCGCTTGGCATGGGCCATCACCATCCATAAGAGCCAAGGCTTGACTTTTGAACACGCCATCATCGACGCCGAAATGTCGTTTGCTCCGGGGCAGGTTTACGTGGCACTGAGCCGTTGCAAGACGCTCGAAGGCCTCGTACTTGCGTCACGCATCGACGACAAGGCCATCATCAACGACCGACGAGTGGCCGACTACATCGCGCGACAAGAAAACGAAGCCGAACGAAGCATCAGCATGCTGGAGCACCACAAACAAGCGTATCATAAGCAGCAACTCATGGAGCTCTTCACGTTCAACGACGTGCTACGGGCACAAGAGAGCCTCTGCCGCGCGGCCGTCGAGTGGCTGCACCCCTACCCCAAGCTGACTGCGCTTCACAAAGCCACGCAGAAGGCCCTCTGCGAGCAGGTGGACCGCGTAGCCATGAAATGGCTCACAATCATCAATCAAACTGACGAAAATCTACTGACGAACGACGCATTCCTCGAGAGGGTGAAGCGCAGCGCCGGTTATTTCAACGCCACGCTTAACAATCACCTGCGCCCGCTGATCGACCGGACGCGCGAAGCCAAGATTGCGAACAAAAACGGGGCCGAACGATTGCAAACCACCTTCGACGACCTCCGCGTGGCCTACCTCACCAAGCACTATCTGCTCGACGCGGTCTTCAAGCGCGGGTTCGAGGTCGGCCACTACCTGAAACTGCGGCAAATCGCCTTCCTCGATGCCCTCGACGAAGTGTTTCCGCAAATCAACATCGCGCGACGGAGGCACAAGGAATCCACGCCCCCAAAAACCAAGTGCGAAGACACGAAACTGGTGTCGCGCCGCATGTTCGATGAAGGGAAGACCGCCGGAGACATCGCCGTGGCCCGCAACCTCACCATCTCGACCGTCGAAAACCATCTGGCCCATTTCGTCGGAAAAGGCGAGCTGAAAGCCATCGACGTCATCGGAAAAATGCGCTACGAAACCGTCACCGACGCCCTGAACTGCCTCGAAAACACAACCGACATGAAGAACATCAAGGAAAAATGCCCCGATTTTATAACTTATGGCGACATCAAAGTCGTGCTCGCCGAGAAAGGCAACTCTCCCGCCGCATCTTGAAACAATTCTAAAAAAAATATGAAAAAAATCTTTATATTCATCTGTTGCATTGCAGCGATGTTCGCGTCTACCGCCTGCCGCTATGCGCACGAGGACAAACCCGGCGACACCGTTGCAGCCATCAACTTCGACCCCTCTTTGGCTCCGAAACCCAAGCAGCCAACAGCGTCAGACACTTCGAAAACACAGCCGACAACCGACAGCATCGACATCTTCATCATCGGCGACGGTAGCACGAGGCGCACACTGCAGCTTCTGTCCTATCCGAGCAAACGCGACACGGCCATCTTCCGCAAGGCCCAACACATCAGAGTCAGCGGAAGCGCAGACTACGGGCGCGTCGTTCGCGTGACGTTTTTTTGCCTACCGTCGGGTGATTCCCTCGTGAATACGGTCACGGAAGTCAGAAATTGACTCAGTTCGGCGCGCAAAGCACGGTGCAAACGCGGTCTTGAAAAGCGCGCCCATTTCGCCCGTGCATGACGCCCTGATTGATGATAGCGAAGCAAAGCGCGTGCCCATTCGCCGCACGACAAAACCCCGCGAGGCTCGTAATTCCCGTCAGCGTTCCAGTCTTTGCCGTCACGTTGCCATTCGTGAAGCTTCCACGCATGCGCTTCTTCAGCGTTCCGTCTACACCGGCAATCGGAAGCGCAGGCAACAAATGGTTCCGGATATTTTTATTCCTATACGCATAGCGCAACAATCTCACCTCCAATTCCGCGCTCAAATAATTGTAGAGCGACAGCCCAGAGCCATCAGCGAACTTATATTTTGATGGGTCGAGACCTATTTTCTCAACAAGTCCTCTTATCACCGTGCGCGCATTCCTTGCCGTCGCCGGTCGGCTCCCCGTGCTCGCGGCAATCTGATAGAACGTCGCCTCTGCATAAAGATTATCACTCTCCTTAAGCATACGCATCAAAATTTGGTCGATAGTATGAAAGCGCGCCACGATACAGTAAGCGCCGTTCGGCTTTTTTTTGTCGTCAATAGAAGCGTCCACAAAAATACCATGCTCGACCAAGGCATTCAGAAAGCGTCCCATAAAAATATCCTTGCCGCCGATGAGCAACGGCGTCAAAACCTTGTTCTTGTCGTCCCAGCACCACCCCTCGCCATATGCTTTCTCATCTTTCATGCTGCGGTCCGCATATAAATGACCCTCTATCGTGTCTACGCCCATCTTTCGAATACCCTCGACAAACGCATTCAGGTCATCGCTGTTGAAACGCGGGTCAAATCCACCGACGCAATAAATGTCGCCCGTCAGTTTCCTGTTTTCTATTTTTCCGGTATAGCATAGTTCTGTCTTGAATTGATAATCACCACCGAGTTTGTCAATCGCCGTTACAGCCGTAATAAGTTTCATCGTACTTGCCGGGCGCATCAGTTGCCGCTCATTATAAGCAAACAGCGCGCTGTCTGCATCGAGGTCATACACCATTAATCCCACTTGCGAGGTCTCGAACATATCACTCTTGAGTAAGTTTCTCAACCGATATTGCACATTTTCCGGCCAAGGAAGCGAAATACTGTCGTTAAACAGTGTATCAACCATAGCCGAATCCGAAACGCTTTCGTTGTCGCCATCATCAATGACTTCATTTTCTACTTGCGCGAATGTTGGCAATGAAAATAATGTCATCAGCAGAAATAACCATCTGATTTTCCCCATTCCCATATAACTTACATCTATTTGCTTACAAAAATAATAAAAAAATACCAAATCCTTTCATATTATATCACTTTTTTTACTCCTTTTTTTAAATTTTCTCTATGATTTCCTTGCGTTTCCAAGAAAAAAAGGTATATTTGCAAAAAATCTATTGATAATAAAAAAAGATTTATTGTCTTTTATAAAAATATTTATTGATATGAGAAAATATTTATTTTTGAATAAAATCCTTGGGAAAATGGCAAAAAACATTTGTTTCTGAACAAAATCCTTGGGAAAATGATAAAAAACATTATTTATAAATATGAAATATTATAGAAAATATAAAATCATAATAAATTAATAATCTCTAAATCAAAAAATCTATGAAAATTAGAAATCAAAACACTTATCGACTCCAACATATGGAGCATTATCAATTTGTTAATCATGTATTGACAATTTGTAAAGAAGCAAAAATCGAAAAGCTTGACGCTGTTCTTGTGGCTCTTCAAAAAGCATTTGAAAAGGAAGATTTATCATTGAATTTACCACGTAAAGAAGAGGGAACTAAAGAACTCCGAGAACTTGATAAAGAACGTAGCAATGCTTATCGTGCGTTAATATTCGCGGTAAAACTGAACCAAAATTCAGAAGTAAAAACGAATAGAGATGCAGCAGAAAAATTATCAGAAGTAATATCGCGCTATCCGAAGTTATTAAAAGCCAACTATGACAAGAAAAGCGGAATGATTAAAAATCTCGTTACTGATTTTTCTGAAACTGAAACACTTGAGCATGTAAAACTTCTCAAAATAAAACCATATATCGACAGACTTAGTAATGCCAATAAAACGTTTGATGAACTTTATTGTTCGCGACTGAAATCGTCTATTCCGACAGGGACATTCGATGTAAAAGCACTACGCGCTGAAACCGACGCTGCGCTCAATGACGTTTTGCGCCGAATAGACTCGCTCGACGACCTCGAACCCGAAACGCCTAACCTTGCAGAACTCATTAAACACTATAACGCACTTGTCGAGAAGAAACATTTCACACTTTCTCATCGCGCAGGAACGTCGCAGACAGCTCGCAAGAAACGTACGGCCGGATACGCTGCGCTGCTGCAGCCCGGTTTCGCGCAACTTGAAGAATCACTCGACTTGCCATCAAAAACCTTATCGTTTACGGGCAAGACAAAAGGAACTGGCGCAAAACGCAACTATCAGCTCGCCATAAAAGGTCAGACGGGTCTCGACGGCAAACCGCGCATGGTCTGGGTAATCGTGGATAAAAACGGGAAACTTTCAGAAGTAAAATAAAGTGTTATCCCTAATTTCAGATGAACGTTAAATAAAAAAATGATAAAAATATGACAACAAAAACTTTCAGCGTTAACGGAATGAAGTGTGGGCATTGCAAAGCCAATGTCGAACAGGCCATTTTGGCATTAGACGGTGTGTCGCGCGCAGAGGCTAACCTCGAAGCAAAGAGCGTGACGGTAGAATTTGACGAAAATCGTCAGAAAACGACTGATATCAAGCAAGCCGTCGAAAACTCCGGTCGGTATGAGCTTATCATCTAAATATTTCCGAGATGAAAAAAACAGTTCCAATCGTTGGTATGGCGTGCGCGGCATGTGCAGCCAATGTCGAAAAGCGACTTAAGGGTTTAAAAGGCATACAATCAGTAGCCGTATCGTTGCCGGGTCGTTCGGCGCAGATTGATTATGACCCAGCCGTGATTTCCCTCGAGAAAATGAAGCAAGAGGTTAACAACGCCGGCTACGACCTCGTCATAGAGAGCGGAAGAAGCGCCGACGAGGTTTCGCGACGAGAATTCATACTTTTGCGTCGAAAAACGATTCTTTCGTGGTTGTCATCGGCTTTGATAATGGCAATCTCAATGCGATGGCTCGTCGTCGGCAGCCGCGACATGGGCAATCAGGTGTCGTTGCTGCTGTCGCTCTTCACGCTTCTTTACTGTGGACGAGTGTTCTATCAGACAGCCTTTCGGCAGCTAATTCATCGTATGGCGAGCATGGATACGCTGGTGGCGCTGTCTACGGGCATCAGTTTTCTGTTCAGCGTCTTCAACACATTTTGGGGCGATAGCGTGTGGGGCAGTCGCGGCATCGAATGGCACACGTATTACGATGCTAGTGTGATGATTATCACATTTGTGCTGACCGGCCGACTGTTGGAAGATAAGGCGAAAGATGCGACGGCAGCCTCTATCCGTCAGTTGATGGGTCTTCAACCCAAAACGGCGCGCATCCTACAGGACGGGGCGATCGTCGAAGTGCCTATTTCAACGATAGAACGTGGCGACGTATTGGAAGTTCGGGCTGGCGATAAAATTCCGGTTGACGGCGAGGTCGTAGCGGCCGAAAGTTTTATGAAAGCAGATGCGGCCTACGTAGACGAGAGCATGATTACGGGCGAACCGACGCCTGCGGAGAAAAAAATAGGCGACGACGTGCTGGCCGGAACCATTCCCAGCCAAGGAAAGCTGCGCATGCGGGCGCGACAGATTGGCGAGGACACGGCGCTCGCCCATATTATTCAGATGGTGCAAGAGGCCCAAGGGAGTAAGGCCCCGGTGCAGAGAATTGTCGATCAGGCTGCTTTGATTTTTGTGCCGATTGTCGCATTGATTTCGCTCGCTACATTTCTTTTGTGGTGGATAATCGGTGGGAATACCGCTTTGCCTCAGGCTATTCTGTCGGCCGTCGCAGTGCTTGTGATTGCCTGTCCTTGCGCGATGGGGCTCGCCACCCCCACGGCGCTGATGGTCGGAATTGGTAAAGCCGCGCAGGAAAAAGTGCTCATTAAGGACGCAACCGCCTTGGAACGGTTGCGCAAAGTCGATGCCATGGTAATCGACAAGACCGGAACGTTAACCATTCCCAATCAGGACATCGATTTCACAAAAGCCGATGACTTACCACTTGAAGCGCGCGAATCGCTCAAGCCGAACGCTGCCGAAGCAATGCAATCCTTGCAAAATTCCGGCGTAGAAGTCTACATGATGAGTGGCGATAAGGAAGAAGCTGCCCGTTATTGGGCCCAGAAAGCGGGTATCGAACATTATAAGAGTAAAGTGCTTCCGCAGGACAAAGAGGACCTTGTTCGCACGCTTCAGCAACGCGGAAAGACTGTGGCGATGGTCGGAGATGGCATCAATGACACGCAAGCCTTGGCTTTGGCAGACGTCAGTATCGCGATAGGAAGGGGTACAGATGTGGCCATGGACGTGGCCCAAGTGACTTTAATGAGCGACGATTTAAGGTGCATTCCCAAGGCAATCCGGCTGAGTCAGCGCACCGTAAAGATGATTGGTCAGAACCTATTTTGGGCTTTTATATACAACATTGTCTGCATTCCTTTGGCCGCGGGTGCGCTGCATCTCTTCGCAATAGACTTTCAAATCACACCCATGTGGGCCGGAATGCTCATGGCATTCTCAAGCGTCAGCGTCGTTTTGAACAGTCTTCGGCTGCGGTATGTAGCCTAATTTTTGGGCACGGGATAGTTGTATTGGTCGAAATAACGCAAGCCCTGACGGCGGTACCATGCGCTTTCTACGTTGATTTGCAGGCTGAACGACGGGCTTACCGTGTACTTTATAGCTGCTCCGATGACGTCGGCACCGGGCATACCGATGCCGGATGCCATCGGATAATACATGCCGTAAAGACCCGGACTGCCATATCCGAAAAGCCCATAGCGGTTATAATAGTTGCCATAATTATTGACAACGCTCTTTTGTCCGTACACCCAAGCCTCCCAACGGTCGTTAAACCGGTAGCCAAGAGCGGCGTAAATGGCACCGTCACGATAGGAATCACTGCCCCAATTGATGTTCTGCACGTAGCCACCGGCTGCCAACCAAAGCCGCTTATCCTTTGATATCGGGGCCAAATACGTGGCGTTGATGCGCTGACCGAAGCCTCCATGATGCGGCAAATCGTGGCCGAAAGTGGCAAAGGCCAACAAATTCATCGACACGTTCAGGCCACGATGGAGTCCCCAACCATAGTCATATAAATAAGGTGTAAGCACGGTTGGCACGGCAACTTCCCTGTCCGGGTCTGCATAATCAATGCGCCGGGACTCGCCGCTATAGACATAGCTCGTCGTATCGGTGCAAATCGTGTCGCCGGGAAGCAACCATCCCTTGCGTGGAGCGTCGAAACTGTGGAGCGGTCCCTCGTGTATTCGCGTCTGTGCCTGCGCAAAAAGCGTGCAAACCAGTGCGAGAATGATTGTCTTTGTCCTTTTCATTGCGACAAAGATACGAAAGGAAAGCATAACGTTTGCAGCCGGTTAGTGTTTTTTATGATAACAAAATCAAAAACAACGACGAACATTAAATAACATAAAATAATTTTGTCGTTCTCGCAATTTGGCCTAAATTTGCTCACATATCAACAAAAGGAGCGTTTATGAAAAAGCAGTATTTAGTGCTCATGGCAGCGTTTTTGCCGGCGATGACCTTGCCTGTCGGCGCACAGAACAACAAGAACAACCAACAGGAAACGCTGGTCGGGAAGGTCTCAAAGCTATGGAAAGACGCCAAAAAGCAGATTGATAAGACAGGAAAAGACATCGGAGAGAAAATCGGTTTCGATGAACTTGCATCGAAAAAGCATGAAGCCGACCTGATAGAAGTAGACGGGATCAAGTATATGCCCGTGTACACTACCGACCATTTTGCCAAACTTCACCCCAAAGAAGACGCCGAACTCGTGCGCCTCTCGCGTGAAGCTTTCATGCAAAAATACCCACAAGCGGAGATTATCCACGCCGTCGTGCCACAGAAGGATTGGCTGAATACCGTCTTGCGCGACGGCTCCAAGGTGACAGGTTACAGGCGTCGGGCCTACTGTTACGTGGTGGCTAAGGACGGAACCGAGGGATATCTCAATGCATGTTTCCTGTTTATGGCCGACCGCGAAGCCGGAAACGACTATGTAAAAAGCAAAAGTTGGCCGCGCAGAGCGTGCACGGACGCCGTTCCAAGCCAAGTATATCCCCAATTGATAAGATAAAAAGGGCTGAAAGAATTGTCAAATGTGAGCAGACGCACGAGCCGTGCATCACTACATACGTTCAATCGTTTTCTCATTTCAGCCATTTCACCGTGCAATATAGCTGACTTTACCCCACAATCTCACCCATTTCACCGCGCAAAATGGCTGAGATTGAAATGCAAGGTGTAAGTCGTTGGTAATCAATTCGGCTGAAGCTCGAGAGTGTTTGAGTGTGTGTAGGGACGCACGATTCGTGTGTCCGCTCAAGTTTCAGTTGGCCGTTGCCAAGTAAACAGGTGGACAAGTTGAATGTCTATACGGATACAGGAGTGAAATGGCGGCAGATTATACGGCGAACGTGGTGGACAAGTTGAATGTCTACACGCATATAGGGACATAAGTCCGGCCTTCCGCCCTCCGAAAGGGCTGAGAGCGGCTTTTTATTCTTCTCAATACGACGCCGTACATGCTATTCCTACGGCGATGACACGGTCGCGAATGGCGTTCAACTCGGCTGGTGTGGCCTTGAGAAGTGCCTTATCTGGCGTCTCACGGTCGATGGTATAAATCATCACCTCCTGCGGTTGGACGCGCTTCATGGCCTCCAACCACGGCCCGACAAAGCGTTCGTGCGTGTTATCAACGTCGGTTCCGTCTTCTGCCCTACCCTTCAAGAACATCGATTGAATGATGACGTGGCCGTTGAAACGGCAGAGTTGGTCGATGATTTTGTGGATATCGTACGACGGTTGCTGCGGTCTGTCTACCTTATTTATATAGTCCGAATCGACCGTATCCACCTTCAATATGTTGTTATCCACGCGCATCAAGGCCTCGAAAACGCTGTCCTTGAAGATGAATGTGCTGTTGCTTAGCACACTGATTTTAGCTTCCGGACAGTATTGGTTGCGCAGTCTTACGGTGTCATCTATGATATTTTGGAAGTCAGGATGGGCCGTCGGCTCTCCATTTCCGGCAAAGGTCAGCACGTCGGGTCGCTCATTTCGCGTGCGCATCTCACGCAGTTTGGCCTCCAGAGCAGTGGCAACGGCCTCGCGCGAAGGGCGTCGCAGGGTCGGCACATGGTCTTTGTTGAACCCGCATTCACAGTAGATGCAGTCGAAATTACACATCTTTCCGTCGGCCGGCATGAGGTTGATGCCCAGCGAAATGCCCAATCGGCGGCTGTGAACCGGGCCAAAAATGGGCGAAGGATAAATGATAGTGCTCATACAGTGGGCAAAGTTAGCGAATTAATTCGGTATGCTTTCATTTACAAGATGATTAGAATAAATTAATAGTTAACGGAGGTTAAACTATTGTGTGACGGCGAATTAAGCATTACCTTTGTGGGATATTTGTTGTGATATACGCTGTTCGGAATGGGAAATAAACGCAAAAATACGCGCAATCGGCAAGGATTGCAAAGCGTTACGCTGTGTATCAGCACGTCGTTGGTGCTGATTTTGTTGGGAATGGTGGTCTTTTCCGTGCTCACGGCAAGGAATATGTCGACCTATGTAAGGGAGAATCTCATCGTAACGATGATGCTTCAAGACGACATGACGAACCCCGAAGCCCGGCAACTTTGCGGCAGATTGCATCGCTATCCCTATATAAATAATGTGGAATTCATCAGCAAAGAGCAGGCATTAAAGGAGCAAACGCAGGCCTTGGGCACAGATCCTTCGGAGTTTATCGGAGCCAATCCGTTTCAGGCTTCCATTGAGATTAGACTCAAAAGTGACTATGCCAACACCGACTCTTTACAGTGGATTACAAAGGAATTACAGCGATATCCCAAGGTAGGAAGCATCACTTATCAAAAGGGTTTGATGGATAGTGTCAATACGTTGCTGCAGAAAATCAGCCTTGTCCTGCTGTTTTTGGCCGGCTTGCTGACCTTTGTCTCGTTCTCACTCATCAGCAACACCGTCCGTTTGAGCATCTATGCGCGACGCTTCTCCATTCACATTATGAAACTGGTCGGCGCATCTTGGGGTTTCATTCGGCGTCCGTTCGTGTTGCGAGCCGTGGGTGTTGGCATCATAGCCGCACTGCTTGCAGTGGTTATTTTGGGCTGTTGTGTCTACGCACTCTACACCTATGAGCCCGATATATTGACCGTTGTGACACCCGAAGTGATGGTTTTTACGGCCTTGTCTGTGTTTCTCTTCGGCATTATTATCACGGCGATATGTGCCGGTCTTTCGGTGAATAAGTTCCTGAAGATGAAAGCCGGCGAACTATATAAGATATGATTGGACCCCAAGATGCGTGGAATTGTCGCGAAAACCACGCACGACGGGGCGATAGATAAACGAAAACAAGTTATGAATAAAAAGAATTTTGCATTCGATAAGACCAACTTCATGCTGTTGGCCATTGGAATGGCGGTCGTCATCTTGGGCTTTATCCTCATGAGCGGAGGCGGTTCTTCGGAACAAAACTTCGACCCCGGCATCTTCAGCACGATGAAAATAAAGGTCGCTCCGGTGATTTGCTTCGTCGGATTCGTGTCAATCGTCTATGCCATTATCCGTAAACCGAAGGACAATTACACCGAGACAGACTGATGGATTTCCTGCAAACGCTGATTATTTCGATTGTGGAGGGGCTGACAGAGTTCCTCCCTGTGTCGTCAACGGGCCACATGATCATTGCCCAAAACCTGTTGGGAGTGCCCCAAGGCGACCCATTCGTGCACGCTTTCACGTTCATTATCCAGTTCGGGGCCATTCTTTCGGTGGTGTGTCTCTATTGGAAACGCTTCTTTCAGATGCGTACCAAGCAAGAGTTCTTCGACAAGATGAAGTTCTATGGACTGCTGATAGTGGGTGTTGTTCCGGCGGTCATCGTCGGTTTGATAGCCAAGAAAAGCGGATTGCTCGACCGGTTGCTCGACAGCGTTGAGGTCGTTGCGGCGACCTTGGTCATTGGCGGCGTGTTCATGTTGTTCTGCGATCGCCTCTTTAACAAGGGCACCGAAGAGAACAAAGTCGATTGGATTCGTGCGCTGAAGATAGGTTGTTTCCAATGTCTTTCGGTCATTCCGGGTATGAGTCGCAGCATGGCTACCATCGTGGGTGGCATGCAACAACAGCTAACACGGCAGCGGGCGGCCGAGTTTTCCTTCTTTCTTGCGGTGCCAACTATGGCCGGTGCGACACTTCTCGACCTGCTGGATATGTTCAAAGAAGGCACAGATTGGGCCACGACACAGCACATCGAGACCCTCGTTTTGGGCTGTATTGTCGCCTTTATCGTGGCCATCTTGGCCATGAAATGGTTCGTCGGGTTCCTTGCAAAGTATGGTTTTAGGGCCTTTGGTTGGTACCGCATCATTGTCGGAACAGTCATTTTGATACTTTTGGCAACAGGTCATTCGCTTGTAATGGTAGACTGATGGACTTCAAAACAGGAGAGGTTTTCGCGATAGACAAGCCTTATCGCATATCAAGTTTCGGTGCATTGGCCCACGTGCGCTATGTGCTTTCGCGCACATTAGGCTGCAAAGTGAAGATTGGTCACGCCGGAACGCTCGACCCATTGGCCACGGGAGTGCTCGTTCTTTGCACGGGAAAGGCTACCAAACGCATTGAGGAATTCCAAGGAAACAGCAAGGAATACGCCGCAACCTTGCAGCTCGGGGCCACTACGGCCAGCTATGACAGGGAGCATGAAGTCAATGCAACCTTCCCGACAGCACACATTTCGCGAGCGTTGATAGCCGAAACGCTGCCACAATTCATCGGCGACATCGAGCAGATACCACCCACTTACAGTGCCGTGAAAGTGAACGGCGACCGGGCATATGAGCTGCGTCGGGCCGGAGAAGAGGTGAAACTGAAGCCTAAGCAAGTCCATATTGATGAGATAGAAGTAACAGATTTCGATGCAGAAAAAATGCTATTGAGCCTCAGGGTGGTGTGTGGAAAGGGCACATATATCCGTGCTTTGGCCCGAGATTTGGGCCGTGCGTTGGATAGTGGAGCCTATCTGACGGCCCTACGTCGCACGCGTGTGGGCGAGTTCACCGTTGACAAGTGTCTCGACTACGAACATATCAGAGAATGGATAGAATAAGAATTAAACTTAATAATAAAGATATATGAAGTTATCACAGTTCAAATTTAATCTGGAACAGGAACAAGTAGCGCTCTATCCCCACAGCTTCACCCGCACATTCAAGAACGAAGACGGCACCACGGACAGCTTTCAGGTGACGCGACAAGACGAATGTCGGTTGATGGTCTTGCACAAACGGTCGGGCAAAATCGACATGTTCAAGAAAGACGCCGAGGGAAATCCCATTGAAGGAGCGTTCCTTGACTTCCGCAATATCCTTGATTATTTCGACGAGGGTGACACCTTCATATTCAACGACACAAAGGTTTTCCCGGCTCGTCTCTATGGAACAAAGGAGAAGACCGATGCAAAAATCGAGGTGTTCCTGCTCAGAGAGCTGAACCCGGAGATGCGTCTGTGGGATGTTCTCGTGGAGCCTGCCCGCAAAATCCGCATCGGCAACAAGCTGTTCTTCGACGAAACGGGAACGATGGTGGCCGAAGTTATCGACAATACCACCAGCCGCGGCCGCACACTTCGGTTCCTTTACGACTGCGACCACGATGAGTTCAAACGCGAACTCTTCGCATTGGGAGAGGCTCCTTTGCCTCGTTATGTGATTGATAATCGCAAGGAACCGCATGCAACCGCAACCGATTTGGCCGACTTCCAGACCGTTTTTGCCAAGCATGAAGGGGCGGTAACGGCTCCTGCAACAGGCCTTCATTTCAGCCGAGAACTGCTGAAACGCATGGAGATACGGGGCATTCACGATGCCTATATCACGCTGCATTGCGGGCTTGGGAACTTCAATCCCATCGAAGTGGAAGACCTTACAAAGCACAAGATTGACTCGGAAAAGATGGTTATCTCAGCCAAAGCATGTGCTCGGGTGAACCAAACCAAGCGCGAAAGACACCACGTCTTGGCCGTAGGCGTCAGCGTGGTGAAGGCCACGGAGACTGCCGTTGGCACCGATGGTATGCTGAAAGAGTATGACGGATGGACCAACAAGTTCATCTTCCCACCTTATGATTTCGGCTTGGCCGACTCAATGGTGGCCAACTTCTACCACCCCTTATCGACTCTTCTCATGGCAACGGCGGCCTTTGGTGGCTACGATGCCGTGATGGAATGCTATCGGTTGGCCTCCGAGAACGGCTACATGTTCGGCTGTTATGGCGACGCCTTGCTGATTTTAGACGATTGATGGCTTGCTGACGGTGGCTTTACATACGGTTTATTTGGGGCTGGGCTCGAACATCGGAAACCGGAAACGCAACATGCGCGACGCTATCCAACTGCTTGAAACGGCTGTAGGAACGGTGAAGCGGCAGTCGGAAATGATTGAAACGGAGCCGTGGGGCTTCTGCTCGCCCAATCGGTTCATCAACATGTGCGTGTGCATTGAGACACGGTTGACGCCTCGCCAACTGCTTGAAGCCACGCGAACGATTGAGAAGAAGATGGGGCGAACAGTGAAATCCGACGTCAACGGGTATGCCGACCGCATCATCGACATCGACATTCTGCTTTATGATGACCTGCGAATCGACGAGGCTGATTTGCACATTCCCCACCCGCTGATGCACGAACGCGACTTTGTAATGATTCCGCTCCGCGAGATTTTGGAGTGAGAACAAGACAAAAGAAATCCCGAAACGCTTGCGAGTTTCGGGATTTCTTATTTGTTCTTCCAACCGGTTTACTTGCGCAGGCCGAGCGCCTTGATGATGGCACGATAGCGATTGATGTCGCGGTCGTAGAGATAATCAAGCAAAGCGCGACGCTTACCAACGAGCTTTGTCAGCGAACGTGTGGTGACGTTGTCCTTGTGATGGGTCTTCACGTGCTCTGTCAAGTGCTTGATGCGGAGCGTGAACAGCGCAATCTGACTCTCTGCAGAGCCCGTGTCGGTAGTCGACTTACCGTACTGGCCGAAGATTTCCTGCTTTTTTGCTTTGTCTAAATACATAGCTTAAATGAATTGATTAAATGAAGTTGCATCATTACATCCTTCAAGAGCCGGGCTGCCTTAATCACAACAGCTGCACAATCGAATGCATCGGAGTTTCCGAAGATGCGCTGCAAAGGTAGCAATAAAAGTCTGAAACCCGAAGCATGGCACGATAAGTTTACCGCTTTGTAACGTTCTTTAACGAAGAAGAGCCTGCGTCGGGTCATTCCAACGGGGGTGACATGCGCGGCAGCGGAGCCTGTCTTGCGGTGCCGAACCAGCTGTCGTAAATCTCACGGGCCGTTTGCCTGACGGCCTTACAGGCCTTCGGAAAAACTATCTTTGTTATCTCCGGCTCTATCCAACGGCGTTCGAAAGCTTCGATTTCCTTGTCGCAGGCTTTGGCATCAAGCGGCTGTTTCAGTCTGACGGCACGCCTGACGTGGGCCGTAAAGATATGCCAACGCTGCTTGTAATACGAGGAAACGAGGCCTGCCCAAGTGCGGTTGGCGTAGTCGGTGAGCTGTCTGCTATCGCCCCACACAGTAATCAGCGTGCGGGCATTGCGCTCGTAATAGTCCTTTTCGGCCGCCGTCGCGCCGAAGCCACGTGCATCTTCAATCCATTTCCGCAGAGAGAATTCCTCGCTACAGGCCAGCAATCGGTCGAGATCGTCGAGCATCTTGTCCATGCGACGGGCATAGTAATCGACGGAGTCCGAGCGCTGCGAGAGATAAGCCCGATGGAGTCCGTCGCGCTCGAAGGCGAAGAAATCGCCCAGCACCTGCCGCCCCACGTTCACGACATCATATAGGTGCTCGCGCTTATCGGAGTCGATATCCAGCAACATCTTCCACACGCCGAGCAGTTCAGCAGGATAGGTGGTGTTGAGATAGCGGGCCTCGAACGACGGACGGGCGCACACCACGGTGCCCGACTCGTTGACATAGCTCGGCATGATGCGGTCGAAGAGCACCTGCCACGCCGTGCGGCCGGCCGCCGAGGCAAAACCCACATGGCGGTCGGCCATACGGCACAGCCAGTCGCGGTCGGTCGTCCCGCAGTCCCACGCTTTGTCGAACACGAAAGCATAGAAGTCGGGATTGACGCCGAAGCCCTCCATCGTCGCCCCCACCCCGGCCATGTTACCGTCCTGCGCGATGGCGGCGTCGAGCCGCGACGACACCTTTCCGACGTCGCCCTGCAGCATCGTGTTGCCGCCGAAGTTGCCCAGCACGCAGGCGATATACGGCCTGCCGTAGAAGCTCTCAGTAAGTCGCCACAGCTCCGTGTGGTCGATATAATAGTCAAGCAGCAGTGCCCGGTCTTTCGGAATGCCACTCAGATAGGCGCGGATTACGTCGGGCGTCCAATGCTTCCGGTCGTTGTAGAAGAGCCACCCCATCTGCACCCAGACGCTCTGCGGGTCGGCCTTATCGAGCGACGCGTGGATATGACGGGCCAGCATGCACAGCGTGTCGGGCGACCAACTAGGTGGTTGCACCTCGTTGAAGCTGTCGAGACAATACAGATGGTCCGTGCCGAACATGCGGCGCTGTTCATCGAGAAAAGACTTCTGCAGCTTGCCGAAGCGCGGGTCGGTCGGCGACAGGAAGTACGTGCGATATGCCTGCCCGAAACCACCCCACTGCCCGACTTCGGTTATCCGCGCCTCGGGGTGCAGCCGCTTGTAGTCGAGGGGCACGCTGCCGTTGAAGGCCGGCAGCACGGGCCGCATGCCAAACTCCCGCTCACGCTGCAGTATGCGCCGCTGCAGGTCGGCCTGTCCGTCAATCCACGACTGCGGCAGCGGGCCTTGCCAACCGTTGATGTTGAGCATACGGTGCCACGGAAGATGGGCCGGCCCCGTGAAGAAGCGAGCCAGATGGTGGGCGGTCAGCCCTTCGCGTCGCCAAACGCGCTGCCACACGGCCTCGGTGCCCGTGATAGCCAACGGCATCGTCACGCCGTTCAGTGCCATCCAATCAATCAGCCGCTCCCAGTCGGCCCACCGCCACCACGGCATGGTGTAGCCGAACGTACAATAGTTGAGGAAGAAACGCTCGGCCACGCGCGCCCTGCCCGTCATCGTGCGGCTCACACGGGGCAACTCCCGAGGCAGCACGATGGGGTTTATACGCCGCCACGACACCTCCGTCAGGCAATACCGACGCAGGTAGTGGTTCAGCCCAACGGCCATGGCAATGGCACTGCGGCCCGTGATGACGATGCGCCGACCCTCGCTCCGGACGGTGAAACGCTCGACCGTGTCGGCCGTCAACTCGAACCTGAAGCGGTCGGCATATGCGGGTGCGATGCGGCTCACCAGCCCGCGCATCACATGGCACGCCTCACCGCCGTTCGCCCAACCGCGACCGGCAAGGCACGACAGCACGAACACGAGCAAATAGAACTTCATTCTTTTCATAACGACATGTATTACGTTGGTTCGCGGCACGCGCACGGGCCTCGCCCGCCATGTGCCTCTGCGTAGGGGTTAGACATGTGCATGACCCGTTTATAACTCCGTCGCTCCGCTTTTAATCTTCGTTCACAAACGAGGCACCACGCGCAGCGAAACACGCCCGATGCCGACCTCGTCCGCAGCACTCGCAGTGTTCCAACAGAGTTCCATGCTTTGGAACACACAGTTCCAGTACATGGAACGCACAGTTCCAGTATATGGAACTCACAGTTCCAATAGGTGGAACGCTCGGCTCCACGTATATGAAACATCGTCCCACGCAGATGGAACATGCAATTCCACGTAGATGGAACACGCAGTCCCACGTAGATGGAACACGCAGTCCCACGTAGATGGAACACGCAGTCCCACGTAGATGGAACACGCAGTCCCACGTAGATGGAACACACAGTTCCACGTAGATGGAACACACAATTCCACGTATGTGGAACGCACGGTCTCACGTATGTGGAACGCTTGTGACACGCGGCAGTAACTTTGGTACTCCACATCAGTAAATACGATTCCTTATCGCTGAGGCGCTCCGTTCCAGCCCATGAAACGCGGGGGAGACGGGCGCCGGCACTCTTTCGGGGGCAGCATCGGGGCCGCTCAGACGCGCCGGCGGACGGATTGAGACGCAATGGACGGCGCAATATTTTCGGCATAATCGTCGTTTTTCTGCAATATTTGGCTTATATTTGCACCTGATTCATCAAATGAGAGGTTATGGAGCTGCATCTGGCAGAGCGCGCCATAAACCATCTCGCAGACAGGCATGAACGCAATTTGATTTACATTGAACGATGAACAAACCCGGCCTTACGAACAAGCAATACGTCGTCCCTTTCGTGCTCATCACGTCGCTCTTCTTCCTTTGGGGCTTTGCAAGAGCGATTCTTGACGTGCTGAACAAGCATTTCCAAAACACGCTCGATATCAGCATCACCGAGTCGTCGTTGATTCAAGTGACCACGTATTTGGGTTACTTTCTGACGGCGATTCCGGCCGGGTGGTTCATCAATCGGCACGGATATCGGCTGGGCGTGGTGGTCGGTCTGATGCTTTTCGGGCTCGGCTCGCTGCTGTTTATCCCTTGTGCGGCCATGAATACGTTCTACGCTTTCTTGGGCGCCTTGTTCGTTATCGGCTGCGGTCTGGTGTTCTTAGAGACCGCCGCCAATCCCTATGTGACCGAGCTGGGCGAGCGAGCAACGGCAACCAGCCGGCTCAACTTCTCGCAGTCGTTCAACGGTCTGGGCAGTCTTTTCGCCACATTCGTCATGGGACAGTTTTTCTTCGGCGGGCATGTGGCAGACAACCATGCGGTGATTCCCTACACGGTCTTGGGCATCTTGGTGCTCATCATCGCCTTGGTTTTCTCGCGGGTCAGCCTGCCCGAGATTCGACATGAGGAGACCGAGGAAGACAAAATCAAGGGAACACGCATCATGAAGCTGTTCCGCAGGCACCCGATGTTCGTCTTCGGACTCTTGGCTTTGCTGGCTTACGAGGTCGCAGAGATATCCATCAACAGCTATTTTATCAACTTCGTTACGGGCCAAGGTTGGCTGAATGACAACATGGCCAGCATCGTTCTGACGGTCGCCCTGGCCTTTTTCATGGTGGGACGCTTCGTGGGCAGCTGGGTTATGCGGCGTGTCCGGGCCGAGAAAACGCTGCTGGTTTGCGCCATGGGGAGTGTGGGTTGCATGGTTTGCGTGCTGCTCGACATCGGCAGGGTCTCCATGATTGCCATCTGTTGCAACTATCTTTTCGAGGCTATCATGTTCCCGACGATTTTCTCTTTGGCCTTAGACGGCCTCGGAAACCTCAAGAAAAGCGCTGCTTCCCTGCTGATGATGACGCCCATCGGCGGCTGCGGTTTCTTGCTGATGGGGCTGATTGCCGACGGTTCCAACCTTGTTATCCCCTTCCTTATCCCTTTCTTCGGCTACTTCATCGTGCTGCTTTTCGCCTCGGAACTGACGCGGAAGCACCGCGAAGTGAAGGTCTGAGCCTTCCGACTTTGCCATTTCCGTGTGGCAACAGCAGCCATTCGTCTTGATTTCATGTAGTGTTAAAGTTTTTAACCTCGGCTTGTAAGAAAAAAAGGAGCCAACATTTGGTTCCATCAAAAGAAAATGTTAAATTTGCAAACGTATAAGATTGGTTGCCAATCCTATTCAGGTAACTTATTTATAAACATAATATTTTAATTATGGCAGTTAGTTATAAAGAACTAGGTCTCGTCAATACGCGCGAGATGTTCAAGAGAGCAGTGAACGGAGGTTATGCAATTCCCGCGTTCAACTTCAACAATTTGGAACAGCTTCAGGCTATTATCACGGCCTCGGCTCAGTTGAAATCTCCTGTTATCCTGCAGGTTTCGAAAGGTGCCCGCAACTATGCAAACCCCACATTGCTGCGTTATATGGCAGAAGGAGCGGTTGCATATGCTAAGGAATTGGGCTGCAAACACCCCGAAATCGTGCTCCATTTGGACCACGGAGACACCTTTGAGCTCGTCAAAGACTGCGTAGACATGGGCTTTTCTTCAGTGATGATCGATGCTTCTTCCAAGCCTTACGAAGAGAATATCGCGCTAACAAAGAAGTGTGTTGAGTATGCACACAAGTTTGATGTGACCGTTGAGGCCGAGCTTGGCGTGCTTGCCGGCGTGGAAGATGAGGTTGCTTCGGAGGAATCTCACTACACCAAGCCCGAAGAAGTGATTGACTTTTCAAAGCGTTCCGGCTGCGACAGTCTCGCTATCTCCATCGGTACGTCTCACGGTGCCTACAAGTTCAAGCCCGAACAGTGCACACGCGACCCGAAGACAGGACGCTTAGTACCTCCTCCTTTGGCTTTCGATGTGTTGGCAGAGATTGAGAAGAAGCTCCCCGGATTCCCCATTGTGCTCCACGGTTCTTCCTCCGTTCCGCAGAAATATGTGGACATTATCAACCGATATGGAGGCAAATTGCCCGACGCAGTGGGCATTCCTGAAGAGCAATTGCGCAAGGCTTCGAAGAGTGCCGTATGTAAGATTAACATCGATTCTGACTCTCGTTTGGCCTATACGGCAGGCGTTCGCGAGACCTTGGCCAACCATCCTGACTACTTCGATCCGCGTCAATACGGCAAAGTTGCACGCGATTACATGACCGAAATGTACAAGGAGAAGATCACCGACGTGCTCGGTTCCGACAACAAATTGGCTCAGTTGTAAGCAAGAAACGGCTTCCGGGCCGACTAATATAATAAAGGTGGGAGCAGCAATGTTCCCACCTTTTTTCATAACTATGCCTTATGGAGAAGCGAATCACAGAACAACCATCTCACTATGACCATCTGGAAACGATGTCAATAGAACAACTTACGGCTGCTATCAATCAGGAAAACAAGAGTGTGCCCACAGCAATCGACCGCGCATTGCCGCAAATCAACGTACTCATTGCAGCCATACTGCAACGCTTGCAGGCCGGTGGTCGGTTGTTTTATTGCGGTTGCGGCACGGGAGGACGGCTGGCAACGCTCGACACAATAGAGGTGCAAAACACCTATGGAACAGACGGAAGCCAGATAAGAGCAGTCTTTCCGGGCGGTATCGGTGCGCTTACACAGACGCGGGAGTCGCGCGAAGACGACCTCACCGACGGTTGGCAGCAACTCGTTTCCTGCCACATCACGGAGCAAGACATCGTACTCGGCTTCTCGGCCAGCGGCACAACGCCTTTCGTTCTGGCCACGCTCAAGGCCTGTCGTGCGCGGAATATCGCTACAGCCTGCGTGGTCAACAACCCCGATAGTCCCATTGCTGCGGTGTCAGACCATGTGGTCGAGGTCGTAACGGGACCAGAATTCGTCACCGGAAGCACCCGTATGAAGGGCGGAACCTCGCAGAAACTGATTCTCGACATGGTCAGTACGACGCTCATGATACGCCTTGGAAGGGTCGAAGGCAACAAGATGGTGAACGTGAAACTGATGAATGCCAAGCTCATAGACCGCGCTGCACGCATCTATATGGAGCGTCATCCCGATGAGAATGACTATCAAAGTGTGGTAGAAAAGCTGAAGAAAAGCGGCAGTATCAAGGCCGCAGAGGAAGGGAGAGCCTCCCTCGGCCCCTCCAAAGGAGGGGAGAACGAACTGAAAGCGTTGTTATAGAAGCCCATTTGCCCCATGTTGCTGAGTCTCCCCTCCTTTGGAGGGGCCGGGGGAGGCTTCACTTCCTCCCGAAATACACGACAATTCCCATGTTAAGAATGCCTTGTTGCCCGTAACCCAGCTCTGAAGTGAAGCGCACATGATTGCCTCCAATCTCTATTCCCACAGGAGAAAGCTGATAAGCGACCTTGATTTTCTCTTCCTTTATGTTAGGGAAGTGGCTGCTTTCAGACTGCAATCGGTAGTAACGAAGACCGAGACCACCCTTTGAATAGAGTGCGAAATGGCCGTTGTCGAGCCAAGTATATTTTGCTTCGGGCATGAATGTCCAAGCCTTGCTCGACAGATTCAGTTCGTCATTCGGGAAGATTGAAAAGAAAACCCCGCCGTAAAGGAGTAGATAGGGATTGTTTCCCAACTGCTCATCCCATGGAAGATGCGCCCCCTTTGCAGCGGCTTCGGTGTAGCTGACGTCTGCTCCTACGGCCCATTTCGGACTGAAATGATAGAGATATTCCATGTTAAAAGCATAGTTTATGCCTAAGAACAGCCCGAAAGCAGACGCATCTTCCTCGAGTTTGAACTGCTTTACGTAGTCGTTTTTCACGCTGTTTAAATGCCGTTCGTCGCCAAATCCGAAACTCAATTTCAGCTCATGCTTGAACGATTGCGCCTGCATTTGCAAGGCAAAACATAACGTAGCTAAAACAAAAATAATCTTTTTCATGTTCTTATTTTTTGAGGTTGTTGCACAGATACAGCCACAAAAATACGAAAAAAGTCGGATATTCCTCCACACTTCCCTCTTTTTTTTGCCCATCGTTCCCTTGCTTGGAGATGTAGAGACGCACACTTCGTGCGTCCACCCAAGTGGAATTGAACGCGCCCATGCATGATTGTTTGAGCGGACGCACGAACCGTGCGTCCCTACATGCACTCAAACACTTTCGAGCATCAGCCACATTGATTATCAACGACTTACACCTTGTGTTCCAATTACAGCCATATTGCGCGGTAATCTCACCCATTTCACCGCGTAATATGGCCCATATTACCGCACAATATGGCTCATTTTAAAAACCGATATGGCCGAACTGAAAATGTAGGGACGCACGGCTCGTGCGTCCACTCAAGTGGAATTGAACGCGCACATACACGATTGTTTGGGCGGACGCACGAACCGTGCGTCCCTACATGCCGTGCAACAATCAACATGTTCACCCATTCAAGCGCACAATCCCTATATAATAAGGTGACAACTACAGCCATTAAGCGATTTAGTTAAACTGTGTTTATTTTCCAATGGAAATTTGTTTGTTTGGAAAATAACGTATATCTTTGCAATGTTTTCCAATGGAAATAAAAATAAAATGAACACTATTCCCAAATAAGAAAGCATGAAAAGAAAACTCGTTTTAGCGGCATCAATTGCCATCATCGGCCTAAGTGCCTGCTCACAAAACAAAAGCGGCAAGCCCGCAGAAGTGAAACAACAGTATACAAACCATCAAAAGGAGAAGAAAATGAAAGTAGAAGAATTGACAGCCGAGGCTTTTAAGCACAAAGTAATGGATTATGAGAAGCATCCAAATGACTGGGTTTTTGCCGGAGAACGGCCCGCAGTAATTGATTTTTACGCCACTTGGTGCGGTCCATGTAAGGCAACTGCCCCCGTTTTGGAGGAGCTTGCAGGCACATATAGCGGTAAGATTGATTTCTATAAGGTCGATGTTGACCAGCAACAAGAGCTGGCCGCACTGTTCGGCATACGTAGTATTCCGTCGTTACTCTTTGTTCCCAAGGAGGGAAAACCAACCATGCAGACGGGTGCAATGAACCATCAACAGCTGGAAGATGCCATCAAAAAGGCATTGTTGAAATAAAAAAACGACCGCAATGAACAGGGAATGTATTTGTAAAATCAGAGACATTTACCGTAACATCGCTGCCTTTGAGGCTCTGCTTCAAAGGCAGCTGCAACTCAATATCAATGAGGCAATGCTGCTATGTGTCGTTTCTGAGCGCGAGAACATCAGCTCCGGAGAGATTGCAGAAGAGATGAATCTCACGCCATCCAACGCTTCCAAGGTGATTGCCTCATTGGAAAAGAAAAGCCTCATCAAGCGAAAGACGTGCAAGGACGACAAACGTTGCATGCGTTTTTCCATCACTAAAGCTGGCAAGGAACTGCTTTCTCACTTCACATGCGACTCACTTCAGTTGCCCGAAACACTGCAAAGCCTGACAGCAAAGTAGAAATCAGAAGGCTGAATTATTGGCTCCAACAACGCAACCGGCGCATAAGACAAAGGTAAACAACGGAACCGAGATGCAACTTGTTGGCTGCATGCAACCTGTTTCTACTTCTATCGGCTTCACCTAACCCGAAATACCGGATCAACCCACCCATAAACGGAAATAACCTGGGCGGCCACGTCGTGATTTTCAAAGCGTTTGACGTAGTCTTGGCTGCGTCTTACTCGTTCTGTTTTTTGCGTATTCATGGCCACAAGGAGTGCTCCTGCCATGCCACGCACGTCATCCGGTTTCACATAAAGGCAGTCCGGACCGCCCGCTTCCTCCAAGCAACTGCCCTTGGCAGCCACAACCGGCAGGCCACTTTGTATGGCTTCGATGATTGGAATGCCGAAACCTTCGTAACGAGATGGGTAAACAAAGGCCTCTGCCTGACGGTAAATGGCTGGCAAAAGGGCGTTGGGAACACCCTGTAGGAAGTGGATACGCTGTGCCAAACCAAGTTCTTTGATAGCCGCATCGAGCTGTTTCTGATAGCTCGTCTGCCTTCCCACGACGACAAGATGAAGTTCCTCGGGAAGCTGTGACAGCGCACGAATGCCCAAAAGAATGTTTTTCCGTGCTTCAACCGTCCCCACATTGAGGATATAATGCGCGGGAAGGCGATACTTCCGACGGGCTTCTTCGAGGCTCTCTGGGCTGACCGACCGACAGAAACGCGTGCCGCAACTCTGATAAACAACGTCTATACGGTCTTCAGGAAAGTCACTATAAGCTAAAATGTCGCGTCGTGTGCACGCACTGATAGCGATGATTCGCGTGGCTTCACGCAGCATTTGGCGGAATTTCCACTTGTAGAAGAACACGTCGATGGGCGGATAAAACTCGGGATGTCGCAGGAATATGAGGTCGTGCACGGTCACCACGCCCGGTATTCCGGCCTTGGAAAGTCCGCAAGGAAGCTCACCCGACAAACCATGATAGATGCGGACGCCATCGCGTTTCAGGTTGTTCACCACGCCATGCATGCGCCACAGGTCGCGTTGAAGGCGGCAATGCAGCCGTGGGTGGCTGAAACTGACGTTCTCTCTCAGCAGAATCTGCTCGCGAAGTTCGTCACGCCCGGCGTCGGGTGCATAGAGTCGCAGCTCCGTGTCGGGCATCAGCGGGGCCAAATCGTTGATGAGCGTGCGTCCATAGCTGCCCAATCCCGTTGCATTTCTCACGATGCGCTTGGCATCATAGCCGATCATCTTCTGCTTCATGGCTGTTTCTTTATTGTTGGAGCATAGTCCTTCGTGCACATTTCATAGCAAAGCCAGAACCAAAGCAGGCTCACGGGCAGTGCACGGAGGGCGTATGTCTGGATATAATCATGGCGTATGGCCTTCGGAATAAGGTCACTGTTGCCCATTCCCGACAGGATAAACACGAACACCATCAGTGCTATTGCCCAACGACCTCGCTGCCATGGCACGGCCATGTACCAGATGCAGGCCCCCAACAAGGCTATGATGTAACCGCTCGACTCGCTTCCTGTGCTGAAAAGTATCACGAACAGCAACACAGAAGCAAGGATGGTCTCTCGGAAAGCAAGGTTCTTATACTGCGAACGGCGCAGATAAGGCAACGCAAAGAGTAACATTCCGGGCACGATGAGCCAAAGGTCGGAGTAGGTCATGCAGCCCGTTGTGCGCCGAACAAGCCCAAGCAACGAGATGTTTTGGGCAAAGGAATTGATATTCTCGGTGTTTTTTCCGATCAAACAGTCTATCCATTCCCGGTATTGACCGATGATATAATCAGGCGAACTGATGACCATCGGGGCGCAAAAGAGCACGACCGACCACACAGCGAGCCACATTATCAGTCGTACTTTGTGCTTTGAAAAGAAGAAAAAAGCCAGTCCGACGATACCATAGAGCTTGACAAAAGTGCCTAATACAATGAAAAAAGCGGCCCAACCGTCGTGTTCTTTCTCGATAAGATAGAACGAAGAGAGAATGATTGCGGCTATGGCGATGTTGAATTGTTGCATGAACAAGGCCGTGAGAAGGGCCATACTGCAGAACCAATAGATGAAAACCTGACGCTGTCTCGGTAATCCCGATCGGTAAACAGCGGCATACAGCCACACTGTCAAGCCCATCAACCACAGCAACATACCTGCCCATTCGGGCAAAAGTGCAAAGGGTGCGATGACCAAAGAGAAGACCGGACCGTAATGGTTCACGTCCCAATACTCGGAAGGATAGGCTTCATAGAGTGAAGTTCCGTTCACCGTGTGCCAGAAAACGCCCCGAAATATAAGGAAGTTGTTGTCGGATCGATGGTATTTCAACAAGCCCGCGAGGGCCAACAACAGCCACAGTCCCAACAACACGTAGCGGTTGGAGAGCATCGGATGGCCCAAAAATGCTTTGATTTTTTCTTTCATTATAGAATAGGATACTTTGAATGCTTTATTTGTCAAACCGTTTCATAGATATTTTCCCAATGATTTTAAATGCAAATGGCTTACCGTGTGCGGCCTTTCGAAACGGGAACGTTCCACAAAAAAGCCGCAACACTTCGGCCAAGGCAACGGAATCGGCCATAAAATCCCTGAGAACTACGTGACAAAAGTAGTAATAAAGTTCGATAAAATCCATCGCTTTGCCCGATTATTTTATAGCCCTGCAACTATTTGGTAGGGGGAAAAGCCCGTAACTTTGCTTTTCATGTGCTATAAGTAAGCCTGAACAATGGTTTGGTTTCATTGCAATGGGCTGCTTTCCGGCGCTTATTTGCAAGAGTTAAGAAGTGTCTTTTCGGCTTAATGTTTAATAAATTTAGTGTTTTATCCAAGAAAAGAACTATCTTTGTTTTACATATTACATGCAGAAATTTACAGGACTAAAAACGTAAAAACATTTTTATAATGAAAAACTTAAAGGATGTTCTGCCTTGGGAAGACCGCCCTCAGGGTTGTAAAGACGTGATGTGGCGTTACAGCCATAACCCTATTATCAATCGATATGACATTCCTACGTCGAATAGTATCTTCAATAGTGCCGTCGTTCCCTATGAAAACGGCTTCGCAGGTGTGTTCCGTTGCGACAACAAAGCCGTGCAAATGAACATCTTCGCAGGCTTCAGCGATGACGGTATTCATTGGGAAATCAATGAAAAGCCTATTGTCTTCGAGGCTGGGAACACGCAGATGATAGCGTCGGAATATAAATATGACCCACGCGTTACATGGATTGAAGACCGCTATTGGATTACTTGGTGCAACGGATATCACGGACCTACGATCGGTATTGGCTACACTTTCGACTTCAAAACCTTTTATCAGTGCGAGAATGCCTTCCTTCCTTTCAACCGAAACGGGGTGCTTTTTCCCGAAAAAATCAATGGCAAGTATGCCCTTTTGAGCCGCCCCAGCGACAATGGTCACACGCCGTTCGGTGACATTTACCTTAGTTTTAGTCCCGATATGAAGTATTGGGGCGAGCATAGATGCGTGATGTCGCCAACCCCTTTCCCTGAAAGTGCATGGCAATGCACCAAGATTGGAGCCGGACCTGTGCCTTTCTTGGTCGACGAAGGCTGGCTTTTGTTCTATCATGGTGTGATAACAACGTGCAATGGTTACCGTTATTCGATGGGTGCAGCCATCTTAGATAGGGCGCAACCTGACCGAGTTCTCTATCGTACACAGCCCTATCTCTTGGCTCCGAATGCCCCTTATGAGTTGCAAGGTGACGTGCCTAACGTGGTGTTCCCATGTGCAGCGCTTCATGATGGCGACCGAGTTGCCGTGTATTATGGGGCAGCCGACACCGTGGTTGGATTGTCCTTTGGTTACATTCGCGAGATTGTTGACTTCATTAAACAGAACAACATCTTGGCGTAAGCCCTTGTTTTGCGGGGCAATCTATCCTGTATTATCGCGCAATATGTATGCTATTTGACTAAACAATAAACCTTTTCTGCTTTTAATCTTTTTCATGATGAAGAAGTATTTCATGATTTTCTTGTGCATGGCGGGCCATTTAGGAACGCTACAAGCCGTTTGTGCACCTAAAATAGAGCCTGTAGACTTGGTAAATACCTTCATTGGTACTTCCAATTTGGGTACAACTAACCCCGGAGCCATCTGTCCTAACGGCCTCATGTCGGTCGTTCCGTTCAACGTCATGGGCTCCGATGAAAACAAATGTGACAAAGACACGCGCTGGTGGTCAACGCCCTACGAATTTCATAACGTGTTTTTTACGGGCTATTCTCATGTGAATCTCAGTGGTGTTGGCTGTCCCGACGTCGGCTCTTTGCTGTTGATGCCCACCACAGGACAGCTAAATGTGGACTATAAAGCATACGGTAGCCACTACAAAAACGAGGTGGCTCGTCCGGGATATTACAGCAATTTCCTCGTAAAACACGGTATAAAGACCGAGGTAACGGCTACGCTTCGCACGGCATGTGAGCGTTTTACGTTCCCAAAAGGGGAAAGCCATCTGTTGTTAAACCTTGGAGAAGGCCTCACAAAAGAGTCAGGTGCCATGGTAAAACAGGTGAGTCCGACCGAATACGAGGGCATGAAACTGCAAGGAGCCTTTTGTTATTATGCGCAAGCTGTGTTCCCTATCTATTTCGTTATGCGTGTAAATAAAGTGCCAGAAAGTGCAGGTTACTGGAAAAAACAGCGCGAACGATGGGGCAAACAAGCAGAGTGGTTCCCCGATAGAGGGCAATATAAGCTCTATACGGCCTATCAAAAGGAGATGGCAGGCGATGATATCGGCGTGTATATGAACTTCAATACCGCCGAAAATGAGGTGATAGAAGTGCAGATGGGCGTGTCGTTTGTCAGCATAGCCAATGCACGTGAGAACCTAAATGCTGAACAACAGGGCAAGGATTTCGATGCTATTGCACAGGAAGCACGCGAGAAATGGAACGCCGACCTCAAGCGTATAGAGATTGAAGGAGGCACAAAAGATCAGCAAACTATCTTTTATACCGCACTATACCACACGTTGATACACCCCAATATCCTGCAAGATGTGAACGGAGATTACCCGGCTATGGAGAGCAACAGGGTGCTAAAGCAACGCGAGGGCAACCGCTATACGGTGTTCTCGCTGTGGGATACCTATCGTAACCTGCATCAATTCATGACCCTTGTCTATCCCAATCGCCAGCGAGACATGGTAAAAAGCATGCTAAGTATGTATGATGAGTGCGGTTGGTTGCCCAAATGGGAGCTCTTTGGACGTGAGACTTACACGATGGAAGGAGACCCTTCGATCCCCGTTATCGTTGATTGTTGGTTGAAAGGACTGCGTGGTTACGACATCAACAAGGCCTACACAGCCATGAAAAAGGGTGCGATGACAGACGAAAAGAGCAACCCACTGCGCCCCGATAACAATGAATATGTGGAAAAAGGCTATATTTCGCTGCGCGATTCGTTTGATAATTCGGTGTCGCATGCGTTGGAATATTACATTGCCGACAATGCTTTGTCGCGCTTGGCCAATGCTTTGGGACACAAAGCCGATGCAAAGCTGTTCTATAACCGGTCAATGGGCTACCGTCATTACTTCAGTAAGGAGTTCAATATGCTGCGTCCCATTCTGCCAAACGGCAAGTTTTATAGCCCGTTCAACCCGCTTCAGGGCGCCAACTGGGAGCCTTCTCCGGGCTTTCATGAGGGCAATGCGTGGAATTATACATTCTATGTGCCCCACGATATCTATGGTTTAGCCAAGTTGATGGGCGGAAAAAAGCGCTTCATCGAGCAGCTTCAGTCGGTATTTGACAAAGGGAATTACGACCCAACCAACGAACCCAATATCGCTTATCCATTCCTTTTCTCCTACTTTAAGGGCGAGGAATGGCGCACACAAGAGCTCACTCACCAGTTGCTTCAAACCTATTTCAAGAACAGTCCCGAGGGACTTCCCGGCAATGATGACACAGGTACGATGTCAGCTTGGGCCATATTCAGTATGATGGGCTTCTATCCTGATTGTCCGGGTGAGCCGGCTTACACGCTCACCTCGCCTGTCTTCGACAAGATTATCCTTCATCTCGATGAAAAACAATGGGGCAAAGACAAGCTTGTTATTGAGACGCAGCGCAGCAACCCGAATGCCGTTTGCATCGAAAAGATGGAAGTTGGCGGCAAACCTTGGCATCAATATCGCATCAGCCACAATGACTTGGTGAAGGCAGGTACGCTGAAATTCACCTTAAAATAATAGCGACTGTCATGGCATAACCACAAAAAGGAGTCTCACATCGTGCGAAGTGACGCAATGAAATCATTGGTAAAAGCAGGCATAACCATCTTATTGACCGCGTGTTTCAGCATGGGAACGCGCGCACAAAACATCATTCCGGAGCCCCAAAGTATAGTCAAAGGTAAGGGAACGTTGGCTTTAAGTCAGCTGGAAGGTATCATGTCTAATCTCAATAAAAAAGAGATAGCCCTATTGAAAGATCACATTCCGCAGTCAATAAGCCAAGAATTAAATGCTAAAAAGAAACGTTCTGTACACAAAGATAGTGGTTGTTTCTTGCAGTTGATATGCACCGGAACAGCCCAACAAGCCCAAATAGCGGCCGATAGTGTGCATCTTCAAGGTTATGATCTTAGCATTTCCGACCATGGGATAAGGATAGAAGCGCTCACACCCATGGGACTTTTCCATGCTTTACAAACGCTTCAGCAACTCGAAGTGAATGGAACACTGCCCTATATGCACGTCAAAGCACAGCTTCATGGGCCAGATAATTGGCTCTTTACCGACGAAATCGTCGTTAACTGAAAACAAATTGCGTATGAAAAAGATAATCATGGCGTTGCTTTTTATTAGCAGTTTTCATGCAAAAGCAGCCGACACCTTATTTATTAAGCAGCCACAAGTGCCCATTCTCATAGAGCGTCACGACAACATCTTGCTGCTCATGCGACTCAATGCCACAGAAACAAAAACGTTAGACAACGTGGAACTCGACCTTGACAAGGCCCTTCCGCTCCATCAAGTGAAGGCCCTTCGCCTCTATTATGGCGGCACCGAGGCCCGACAAGACGTCAAAAAGCAACGCTTTGCGCCTGTGGATTATCTCACGAACTTCACACCCGGCAAGACATTACGGGCCATTCCGTCGTATGTTGTGCTAAGAAATGAATGCAAACCTATGGCACATCACGTCACATTACAAGCCAAACAGCAACTGTTTCCCGGCGTGAATTACTTCTGGATAAGCGTCGAAATGCAACCCGATGCACCCATAACAACAAGGTTGAAAGCTGTACTTTCAAAGGCCATTGCTGATGGAAAAGCGCTAACGCTTGTCCATTCGGCTCCCAATATAGGGCGAAGAATGGGCATAGGTGTGCGACATGCGGGCGATGATGGCGTTGCTGCATATCGCATTCCGGGCCTCGTGACGACGAATAAAGGCACACTTCTCGGTGTCTATGACGTGCGTTACAACAACAGTGTGGACCTTCAAGAGCACATAGATGTGGGACTTAGCCGCAGCACTGACAAGGGAAAGACATGGGAACCCATGCGTTTGCCGTTGGCATTTGGCGAGAACGGCGGTCTTCCTGCAGCTCAAAACGGTGTCGGTGACCCTGCTATTCTGGTGGATAATGCCAACAACACCATTTGGATTGTAGCCATTTGGGCACACGGAATGGGTAACCAAAGGGCATGGTTCAGCTCACAATCGGGTATCAATAAGGCTCAAACAGCACAGTTGGTGATGGCAAAAAGCACCGATGATGGGCGTACATGGTCGGCCCCGATCAACCTGACTGCACAGCTAAAGCACCCAGAATGGCACTTCTTCTTCCAAGGACCGGGCCGCGGAATCACCTGCGAAAACGGCACATTGGTGTTTGCCATGCAGTTTGTTGACAAGGAACGCGTGCCCCATGCGGGTATCATGTACAGCAAAGACCATGGAAAAACGTGGGCCATTTCAGCGCCGGCGTGTGCCAATACCACTGAAGCACAGGTGGCAGAGCTGCCTAATGGAGAGTTGATGCTCAACATGCGGAACCAAAGTGGCGGTGGAAGAGCGGTATATACCACGCGCGATTGGGGAAAGACATGGCAGGAACATTCCTCTAATATCAAGACCTTGCAAGAGCCCATCTGCATGGGAAGCCTCATCAGCGTGGCCGCAAAAGACAACGTTCTGGGCAGGAATATCCTGCTGTTTGCCAATCCCAACGACCCGAAAGAGCGCAAAAACATCACCATTAAATTGAGTCTTGACGACGGAAAGACATGGGAAAGCGCGCATCAAGTGCTGCTTGATGATGGCAATGGCTGGGGGTATAGCTGCCTTACGATGATAGATCGCGAAACCGTTGGCATTCTTTATGAGAGCAGTGTGGCACAGATGACGTTCCAAGCCATACCACTCAAAGATTTTGTTACGGGCAAAATGAAAGATGATGACCGCAAGGCGGTTCAGCGAAATTGGTCCGGGTGTCTGACGGAATAAATCATTGAGTAAAACCATATGACTTAAACGGTTTTGCAATATGGCCCAAATTGCGCGGTAATATGACCCATTTTACACGCTAATCTCACCCATTTTGCACGGTAATATGGCTCATTTTGCAAAACAATTGTAGGAGAGAACAAAAATAAACAAATTGAAATCAGTAACTAAATGATATTCAGTATGAAGCATAAATTATTGGGATTGATGCTCCCACTCGCCGGCATTGTAGGCTTACAAGCAGCAACTCAGCCCGCAAAGCAAGACTATACGCAATACGTAAACCCCTTTGTGGGCACGGGAGGACACGGACATGTGTTCCTCGGAGCCAACGTTCCATTCGGTCATATCCAAGCCGGACCGACGCAGAAGAAGCAAGGTTGGGATTGGTGTTCGGGCTATCATTACAGCGATTCCATTATTATTGGCTTCGGACAGATGCACCTTAGCGGCACAGGTATCGGCGACTTGGGCGACATCGCCCTGCTCCCTGTGACGCAAAACAACGAACGTGAGGTGAAGTTCTCACACAAAGCAGAATACGCAACACCGGGATATTATGCCGTAACCTTGGCCAATGGGGTGCGCGTTGAGCTTACGGCTACGCTGCGAACTGCCTTTCATCGCTACACGTTTCCGGCCGATGTGAAACAGGAACAAGTGGTGATTGACCTCTCACAAGGCATCGGTTGGGACAAGATGACAGCCTGCTCGATGAGGCAAGAGGGGCGGAATACCGTCGTAGGTTCACGCTTTTCGACGGGATGGGCCAAGGACCAACGCGTATATTTCGTGGCCGAATTCTCGCAATCCATCACACATCAGACCACAGAAGGCGACACCTTGAGCGTGTTTTCCTTTGAACCAACAGGTCAACCGCTCATGGTCAAGGTGGGCATTTCAAGTGTGAGTATCGACAATGCCCGCAAGAATTTGCAGCAAGAATCGCCCGATTGGGCCTTCAATACCGTTGTAGCCGACGCGCAAAAGGCATGGAACAAGGAGCTTGGAAAGATTGATATTCAAACCGATAATGCCAGCGATAAGCGCATATTCTATACCGGTTTGTATCACACGATGACTGCTCCTTCGGTGTTTAATGACGTGAATGGCGAGTATAGAGGGGCCGACGGGAAGACCTATCACGGCGACTTTACACCCTATACCACGTTTTCTTTGTGGGATACTTACCGTGCCGCGCACCCGCTAATGACGCTTATTCACCCCGAAAAACAGCGTGACATCGCACAGACAATGCTCCATATTGCACAACAACAAGGGCGACTTCCCGTGTGGTTCTTAGAGGGAAACGAAACCGATTGCATGGTGGGTAATCCCGGAATTCCAGTGCTTATAGACATCGCTTTGAAGGGTTTTGATGTGGATAAGCATGCAGTTTTGGAGGCAGCAAAGAAGACACAGCTCTTCGGCGACCGTGGTTTGGACTTGCTCAAGAAGTATGGTTACCTGCCTTATGACCTTGAACCGACCAACGAAACCGTGGCCAAAGGCTTGGAATATGCCTTGGCCGACGGCTGTATTGCTCGGTTAGCCAAGGCGTTAAAGGCCGAGAAAGATTATAAATACTTCCTGAAACGCAGCCAATCTTACCGTGATTACTATTTTGACAAGCAGACAAAGTTCATGCGCGGCATTGATTCTAAGGGCCGTTTCCGCGAACCTTTCGACCCTTTCAAAGTGATTCACCGTGCCGACGACTACACAGAAGGAACAGCATGGCAGTATATTTGGCTCGTTCCCCACGATGTCCACGGTCTCATTTCCGCTTTCGGTGGCGACAAACCTTTTACGAACAAGCTCGATTCGCTCTTCATTGTGCAGGGCGATATGGGTAAAGATGCCTCTCCGGATATATCGGGTTTGATTGGACAATACGCGCATGGCAACGAGCCCGGCCACCATATTATCTATCTATATGACTATGCCGGCCAGCCTTGGAAGACCGCTTTGCGTGTTCGCGAGGTGCTCAAGACGATGTATCATGACAGCGTTGACGGCCTAAGCGGCAATGAAGATGTCGGTCAAATGTCTGCTTGGTACATTCTTTCTTCCTTGGGTTTCTATCAAGTTGAGCCTGCCGGAGGCCGTTATGTCTTTGGTTCGCCGCTCTTTAATGAGGTATCCATGAACGTTGGAAATGGTAAAACGTTCCGCATTATTGCGCATAACAACAGCAAAGAAAACATGTATATCCAAAGTGTTAAGCTGAATGGAAAACCCTATACCCGCTGTTATATCGACTTCAAAGACATCATTCGTGGTGGAAAATTGGAGTTCATGATGGGCAATAAGCCCTCGACATTCGGTATAAAACCGGCAGACAGACCCTAAAATAAACAATATATGAAACATTTAGAAGTAAAACGCTTAGATTGCCAGCAGGTGAAAGCTGCTGAAGTTCCTGCACTTTTCAAGACAGAAAAGGTTGAATATCACAAGATTGACACCGTGGATTGGGAGGCAGACTACCCTTATTGTCCGCATGTTGAATTTGCCATAGCCCACAAAGGCGATGCCATCATGATTCATTATCGGGTTGAAGAGGATAGCGTGCGTGCTGTTTCGGGCAATGATCTCGGCCCCGTGTGGGAGGATTCTTGCTGCGAATTCTTTGTGAGTCCCGATGCTGAAGGGGGCTATTACAACCTTGAAGCCAACTGTATCGGTACGGTTTTGCTCTGCAATGGACAGAGCCGGGAGGACAGAACGCCCGCACCTGTCGCGCTACTTGGCCGGATTGACCGCTGGGCCTCACTCGGAAGAACGCCTTTCGACACGAAGAATGGGGCGCAGGCATGGGAACTTTCGTTGGTAGTCCCAGTGTCTTCGTTCTTCCGTCATCATATCGTTGACTTGTCAGGACTACAGATGCGTGCCAATTTTTATAAATGTGGCGATAAGACCTCACGTCCCCACTTCCTCTCATGGAACCCTATTGACGTGCCATCTCCCGACTTTCATCGTCCCGACTTCTTTGGTCAGCTTGCTTTCTTGTAGCCGTTGACATTGGGAAACGAAGACGAGCTTGCAACTTCGCCCGCATTACGGGCCGAAATAGCCGCTATTGCGCGGGAGAATGGGTATATGTACCTTCAATCCACCTTGAGCGGACGCACGAAACGTGCGTCCCTACATCGCTCTCTCAACTTTATTAAACAGCAACTTCAGTTTAATTATCAGGTTTAAAGTTATTGTTTTCAAGAAACTTTCATTCAATAATAAAACAAAAAGTTTCCAAAAAGAGAAATTCATATGATGAAATATCTCTCGAATGATTTCCTTTTATGAAAATAAAACCTTAAATTTGCAACTTGAAAATCATGTTTTAAAAGCAGATGGAAGACAATAAAACCTATTCTTTTGAGGAGGCATTCCAAGCCTCTTTGAAGTATTTCGGCGGTGACGAACTGGCCGCTCGCGTCTGGGTCAACAAGTATGCAATGAAAGATAGCTTCGGTAACATCTATGAACAATCTCCCGAAGCTATGCATTGGCGTATTGCTAACGAGCTTGCACGCATAGAACAGAAGTATAAGAACCCGATGTCGGCGCAAGAAATATTTGATTTGCTGGACCATTTCCGCTATATCGTGCCGGCAGGAAGCCCGATGACGGGTATCGGAAACAGCCAACAGGTGGCCAGTTTGAGCAATTGTTTCGTGATAGGTCTTGAAGGTGAGGCCGATAGTTACGGTGCCATCATGCGCATTGACGAGGAACAAGTGCAGCTGATGAAGCGTCGTGGTGGTGTAGGACACGACTTAAGCCACATTCGTCCCAAGGGAAGTCCGGTGAATAATTCGGCATTGACCTCGACAGGATTGGTGCCTTTCATGGAGCGCTACAGTAATTCTACGCGCGAAGTGGCACAGGATGGTCGCCGTGGGGCATTGATGTTGTCGGTCAGTATCAAGCATCCTGACAGCGAAGCTTTCATTGATGCCAAGATGGAAGAGGGCAAAGTGACAGGCGCAAACGTGTCGGTGAAGCTCGATGATGCGTTTATGAAGGCTGCCATTTCGGATAAGAATTACGTGCAACAGTGGCCGATTGATGCCGCAGAACCCAAGGTAACGAAAGAGATTTCAGCCCGGAAACTGTGGGAAAAAATCGTGCATAACGCGTGGAAGAGTGCTGAACCGGGTGTCCTTTTCTGGGATACAATCCTCAGAGAAAGCATTCCCGACTGCTATGCCGACCTTGGTTTCCGCACCGTAAGCACCAATCCTTGTGGCGAAATTCCATTGTGTCCCTATGATTCCTGCCGTTTATTGAGTATCAATCTTTTTAGTTATGTGGAGCAACCCTTCACGAAAGAGGCCCATTTCAACTTCGAGAAGTTCGAGAAGCACGTTCGTTTTGCTCAACGAATCATGGACGATATCGTTGATTTGGAGATGGAAAAGATTGACTTGATCATGGAGAAAATCCAAGTGGATCCTGAGAACAAGGAGGTGAAAGAAGCCGAATACCACCTTTGGGAGAAGATAAAACGCAAGAGTGGTATGGGCCGTCGCACCGGAGTAGGCATCACTGCAGAGGGTGATATGCTGGCCGCTTTGGGCCTTCGTTATGGAACTCAGGAGGCAACCGACTTCTCGGTGTCTGTCCATAAGACCTTGGCACTGAATGCCTATCGCTCATCTGTGATGATGGCTAAGGAGCGTGGAGCGTTCGAAATCTATGATGCCAAGCGCGAGGCCGGCAATCCTTTCGTTCAAAGGATAAAGGAAGCCGACCCCGAACTCTTTGCCGATATGCAGCAATATGGCCGTCGCAACATCGCTTGTCTGACCATTGCGCCGACCGGAACAACCTCTCTGATGACCCAAACCACCAGCGGTATCGAGCCGGTCTTCATGCCTGTGTATAAGCGTCGCCGCAAGGTGAACCCCAATGATACCGATGTTCACGTGGACTTTGTGGACGAAGTGGGCGACAGTTTCGAGGAGTATATCGTCTATCACCGCAGGTTCTTGCAGTGGATGCAGGCGAACGGGTATGACACGGAGAAGCGTTATACGCAGGAAGAGATTGACGCACTCGTGGCTAAGTCACCTTATTATAAAGCTACGGCCAATGATGTGGACTGGCTGATGAAGGTGAAAATGCAGGGAGCCATTCAGAAATGGGTGGACCATAGCATCTCCGTGACGGTCAATCTGCCCAACGATGTGGACGAAGCCTTGGTGAATCGGCTCTATGTTGAGGCGTGGAAGAGTGGTTGCAAGGGCTGTACCATTTATCGAGACGGCAGCCGTGCGGGCGTGATGATATCCGTATCGAAGAAAGACAAGAAGAAAGGAAGCCATGCAGAAGGGGCAGAAGTGCAGGAAGATGAACCGAAAGAACCGCTTTGCAAACAGCCCGAAGTGACGGAAGTTCGCCCGAAAGAGTTGGAATGCGACGTTGTTCGGTTCCAGAACAACAAGGAGAAATGGGTGGCATTCGTGGGCCTGCTCAATGGTTATCCCTACGAAATCTTCACTGGTTTGCAGGATGATGAAGAGGGAATAGTGTTGCCGAAGAACATCACGAAAGGCAAAATCATCAAGTCGACCCTTGAAGATGGCTCGCATCGCTATGACTTCCAGTTTGAGAACAAGCGGGGTTACAAAACCACCGTCGAAGGACTGAGCGAGAAATTCAACCCGGAATATTGGAATTATGCCAAGCTGATATCGGGCGTTCTGCGCTACCGCATGCCGATAGACCACGTGATGAAGCTCGTTAGTTCGCTTCAATTGAAAGACGAAAGCATCAATACGTGGAAGAACGGCGTGGAGCGTGCGTTGAAAAAATATATTGTCGACGGCACAAAAGCCAAGGGGCAGAAGTGCCCGGTCTGCGGACATGAGACGCTCATCTATCAAGAAGGCTGTCTCATCTGTACCAGCTGTGGTGCCAGTCGGTGCGGTTAAAACCATCTTTATAATGCTTATGCAATGAAAATCAAAAACAGTTGCATCTTTCTTAACGGCCTGCGGTTTCATGCCTTCCATGGTGTGATGCCGCAGGAACGTTTAACCGGTAATGATTATCGGGTGGATTTAAAAATCGATTTTCCTTTGGAGACAGCGGTAGGTTCTGACAATGTGGACGACACATTGAATTATGCGACTGTCTATACAGCCTTAAAAGAAGAGATGGACGTGCCGAGTCAACTCATAGAACGGGTTGCCTATCGTATCGCCGACCGCCTTTTTCGGACGTTCAAAGCCATAAACGAAGTTGAAATAAAGGTAGAAAAGTGCAATCCCCCCATGGGTGCCGACTGCGAAGGTGCAGGAGTTAAGCTTCATTTAATAAATGATAAAACAGAATAATAGCGTTGGGTTTTCGAGCTTTTTTCACTAATTTTGCCTGCAATATGCTTGTGTATGAGTAGAAAGAGAGTATTCTTCCTGATGACAATGTTGCTGTTTGCTGTTACCATTGTAGCCGCAAACCGTCGTTTTACACTTGTCATCGATGCCGGGCACGGCGGTGGAGACCATGGAGCTCCCGGTGCTTACTCGCACGAGAAAGACCTCACTTTGAAATATGCGCTTGCATTTGGCCGCTATATTGAGGCTAATTGCCCCGATGTCCGCGTGATTTATACACGCAAGACCGATGTTTTTGTAACCTTGGCTGGGCGTGCGGACATTGCCAACAAAGCCGGGGCCGACCTCTTTATGTCGTTTCATATCAATGCCGTCACGGGTTCCAAGTCGGTCCGTGGCTTTCAGAGTTGGACATTAGGACGTGGCGAGCATTCTGGCGACAAGGGTATCAAGGCCAATCTTGACGTTGCAAAGCGCGAAAATTCCGTGATGTTCTTAGAGAAGGATTACAAGACCGTTTACAAGGGTTTTGATACCAATTCGGCAGAGAGCAACATCATGTATGAGTTTATTGCTGACAAGAACAGAGAGAAAAGCGTAGAACTCTCCCGTTTGTTGCAACAATATGTCTGTGCTTCCACGGGACGAATCAACGCAGGCTCCCACCAGAACAACCTTGCTGTTCTTCGTTTGACATCAATGCCGGGCTGTTTGTTGGAGTTAGGCTTTATTTCCACACCTGACGAAGAGGACTTTCTGAACGATGATGCCTCTGTTCAATTGTATGTGCAGGGCATTTTCGAGGCCTTTATGAAATACCGTCAGCACTACGATAACGACATCAACGTTCCTTATAAACCGATAAAGGAAGCCCCAGTGATACCACAAGTTGTGCCACTTGATTATAAGAATATCGCTCCGGAGGCTCCTGCAAGTCGCAAGCCACGTAAAAAGGTGGAACAAAAGTCGCCGGAAACAAATGCCACGACTCGAAAAACAGAACCGGACCGACCGGTAGCGAGTCCTCAAGTGGCTGACAAGGCAGAGGCAGAAAAGCCCGTGTTTAAGATACAGCTATTGGTAAGCTCAAGTATCTTGAAAGCCGATGACGTGCGATTTAAGGGACTCATGGGAGTAGATTCCTATCGTGAGGGGGCAAACAACAAATACACTTATGGTGCATCAACCAATTATAACGAGATATATCGGCTACGCAAGCAGATTCTCGATAAATTCCCGGATGCCTTTATCGTTGCTTTCAAGAATGGAAACAAGATGGACATTAATGCAGCCATCAAGGAATTTAAAGCCAACAGATAGGTATTTCAAATTAAACGGACAGAAAGATAAGATTAGAATATGAAGATTACAAAGGAAATCAAGATTGCACTTGTTGCCATTGTGGGCATTCTCGTGCTGTTTTTCGGACTCAATTTTCTCAAGGGAATGTCGCTATTCTCCAGCGACAATATTTATTATGTGTCGTTCAAGGACATCAGCGGGCTTTCTTCCTCCAATCCGATTTATGCCGACGGCTATAAGGTGGGTGTGGTGAAGAGCATACAATACGACTATAAGCATGGCAAGGAAATTCTTGTTCAGATAGATGTCGACAATAACCTCCGCATTCCGAAAGGTAGTTCTGCTGAGATTGAAAGCGACTTGATGGGGAACGTAAAGCTGAACCTGCTTCTTGCCAACAATCCACGCGAGCGTGTGAATCCCGGTGAGACCATTGTAGGAGAGAAGAATGGCGGAATGCTCGGACAGGTCTCGAAACTTGTCCCTACGATTGAAAAGATGTTGCCAAAGCTCGACAGTATATTGGCAAGTGTGAATGGATTGTTGGCGGACCCCGCCTTGGCGAACTCGCTACATCATATAGAGGGCATCACCGACAATCTTCATACAACATCGCAACAATTGAACGTTTTGATGGGTGGGCTCAACAAAGACATCCCCAATCTGCTCCATAAGGCAGACGGTGTTCTGACAAATACCAACAAGCTTACAAGCAATCTTGCACAGGTTGATGTGGCAAATACAATGGCGCAAGTGGACCAAACAATAGCCCATCTCAAGGACTTTACAAGGCAACTTAATAGCCGAGAAGGAACTTTGGGCATGCTGTTGCACGACCCAACGTTATATAACAACATGAATAAAACCATGCGTAATGCAGACTCTTTGCTGATAAATGTGCGTGAACATCCTAAACGCTATGTCCATTTCTCGGTCTTCGGAAAAAAAGATAAGTAGCTTTTGCACTAATTAAATATCATCTAAATTATATCTCTCATGTTTCACGGCTTTTGGTAATATCCAAAAGCCGTTTAACTTAGATATTCTTAAGCTGAAAGACCTACGTTTCACAGATTTTCCTAAATTATCTTTACAAACCTCTTAATATTCTTTGAGTCAGAATATTACAATTATACAAGTGTAGAAGTTTATAAATAAGGTTCTTTCGAGGTAAATAAGGTTATATAAACAAGTTACGTTTTCTATTGAAAAAAACAGGAAACAACGATTTGTAAGTTTGACTTTCTTTTATTAAATTTGCAGTTGCGAAATTGCAGAAAGTCGAAAGACATATAACAATTATACATACGAAAAGTAAATGAAAATAAGTCCTAACAACTGTTGGGGCGATGCGCTTGCGCTCATTAAGCAGAACGTGACGCCACAGCAATTTAATACATGGTTCAAACCTATTGCCTTTGAGCATTTTGACAAAGCAAAGAAGACGATTTTGGTTCAAGTACCCAGTCCATTTGTGTATGAGTATTTGGAGGAGAACTTTTTGGGCTTACTCAAACAGGTGCTTTATCGTACTTTTGGTGAGGGCGTTCAACTCACTTACCGCGTCGTGACAGACAAGGAGCACAAGCTGACGCAAGACATCGAGGCCGACCCCGGCGACATTGGACCACGAAAGGCACGTAATGGTGCCAACCATTCTCCATCACCGATGGATATTGATCGGTCATTTGAAATTGATGCGCAGTTGGATTCGCATCTTACATTCAGAAATTATATTGAGGGAACGAGCAATAAGCTGGCTCGCAGCTTGGGACTTTCTGTAGCGGAGCATCCCTCGCAGCCGCAATTCAACCCCATGTTTATCTACGGTCCGTCAGGTTGCGGGAAGACGCATCTCATCAATGCAATCGGCGTCAGGTGCAAACAGCTATATCCGGAGAAAAGAGTGCTGTATATCAGTGCCCGTCTCTTCCAAACACAGTTTGTCGATGCTAATTTTCATGGGGCAATCAATGATTTTATCAGATTCTATCAGACGATTGACATGCTGATCGTCGATGATATCCAAGAATGGATAAATGCGACGAAGACACAAGACACATTCTTTCATATTTTCAATCACCTCTTCCGAAACGGGAAACGAATTATCCTTGCTAGCGACCGTCCGCCGGTTGACCTGCAAGGAATGAACGAACGCCTGCTAACGCGTTTCGCTTGTGGGCTCATAGCCGAGTTGGAAAAACCGGACGTGAAATTATGTACCGACATCCTTAAGAGCAAAATACAACGCGATGGGTTGCACATACCCGACGAAGTTGTTCGCTTCATCTCCTCCACGGCGAACGGAAGCGTGCGTGATTTGGAGGGGGTTGTCAACTCATTATTGGCTTACAGCGTTGTCTACAACAGTGATATCGACATGCATTTGGCCGAAAGGGTCGTAAAACGTGCTGTGAAGATGGATAATCATCCACTGACAGTTGATGATATCCTCGATACTGTTTGCAATCATTTCAATGTCACTGTCACAGCCGTGAACAGCAAAAGCCGCAAGCGTGACCTTGTGATAGCCCGTCAAGTGTCAATGTATCTTGCTCAGAAATATACAAAGATGCCTGCAGCCCGAATAGGAAGACTTGTCGGTAACCGCGATCACTCGACAGTGATTCACAGTTGTTCTCAAATAGAAAATCGGCTGAAAGTGGATACGGCTTTCAAAGACGAGATAGATTCTATAGAGGTTTCCTTCAAGTTAAAAGCTTGATGTGTCATTGCCGGTCAAAGAAACTTAGTTGGTATCAATTGATGAATTATCAAAGAAATGTTTTCACCCGTGGAAGACGGTCGCTCTGTCGGTCCTTTTAACTTCTCTCCCACGCGCGAAAGGTCCATTCACTGATTTTTTCTTTCGTCATCCATGGAGGAAAGGAGTTAATTGTTAAGAAAAGTATTTTCTTCCATGGAAGACAACTATTTCTTTATAGTTTATTAATTTCTTCCATGGAAGAAAGAGTTTTCTGTTAATTTTTCCTTCGTCTTCCGTGGAAGAAAATCGTTATTTTAAGTTTCATTAACTTCACCCATGGAAGAAAGGTTTATTTGTTGCTTCTTCCTTTCTTCCTCCCGGGGCGAAGAACGTTTCTTTTCATTTTCCATCCATCGCCCCACGATGAAGAATATTTTCTTTCTCACATGCTTTCCGTCCCACTGTTTTCTCACGATTTCGAGCTCTCCTTCTTTGAAAGGGACCGGGGAGGCCTCCCCTTTTATATAATCTGTTGCACCTCTTTCAGGTCGTCAATCACCTTGAGATTGTCCATGATGGCCCGCACTTCGTCGCGGTCGTGCACGCGAACTTCGATGTTTCCATAAAAAATTCCTTCGTCACTGGTGATGGTTATGCGGTGGATATTGATGTTCATCTTGTCGGAAATCACGTCGGCAAGGTCGTGGAGCATGCCTTTTCTGTCGATTCCCTTGATTTCGATTATCGCGTCAAAGAATAGCTGTTTGTGCATGTTCCATTTGGCATCGAGAATCCGGTTGCCGTAGCTCGACTTCAAACGACTTGCAACCGGACAGGCACGTTTATGGATTTCGATGTGGTTCTGATTGTCGATGTAGCCCAGAATGTCGTCACCCGGAATAGGATGACAGCAGCCGGGGAAGATGTAGGCACCGATGGTTTCCTCGCCGATGACGACAGGTTGCCGCTTGTTGAAGTTTTTTTCAGCCGTGAAGAGCGTTTGGCCGGCGGTCTTGTCCGCTTCAGAAGGGCTGGATTTCTTGTCGTGGAGGAAAGGAACATAGCGTCGCCACCCCGACGATGTCGCCTCTTTCTGGTGCTTGCCAAGCAGTGCATCAAGGTCATTGTCGCCGAGAATGATGGTCCTGTCACCAATGGATTGAAAGAGATTCTCATGTTTCTGAACGTGATGAATGTCGCAAAGTTTGTCGAGAACCGATGAAGACATCTCCATCATATTGTGCTTGAGCCATGCCGTGAGCAGCTCTTCTCCGGCCTTTTGCAGCTCACGATCGTCGCGACGGAGAATGGCTTGGATCTTCGCCCGCGCCTTTGCCGTGGACACAAAGTTAATCCATGAGGGCTGAACATGCTGTGCCTTGCTGGTCAATATCTCTACTTGGTCGCCGCTGCTCAGCTTGTGGCTCAGCGGAACGAGCTTGTGGTTGACTTTCGCCCCGATACAATGACTGCCGAGAAACGTGTGGATTTGAAAGGCAAAGTCGAGGGCCGTACAACCTGCCGGCATTGTTTTTATCTCGCCTTTCGGGGTGAACACGAAGATTTCTGAGGCGAAAAGATTGAGCTTGATGCTGTCGAGAAAGTCCATGGCATCGGGCTGTGGGTCGTCAAGAATCTCCTTGATGGTGGCCAACCAATCGTTGAGTTCGCCCTCGTCTTCGCTGTATTCGCCTCCTTCCTTGTATTTCCAGTGGGCCGCAAAGCCCTGTTCGGCCACCTCGTTCATGCGGTCTGAGCGTATCTGGACCTCTATCCAGCGTCCTTGTTTGCTCATCAGTGTGACGTGAAGTGCCTGATATCCGTTGGCTTTTGGGTGGTTCAACCAGTCGCGAAGTCGGTCGGGATGGCTCTTATAAATGCGGCTTAAGGCCACGTATATGTTGAAACATTCGTTGATTTCTTGGTCTCTCTCCTTCGGAACAAAGATGATTCTGACGGCCAATATGTCGTAGATTTCCTCGAAGGTCACGTGTTTGTTCTGCATCTTATTCCAAATGGAGTAAGGGCTTTTCACGCGTGCTTTGATTTGATATTGAATGCCCATGCGGTCGAGTGCCTCGCGAATGGGTCCCGTAAAGCTGGCAAACAGCTCGTCACGCTTCTCTTGTGTGAGGGCCAATTTGCTTTTGATGGCGGCGTATTCTTCGGGATGTTCATACCTGAAACTCAGGTCTTCGAGTTCCGTTTTGATTTTGTTCAGGCCCAAGCGGTTGGCCAATGGTGCATAGATGTAGAGCGTTTCACCGGCTATTTTGTACTGCTTATTGGCCGGTTGTGAGGCCAATGTGCGCATGTTATGCAGGCGGTCGCATATCTTGATGAGGATAACTCGAATGTCATCGCTCATGGTCAGCAGCAGTTTCTTGAAGTTTTCAGCCTGCGCCGAAGCCCGTTCTCCGAAGATGCCTCCGCTGATTTTGGTCAGTCCATCTACGATTTGGGCAATTTTCGGGCCGAAGATATTTTCGATATCCTCGACGGTATAGTCGGTGTCTTCCACGACATCATGGAGCAGGGCAGAGCAGATGCTGGTCGAACCGAGCCCCATTTCTTCGCAAGCAATCTGTGCCACGGCGATGGGGTGCATGATATAGGGCTCTCCCGAGAGCCTTCTGACGCCTTTATGTGCCTGCCGTGCAAAGTTGAAAGCCTTGGTGATGATGTCCACTTTCTTGCGGTGGCGCGATGCAAGATAGGTGTCCAACAGGTGCTGAAAGGCATCTGTTATCAGCTTGTCTTCGGCAGTTTCACGGGCTGCATCCTTCATCTCACGCTCGTCCATCTCGTGTTCTCCTGCTTATTATTTGACTTTGAGTTTCTTTCCGGCCCGTATTCCGCTACCTTGAATGCCGTTAAGACGTTTCAATTTCGTTACGGTGGTATTGTTGCGCTTAGCAATTTCCGACAACGTATCGCCCTCGCGGATTGTCACACTCCTACCTTTTGCCGGACGTTCTCTCTTTTTCCGACCCTGCTTTCTGCCATTTCTGCTTACCTGTTTGCCGTATTTATAGACGCGTCTGTAGCGAGTGATGGTCGGTTCTTCATCGTTTACCTCGACCTCGGTGCGCTTGTTCTGCAACTCATTCGGCATGTAATTGTAGATGGCGTCTTCATTGTCGATGAACTTCATCACCGACATCGTGGGCAGACGGAGCGCAGATGGGCGCCACTTTCCATTGACAATATTGTGACGATATTGCGGGTTTAGTTCGGTAATCTGGTCCACATCGAGACCCAATACGTGGGCCACTTGCTCGAAATGCAGGTCACGGTTGACGACGACGGTGTCGGTCTTAGCCGGCAAATCGGTCATCATCGGGCAGATGTTGTGCTCACAATAGTAATTCATAATATAGTTAGCGGCAATGAATGCGGGCACATATCCGCGCGTTTCCCGCGGCAGATAGGGATAAATCTGCCAGTAATCATTCTGCTTAGAGCGGTGAATAGCCTTGTTGATTTTGTCGGGACCGCAGTTGTAAGCAGCAATCACAAGGTTCCAATCCCCATAGATTTTATAAAGGTCGCTCAGGTAATGGGCTGCTGCATAAGACGCTTTTACGGGGTCACGCCGCTCATCTACCAATGTATTTACCGTCAATCCGTATCGCTTGGCCGTGTTGAGCATGAACTGCCAAAGGCCAGTTGCGCCCACTCGGGACACGGCTCTGGGGTTCAAAGCCGACTCAATGACGGGCAAATATTTTAGTTCCAAGGGCAGTCCATAGCTTTCCAAGGCCTCCTCAAAGATAGGCATATAGAAGTTTTGTGCGCCCAACATGTAACTTACCGAGCGGCGAAGGCGACCGCTATATCGGTCGATGAACTGTTGAACCACGTCGTTATAAGGCATCTCGATGAGCGTGGGAAGCATGCTCAGACGTTTCATATAGACCGATTTTTCATACACGGGATTAACGTCAGGCAGGTTGCATGAGGTGTCAGGACGCAGATACTTCGTGTTATACAGGTGCATCAAGCTGTCAAGTTCCATGGTCATGGCCTCTGGAAGCTCAATGACTTCCCGCTTTCCGTGTGCATTCGTGACGGTGATTTCAGTCTCTTCGTTGTCGTTGTCTGCGTCATCAACCACTTGCGCCTGCACTTTCACGGTGCTGGCAAGCAAGAGCGAGAGGGCGATTAAGTATATTCTTTTCATTTTAAAATAGGGTTCTATCTTTCAATTCTGTTTTTTCTTTTTCGCATGAAAGCCTGATGAAGTCAGAAATTCAGGCTACAATGCAGACCGATTCCTCCTGAACGGAGCGGATGACGTTGATAATCGGTATTGACAATGGCCGGTTCGACACGTAGACTGAGGTCATTCGAGATATCGAATTCGGAGAGGGAGGCGTCCACATAGGCATCGATTACCGACAAGGCATACACGCCTGCGAGGACAAAAAAGCTCATATCACGCCACCTTCTGTAGCGGTCTTTGCGCCTTTTGAACAGGTCTTGATAGCGACTGATGTTCTCATTGGTGATCTTAGCGCCTAAATGCATGAACTGATTATAGCTTGCCGTCGAGGGATCATTGTCCATAATGTCCATGTAGGCCTGCGAGTAATCGTGATACATTTGGTTATTCCATGTCATTGCATACATGCAACCAACGATGCCACCATATATAATAGGAAGCTTCCAGAACTTTCGATTGTAGATTTGACCGGCTCCCGGAAGCACCAATCCCAGCCATAGTGCGCGCTTAGGGTCGGGCTTCCATGTCGCCCAATCGCGCTTCTTCTTCGTCATCTGCAGGGAGTCCGTTGCCAAAGTCACGCTGTCGGCATGCGTCAGCACTTCGGTTGCCTTCATGTTTGGTGCATCTGCAAGCGGCATATGCCTCTCCTCATGCTGCGCATAGGCACAGAATGGCAGGGCAAACAAGGCCATCGCAGCGATGATATGGGAGCGTCTTGCAGAAGACATGCCTCACTTCAGTTTGTCAAAGGCGTTCATGATGCGCTCCAACTCTTCTTCGTTGGCAAAAGGTATGCTGATTTTCCCCTTTCCCTTGGCGGAACAAGTCATTTGAACTTTTGTATTGAAGAACGAAGCCAACCGGTTTTTGAGTGCATTGAACGTTTCCGGAAGCTGATTGCGCGCCACAATCTTCTTCTTCCCGCTTTCAATATCCTCGCCACTCTTCAGTGCCTGCACCAACTCCTCCACCTTTCTTACGGAGTAACCGTTCTTCAGTATCTCCTTGAAAAGCTTGATTTGAAGTGCCGGACTGTCCAAGGCAAGCAACGCACGGGCATGACCCATATCGATGGTTTTGTTCTGTAAGGCCATCTGAACCTGTGCCGGCAGCTTCAAGAGTCGCAGATAATTGGTTATGGCCGTACGGCTTTTGCCCACACGTTCCGACACTTTCTCCTGCGTCATTCCACTACCTTCGAGCAGATGTTCATAGGCCAAGGCAATCTCGATGGCGTTCAAATCCTCGCGTTGGATATTCTCCACGAGGGCCATTTCCATGACATTCTCGTCCTTGATGGTGCGAATATAGGCCGGAAGCGCCTTGAGTCCTGCCAGTTGAGAGGCTCTCCAGCGGCGTTCCCCAGCTATGATCTGGAAACGGTTGTCGGCAATCTGGCGGAGGGTTATCGGCTGAATGATGCCGATTTCACGAATACTGTTGGCCAATTCCTGCAAAGCTTCGGGGGCAAACTCGCGGCGAGGCTGATTGGGATTGGCTTCTATTTGGTCGATTGCAATCTCATTGATGGTCGAAGACCCCTGCGTTCGAACGGCATCTGTAGAGATGAGCGCGTCGAGACCACGGCCTAAGGTGTTGTATTTCTTGTGTACTGCCATTTCTGTTTCGTTGTTCTTTTAAAGAATCTGGCTCATCTCTCCTTGTCGATGAGCTCTTTTGCCAAGGTCAAGTGGTTCTTGGCACCGGCCGATTCGGCATCGTAGAGAATCACAGGCAGCCCATGACTCGGACTTTCGCTCAGCTTCACGTTACGCTGAATGACCGTCTTGAAGACCAATTCTTGGAAATGTCGTTTCACCTCGTCATAGATTTGGTTGGCCAAACGCAGGCGACTGTCATACATGGTCAGCAAAAATCCCTCGATTTCCAACTGCTGATTGAGTTTGCTCTTGATGATTTTTATGGTGCTGAGCAGCTTGCTGATGCCCTCAAGTGCAAAGTATTCGCACTGCACGGGAATGATGACTGAGTCGGCAGCCGTCAGGGCATTGACCGTAATCAGGCCCAATGAAGGACTGCAATCGATGAGGATATAATCATAATCGTTGCGAATCGGATCGAGAAGACGCTTCAAAACGCGTTCGCGACTTTCAAGGTTGAGCATCTCAATCTCTGCTCCCACGAGGTCAATATGGCTCGGAATGATATCCAATCCCTTGATATCTGTGGTGTAAATTGCATCACGTATGTCGGCATGATCAATGATACATTCGTAAATGGAGCACTCAACATTCTTGATATCTACGCCCAATCCGCTTGAAGCATTGGCTTGCGGATCGGCATCAACCACGAGAACCGACTTCTCAAGTGTGGCCAACGAGGCAGCCAGATTGATTGTTGTTGTGGTCTTACCCACACCTCCTTTTTGGTTAGCTAAAGCTATAATCTTTCCCATTTAGAAATAAGTTGATTTGCTGCAAAGTTACATATTTTACATGAAATAGGCGAGAAATAAACCTTTTTTTAGTACTTTTGTCGCAAACTTACACTGCAAAAGATGAACCAGAAGCGTCCTTTTATCCTGATTTCCAATGACGACGGCTACCATGCCAACGGCATCAAAACCCTCGTTTCCTTTCTGAAAGACCGCGCCGACCTGCTGGTCTGTGCCCCGGAAGCTGGCCGTTCGGGCTTTGCCTGCGCCTTTTCGGCCGCTATCCCCCTGCGATTGAAACGCAGGCACAATATGGGCGACGTGGAAGTGTGGTCATGCAACGGCACACCTGTGGACTGTGTGAAGCTCGCCGTCGACCAACTTTGCAGCGAACGGCAGCCCGATTTGATCCTCGGCGGCATCAACCACGGTGACAATGCCTCGGTCAACAGCCACTATTCCGGTACGATGGGCGTGGCAAGAGAGGGCTGTATGAAGTATATTCCCTCTGTGGCTTTCTCTACAAGCGACTACGATGAGGAGGCCGACCTGCGCTATCTGCGCGACGATGCCTGCCGTATTGTGGACAAGGTGCTGGCCGAAGGGCTCCCGAAAGGCGTCTGCCTGAACGTGAACTTCCCCGCCAAACCGCCTTTCAAGGGCGTGAAAGTGTGCCGAATGGCCTTCGGAAGTTGGGTCAACGAGGTGGTCAAGGCACGCCATCCGCATGGATATGACTACTATTGGCTGGCCGGTGAGTGCCGAAACGACGAGCCCGAGGCCGCAGACAGCGACCATTGGGCCCTGCAACATGGCTATATCGCCATCACACCCACACGGATCGACGTCACTGACTACGGCTTCATCGACACCGTGAAGGGCTGGGATCTGTAGCATTATCGGAGCTTATGAAGTATTACCTCATCGTTGGCGAGGCCAGTGGCGACCTGCATGCCGCCCATCTCATGGCGTCATTGAAAAGGAATGACCATGAAGCCGAGTTCCGTTTCTTCGGAGGCGACCTGATGACGGCTGTGGGTGGAACGCGCGTAAAACACTATCGGGAACTTGCCTACATGGGTTTCGTGCCCGTGTTGCTGCATCTTCGCACGATATTCCGCAACATGTCGCGCTGCAAGAAAGATATTGTTGCATGGCATCCTGACGTGGTTATCCTTGTAGACTACCCCGGTTTCAATCTCAATATCGCCCGTTTTCTCAAGCAAAAAACCGACATTCCGGCCTTTTATTACATCTCTCCAAAGATATGGGCGTGGAAAGAATGGCGTATCAAAGCCATACGACGCGACATCAAAGAGCTGTTTTCCATCTTGCCGTTCGAGGTACCTTTCTATGAAGAAAAGCATCATTACAAAATCCATTACGTGGGCAATCCGACGGCACATGAGGTGCACTCGTTCCTGAAAGCCCATTATGAGGATTTCAAAACCTTTTGTGAGCGGCACCAAATGGCCGATGACAAACCGTTCATCGCCCTGCTTCCCGGCAGCAGGAAGCAAGAAATCAAGGACAATCTCCCTGCAATGATAGCGGCATCGGCACGTTATGCCGACCGCTTTAGGCTCGTTTTGGCGTGCGCTCCTGCGATTGAAGACGCTTTTTATCAAGAGATCATGGAAAGAACGGGGCCTGCCAAGTCTATTGTTTCACTGGTGAAAGACGACACATACGCCTTGCTTTTCCATGCAACGGCAGCCTTGGTGACCAGCGGAACAGCCACTTTAGAGACCGCTTTATTGCATGTTCCGCAAGTAGTTTGCTACAAAACGCCCGTGCCACGGCTTATCCGTTGGGCCTTCAACCACGTGCTTTCGTGTCGCTATATCTCGCTCGTTAACCTCATTGCCGACCGTGATGTCGTGGCAGAACTCTTTGCTGACCGCTTCACAACGGACAATATTGCGACCGAACTTGCACGTTTATTGCCCGGAGGAACAGGGCGTGAGGCCATGCTCAAAGCCTATCAAGAGGTGGAAGAGCGGTTGGGCAACGAGGTAGCTCCCGACAATGCGGCCCGCTTGATGGTCAACCTACTCAGGCAGGAAGCCGACTGTTGCCCTTGAACAGAGGTGCCTTTTCTTGTAAGCATGTTTCATATCGAATTTGCAAACGCCTGCAATTTTTTGCATCTTTACGGTATGTAGGGACGCACGGCTCGTGCGTCCGCTCGCATTGTAGTTGACAAGTTAGCCGTAAACAGGCGGACAAGTTGATTGTCCCAAGCTGATCGAACGCACGAACCGTGCGTCCCTACATGCTAAAAAGCATGCAACTTATTTACATGTCAACTTGTTTACTCGTCAATCGCGCAGGAGCGAACGCACGAACCGTGCGTCCCTACAGCCCCGGCATGGCTATATTTGTTTTGCAACCTCTATTGAAATGTCATTTCTTTTGCGTATTTTCAGGGTTCAGAGAAACCGGTATCAGACCACAATAATATTGTTCCTTCGAAAAAACGGCGGCATTTTTATCTGTTTGGGTTTGCTGTTTTTATTTTTTCTTTTATCTTTGCAAAAACGTTTCGTGACGCTTCTTTCGTCACGAAAACAGTGAGAAACGAAACATGAATGCAGACCGGAGGCGACGCAGGTCGCTATATATAATAAGGTGTAAGGCTCATCTTGCCGCCTTTCATACAAAAGGAATGAAACGCTTTCCCATCATTTGTCTCCTTTTGCTGTGGACTTTCGGACTGTCGGCACAGACACAACAAACTATATCAACGGCTCCTGCGCGCGAAACAACCGATGAATACAAGCCGAAACGCCACACCGTGAGCGGCTATGTGCGCAACAATACGGGCGAGTTGCTCATCAATGCGACGGTTTTCGACCTCACTACGAAGCAAGGAACGACGACCAACGAGTATGGTTTCTTTGCTTTAACGCTCCCCGATGGCTTCCACAGGCTGCGAATCTCTTACTTAGGCTACGAAGAGCACGTCGAACACTTTGATTTGCAGGCCGACCGGCGACTCAATGTGAGCCTTTCCGAGATGCCATCCCTTTCAACTGTCGTCGTAACCGGCGACCTTAACTCCCCAATGCTCAACACACAGACGGGCAAACGCTCGCTTTCGCAGAAAGATATACGTGGGGAATTCGCCCTGTTGTCCTCGCCTGACGTTGTAAAGTCGCTCCAACGCATCAGCGGTGTCGCTGAAGGTACCGAGCTGGTCAGCGGCCTTTACGTGCATGGAGGCAACAACGACGAGAACCTTTTCCTGCTTGATGGGACCCCACTCTACCAAATCAACCACACGATGGGACTGTTCTCGGCCTTCAATGTGGACATGGTGAAAAACGTCGACTTCTATAAAAGCGGGTTTCCTGCCCGATATGGCGGGCGTTTGTCAAGCGTTATCGACGTGCGGACCAATGACGGTGACATGCAAAAGCACCACGGCAGCTATCGCATCGGGCTGCTCGACGGCAGTATTCACTTCGAAGGACCTATCATCAAGGGGAGAACATCTTACAATATAGGCCTGCGAAGAAGCTGGCTCGACCTCTTCACCACGCCGATCTTTGCCATTATAAACCGCTCAAACCATGAAGACAAGTTCTCTTTGGGCTATCATTTCTATGATCTCAATGCCAAACTGACGCATATCGTCAACAGTCGGTCGCGACTTTCGCTGAGTTTGTATCAAGGTCACGACGCTCTTAAGAGCAAAGATGAATACAATCAGACCTACGGAAACGGGAACTACGGCAGCAACGACCTTACACGTAACGACTTTCATTGGGGAAATCTCAATGCAGCCCTCAATTGGTCGTATCTGATGGCCCCTCAACTGCAAGCCAACTTCACGGCCGTGTTCACCAAGAACAGCACCCATTACAATACACTTTATGAAAGTAACGACCGAAGTGAGAGGAGAAACGACTTCACCCGCACGGAACACGGCTACCGTTCGGCCATCTACGACGCCGGTTACCGCATGGCATTCGACTATAGGCCCACGCCCGGCCATCATATTCGCTTCGGTAACGACTATACATGGCATCTGTTCAAACCCCAGACCTATGCCAACACCAGCCAATATGGCGCGAACGAGAAGCGCGACACGGCACGACTGGCCGGCAGTAACCGCCACATAGCCCACGAGATAAGCCTCTATGCCGAGGACGAAATGGTGCTTTCGCAGCGTTGGACGCTGAATGCGGGGGCCAACATCGGGCTGTTCCACATCGGCAGTCGGCTCTTTTGCAACGTCGATCCGCGTGCGGCAGTGAAATATCAACTGTCGGAAAAGGTATCACTAAAGGGCAGTTTCACCACGATGAGCCAGTTCGTTCACAAGATATCCAACTCATATATCGACCTTCCGACGGACTATTGGGTGCCCACAACGGCCAACCTTCGCCCGATGCGAAGCCTGCAATGGGCCATCGGCGCCTATATCATGCCCGACAAGCATTGGCTCTTTTCGGTCGAAGGATACTACAAACAGTCTGCCCACCTGCTGCAATATGCCAACTGGATGGGCATAGAACCGCCGGCAGAACGCTGGCAAGACATGGTGATGGACGGGCGCGGACGCTTCTACGGAATGGAGCTTGATGCACGATATCATGCCGCGCGCTTGGAACTGAGCGCAGCTTACACGCTATCATGGAACAAACGGAAGTTCGATCACTATTATCCCGGCTGGTTTAATGATAAATTTGACAACCGCCATAAGCTCAACCTCAACCTGCATTACCGCCTTTCGAAGGGCACTTTCGCCTATGCTGCTTGGACCTATCACAGCGGTAACCGTGCAACGACGCCCACACAGTATGCCCCACTGCCCGACTTTGGGAACGGAAGTGAGCAGGGTTATATCTACGAGCGGCCCAACAACATCGTATTGCCGGCCTATCACCGGCTCGACCTCGGCGTCAATATCCACCACAAGACCAAACATGGGCATGAACGCATCTGGAACTGGAGCGTATATAACGCATATTGCCACTTGAACACGCTGTGGATAGACATGAAGTACGACGAACAGCGGGGCTATGTGCGTGCCAAGGCCAAAGGTTATATTCCGATTATCCCCTCATTCAGTTACACCATCAAGTTCTAAAGATGAAAAAGATATTGCTATTCCTGTCTTGTGCGCTACTGCTGGGCTGCAAAGACAACTTCGATATTACGAAACTCAACGGCACCGACAAGCTCGTTGTCTATTGTTTTCCGTCGCCCGGCGATACAACCGACATCGATGTAGGTCGCAGTCAGCCCGTCAATGGCAAGGGAGATGCCGTGATGATTGCCGATGCAAGCGTGACCTATCAAGTCAACGGCGTGGCTTTGACCATACGAAACTTGGGAGATGGGCACTATCAGGCCATCGGACAGCAACGCGAGGGCGACCGCATCACGCTGTCGGTCAAGGCAAATGGGCTGCCGGGGACAATGGCCGAGACCACGATTCCGGCCCATCTTGCCATTGAAAAGTTCGAGGTTGACACGGTCAACATGTACAATCGGGACTACGAAGCCTTCAGAGAGAGCGAACGTTTTGCCGTTACCTTCACTGATGATGCAGCGTCTGAAGACTTCTATGCCGTGAAATTGGTTCAAAAGGTAGGCCATCATTTCCGCAATCTGCGCATCAATACCCACGATGAACCAGCCATCAACGGCATGTCGGACATTGATTATGACTTCGGTTTCGACGACAGTAGCTATCAGAATGTGGTGTTCTTCACCGACAAGAGCATCAACGGGCGTCGCTATACGCTCCATTTGGGCATGCCATACAGGCGGTTCAGCCCGCCACATCGCATCGAACTCTATCGTATTTCGCCCGAATACTATCGCTTCATCAAGTCGATCAACGATGTTTCGAACAACGATATGGGCAAGATAGGACTGGCCCCTATCACGCCAACCTATAGCAATGTGCGGGGTGGACTCGGCGTTTTAGGGGGCTGTAGCAGTGGTCTGGGTCCGTGGCTCGTTGGCGAAGAGGATTAAAACGGGCGCATGAAAAGGCTTAGACAGAGGCTCCGGAATGCCCATGACGGCAGGCTTGGCAGCCAGCGACAGTGGGTCTGCAGCGCAATGTGGCCGATGCAGCCTTGCAATCTCAGCCATTTTGCGCTCCGATCTCACCCATTTTAGCGCGTAATATAGCTGAGATTGCACAGCAAAATGGCTGAGATTGGGATTCAAAATATAAGTCGTTGATTGTCAATGCAATGAACTTTCATAAACATTAAAACAAATAACCGAAATGAACTTCTTGGAATTAGCAAAAAAGCGTTGCTCGGTGAGAGATTATTCGCCGAGAACCGTAGAGCAGGAAAAGCTTGATTACATTCTTGAATGTGCACGAATGGCCCCGTCGGCAGTGAACTATCAGCCTTGGCGCTTTATCGTTGTGCAGCATGACGACTGCCGTAAAATCGTGGAACAGTCTTATTCGCGCGAATGGCTTGCGAAGGCTCCGTTGTATATTGTGGCCTATGCGAAGACTTCGGAGGCGTGGATACGCAAGTATGACGGGAAGAATCATGCCGATATTGACGTGGCCATCGCCGTGGAACACATTTGTTTGGCTGCTGCCGAACAGGGTTTGGGCAGTTGTTGGGTCTGTAATTTCGATGTAGAACTGTTGAGAAAAGGATTGCATTTGGCCTCGGACGAATATCCCGTAGCCGTTATTCCAATCGGATATGGCAACGATACGCCGGCAAAACCCAAACAGCGGAAGGCGAAAAACGAGATTGTAACCGTTAAATGACCAGATGACGAGGCCCGAATGAGAGACAGATTACGGGCAGAACGCATGCATAAAAAATCTCCGGCACATCAAATGGCCGGAGATTTCTGTTTCCTTAATCGGCATAAAGCCTGCCGAGGCATGCTAAAAAAGAGGTTATTGCCAGACGATTGCCTCGATTGAGGTATGCTCTCTCTCCGAATGAACAACCACTTTACACTGTATGGGATAGCCTTCTTTATCAAGTTTCCACGTTACGGTATTCTGTCTCTTACCATTCCAGCTATAACCCAAGGGCAAATGACGGGTAGGTTTGCCCAGCATTCCGGCGTAATAAGCAATATCAAGCTCATCTACATCCACACCAAAAAGGCTATAAGGCATGAGGCCCCCCTTGTTCACGATGGGCGTTGTGACTTCTTTTGAGGTGTAATGAGTGACATATGTGTTGGTTTCCGTTCCTATTTTATCCGTACAACTCACGATATCACCATCTTTATAGCTGATGGTTGTGATGGACTTTCCTTTTTTATCTGTTTCAATCACAGTCTCTATATGATCGTCAGCATTGTAGGTTAAGTCGTAACTGTAAGGAGGATACGGTTTCTTATCTTTGTCATATTGCTGCATTTCGGCATGCTTCACATAGCCTTTTTCATTCAGAAAGACCTTGGTTATCGTCCCTATTACTCCATCTTCAGTCTGAGTAATCACGACATCTGGCTCATTTTTGCCCTTATTGGCTTTCGTATTATAGTCAAGTGTGTACGCATAAGCCTCCGAACTTCCTGAGAGACCAATGAGTCTACCGCTTGCATCGGTCTTAAATTCAGAGCCCGCAATGCTCTTAGGCACTTTTGTAAACGCACGTTTCGGGCCCACCGGAGCCGGTTGGGGCGTGTCGGTTTCATCATTACTTCCGCAGGATACCAACGCAATAGCCATCAAGGCAGAAAGCATGAAAGTATAAATCTTGTTCATTGTCATTGTTTGTTGATTGTTTATATCATTATTGTTTGAATGAAAAATGCCCGCGACAGGCACGCTGTTCCGTGGGCATTTCTGATGGATAAGCCTACTTCTTGTAGGTGATTCGGAGCTCCATACCTCCCCCTTTTTGGCTTTCTACAAGCTTACCTCCTGAAATGGACAGGCTTGTCTCGGCACGATTGTCAAGCAACACCTTGCCGTCTTTCATGCTGAATGTCTTCCATTGGTAGACGGTTCGGCCGTTCAAGATACGCGAACCGCTGCCGTCGGCATTGAACTTCAACTGATAACTGAAGTTTTTTGCTTGCGAAGCATCTAACGAAACCCACTGACCAGCGACATTGGTCTCAATCTTTTCCACCGTGAAAGTGCTGCCTTTGATGGTTTCTTCGGTCAGCGTCGGTTCGTCATCATCGCTGCTACAAGCCGTAACTGCGGTCATAACGAAGAACATCATGACCATTGTCAATACACTGAAAATTTTGTTTAACGCTCTTTTTTTCATAAATTAAAATGTTAATAATTGAATGATTGATATGTTAAGAACAAGTCTTTGCAAAGGCTACACAAGTCCGTCGAGTTGCTTCTTCATCTGTTTCAAGCGGTCGCGCACCGAGATTAGCGTCTCCATCACGTCGGCCGTCTTGTCAACTCCCTCGCGATTGGCATTGAGTACCTTTCTTGCTGCCGCCAATTTGAAGCCTCTCACCTTCACGAGATTGTAGATGAGCTTGATTTGTTCGATATCCTTGTCGGTATACTGCCTGGCTTTACTGTCTTTCTGCACCTTAGGTCGCAGATGAGGGAACTCTGTCTCCCAAAATCTCAGCGTACTTTCGTTGATTTCGAACATGGCCGCAACTTCCTTGATGCTGTAATACAACTTCAGATTTTTATTCGTATGGAGGGGCATATTCCTATAGTTTTTGATGCAACAACGCTTAATTTCTTTGCAAAGTTAGCAAAATTCCGCGACTCTCTCCCCTCATCTCTAATCTTTTTTGTACCTTTGTCGTTGATTTTTCAGATTAAAACAATTCAAAACTTTATAGAGAAGATGATGACAGCAAATGAAGTCCGCGAGTCTTACAAGAAATTCTTTGAGGGCAAGGGACACAAGATTGTAGCCTCAGCACCGATGGTTATCAAGGATGACCCTACGTTGATGTTCACAAATGCCGGTATGAACCAGTGGAAAGACATTATCCTTGGCACGAAAGACCCCGGAAAAGACATTCGTCGGGTGGACTCTCAGAAATGTCTTCGCGTGAGCGGAAAGCACAACGACCTTGAGGAAGTGGGCCATGACACTTATCATCACACGATGTTCGAGATGTTGGGCAACTGGAGTTTCGGCGATTATTTCAAGGAAGGTGCCATCGATTATGCGTGGGAATACCTCGTAGACGTGCTTCATCTGAACCCCGACGACTTGTATGTCACCGTGTTTGAAGGTGCAAAAGAGGAGGGACTCGCACGCGATGACGAGGCGGCCGGCTATTGGGCCAAGCATGTTGCGGCCGATCACATCATTGATGGCAACAAACACGACAACTTTTGGGAGATGGGCGACACGGGACCTTGCGGTCCTTGCACGGAGATTCACGTGGATTCACGCACACCTGAAGAGAAAGCAAAAGTGCCCGGGCGCGACCTTGTCAATAAAGATAATCCGCAAGTGATTGAGATTTGGAACCTCGTCTTCATGCAATACAACCGCAAAGCCGACGGAAGTCTGGCCCCACTGCCCATGCATGTCATCGACACGGGCATGGGCTTCGAGCGACTCGTGCGCATGTTGCAGGACAAGCACAGCAACTACGACACCGATATCTTCCAGCCTGTCATCAAACAAATAGAAGCACTCAGTGGCAAACGCTACGGTTTTACGACGCCAACCGGCCCGAACGGCGAATGTATGAGTGAACAAGAGAAGACAGACGTGGCCATGCGCGTGGTGGCCGACCATCTTCGGGCCGTCGCCTTCTCCATTGCGGACGGCCAACTGCCGAGCAACGCAAAAGCCGGCTACGTCATTCGCCGCATCTTGCGCCGTGCCGTGCGCTACGCCTACACGTTCCTCGGCCAAAAAGAGGCGTTCTTATACCGGCTCCTGCCTGTTTTGGTGCACGAAATGGGGCAGGCTTACCCCGAACTTCCGGCGCAACAAGAACTCATCGGCCGTGTGATGAAAGAAGAAGAAGATTCCTTTCTTCGCACATTGGAAAAGGGCATAAACCTCCTCAATGGCGACATGGACGAGCTGAAAGCACACGGACGGAGCGAACTTGACGGCGTCAGCGCTTTTAGATTGTTCGACACCTACGGCTTTCCGCTCGATTTGACCGAGCTGATTTGCCGCGAATACGGTTATACTGTAGATGAAAAGGGTTTCAACGAGGAAATGGCCAAGCAGAAGGCTCGCGCGCGCAACGCCGCTGCAGTGGAGAACGGAGATTGGGAAATCATCAGAGATGGCGAACAGGAATTCGTCGGCTACGACCATACGGAATACAGTTGCCATATCCTCCGCTACCGAAAAGTGACGCAAAAGAAGAGTTTCCACTTCGAACTCGTGCTCGACCGAACGCCGTTCTACGGCGAAATGGGCGGACAGGTGGGCGACCAAGGTGCGCTCGTGAACGACGATGAGACCGTCGCTATTCTCGACACAAAGCGCGAGAACAACCAGAGCATTCACATCGTGGGCGAACTTCCGAAAGACCTGAAGGCCGAATTCATGGCTTGCGTCGACGTGGAGAAGCGGAATGCCAGCGCAGCCAACCACACGGCCACGCATCTGCTCGACTATGCGCTGAAACAAGTGCTGGGCGACCACGTCGAGCAGAAAGGATCGTACGTCGACCCGACGACGCTGCGCTTCGACTTCTCGCACTTTCAGAAAGTGACCGACGAGGAGCTCCGCCGCGTCGAGCGACTCGTCAACCGGCTCGTCCGCGAAGATTTGCCGCTCGACGAACACCGCGACATACCGCTCGCCGAAGCGCGGCAGCTCGGGGCGGTGGCACTCTTCGGCGAGAAGTACGGCGACAAGGTGCGCGTGGTGCGCTTCGGGCCCAGCTGCGAATTCTGCGGAGGCATTCATGCCAAGAGCACGGGGCGCATCGGTTTCTTCAAAATTATAGGCGAAAGCAGCGTTGCGGCCGGCATTCGGCGCATCGAGGCGCTCACGGGACAAGCGTGCGAGGACGCCCTCTACGCCCTACAGGACACCATGACCGATTTGCGCGCATTGTTCAACAACGCCAAGGACCTGAAGGCGGCGCTCGTGAAATACATCGGCGAGCACGACGAAATGAGCAAGGAAATTGAACGTTTCCGCGCGCAGACCGTCGAACGCACCAAGCAGGAGCTTCTCAACCGCGCGCGACTGGTCAACGGCGTGCACGTTGTGAAGGCCGTGCTGCCTTTAGAGCCGGCCGACGCGAAAGATCTGGTCTTCAAACTGCGCGAAAGCATGGGCGAAAGGCTCGTTGCCGTCATCGGCAGCACCGCCGGCGACAAACCACTGCTGACGGTGATGTTCAGCGACGACATGGTGAAGGACCACGGGCTCGACGCCGGAAAAATTATCCGCGAAGCGGCCCGGCTCATCAAGGGCGGCGGAGGAGGGCAGCCGCATTACGCACAAGCCGGTGGTAAGGACGTCGACGCCATCGGAGCGGCAGTCGACAAGGTTGTCGAGCTGGCGCATCTGTGAGAAAGAAGACGGGAGCCTCCCCCTGCCCCTCCAAAGGAGGGGAGGACGAGCTTGCAGCTTCATTGTGAATAAAAACAGACCTTGCAGGACGGAACGCCTGTAAGGTCTGTTTATTTTTTACTTTTTTTCCTCGGGAAAAGCATAAGTGTGCTTTTCTACTCCTTTTTCTTGGGAGGAACAGGGGCTGGCTTCTCGCCCTCTTGCTTCGGTTTTTCGATAGCAATCTTTTTGTACTCAAAAAGTGAGCCGTTTTTGTTTACACCGACCCAGATGGTGCGGGGTTTGCCGTCGGCGCCCGCCTGACCTTTAATTGCGAGCTGATAGTGGCGTTTCGGACCGGAACCTTCCGTTTTGCCCGTAAACGACAGGCTTTCTGCGGGCAGGCCGAGTGTTTCCTCCAATTGCGCGAAGCCGGGCTTGAGCATTGCGTCGTATTCTGCCGTTCGCTTATCGCGGGCAATCTGCGACGTGCCTGCGCGGTGCGACAGCGTGGAACTCTTCTTGTCCACGAGCGCGTTGTACTGTGTGATAAGCTCCGCAAGCTTGGGCGTTTCGGGCTCAAGGTCGTCGAGCGAGTCCATTCGGCGCAGAACGGCCTTGAGCGCCTTGTCGGTCTCAGCGCGCAGGGCTTTCATATCGAACGTGCCCGTCGGCACGGCCGATTTGAGGCGTGTACGGTAGCGCGAATCAAACGTTTTATTGGCGAGATCCAATCGGTCTACGTAGGGTTGCGCGCTGATATGCAACACGTGGCTTGATGCAGCGGGCGACTGTAAATCGGTGATGAGGTTCTTAATCATGCCGCTTGCCTTGTCATAATTGGACTGCGTCACGCGCGGATAGCGTGCCAGAATATCAGACAGAACTTCTGCTGACTTTTTAAACTCTTCCTCACTTTCGTTCATGTTCAATTCAACTAACAACTGTAATGAGCGATAAGCTTGGTCGCGCGCTTTGTCCAATTTCTTGAGTTCTCTCGTTCCCTCTTGACGGCGTGGCAGATTTAGTGCTTTGTCTTCTTCTGCGAGTGCTTTTTTTAGGGGAGCAAGCAGTGGCTCCAATTTCTTGATTTTCGATTCTTCACAAAGCGCCAGCACGTGACCGGCAAACTGAAAATGCTCCATGTTTTGAAGCTTTCCCCTGTTAGAATTTTTAATTTCCATGGGCTTTAAGTTAATAGGTAAATAATAATTAAGATTACACAGCACAAATATAGACATTTTTTATTAGAGTTCATAATTTTTTGGCAAAAAAATAGAAAATTCTGCCCTGAATTCATAAATTCTTGGAAAAGAATAAAAAAGCCCCATTGGAATTCATATTTTTTCTTACAAAAAAAGTAATTTCCGTCAATAATTCGCGAATTTTTTGCTAAACGCAGCGATTTTCGTCAATAATTCGCGAATTTTTTGCTAAACGCAGCGA
>NZ_JH594503.1:153751-163159 GCF_000243015.1 Segatella maculosa OT 289
ATTTCGTCAATAATTCGCGAATTTTTTGCTAAACGCAGCAGATTCCGTCAATAATTCGCGAATTTTTTACTAAAAGCAGCGATTTCCGTCAATAATTCGCGAATTTTTTAAAGCCACTCTCGATTTCCTCTAAGTAATCGGAGCTGAAGACCTATTTAAATAGGTGGGCGGTCGTCGGTCTGCGTTTTTGGCCAGTTGACGAGAAAAAGCCTTTGGGTGGCGCGCGTGAAAGCCGTGTAGAGCCAGCGGGCGTAGTCCGGCGCGGGCATATCGGCAGCCATTCGGCCTTGGTCGAGATAAACATGGGTCCATTGACCGCCTTGCGCCTTGTGGCACGTGACGGCGTAGGCGTATTTTATCTGCAGCGCATTGAAATAAACGTCGCGCCGAAGCGCTTCTAAGCGGTCGCGCTTGCGGGGCAGGTCGGCATAGTCGGCCATGACGGCCTCGAAGAGTGCGCGCTGTTTGTCTTCGGGCAGTGCGGGAGCATCGCTCGTGAGCGTGTCGAGCATGACGGTTTGCGTGAGCTCATGGTCGTGGTAGTCGGGAAACCGCAGGCAAACGTCGGCAAACCGGAAGCCGTGGCATTCGCGCAGGTTGCGCACGCGCATCACCTCGGCGCGGTCGCCGTTGGCGATGAACGAAAGTTGGCCTGCGGCTTCGGCTGCCTTGTCGAGATATTTGTTCTTCACAATCATCAGTCGGTCGCCCGTGCAAAGCATGTCGTCATGGTCGAGCACGGTGGCGCGGAGGCCTTGGTTGTAGATGCCGGCCAGCTTGTTGCTGCGCGTCACGATGATGGTTTCGTCAACGCCCACCTCGGCGTAGCTTGCGGCTATCAACTCGGGCAAATCGGCGCCCGTGACGGCTACGACGTCGGCAAATCCGCTGAAACGAATGCGCGGCAGTCCGTTGGCCGCGATAACGCCGGGCGAGAGGCATCTGATATGCGTGGCATTAAAAAGAATTCCGCTGTCGTGGCCCTGCCGAAGTACTTCGCGCAGGTCGCACGCATAGACGGTGAGGCCACGGGCTTCGAGCGCGTCGACATCGAGCGCGGGCGCCAGAACCTCGCCTACGGGCGGAAGTTGCGCGCTGTCGCCGATGAGCATCATGCTGCAGCCCGGTCCGCTGTAGACGTAGCGCACGAGATCGTCGAGCAGGCTGCCCGTCCCGAAGATGCTCTGGGCGCCCGCTCCCGTCCCGATCATCGAAGCTTCGTCCACGATGAAGAGCGTGTCCTTGTTCAGGTTGTCGTTCAGGTCGAAAGCGCCGCCGATGCCTGTGTAGCGCCGTTCGCGATAGATTTTTCGGTGGATCGTTGATGCGTTGCGACCGCTGTTGGTGGCAAAAACCTTGGCCGCGCGTCCCGTTGGGGCCATCAGCTGCAACTTTTGGCCGAACCGCGCGAATGTGCGCACCATGGCTCCGGCCAAAGATGTCTTTCCCGTTCCGGCCGACCCGCGCAAGAGCATGACACGGCGCTCACCCCTGTCGGCCAGAAATCGGGCGAAGGTCTCGAGGGCATTCAGTTGGTCGCGTGTGGGTCGAAAACCGAATTCGGTCAGAATTTCGTCTATAAATTCTTGTATTTTCAATGCGAAGATGATTTTTTTTTTGTATCTTTGCAATCGGAGGCCGACGCGAAGCACGCACCGGCTGATTCCGAATGCAAAGTTAGAAAAATTATCCGAATGAAGCTCGCTGCCCATCATAATTTATGGCTTGCCTTGTGCGCCGTGGCGCTGGCCGCCGTTTGCGTCGCGAGTATCCTCGGCCCCGTCCGTTTTGGCAAAGAACGGCGTCTGCGCGAGCGGGCCGTCGTCGTGCGGCTGTCGGCGATACGCGCTGCCGAGCTGAACTACCTGCACGACCACGGAGTTTACACGGCCGATTTCGGCACACTCGTCGGCGGCGGTTATCTGGCCGATAGTCTTCAGTACGTGCCCTTCGGTGGTGGTCGTCGGTTCGATTTGGCCGCCACGGTACAAGTGAGCGTGAGCGGCCGTCGTTTGCCCTTGGTGGAATGCGGCGCCACCTACGATGCTTATCTCGACGGACTCGACGCGAACAGCGTGGCCAATCTTATCGAAGAAGCGAACCGCAGCGGACGTTATGCGGGCATCAGAATGGGCGACATCAACGCAGGCGACACCCGATTATCCATCAATAAATAACGATTATGACCGAAAAATCTATTACCCGGCACCCGCACAGGGTCACGTTGAGGCTGACGGACACTACGTTGGCGTTTGCCGTGGCCGACGAAACGGCCGCGGGTGGCCTCGACTACGAACCGTACGTGATGAAAAGTGGCATGTCGCCAGCGGCTAACCTTCGCGAGGCTTTTATCGAGAGCCGCATTCTCGGTGCGGGCTTCCTCCATGCGCAAGTGCTTGTCGATAGTCCCGTGCTGCTCGTCCCGCTTGAAGAATTTGATGCCGACGACGCCGAGCCCTTCTATCACCATACTTTCACGGGGCACACGAACGAGGAGCTCCTCAACACCGTCCTTCCTGCGCAGAACGCAGTGGCGGTCTACCCGATCAACAAAGACGTTAAGCTCGTGCTGACCGACCACTTCCGTGATATCCGAATTATGCCGCTGATGCAACCCGTGTGGAGCTATCTTCATCGGCGGAGCTTCACTGGCACAAAGCGGAAGCTCTTCGTTTATTTCCGCGGCAAGCAAATGGAGGTGTTTGCCTTCGCCCACAACCGTTTCCGCTTCAGCAACCGCTACGAGGTGGTCAACGCCAACGATGCGGCCTATTTCATTCTGCATGTGTGGACGCAATTGGCCCTCGACGCGCGCGAAGACGAGCTGTTCCTGTGCGGCACGATGCCCGAACGGGAGCCACTCATCGCGGGCCTCAAGGAATTCGTTCTGAAGGTCACCGTCATCAATCCTGCTGCTGAATTCAACCGTGCGCCCATCACCCAGATCAAGGGGCTGCCGTTCGACCTGATGACATTGTATATAAAAGGTAGATAGCGCATGAGAATCATCACGGGAAGCTATAAAGGCCGCCATTTCGACATTCCGCGCACGTTTAAAGCGCGGCCGACGACCGACTTTGCCAAGGAAAACATCTTCAATGTGCTGCGGGGATACGTCGATTTCGACGGCACAACGGCCCTTGATCTCTTTGCCGGAACGGGCAGCATTTCGCTCGAACTGGTCAGCAGAGGCTGCAAACAGGTGATCAGTGTAGAGGCCGACCGCGACCACGCCGACTTCATTCGCCGTTGTTTTGCCAAACTTGGCGACGATAGAGACGTGCTCGTCCGCGGCGATGTCTTCCGCTTTCTGAAGCGTTGTCGGCAGCAGTTCGACTTCATCTTTGCTGACCCGCCCTATACGTTGGGCGACCTTCCGCAGCTTCCCGACCTCATTTTGGGCGGCAATCTGCTTGCTCCGGGCGGTATTTTTGTGCTCGAGCATGGCAAAGACCATGACTTCTCCGCCCACCAACGCTTTGCAGAACACCGAAGTTACGGCAGCGTGAACTTCACCCTGTTCAAATGAGGCGGCTTGCGCCACGGCCTTGATTCTCAACAACATTCATTCCCTTTTTTATTTCTATTTTATTGTCTTGCAATCTCAGTCATTTCACCGTGTAATCTCAGCCATTTTACGCGCTAATATGGCTGGAATTGCACGGTGAAATGGCTGAGATTGTTTACCCGTTCTCACCGATGGGCTTCGTAGCCTCCTGCAACCATTCGCGCTCATCGGCTTCCAAGTGGGGCGAAAGCATGGTGCAGACGTGCCGATGATACGTGTCGAGCCACCGAATCTCCTCGGCTGTGAGCATCGAAACGACGATAGGAGCCGTGTCAATCGGGCAGAGTGTCAGCGGTTCCATCTTAAGGAACGTGCCGAACTCGGTCTCCCTGTCTTTCAAGATGAGGAGTGTATTCTCGATACGCACGCCGAAACGGCCGGCAAGATACAGTCCCGGCTCGTCGGTCACCGTCATTCCGGCATGCAACGGGGCCGGTTTATATTCCATACGGATTTGATGTGGCCCCTCATGCACGTTGAGATAGGACCCCACACCATGGCCCGTGCCGTGCAAATAGTTGAACCCTTCGCGCCACAACGGCTCGCGAGCCAAGGCATCAAGCTGAGTTCCGCACACACCTTCGGGAAAACGGGCCAGTTCCAACTGGATATGGCCCTTCAATACCAATGTGTAGACGCGCTTCTGCTCCTCGGTCAGCGGACCAAGGGCTATGGTTCGCGTGATATCCGTGGTGCCGTCTTGATATTGAGCACCGCTGTCTATGAGCACAAGTCCGCGGGGTTCAATCGGAATATCAGTCTCCGGCGTGGCCTCATAGTGCACGATTGCACCGTGATGTTCGTAACCCACGATGGTGTCAAAGGAGAGACTGCGATAGAGCGGTTGTGCTTTTCGCAAACTTGTCAGCTTCTTTTCCAACGAAATTTCGGTCTCATTCCCTTCCTTAACGGCCGGAATAAGCCACTTCAAAAACCTCACCATGGCCACGCCATCACGCAACATGGCGTTGCGAAAGCCTTGGATTTCGCTTTCGTTCTTCACGGCTTTCATCATCGGAACGGGTGATTCTGCCATGACAACCGAGGCATTTCCCTCCCTTGCATAAGCCACCAAGCAACTGTTAGTCTCTTTCGGATCAAGTAAAATGTTATAGGCAAAGTATTCTTTTCTTAGGTAGTTGCCCATCTTTTCATACGGTCTTAGCGCCACAGGAATGCTTTCTAAATAGGCCGAAACGGCTGGTGTAAGCTTGGATTCTTCGATGAACAGCACCGCCTTTTCGGGCTCAATGACAAGGTAACTCACGAAAACGGGATTGCAATGCACGTCGGTTCCACGCAGATTGAGGGTCCATGCAATGTCGTCCAAGGCCGACATCAGCATGCCGTCGCAATGTTTTTGGCGCAAAGCCTCACGCAGTCTGCAGAGCTTAGAGGCCGAAGTCTCGCCCGCATATTCCAAAGGTTGCAGTTCAATTTTGCCTTGGGGGATAGGCGGACGGCCGTTCCAAATGCACGCTAAAGGGTCGAAGTTCAGCCTTAAAGTCATTCCCCCTTGCCGGCGAAGTTCGGCAATCAGCGCTTGCGTCTCGGCATAACTGCTCACCGTTCCGTCTATTCCTATCTCGCTTCCTGCCTTGCATTGTTGTCCAAGCCATTCGGCAATCGTGGGCGTTCCCGCCACTTTCAGCTTCATCAACCGGTATTCCGAGCCTGCAAGCTGCGCCTCGGCGGCAAGGAAATAGCGCGAGTCTGTCCACAATGCTGCACCGTTTTGCGTGACAACAGCCGTGCCTGCAGAGCCGTCGAAGCCTGAAATCCACTCGCGACCTTTCCAATGATCGGCCACATATTCGCTGTTGTGGGCGTCGGTACTGGGGAAGATAAAGGCCGCAAGTCGCTCGCGTCGCATCACTTCTCTTAAGGCCGCTAAACGTTGATTGACTGTTTCCATGTGCATCTTTTGCTAAATCGACATGACAAAGATACGCTTTTTAAGAATTAACAACAAATAATCTGCACATTAAATAGCCTAAATCCTATATTTTTTTACTAACTTTGCGGTCAAAGGAAACAGATTTCTAAACCATAAAATAGTAATATAGTTATGAATTATTTAACGAATGACAAATTGGTTATCGTCGGTGCAGGCGGTATGATTGGTTCAAACATGGTACAAAGTGCGCTGATGCTCGGGCTTACACCCAACATCTGCCTTTACGACATCTTTGAGCCGGGTGTGCATGGTGTGTATGATGAAATGGCACAATGCGCGTTCCCGGGTGCAAACCTTAGCTACACCACCGACCCCGCAAAGGCTTTCACCGGTGCAAAGTATATCATCTCGTCGGGCGGTGCTCCCCGAAAAGAAGGCATGACCCGCGAGGATTTGCTGAAAGGAAACTGTAAAATCGCTGCCGAGTTCGGCGACAATATCAAGAAGTATTGCCCCAATGTGGAGCATGTTGTCGTGATTTTCAACCCTGCAGACGTCACTGCACTGACCACGCTCATTCATTCCGGCTTGAAACCCAACCAGTTGACCTCGCTTGCTGCGCTTGATTCGACACGTTTGCAGCAGGCTTTGGCCGAAGAATTCGGCGTTCAGCAGGACAAGGTGACCGGTGCACACACCTATGGTGGCCACGGTGAGCAGATGGCTGTATTCGCTTCGCAGGTCAAAATCGATGGAAAACCGTTGGCAGAAAAGGGCCTTTCAACCGAACGTTGGGAGGAAATCAAGCACCACACCGTGCAAGGTGGCTCGAACATCATCAAACTTCGCGGTCGAAGTTCGTTCCAAAGCCCGGCTTACAACGCCGTTAAGATGATTCAGGCCGCTATGGGTGGCGACAAGTTCACGTTGCCTGCCGGCTGTTATGTCTGCAACGACAAGCTTGGCTTCAAGAACGTGATGATGGCCATGCCCACAACGATCGACAAAACGGGCGTTCACTTCACCGAACCGACAGGAACAAAGGAGGAGATTGATGGCCTTCAGAAGTCATATGAGCATCTTTGCAAGATGCGCGACGAGATTGTGGAACTCGGTATCATTCCCGCTGTTGACAAATGGAAGGAAATGAACCCCAATCTTTAAGTAGTGTACTTACCTTTATTATAATAATAGTTTTTAAGTTTGAGAGGAATGGGCCGCGAGGTTCTTCCTCTCATTTTCTTTTGCACTGCAAACAGCGGCCAATAGGAACTTCATGGGGAACAGAACAAGTGGCACGCAATCCATAAAACACAAAGGCGTGATGTGCAAAAGCGGCAACTTTCACACCTAATACCTACCCCCGTCCCTCTCAAAAGGAGGGAGTGAGAGCTTACAAGAAACAAAAGGTAAAAAGTAAAAAGCAGGCAACTTGAATGCTTTGCTCAAGGCTTGTGTCTTTACTTTTTATTGTTCTACCTTTTTAGTTCTTTACTTTTATAACGCCGTAAAGGCGGCAATGAGTCCGAAGATGATGCCGGGCGTGTTGGCAATGGCGAGGGGAAGATCGCGTTTCTCCTTGAACAGTCCGTAAGCTACCCACAGTGTGCAGTTCACGGCAGCCATGAAAGGCTGTATGAACGTTCCTTTTTGTCCGGCTAAGTTGTTTTCTATTTGCGGAAGATAAAAGACATACATCAATACCGACGTGCCCATGCCTACCCAACCCATGGCGCCAAAAAACTTTTCTCTTGTCATTTTGTTTATTGTTTATTGGTGATTATGATATAAATTGATTGAAAAAGTGGAAAGGACATGCCGAGTGCATGTCCTTTTTACTTTGTTTCGAGTTGCCAATTTCTTATTTCTTGTAGCTGCAAACCGGCCAAGGTTTGAGCTCTTTGAAGAAGTCATGGCCCTTGTCGTCAACGAGAATGAAGGCCGGGAAGTCTTCCACGCGAATCTTCCACACGGCTTCCATGCCCAATTCCGGGTACTCCACACACTCAATGCTCTTGATGCTGCTCTGCGAAAGCACAGCCGCAACACCGCCAATCGTGCCCAGATAGAAGCCACCATGCTTTTGACAGGCATCTGTTACGACTTGCGTGCGGTTTCCTTTGGCTATCATCACGAGCGAACCGCCATGAGCTTGGAACTCATCTACATAGGGATCCATGCGGTTGGCCGTGGTCGGTCCCATCGAACCGCAGGCATATCCTTCGGGCGTCTTGGCCGGACCGGCATACAAAACGGGGTAATCTTTCATGTATTGTGGCAAATCTTCGCCTGCATCGAGGCGTGCCTTGAGCTTCGCATGCGCAATATCTCGAGCCACAATGATGGTACCTTTGAGGCTTACACGCGTCGAAACGGGATACTTCGTCAGCTCGGCACGCACGGCATCCATGCCTTTGTCGAGGTCAATCTCAATGCCCTTGGCCCCTTCGCCGGGCTTTCTGTACTCCTCGGGAATGAGTTCTGAAGGGTTGGTGTCCATCTTTTCGAGCCAAATACCATCGGCATTGATCTTCGCTTTGATGTTTCTATCGGCCGAACAGCTGACACCCATGCCGATAGGACAGCTCGCTCCGTGGCGTGGAAGACGGATAACACGCACGTCATGTGCAAAGGCTTTGCCGCCAAATTGGGCGCCGAGACCAATCTTTTGGGCCTCAACAAGAAGCTTATCCTCAAGGTCTTTGTCGCGGAAAGCACGTCCGGTCTCGTCTCCGGTGGTAGGAAGATTGTCGTAATATTTGATGGAACCGAGCTTCACGGTCAGCAAGTTCTTTTCGGCGGAGGTGCCTCCGATGACGAAACAGATGTGATAAGGCGGGCAAGCTGCCGTTCCGAGGCTCTTCATCTTCTCCACTAAGAACGGCAAAAGCGTGCTTTCATTCTGAATGGTTGCCTTGGTCATCGGGTAGAAATAGGTCTTATTGGCCGACCCACCGCCCTTTGCAACCATGATAAAGCGGTATTCTGCGCCCTCAACGGCCTCGATATCGATTTGCGCCGGCAGGTTACATTTGGTGTTCACCTCGTCATACATGTTGAGTGGAGCATTCTGCGAGTAACGCAAATTGTCCTCCGTAAAGGTGTTAAAGACGCCACGTGAGAGTGCTTCCTCGTCCTCAAAGCCAGTCCAAACCTGCTGTCCTTTCTCGCCATGAATGATGGCTGTGCCCGTATCTTGGCAGAAAGGGAGGACTCCTTTCACTGCCGTTTCGGCGTTACGTAGGAACTGTAAGGCCACATACTTATCGTTTTCAGAGGCCTCGGGGTCGCGAAGTATGGCGGCAACCTGCTCATTATGCGCGCGACGCAACATGAACTCGGTATCGTGGAACGCCTGTTGTGCAAGGTACGTCAAGGCCTCCTTGGAGACTTTTACAATCTGTTTGCCTTCGAATTCACTCGTCGTTACGCCCTCTTTCGTCAGAAATCGGTATTCAGTATCGTCCTTTCCTGTTTGGAACATCGGTGCATACTTGAATTCAACTTTGTTTGCCATAATGTTTTTATTTATCGTTGTGTTTCGTAATCTCTTTACTTGATGCTTGCAAAGGTATAAAAAAAACTGCGTAACATCAACTATTTCACGTGTTAAAATGGCTCATATTACCTCGCGGAATGGCTGAGATAGACATATAGAGACGCACGGTTCGTGCGTCCGTTCAAGCGGAGTGAGTGGACAAGTGGACGGGTAAACGGGTTGATAAGCGGACAGTAATCGGGCTATAAACAGGCCGTATTGAGCGGACGCACGAGCCGTGCGTCCCTACATGCACATAAACAAGCAACTTGTTCACCCGTTTATTCGTCAACTATCAACTGAAACGTGGACGGACGCACGAGCCGTGCGTCCCTACATGCGCATAAACAAGCAACTTATTCACCCGTTTACTCGTCAACTATCAACTGAAACGTGAACGGACGC
>NZ_JH594503.1:164791-322660 GCF_000243015.1 Segatella maculosa OT 289
CGGACGCACGAGCCGTGCGTCCCTACATGCGCATAAACAAGCAACTTATTCACCCGTTTACTCGTCAACTATCAACTGAAACGTGAACGGACGCACGAGCCGTGCGTCCCTACATGCGCATAAACAAGCAACTTGTTCACCTGTTTACTCGTCAACTATCAACTGAAATGTGGGCGGACGCACGAGCCGTGCGTCCCTACATGCACATAAACAAGCAACTTATTCACCCGTTTACTTGTTAACTGTCAACTGAAATGCGGGTAGACGCACGAACCGTGCGTCCCACATGCATTCATCGTGGTTTTCCACATGGGGAACATTGCGACGCAATCCCAGCCATATTGGCGCGCAATATCACTCATTTTGCGCGATAAAATGGGCCATATTGCACGCCAATATGGCTGAGATTGCAATTCACAATGGGACAGGCTGTTATTCCATTCTACCGAAAGAAACGAATAAGGACGCAGGGGCCATTCGTCCGCTCCATCAATCTGCCTAAAAATAGTGCGTCGATTGATTTATGTTTTACATTGAGCGGACACACGGACCGCGCGTCCCTATACGCCTATCCCAATGGGAATGCGTTACACTTTCTTCTACTTCGCAGTGTAACCGCAGGCGATTAATAACCGAAAATGTCCTCGGTGGTGAGGCGTTGAACAGGACCTATCTGCTCAAGCAACGTCATATCGAGGTTCTTTTCGTCGCCGAGAACGGCGTAACGGAAAGATTCTTGAGCGATGTTCCGGTTGGCAAAGTTGACGATATCCTTCAAGGTCAGCCTCGGCAATGCGGCATATACGTCTTGCATATAGTCGTGATTGAGGCCCAATTGCCTGAGCGACAGGTAGCGTTGAATGACACCGAACTTCGTCGTTCGGCTGCTTTGGATTGACTTTCTGAGGCTCTGTTTGGCCAAATCAAAGGCAGCTTGGTTCTGTGGCATGCTGACGAGGATTTCGTGGAAGACCTTGATACAGTCGTTCATCTTGTCGTTTTGCGAGATGATATGCGTGAAAAAGCTCTCGGATTCTCCCTTATATTCGGGGCGTTTATACACGGCATAAGCGTTATAGGCCAGCCCTCTTGTCTCGCGAAGTTCTTGGAATACCACGCTGTTCATGCCTCCGCCGAAGTACTGATTGAAGAGAGTTTCAACGGGAGTCCGCGCAAGTGACCACTCCCCTCCCCTGTTATTGTACTGCCGCATATAGATATTCTTGGCATCGTATGGGGCAATGAGGACCTCATTATTGTCGGTATTCTGTGGCTCATAAAGCTTGTTCACGGGACCGGCTGCCAGCTTTTGCGGCGTTTTATGGGTGCTGACAATCACGGCTTCCAACGTTTTAAGATCGGAAGGTCCGTAATAGAGCACGGTGTGCTTCAGGCCATTGAGCTTGTCGAGCAATGAAATCAACTGCTGAGGGTCCATGCTTCGCAACGCTTGCGTAGCGATGATGTTGCGCGTTGGATTGTATTTGCCATAGACAGCATAGTCCCAAAGCGCATTGAAATTGGCCTTTTGGTCGGTCTTAGCGTCTGCGCGTGACTTCTTAGTCAGGTCACAATAGCGGCTCCAAGAGTCGTTATCGGCCTTTGACTGATGGAGCACTTTCTCCAAAAGTTGCAGTGCCTCGGGCATGTTTTCATTAAGTCCGCTGAGGGAAATGCTGATGTTTCGCTCGCCAACACTGACGGAATAGCTGCAAGCGAGCTTGTAGAAGGCTTGCTTGATTTGCGAAATCGTCATGTCGCGGGTGCCGATGTAGTTCAGATAGTCGGCTGCATAGCCATAGCGATTGTCGGCTGTTGAACCGAAGTCGTAGCGGAACACGAGGTTGAAAAGGCCGTCATCGGTGTTCCGTTTATAAATATAAGGTAGGCCCGAAGATAGCTTTCCCTGTGCCAATTCCTTGTTATAGTCAACGAAGACGGGCCGGATAGGCTTGGTTTTTGCCATGCGGATGGCATTGAGGAACGGGCTTTCAAACTCGCGATTTGCAGGAATCGGCGTGATGATAGGCTTCTCTATCTTCTTCAAAGTGGAGTCGATTCCCATGCGTTTGTAGACACATACGAAGTTATCCATGCGCAGATGGCGGCGTGCAAAGCCGATGATGTCCTGCTTGGTGAGCCTGGATTGGCGGTCAATCTGCAAGGCCGTGGCGGCCCATTTCTTGTCGTTGATGAAGGCATCTACCATCATTTGGACGCGACTTCGGTTATTATCGAGCGACCGAAAGTATTGAAGTTTCTTGTTAGCCAGCACAGCCGGCAACAGATCGTCGCTGAATTCGCCACGCCCCAGCTTTGAAATCTCGGCCAAGATGAGGCTACGTAGGTCTTCAAGTTTTTGGCCATGTGCGGGCACTCCCTCGATGATGAGGGCCGAATAGTCGTGAAGGTCGTCAAGAAAAGCACCGGTTTCCATGGCTTTCATCTGCTGGTCGATGTTGATATCAAGCAGACCAGCCTTGCCGTTCGACAGCATCCTCCGCACGATGTCGAGCGTGTCGTTCTGCAATTGGTTGGCACCTTTGAAGCGCCAACCCATCATAACGTTCTCTGCATCCTGCCCTACGACGCTCGTATCTCTTGGCATCGTGATGGCTTTCTGGGCTGGGAACTCGGGCCGAGTGAGCCGTTTTCCGGCTTTCCATGTGCCGAAATACTTGTCAATAACGGCAATCGTGGCATCGGGATCAAAGTCTCCTGCCAGCGCAATGGCCACATTATTCGGCACATAATAGCGGTGGAAATAGTTCTTGATATTGACGATTGAAGGGTTCTTCAGGTGCTCCTGCTCGCCAATCGTGGTCTGCGTGCCATAGGGATGCGTGGGCGTAAGGAGCTTCCAAAGGGCAGCATACTCTTTGGTTCCATCGCTTCCCATCGATATGTTCTTCTCTTCATAAACGGCTTCGAGCTCGGTATGGAAGCCACGGATAATCATATTCCGGAAGCGGTCGGCCTGAATGCGGGCCCAATTCTCAATCTCATTCGACGGAATGTTCTCCACATAGCAAGTCACATCGTTGCTCGTATAGGCGTTACTTCCCTCAGATCCGATGCTTGCCATGAGCTTGTCATACTCGTTGGGAATGTTATATTGGGCAGCAAGTTGCGACACTGAGTCGATTTCATGATAGGCCTGCTTGCGCATAGTGGGGTCGGTCAGCGTGCGATAGTGCTCATAACGCCGTTCGATGTCGTCGAGATAAGGTTTCTCTTTAGCGTAGTCGGTGGTGCCAAACTGCTGGGTTCCCTTGAACATCAGATGCTCCAAGTAGTGCGCCAAGCCCGTTGTTTCGGCGGGATCGTTGCGAGATCCCGTGCGAACGGCAATGTTTGCCTGCAACCGGGGCTTCTCTTTGTTGACACTCATGTAGACCTTTAAGCCGTTGTCGAGGGTGTAGATGCGGGTCTGCATGGCGTCTCCCTTGACGGTGGTGAAGTGATAATCCTTGGCCGAAACCGATGCGGTGAGAGCCAAAGTCAATGTAAACAAGATAGTTTTTCGTCTCATATTGTTAGTTTTCGAAGTCAATTTCATGGTCAAGGTTGTCAATGAAGTCATCAAGGACGTGCTTTTCGACATCGCCCATGGCATATTCCTTCTCGGCATCCTTGCGTATCTCGGCTATCCACGCACGTCGGGCACGCACGTAATCTTCGCGGATTCGTGCCTCATCTGCATCGGTAATCTCCGTCAGATGATAGTAATCGAGTATCAATTGATAGGTCCAAGCCCACTGATATTCGCGATAGTTGCGGTTGATTTCCTCAAAACGGTCGAGCACGTCCTGTATGGTTTCAATCTCTCCGTCCTTGATGTCGTCGAGCAAGCGCATCTCTTCGCTTTCCGGAAGCAGCAGTCCGCTGAGGTCATTCCATTTACCTTGGCCTACGGTCGTGGTCGGAGGCTCTACTGCACCAAGGCTTTTTACGACGCGTTTTAGCACGGCTCCCATGTAGATACGCAAGGCAATGTCGTAGTATTTGATGCCTTTATTGAGCGAACTTGGATTGATGACGTAGTTATGATAGGTATAGGAAGTGACGTTTTCGCCGCTGGCATCGAGCAGTTTCTCAAGGATTTTCTTGCCTTGAACAATCTCTCCGACCGAGAAAGGCGACAGCCAATCGAAGTTGACGATGCTCTTTTGACTGCCTGAAGGACGCACATCACGCTTCGGCCATTTGCGAATATCGCGATAAAGACCAACGGTTGTGATGTTCCTTCCGGGCGAAAGATACATCGTATCTCCATAAGCTATGAGGTAAGAAAAGGGCAGATTACGCGTGTCGGGGTGGTACATCAGCTTGCCAAAACACACGGAAAAGGTCCCGATATTGGCCGGCATGAGCACGTAAGCTCCACTGGCTGTCTTCGTTCCGCGCTCCAAAATGCCATAGTGCATGGGGCCCATCTTGTAGGCATGATTGCTGAAATTGGTCGCACTTCCAGCGTTATAGAATGAGAACTGACCGCCGATGAGCAGGCTACTCTTATGGTGACTGGCTGTGAACGGACCGCAGAATGCCGCGCAAGCCTCGCCATTGCTCATGTAAGAATTGGCGAAGAAGACGCTCGAAGAAGCCGTGAAACCATTACTAATTTGGCAGGCTTCGCCCACGAAACAATCCTGCATCTTCACGCTGTTGATGATACTTGAGCCTTCACTTATAATTGAATTCTCACAGATAACACCTGTCCCTATATACACATTTGAGGCAGGTGAGCTCAGAATAGTGCAGTCGCTGAGGCGCGCGGCCCCGTTGATTTCGCAGTCATCATGGATAACCGTGTTGGTAATTTCCTTGGTATTGACAATCTTTACGTTGTTTCCTATGGACGCTCGGTCATGCCGGTTACGTGCAATCTCCTCATTGATAAGGCGTCGGATGGCATCTTTAAGGGGCTTGTCGTGGAAATGTTTCACCATGAAAGCGGCGAACTGGCTGTTGAGATCGCTGAAGAGTATCACGTTGCCGTCGCCCACTTCATTGAGCACGGAGATGAGGTTGCCCTCGCCGTAAGTCGCCCCATCGGTGGTTTCCATCGAACTGACGTTGCTGATATAGCAGCCGTCGCCGATGGTATAGTTGTTGATGTAGTTGCCGATGTTCTCTATCAGGCAGTTATCACCTATGCTGACGTTACGCAAAGTGGCGTTATTGATGCCCGAATGTTTCAGAAACCCCCGGCTCACTTCGATGTTCTTGTCGAAGTCACCGATACGGATTTCACCATAAAGCATCACACGGTGCATGTAATTGGGCTTGAAATCCTCTGACACATACACGTTTGTCCAGTCCTCGGCCCAGCAGTTACGGTCTTCGAGAACCCTTATTTCTTCATCAGTTAGTTGTCGCATGGCAGTAATTCAAAATTCATAATTTATAATCGGGCTTATTCTACCTCCGGATACAGAAAGTCGTTATACGGATATTTCTGCACATGAAGCTCGCGTACCTTTTTATATAGCGTCTCACGGAACGCTTCCACGTTCAGTTTCTCCTTGGCACTGATGAACATACAACTCTCGTCGAGACGTGCCATCCATGTCTTTTTCAAGTCTTCCAAGGTGATGTTCTCACGCGTTTCGGGCGTGAGGTCGTCCTCATCTTTCTCTGTCCAGCGGTAATTGTCAATCTTGTTGAAGACTATCATCGATGGCTTTTCGTTGCAACCCAAGTCGGCAAGCGTCCGTTCAACCACTTGTATCTGCTCTTCAAAGTCGGGGTGTGAGAGGTCTACCACATGCAACAGCAGGTCGGCTTCGCGCACCTCATCGAGCGTGCTCTTGAAAGAGTCGACAAGGTCTGTGGGAAGTTTGCGGATAAACCCGACGGTATCGGCCAACAAGAACGGCAGATTCTCGATGACTACCTTGCGGACCGTGGTGTCGAGCGTAGCAAAGAGTTTGTTCTCGGCAAACACTTCGCTCTTGGAAAGCAGGTTCATAATGGTGCTTTTGCCCACGTTCGTATAACCCACGAGGGACACACGAATCAGTCGTCCGCGGTTCTTTCGCTGCGTAGTCTTTTGTTTATCGATTTCAAGAAGACGCTGTTTAAGCAACGTGATGCGCTGAAGAATGATACGACGGTCCATCTCCAACTGCGTCTCTCCCGGGCCACGGAGTCCCACGGAGCCTTTACCACCACCCGAACCCGAGCCACCTCCTTGGCGTTCCAAGTGGGTCCAGAGTCGTTGAAGCCGTGGAAGCATGTAGCGATATTGCGCCAGTTCCACCTGCGTCTTGGCGTTGGCCGTCTGTGCGCGCATGGCGAAGATATCGAGAATGAGCGACGTTCGGTCGAGTATCTTTACTTTCAGTTCGTTCTCTATATTACGTATTTGCTTGGCTGAAAGCTCATCATCGAAGATAACCATACCGATAGGCTCCTCGTTCTCCGCGCAGTCTTCGATGTATTGTTTGATTTCCTCCAACTTACCCTTGCCCACGTAGGTCACCGCGCTCGGCCCGTTCACCTTCTGCGTGAACCGCCTGACGGTCACCGCTCCGGCCGTGTCGGCAAGGAACTCCAGCTCGTCGAGGTATTCCTTCGTCTTGGCTTCGTTCTGTCCGTCGGTAATCAGCCCCACCAACACGGCAGTCTCGGCCTTCACTTCGGATATAACAAATTCTTTCATCAATCGTGTCCCTAATATAATATGGTGCAAATTTACGAAATTAGGCTGATAATCCGCATAAAGCGCCGAAGAATTTATGCGGAAAGAGAGCCGAGGCCGTCGCAAACGTTTGCGTAATTATTTGCACAATAAGCCCTACGATTTTCCGGATATATCTCCCTTTTCCCTATCTTTGCACCGTATGAATGATGTATGCAATCAAGATTTTCAATAAACATTAACTACATAAAGACAAACCTCTGAAACATTTCAAAGAAAGAAACGGTCCCGACGCGAAGTCGGGACCGTTTTCTATGCCTACGGTCTACGCCCCCTGCCCGTCGTTTCCCAAGCATTACCGGAAAATATAAGCACACAAGGGCACGGTATATCGTTTTTTTTCCGTATATTTGCCGTGAAAAATACAAACCATATTGATTAATACTTAAATTTAAGACAACATCAAATGAAAAAAATGTTACTATCGGTGGCAATGATGATGGCGACCCTCTCGCTGCATGCCACAGACGCGAATTATCAAGTAGTGCCACTTCCGCAAAGCATCATCGCCGAGAAAGGGGTCGCCTTTGTGCTCGACGGCAACACCACCGTCAGCGTAGTCGGCACCGACGAAGCCATGCTGCGCAACGCGGCATTCCTGAAGGAATACATTCGCGAGGCCACGGGCATCAATCCTACCGGAACGAACAAGAAAGCCGCCGCCATCACGCTCAAGCTCAACGCCAAGGTCGAGCAAGAAGAAGGCTACGTCATCACCGTGAAGGCCAAAGGCATCACCATCGAAGGCAAAACACCGCGCGGCGTGTTCTACGGTGTGCAGACGCTCCGCAAGTCGTTGCCCTTGGAACAGGCACAAAGCGTCACCTTCCCCGCCGCACGCATCGTCGACTATCCTCGCTTCGGCTACCGCGGAACGATGCTCGACTGCGGCCGCCACTACTTCAAACCCGAATTCATCAAGGAATTCATCGACATGCTCGCACTCCACAACCTCAACACCTTCCACTGGCACCTCACCGAAGACCAAGGCTGGCGCGTGCAGATAGACCGTTACCCCAAGCTCACGGAAGTCGGCTCCAAGCGGGCACGCACCGTCATCGGACGCATCACCGGCATTTACGACGAGATACCCCACGGAGGCTTCTACACCAAGGACCAGATGCGCGACATCGTGAACTATGCCGCCGAACGATACATCACCGTCATTCCCGAAATCGACGTGCCCGGCCACACGCAGAGCGTGCTCGCCTCCTACCCCGAGCTGGGCTGCACCGGAGGCCCCTACAAGGTGGGCGAGACATGGGGCGTATTCCCCGACATTCTATGCGCCGGAAACCCCAAGACCAACGAGTTCGTGCACAACGTGCTCGACGAAGTCCTCGACATCTTCCCCTCTAAGTATATCCACATCGGCGGCGACGAAGCCCCACGCGACCGATGGAAGAACTGCCCCCGCTGTCAGGCCGAAATCAAGCGGCTCGGCTTCAAAGGCGCACCCGGCACCTCGCCCGAGGCACAGCTGCGCATACACTTCATGAACCAAGTGGCCCAATACCTTGCCCAGAAAGGACGAAGCGTCATCGGCTGGGACGAAATCCTCGAAGGCGACCTTGACAAGAGTGCCACCGTCATGAGCTGGCGCGGCGTCAAGGGCGGACTGCAAGCCGTGGAGCGCGGCCTCGACGTCGTGATGACACCGCGAGACTTCTGCTACCTCAACTACTATCAGAACAAAGACCGCAACCTGCTCCTCCGCGACGCCGAGCTCTTCATCGACAAGGCCTACGCCTACGACCCCGTGCCCGCCGACGCCTCGCCCGCGCTCAAGCAACACGTGAAGGGCATACAGGGCAACCTCTGGACCGAATACGTCATCTCGCGCGACCTTGCCTTCTACCAGCTCCTGCCCCGCGCCGCCGCAATCGCCGAGACGGGCTGGACAGAGAACGACAAGAAAGACTTCGCATCGTTCAAGCAGCGCATGCGCAACCTCAACGCCCGCTACAAGCAGTTCGGCTGGAACACCTGCCAAGACATCTACAAGAAATAACCCTCATGACGGGCACGAGCGTCCTGTCCTGAACGCCCCACGCTGTCAGTACATCAACAAGGAAATCCCCCCGCTGTCCGCCTCGGCGGGCACGCCTATCAAGCGAAAGGGTCGGTGCGCAGCGCCGGCCCTTTCCTGCGTTTATCCCCCACCCGCTCCCCACGCTGCATCAATCCGCCCGCCAAAACCTTGCCGCCTGCCCACAAGAAAGGCCTCCCCTGCCTTTCATTATAGGACAACGTGCCCATGAGCAATACATCTCCTATCGACCTGCTATAAGGATTCCTAATTTCCCACCGCGGTGGGAATTATTTTTCACTACGGTGGGAAGAATTTTTCACCGCGGTGGGAAATATTTTTCACCGCGGTGGGAAATCGTACATCCTACTACCAAATGACAAGGATTCCCTATACAAAGAGGCTTGCATCTACGTTAGGAAAAGGGAGGAGTCCCGATATGAAGGGGCTTGTAGCTGCACTGGGAAAGAAAAGCCCCTTCCCTTTAGAAGAGAGGGGGAAGGGGCTTGCGGGCAGGTTGGCCTTGCGTCAGCGGCGGACGGCCCGAAGGTGGCGACGAAGGACCGGTGGGCGGGAGGCGGCGTGGCTACTTTCCGAAGCGACTCTTGTATTGCGAGGGCGTGAGGCCATACATTTCGGCGAAGTAACGCGAGAAGTAGCGCGGGTTGTTGAAGCCCACTTGATAGGCAATCTCGCTGACGCTGCGTTGGCTCTTGCGCAAGAGTTGCTCGGCATGGCGCAGGCGTATGTTGCGAATGAACTCGGAGGGCGTGATGCCCGTCACGGCGGTCAGTCGCTTGTAGAGCTGCACGCGCGACATGCCGAGCGAGGCACTCAGGGTTTCGACGCTGATATCGGCGTCGGAGAGGTGGTCTTCGATGTAGTCGGTGGCAGCCTTCACGAGCTTCTCGTCCATCGACGTGATGTCCATCTGCCTTATCTTGGGCTCGATGCGGCTGTTCTGCGGTCCTTCGTTCCACTTGATGAGGTTCCTGATGCGCAGCTCCAGCAGTTCCATGTCGAAGGGCTTCGCGATGTAGTCGTCGGCTCCGGCCCGCAGTTCTTCCAAACCATTCGCGTCGGAGGCGCGGGCCGTCAGCATGATGAAGGGAATGGCGGCGGTGTTGCGGTCGTCTTTGAGGGCTTTGCACAGCGCGTGGCCGTCCATTCCGGGCATCACGGCGTCGCAGAGTATGGCGTCGGGCCTGCGCTCTGCCATGCGTTCAAGGGCTTCGGCGCCGTCGTGGGCCACGCGCACGCTGAACTTCGCCGACAGTTCTTCGGCCATGAAGGCGAGGAACTCCTCGGAGTCGTCGACCACGAGCAGGTCGTGTTGCGGGCTTTCCGCCGGCGGTGGTGCGGTGGTGTCCTGCGTTTGGACAGCAACGTCGGGCACATCGCGAGGCATGCTCGGCACGTTGCGCACGGGAAGGTAGAAGATGAAGACCGAGCCGCCGCCGGGATTGTCGGCAACGGAGACCGAACCGCCGTGCATCTCGACGAACTTCTTCACGAGGCTCAGGCCGATGCCGCTTCCTTTGGCGTCGTCTTCGGCTGCGCCCGGAGCCTGATAGAAACGTTCGAAGACGTGCGCCTTGTCGGCATCGGCAATGCCTTTCCCTGTGTCGCTCACCTTCACTTCGAGCCGGTCTTCCTGCGCAGGGCCCGCTTCTTGGCGTGGAACGAGGCGCAGGGCCACGTCGATGCGTCCGCCTTCGGGCGTGAACTTGTAGGCGTTCGAGAGCAGATTGTTCATCACTTTGCGCAGTTTATCGTCGTCGAACGGCATCATCAGCGTTTCGACGGAGCTATAGAAGGTGAGCGACACCGGCTTTTCCATCAGCTCATCGAACGTTTGACAAATGACGCGGACAAACTCTACGACGTCTCCCGTGACCAATGTCAAGCGGCGATAGTCTTCGTCCAGCTTCCTGAAGTCGAGCACTTGGTTCACCAATCCCAGCAGTCGGCTGCCGTTGCGGAGCATCAGTTGCAGTTTTCTCTTCTTGGTTTCGTCTTGCTCCTTGCCAATCAAAGCCGAGAGCGGCGACAGTATCAACGAGAGTGGCGTACGTAGTTCGTGGCTGACATTGGCAAAGAAATCGAGCTTCATGCGGTCGAGTCGTCGTGCTTGTTCGGCCTCGCGCCTCACTTGTTCAAGCATCAGCCGGTCGTGTGCCCGCCGGATAAGCACCCTGCTGACGTAATAACACAGCAGCATGACGAGCAACATGTAGCCGAGGAACGCCCATGTCGAGAGGTAGAAGGGCGGACGTATGCGAATGTTCAGCCGGCTTACCTCGCTACTTTGCGTGCCGTCTGCATTGACCACCTTCACTTCGAGCGTGTAACTGCCGGCAGATAGGTTGGTGAATGTGACGGCCGGCATGCCGTCGGCAGTCAATAACCACTTGTCGTCGAAGCCTTTCAGGCGATAAAGGAAGCGACTCTTGTTGGGAATCTTGATGGCGTCGGACGCCAATTGAATGGTAAAGGCGTTCTCGGAATGGGCCAATGTGAGTTCACCTCCGTCGTGCAGCTCCTCATTCAAGATGACCCGCCCGTTATAAGCATCGCCAACGCGCAGCGGTTCGTTGAAGATGAGCAGGCCGGAAAATAAAGCCTTGGCCGGATAAGCATAGTTCCTGCCACGCTGCGGAGGCAGGATATCGATGCCGTCTTGCCCACCCACGACGACATTCCCATTGCGGCAAAGGCAGATGGCTCGGCTGTTGAATTGCCTGCTTTGCAGACCTTCGGTGTCAGAATAGTTGGTTACGAAGAAGCTCCACACGCCGTTTTCCCGTGCAGGCACCACATGTGAGATGCCTTTATCAGTGGCCACCCAAAGCGAATGGGCCGCATCTTCGACGACAGAGCAGGCAGCCACGCCCCGAACGCCTGCAAACAAAGACACCTCTTCCACGCGGTCGGTCTGCAAATCATACACCGAAAGACCCGAAGAAGCGGCATTCCACAACAGTCCCCGCGTGTCTACGAGCAACTGGTTGATGGACGAAACGGCAAAACGTCGGCCCGAACGCGTCTTGTCATACTTGATAATCTTATGCGTGCGCACGTTCAACACGGAATATTCCTTCTCATGTGCCATAACGATATTCCCCTGCGCGTCGAACGAAAGAGAAAGAATGAAATCGGAAGACAGGCCCGAATTGCGCGTGTTATAAGTGACAAAGCGGCCCGTCTGCGGGTTCATTACCTGCAAACCGCCGCCCAATGTGCCAATGATGATGTTGCCCTCGGCGTCCGTTTCCAATGCCCAGACGTTGTCATTCGCAAGCTCTCCCTTGCCTCCCGTGGCCCTGTAGGCCGTGAAATGACCGTTTTTGTAACGCGAAAGTCCGCCGTCGAACGAGCCAAACCACAGCGAACCGTCTTTTCCTACCGTGCTGCTGACGACGATATCGCTGCCCAAGCCCGTCTGTGCAGCCCGAAACCATCGCCGACTGCCCGTAGACGGGTCGTAAACCACGATGCCCCGGTCGTTCGTTCCACACCATAAGTTGCCCGAATTGTCCTCGACTATCGTGCAAACGTCGCCCAACGGGACGGTATGGAACATGGTTTCGCCCGGCGAACAATAGGCTGCACCGTTCTTATAGGTGCCCAACCAGAGCCCACCCCGGCCATCGAGGCAGATACTTTGAATGGTATTGTCGGGCAAACTCTCCCTGCGTTCGCGCTCATATTGATAAACAACCGCGCTGTGGTCGGCGGGATTGAGGCACAACAAGCCGTCATGATCGGTCGCAATCCACAGACATCCCCGTGCATCGGTCTTCAAAGTCTTCGCAATAATGCCCGTGACGGGAAGCCGATAGCCCTGCGCCTGCAAGAAAGCATCGGCCGTTTCGAACCACCGATGGGCCGATGCGCTCCACACTTTGGTGTGTCCCGTATAGGTAACCCACAAGTTCCGGCCGCGGTCCACGTGGATTGAATAATACCGATGCCGTCCATTGCTCCGCTGTTTCAACTCATTGTTCACCCAAAGTACCCTACCCTGCCGGCCATCTGCCTTCACTATCGTCCCATCGGCATATACCATAAAGACGCAATCCTTGTCGTCTGCCATGTCAGAGACCGTACCTTTCGGCAGTTTTCGGCCGCCCTTGCCTTGCAATGAGAACAAAATCGCCGTCTTGTTTCGCACATTATAATAATAAACCCTGTGGTCGTGGACGGCAATCCACATATTCTTCCGTCCGTCAATCTTCACATAGTAAGGCGTTCCCTGCATTCCTTTCGAAGCCATCCATTGGTTCAAGTGCGAATCGAAGCGACTTTCGCTCCTGATGAACCTGCAATAGCCCGCAGCCGTATGTAACCAAAGGTTGGTTTCAACGTCTTCCTGAACGTTGTCCACCACATTGTTGGGCAACGACCGCTCATCACCCGCCTTATTAAAGTAATTGCTGAAGCGAAACCCGTCAAAACGGTCGAGCCCCGACTGGGTTCCCAGCCAGATATAGCCTTTCGAGTCTTCAAAGACGCTGTTCACCTGACCGTTAGACAAGCCTTCCCGAATGCCCAACCGATGGAACATCAATGCGTTTTGCGCCGGTAATGCCGGACATAACGACCATTTTAAGAGCAAAAGGACAAAGAGAAAAAGACGCTTCATGCCATGAACAAAAGATTAAGACTGTCACAAAGTTAGCGTTTTTCCATAGCATCAACAAGTTTTCCGCCCGTTTTTTCCATATGAAGTCCGTCACCAGATTATCAAATCCGGGCCGGGAGCCCTGCCAATTTGCCGAATGTAGTGATGCACGGCCCGTGCGTCCGCTCGCATTGTAATTGACAGTTGACGAGTAAACAAGCGAACAAGTGGATTGTTCCGCACCAAGCGAGTGCGCGAACTACGCGAACCTACTTTCCAATCTCAGCCATATTGCGCGATAATCTCAGCCATATTGCGCGGTAAAATGGGTGAGATTGCACGGCAACATGGCTGATATTAGGAAGCAACGTATAAGTTATTGATTATCAGTTTGACGAATGTAGGGACGCACGACCCGTGCATCCGCTTGCATTTCAGTTGACAGTCGACAAATAAACAAGCGAACAAGTGGATTGTTCCGCGCTGAGCGGACGCACGAACCGTGCGTCCCTACATGCCTCTTGCCCGCAAATCATTCTGCCATTCGGTTAATCCTAAAGTTCAATGTTCAAAATTCAAAGTTCAAAGTCCTCAAAGTTCAACGTTCAAGGTCAAAGTCCCTCCATCTCTATCTCGGCTACTTCGTCATTTCACGGCGGCCACACCTTCCTTGATTCCCTGCATTGCGGGCGTTCCCCAAACCGTTTGTGTGGCCCGATTGATAATGGTCATCTTCGGAAAACTGCACACATTGATGTCCCATGCAAAGGGAACGATGCCGCGTTCGCCGGCATATTGGAACACTGTTTTGTACCAATGCTTCAGCGTAGCATTGAAAGTGGCATCGTCTTTCTGCCAGTTGGCACCGCATTCACCGATGATAACCGGGATTTTCTTATCCATAAAGGTCGTCTTGAGCTTGTCGAATTGCATCTTAACGCTGTTGGTATCGGTCCAAGTGTCTGTGGCTCCGCTGGTGAAATTCCATGGGTCATAGTAGTGAACTTCAACCATCAAGCGGTCAGTCTTGGTGTCATTGGGCATCTGAAGATAGCTACAAGTGGAGTTAATGTCAGTAGATGGACCTTGAACCACCAGCACACGCGACGCATTATTGCCTCCCGTGGCCCGTACGGCGTCCACGAAAGCCTGATTATACCGTTGCAGTATCGGGGTCAACGCTTGGTGATGGCCGTGGAAGAGCTTGTATTCTTGGAACGGTTCGTTGAGTCCTGCAAAGAGAACGTGCTCATCATAGTCTTTGAAAGCAAGGGCGATGTTGGTCCAAAGCTTCTTCAACTGCGCTGTTTTCGCCGTGATGGTGGCCTCATCTACGGCTTGGAAATGGTCGCGGGAGCTGCTGAAGCCGTCCACTTCGAGCCATCCTCCGTCCCAATGGTCGTTGATAATCACGTAAAGACCGTCGGCAACGCAATAGTTCACAATCTCTTTCACGCGGTTCAGCCACTGTTCGTCGATGGTCATTCGGGCCTTATCGGTAAGGTGTCCCATCACCCATGCAATCGGAAGACGCACACTTTTGAAGCCTTGTGCCTTCACTTCGTCGATGATTTTCTGCGATGTCTTCGTGCTTTGCCATGCCGTTTCGGTCGCCAGACCACCTTTATTGGTGAAATTGTTGGCCAAGTCGCCGGCCTCAAGCGTGTTACCTAAGTTCCAACCGGGATACATCAAGGCAGCCAATTCCATGGCAGAAAGCGACATGTTTCCCGCCTTGCCTGCCGATTGCGCTATGGTAACGGCCTCGGTCAGGCTGACATCGCCCTTTGAAAGGGTGAAACTGACAGTCGAAGTGCGTGCCGTTCCCACGTTTTTGCTTACATGGAACCGATGAAGATAGGCCTTCATGTCAGCCCGGGAGCCTTTCGTTTCGCTGATCCATTCGGCACCAAGCGTCACCGTATAGGGCGCATTGGCCTGTAATGTCACCTCTATATCGCCGCCATCGGCCCCGACATTCAGCGTTTTCGCAGACTCTATGACCAGGCCTTCAGTGGAAAGCTGCGTCACGGTGACCGTTTTTGTCTCGCCACCGACGCTGATTGAGACCTTAGCCGTGCGGTCATTGAAGGCCGTGTTGGCCTCGGTTGCAAACTGATATTTATAAACCGTTTTCGAGGTTGACGGCTGTGGCGTGATTTTCAGCCAGCTTTCAGACGACGAAATCGAGGGCGTTGCAGCCCCACGCACATAAAACAACGCTTCACCTCCTGATTTTGCAAACTGCAATTCGGCCTTCGACAGTGTGAACGTCGTGTTTACCGAAGGTTTGTCTTCGTCTTTTGTGCAAGCCGAAAAGGCCAGCATGGTAAACGTCATCAGTAACAATGACAATAATTTTATTCTTTTCATACGCTTTTTCTTATTCTGTTTTTTCCTTAAACAACCCATCTCGGCCTCTTTCTTTCCACTTATCGTTCATAAGATGCATGGAAATCGCCAAGAAAAGGCATGGTCAGTTGACGTTGTCGGCATCAAAATCGATGTGCAAGACGCTCGCTTTCAACTTCGAAACATCGACAAGATCGGTTGCCAAGTCCTTGATATCGATGCAGAACACCTTGGCCCCTTCGGCCGCAGCAGCAGTCTCCATAAACACTTTATAGGTGCCGTCGCCCGTTACTTTGGCGTCATATTTGTCGCCCGAAAGGCTGCTCCAGTGGCTTGGGTCCCACGAATCGTCGGCAAATTCCAGTCCGGCAATATGCTGATATGGTGCAGATGACTTCAGGTTTCCGTTGATTCCCGCCAGCTTAAAGGTGACAACCATGTTCTTTGAAAACTTGATTTGGGCCGGGTTAACAGCCGGATGGGCCTTGGTTGCACCATATTCGTTATAGATTTCAATCCTTATGCGCCCGTTATTTTCAAGGTCTCCGACGACAAGCCGGTCTGAAAGCGGCGTCAAATGAGGGCTCTTTCGCACGGAACGGACACCCAATCCGAGGCTACGCAGGGAGAAACCGCTTGCCGCAGTGCCCGCTGTGAGCTTCAACGTGTGGCCGTAGTCCTTGACAATGTCATAGCTGCTGGCCGTCCAATAAAGCCCTTCCGTACCCGAATTATTCACGGTTTGGCCCTTGCGATAGCCCGTATAAGGCAGGAAGATGCTGTTGCCATTGGCGGCAATGAAGCGCATTCCCTTCACACCCTTCACGGTTTCTTCCTTCCGGGTGGTCTTGGCAATCAGTTCAGCCACCTGTTCTTCTGTCGGAATGGCCGATTTCAGGGAAGAAGGGCCATCGATATCGGCCGCCTTGACAATGTCGTTGCTGCCGTCAATCGGGTAATCGGACAGGTATTCGCTCTGTTTAAGGCCGGTAGGGTCGCCGAATGCGGCCAGCACACCGGTCTCTTGCTCGGCCTCTGCACCGATATTGCATTTCGCCCACATGACGGATAGGCCCAAATCCACGTATTCCATCACCTGACTTGCCGTTTTGAAGCTCTTGGTTTCACCATAGATGAGTCCGTCGCCCAATTGGAAATAGGACGTATAGTAATAAGTTTTGCCCGGAACAAGCCCCGTCAAGCGCTGCGAGACTGAGTTGCTGGTAGACAAGATGGGGAAATCTACGCCGTTCCGCACGCCATCTTGCGTGGCAGAAAGCTTGAAACCGTAGTGCATTTCCGTCTCACCTTCGACCATGATGCCGTCAAGTCCTGTCGTCACGGCCTTGACCGTAGCCTTCGTAGCCGTTATGTCTGCCGCATCAGCCGTACCAATTCGGGCGTCAGTAGTGACGAAACGCTTCACCTCGCCATAGGAGGTCAGCTTCCCGGCCAGCGTGACATAGGTGGCATAATAATAGGTATTACCTTTGGTTAGCCCCTGTAATGTTGTCGTCACAAGCCCATCTGCGCCCATTGTTCCTTGCACTTTGCTGCCAACAGCCTTGGGGTCAGGATCGGTTCCATATACGACTCCGACACTGTATGAGGCGGAATGCTGTCTTGAAAGGTCGAACACGCGTCCCGTGGTCGTGGCCGAAACGGCCGTAACAGTGGCACTTCCCGTTTCTACTTTCTTGATAATCACATCTGTTGCCACGGAATAATCATCATCGTCACCACAGGAAGACATGACGAAAAGCGAAGCCAGCAACACGATGCCTGCAATATCTCTTGGTTTCATAGTTCTGTTTGTTTGTTAATCTATACTTAATGACGTTCCCTTATGGCTCCATGACGTTGGTACCGCAGTCGAGTTTGACCTTAACAGTGATGACAACAGCGTCGGAGAAGTTGTAATATTGCTTGTCATCTTTCGTGTCTCCCCACGGATTCACCAGATAACGACGCGCCGTAGAGTGGTCGTTGTCGGCCGTTCCGCGGTTTATTGCCGTGTCATCAAACGGCACACTGCGGCCATCGACCTTGATACTGACAATCTTTACATCGCAGTTGTGGTGGTCTTTATACAATTTTGGAACGTCAAGATATACACCGTAGGCATCGGTCTGCTTGCCTTTGAGCGTGAATGTATAATTTCCATCGGTCGTAATGAACGTGGGAGCGCTCGACATAGCATTAAATCCCGAGTCGAAGATGTAGAGCTTGCCCGTGTAACGCTTCACATCAGCCGCTCCTTTCGTTTGTGCCACCCAATGATATCCCTGATATTGGAACCGTTGGCCTTGGTCGTCAACACACGATTTCCCTAACCAAAGATCTTTTAATGCCCCGGAATAGGCATCAGTGGACACGGAAAGGATACGCAGACTGTTGTCGGCATTCGCACTCATATTGAAGTTCGCCGCCAAGGCCGTGTTTCCCAATCCTTTAGAGAACGTGATGACACCCTCGTTGCTTAGCGTATAGGTGCCTTTCACTTGAGAACCATCGGGAGCCGTGTAGGTATAAGTGCGCGATTCGGCGTTCGTTCCGTAATAGATTACGAGTTTGGCGTCCTCAATTCCCGAGGCTGCCGTGAAAGTCAGGCCTTTTGGGGTGCCATCAAGATTGCAATAATCAAAAGCTGCACCTTGATCGTCTTTCGCCAACTTGTAGGTTATCTCGCGATTCGTGGGATTTTCAATCAAATTCTTCCAGCCTTCGATGAGCTTCGGCTGCACATCTGCGGTGCCAGTCCCCGGATTCGGTTTCCAATTATCCCAATATTCCTGCGAAACAAAATTGTAACACAGTCTGCAAGGCTTCTCGCTTGAGTTGTCACGCAAGGCAGCTATCTGCAAACGATCGTCATCTAAACCGAAAAGTGACAGGCTTGCACTCCAATTCGTCACTACCCCATCGTGCCCGGAATTGTGTAATAACTGCGCATCACTGAAGGTTATCGTATGATTTTCCGTATCCAGCATGTAAGTTCCACGCATGGTTTTTCCTGTTTCGGCATTATGAACCGTCACATGTGCCCCATCTTTCAGGTCGAACTCCATATATCCATAGTCCATGGGCCTCATCACCCAACCGTTTCCCGCAATGTCAGGAGTCCAATTCCAGCTGTCTCCGGCTATTTTTTGGCCCAACATCACGCTGTTCCAATTGTCATCAACGCCCCAGAACCCCAAAGGTCCGGCCCATAAATCAGTGTGTTTCGTCACGGTGTTGGCATCGATATCGAGTTTCCAACGCTTGGAATGGCCCACTCCACCACTGATTTTAGTCCACAAAGGGTCGTTGACAAAGCCGGCGAAGAAGTCTTTTACCGTGAAAGTTGCATACGGTCCCCACACAAAACCACCGCGTGTCTCGGCTCCCATCCTTATTTTATAGGTGCCACTGAAGGGAATCTTCAATGTCACTTCGCTGCTTTGGTAACGTCCTTGAGGTGTATCCATGATGACAGCGTAGCCACTTGGCAATAAACTTTTCACGATAACGATATTTGGATTTGACACATCGTGCTTTATTTCATAGGCAATACCTTCGACAAGGTCGTCGGATGACAAATCCTTTCCACCCAAACTGAAAGCATCGGGAGAGCAACCGGTCACCAAAAGCATCATGACAACGACTGCCAGCAAGTATATAGATTGTTTTGTCTTCATAATCATTCGTCTAAAAATGTTTATTCTATGCACTTATTTCACTGATTTACCAACCCGCATTCTGCTTAAGTACGTCATTACTTAACGTAATCTGTGACAGAGGTATCTGGCAGAAGCCGCGTTTCTTGATGATATTCTCAGCCTCAATGCTGATTCTTTCCCTCACACCACCACTCAACAGCACGGTATTATGCTCTGCAATCTGGTTTGCAGCGGCCCGTAATCCCTGCCGAAGTTGGTCCCAATATCTGATACCTTCAAAGGCGAACTCCCTTTGACGCTCCTTCCAGATGTTCTCTCTCGTAGGAGTAACAGCAACATAATTGCCATTTAGCGAACCATCGTCCTGTGTATAAGCACGCTTGCGCACTTCATTCAAATACTGTTGTGCCTTACTACTGCCCAATTCCGCAGCCATTAAGAGTACGTCAGAATAGCGAAGAAGAATCCAATCTTGATATTGAGAGATCATGAAATCGCCGGCCATGTCGCCTTGCAAGTAGGAAACCAACGACGTTGTCCCGTCTTCTGCCGTCATGTTTTTGCTGAGTGGAGTGTATTTCTTGATGGCATAGCCGGTGTACTCACGCTGGTCAGCAATGTAATTCTTTTCATAATCGCGCAGTTGTTGGCAATCTATGATTGAAGCTTGGCGGCGGGTGTCGCCCGGACCATAGACAGAAGCCTGCTTAGGATTGACGGTTAATGCGCCCCATCCCTGACCATAGCGATCGTAAACATTGGCTCCGGTTCGCATACCGAGGTTTACGACAAAACGGTTTCCATCGTTATTGCCGTTATAATCGGCCGTATAGTTGAACTTCATCGACAAAACTGTCTCCTTGTTTCCTACACCTGCATACGAAGACTTGTCCACCCAATGGTCAAGATACTTGCCTGTTTTGTCATCAGAAGCTGCAGGCCAGAGATTTTTGAATTGAGGTATCAGTCCATATTCGCCACTTTTGATTACTTCTTCGCAATAACTCAAGGCCTTTTCCTTTGTAAGTCCGCCGGGAACAGGCTTACCTTCATTATGATTATAATAGCCATCATAGAACAGATAGACGCGAGCCAGCATTCCCATTGCAGCATAACGCGTGATATGACCATCGTTCTTGGCAGCATCTGCCTTTGGATAGGCATTTGAAGGGATAGTTTCTGCAGCATAGGTAAGGTCTTTCACAATCTGAGCATAGACAGAATCCGGATCAGCTTGCGGGATATTGTCCTTAGAAGCATGTAACAAGAGAGGTATATGCTCCCATGTGCGCACCATATCAAAATAACATAGGCCCCGAATGGCATACGTTTCACCAAGATAGGTGGCGCGTGCTCGGTCATCATCCCATGCAATTCCGCCGGCCTTATCAATGAATTCGTTGCAGCGAAAGATGGCCGCATAATACGAAGCCCAAAGCGTATTGTGCATATCTGTGTAAGATGGCGCCTGATTCATATCAAAACGATCCAAAACCTGCGTGTTTCGACCATCTGTATTGCCCGTTCCTCCAAAACATTCATCGCTCATTGTCTCGGTAAGCTGATAGATAGTGAAGCTTGGTCCATCCGAAACTGTTCGCTGCCAACCGTCATAACAGGCATAAAGAGCACGCAAACCATCTTCCTGACTCTTGTAGTAATTTGCAGAATTGCTCTCTGTCTTCGACGTTACGTCAAGCCAATTGTCACCGCACGAAGAGAAAACTACGGCTGAAAACATGGACAAAACCGCCATTGTTATTATATTTGTTTTCATATTTAATGTCTTTAGCTAATTAGAATTTAAGATTTACGCCCACTAAAATCGTACGGGGACGGGGATAATAGCCAAGATCGATGCCTGAAGCCCAGCTATTCACTCCATATCCAATCTCCGGATCCATGCCATTGTACTTGGTGAACGTCAAAGCATTCTGAATTTGGAAGTACAAACGAGCCTGAGAGAACAACTGTGTATTGAGTATTTTCACGAAATCATAGCCCAACGTGATGTTACTTACACGTAGAAAGCTTCCATCATGAATGAACAAATCGGAGAACTGCCAGTTAATATTGTTCTCTGTTACACGAGGATACTTGTTGCTTGTGCCTTCTCCAGTCCACCGACTCAATACTTCGGTCGTGTAGTTCGCCGTTTTCGTACCAACATTCCTGTAAGCCTGTACGACATCATTGCCCACCATACCATTCGCAGTGACATTAAAATCGAAGCCTTTATAGTCAAAACCCAAGGTAAAACCATAAGTAAAATCGGGCATTCCATTGCCGAGGTTCACCTTATCAGCGTCATTGATGACCCCATTATGGTCAATATCGTAGTATTTCACGTCACCCGGCTGCACATCGCTCTGTAAAACACCGTTCCCGGCAGCTATCCAATCATTGATATCTTGCTGATTTTGGAAGACTCCTGCTGTCTTATAGCCCCAGAAATAGCCTATAGGACGCCCGTTACTGGCACGATAGAACTCCGTGGAATTATCATAAAGCTGCCCATTGCCGTCGGTTCCATGAATGATTCCGTCCTCCGTTGGAATGTTTCCTACCTCATTATGGTTATAAGCTCCATTGACATTGACGTAATAATGAAGGTCCTTACCAAGGCGATCGCTCCAACTTAAGCCCACTTCCACGCCGGTATTCTTTACGTCTCCACCATTAATATAAGGTGCACCCGTCCCGGCTGTAGCCAAAATCGGGGCAACTACGAGCCAATCTTTCGTCGTTTTGTAATACCAATCGAAGTTAATATTCAACCGACCGTCAATGGCTCGGGCATCAAAACCAAGGTCTATCTGCTCTGATGTCTCCCATTTCACCTTTTCATTTGCCAATCTACTCTCGTAAGCTCCATAGAATGGGGCCTGAGCGGCAGCACCATATTGATTACCGAACAGATAATAAACGCCAGCCGTAGTGATGGGAGATACAAACATCAGGTCTCCGATATTCTGATTGCCCACTTGTCCCCAGCTGACACGCAGTTTGAAATAATCCAAAATGTTGGCTACCGGCTTCCAAAAGCGCTCATTTGAAACCAACCACCCTGCACTTACAGAGGGGAAATAGCCCCAACGGTTTCCCCGCGCGAACTTACTTGAGGCGTCAGCACGCAGTGTTGCATTGAGCATATAGGTCTCTTTCCAATTCCAACCAGCACGTCCGAAGTAAGAAAACATGCGTTGTTTCAAAGCAGGAGCACCACTTGCACTCAGTCCGTCTTCAGGAGAAGAGGCGGTTCCATTGCTGATATAGGCGTGACTCCAATCATCGAAGCCGCTCTTTAGCTTACCTTGACCCGCACCTACGCCGATTCCACTAAACTGATAGGCCTCGGTTCCGACGAGCGCATTGAGACTATGCGCCTTCCATTTCCAACTATAGCTCAGCGTATTGGTCCATGTAAGCTGATGATTGTGGCTTGCATTCTGGCTAACACGCGTTTGATTGATATTCCGCGAATAGTCGCTGAACTCGTAAATGGGTGTGAAATTACGGTAATCTGAGCTATAATACTCGTAACCTACAACTGTTCGGAAGTGCAAATCCTTGAGCCATTCGGCATCGGCATAGACATTGGCACTGAAACGGGCCGCATTGTTCTCATTGTTGGTGTTGGTCATCATCAAACCGTATGGATTTCCCATCGCTTGGACATCTTGCCAATCCATGAACTTCGTGTTCAAATAAGGGCTCTTGTAGTTGTTCTTGCCATAGACGGGAACCAAAGGAGACATTCCAAAAGCTCCTTTTAAAGTGTTATTATAGGCATTTCCCACGGAAACACCGCGATTCTTCGTGTAGATAAAGCTCACCTGCTCACCTATTTTCAGCCAAGGTTTCACCTGCCAATCCGAATTGACACGGAAGTTATAGCGTTCATAGTTGCTGACATCCTTGCCGCCAACGATTCCTTCTTGGTTCATATAGCCGAGAGTGAGGGCATAATTCCCGGTTTTACTGCCACCTGTGACACCTATATTATAAGAACCCGTCTGCGCATTCTTCCGAAACATCTGGTCAACCCAATCGGTATCGACCACACTTCCATCTGCATTGTAAATGCTTTTATAAGCCGACCAATCGTAAGGCTGCTTGCCTGAGTTGATAGCCTGCTCATCAAGTATCGTCATATACTCATGCGCGTTGAGCATTTTAACCGAACGTGGTTTGTTCTGCCAGCCGACATACCCATCAAAACTGACGACTGCGCGTCCCTCCTTGCCGCTCTTGGTCGTGATGAGCACGACACCATTGGCCGATTGTGAGCCATAAATCGCAGCCGAAGCCGCATCTTTCAGTACATCGATGCTTTCAATGTCGGCCGGATTCAGCGAAGCAATGTCGCCACGTATCCCATCTATGATATAAAGTGGGTCGCTTCCGTTGATAGTTCCCATGCCGCGAATGTTCACTTTCAGCCCCGAACCGGGCTGACCGCTTTGCGAAATGATGGTCATACCGGGCGTTTGCCCCTGCAAGGCCTGCAAAGGATTGGAGGTATTCAGCTTTGCAATGTCGTCGCCTTTAACATTAATGTTGGCACCGGTGACGAGTTTCTTCTTCTGAACACCATAACCAATGACGACAACGTCGTTGAGGGAGTTGGCTTCTTCTTCTAATTTGATGACCAAATTGTCGCCGTTCACTTTCACACGTTGCGTGATAAAACCGATATAACTGACGACAAGCGTCTGCCCATCATTGGCCTCTATAGAGAAGTTACCATCAAGGTCGGTCACAGAACCACCCTGTTTGCCCTGCACAATCACGGTTGCTCCCAGCAAAGGTTCGTTGTCTGAGGCCGACAACACCTTTCCTGTGACCGTTTTGGCACAGATACTCGTTGTCCATAACAGCATGAAAGCCGTCATGACAACCTTGCAAAAGAAATCTTTGCTCCGCATAAGCGTCTTTTTCCTCATAGCTACTTTGTGTTTAGGTTATTGTTACTTTATCTGTATTCCATGATTTGCGACTATCGAAGTCATTCGTTTGCAAATTTAATTAAAACACGACAAAGCACTACGTCTTTATGTTTTCAACGTAGACACCAAAAGTTACGAAGACTGTATGAAATGTTTCTACAAACAGTATGATTTGTATCGAAACAGAACACCAAGCCCCATGTATAGGAAGAGCCTTAGTCTTGGAAATAAACGCGCTTGACACGGTTGCTGACGCCCGTCAACACCTCGTATGGAATGGTTCCGATGATGTCGCTAAGCACAGTAACCGGCAAGCGATCGCCAAAGATTTCGACGCTGTCTCCCTCTTTACAATCGATCCCGGTCACGTCGATCATAGCCACATCCATGCAGATATTGCCCACATAGTCAGCCTTTTGACCGTTGACAAGACAGTAACCACGGCGGTTACTCAAGTGCCGGTCGAGTCCATCTGCATAACCTATGGGTATAGCGGCTATCATACTGTCGCGCTCAAGAATGGTCTTTCGACTGTAACCGACGCTATCTCCGGCCGGAACCTTGCGCAACTGGAGTATCGTTGTCTTCAAGGTACTGACATTATCAAGGGTTTCATTGGTACGCGGATTGATGCCATAGAGTCCCAATCCCAGCCGACACATATCCATCTGGCGGTCGGGGAAGTGCTCAATTCCGGCACTGTTGTCCATGTGGAACAGGATTTTGTGGTCAAATACCGCTTGAAGTCTATCCGCCCCAAGCCTGAAAAGTTCGTATTGACGGGCACTGAAGTCGTCAAAATCATCACTGTCGGAACCAACGAAGTGGCTGAAGACCGACCGGGGAATGACTGCTGTCTGGCGTTTCAGCCGTTTGATGAGCTCATCCATGTCTTTTTGCGGGTCGAAACCCAGACGATGCATGCCCGTATCAAGTTTAATGTGGACGGGAAAGCCCGTGATGCCTTCTTTTTCGGCCGCTTTCACCAACGCATCCAGCAGACGGAACGAATAAACCTCGGGCTCGAGGTCGTAATCGAACATGGTTTTGAAGGCCGTCATCTCGGGATTCATGATCATAATGCTGCTCGTGATGCCGTTTTTCCGCAGGGTTACGCCTTCGTCTGCCACTGCAACAGCCAGATAATCCACGCGATGGTCCTGCAGTGTCTTGGCGATTTCAACGCTACCGGCACCATAGGCATCGGCCTTGATCATGCATACGAGCTTGGTTTCGGGCTTCATAAACGAGCGATAGCGGTTCAGGTTCTTCACAACGGCATTGAGATTAACCTCCAACGTCGTTTCATGCACCTTCCGAACAAGCAGTTCCGTCAGCCTGTCGAAGCCGAAACGCCGTGCCCCTTTGATGAGAATCACCTCGTCATGCAGCTGCTTAAACACATCGCTGCCTATCAGTTCGTCAACGTTGTCAAAGAAATACTCCTCGGACAGCTTGATGCTTGCGGCGTGTTTCTTTAGTTCTTCGCCTATGCCGATGAACTTTTCAACTCCTCGTTGCCGGCACAATCGACCCACTTCTTCGTAAAGTTCGTGCGTGGTCATGCCGCTTTGATAGATGTCACTCAACACAAGCGTGTGCCGACGTCCTTGATGATCGGGCCGACGGTTCATAAAATCGAGCGCAATATCCAGTGAATTGATGTCCGAATTATAGCTGTCGTTAATCAACGTGCAGCCATGACGCCCCTGTTTCACCTCCAAACGCATGGCAATCGGCTCAAGTTGCCGCATGCGCTCGCCGAGTTTGTTGGCCCCGATGCCCAATGTCAGCGCAACAATTGCGCAGGCAAACGAGTTATTGACCGATGCTTCGTCGATGAATGGCAAGGAATAGCGATGCTCTTCACCTTTATATATATAGGTGACCTCGGTGGTTTGCGCTTTCTTCTCTATCGCTTTCACGAAGAAAGGTGCACGCTTGTCGGCAACCGACCAGAAGAGACGCTCGCCCTTCAGGTCTTTTAGCTCGCTCACACAGCGACCCACCAGCTCGTCGTCGCCATTATAGACAACAACCTTGGCGTCGCGGAAAAGCTTCAGCTTCTCTTTACACTTCGCTTCCTTGCTGCTGAAGTTCTCTTGATGGGCGTCTCCGAGGTTCGTCAGCACGGCAATGGTGGGCTGAATGATGTCATGCAGGGCCGCCATCTCGCCCACCTGACTGATGCCGGCTTCGAAAACGCCCACCTGTGTGTGCTCGTTCAGCAGCCAAACACTAAGCGGAACGCCTATCTGCGAGTTGTAACTGCGGGGCGAACGCGTCACAAACAGGTCGTCACTCAGCAGCTGATTGAGCCATTCCTTCACCATTGTCTTACCATTACTGCCCGTAATGCCGACTATCGGTATGTTGAATTCGTCACGATGTCGCTCGGCCAAGCGCTGAAGTGCCTCCAATGTGTCGACCACCTTCAGGAAGTTGGCATCGGGATAGTCGGTCTCGCGATTGAACGGCACCTCCGTCACCACGAAATTCCTTACACCACGACGATATAACTCGGGAATATAGTGATGCCCATCATTGCGTTCCGACCGCAACGCAAAGAAAAGTGTCTCTTCAGGAAAACAAAGTGAGCGGCTGTCTGCAAGGATAAAGCCTATTCTTGCCACGTGTTCACCAAAACGACGCGCACCTATCAGTGTGGTTACTTTCTCAATAGTATATGTCATCGTGTATGATTTATGTTGTTGTTCTGACTACAAAATTAATGCAAACCAACGACATATCAAAATAAAAACGAGACGAATTCGATGCCCGGCAACAGTGAAATGCCTTCGCACATGCAGCATCTCGCCATCGGTTTTGCAAAAATCAAATCTCCGTTCTTAACACTTCGCGACCGAAGAAACTGTGAACGAGAAGCAAGCAAGATTGACCCTTGGCGGCCATTTTCACCTTTCTGCGATTCGGTTTCAACCGTCTTGCAAACCGGTTCCGCCCATCTTGCAATACTGTTTCAGCCATTTTACCGCGCAATCTTACCCATTTTACCGTGCAATATGGCTGAGATTGCACGGTAAAATGGGTGAGATTGGAATGCAGGATGTAAGTAGTTGATTATCAATATGGATTTGATGACATTTCAATAAGAAAGAACATGTGTCGGAAGCTACTCACCAACCGAAACAGAAATCGGTTTTCCGGGGCGCAATATGCGCTATTTGAAACGCAGGTGCACCATCAAATGAATGATGATACACCCGCGTTTGTTTCTTTTATGCCTGTTTCGGTCCGCTGTTCTCCGTCAGATGGCGGGGTATGTGGCCATAAACAAGGGCGCTATGTCTTGTCCGTTGTCAACGTCGCCGCACGGATTACTTGCCTTTGGGGCTGGAACTTGGAAGCGGAGCGCCATCGAAGACTAAGGCAACCGGCACTTGAAGGTAGTTGTTCGAGGCTGCATCCATCTGTATTGCGCCTGCAACAATCTGCATACGTACATTAGGTTTCTTGACAACCAAGCCGAAAGAAAAACGGTTGTTGATATAGAAATAGACGGCAACCTTATGGTCTTTGCCACCGAATTTCAGTGTAAACTCTTGCTTAACCGGGTTCAACAAGAAGCCTGCAGGGGCGAGCCGATAGTAGTTGGTCAGGCATTTCAGGTCTTTGTTGGGGGCCTTTTTCAATGCTTCTTTCAGGTCTTTGTCCTTCACATAGTTGGCAAATACACTCAAAGGGAAGTCTTTTATGAAGACCGTACTGTCGGTCATGATGTCCCATTTGATTTTCAATGTGTCGGAATTGTCCTTCGGATTCTTCTCATTCTTGGCCGGATAGATGAAATCGCCCGCGTAGTTGCCCTTCACTTCAAGGTAGGCTTGTTGCTTTTCTGCAGGTGTCAGCACCTTGGTATCATCGTTACCGGGGTCACAAGCAACGAACATGAGCGACAGGATTGCGAGGCAACCCAAGAAAGAAAGTTGTTTTTTAGATGTTTTCATTGTCTTTTTGAATTTAAAAATTAATCGTATCTTTGCCCTATAAAGTGCATTAAGCGCATAAACTTGCCTGACGTTTGGTTAAGAAAGGTTAAACATTGAAAGTTGAGGCAAGCTATCCGCTTCTGTGTATTTAATAGGTGAAACGAGGAAAACGGCAGATATAAGAAAACAACGGAAATGACGTTCTAAGAGTAGATAGGGTTCACTGCGGCATGAAATTATTCACTACAGACAAGGAAGAGGCCATTGTTCGCAAGTTAAGCAGGGGAGATGCCACTGCCATAGACTTGCTATATGCGACGTATGCTCCCCATCTGACAGCGGTATGTGCCCGCTATATCCCTCGAAAAGACGACATGGAAGACGTCTTACAAGAGGCTTTTATCAAGATGTTCAGCAATGCTTCGGGCTTCAATTACCGTGGAAAAGGGTCGCTAAAAGCCTGGGCTACGCGCATAGTCATCAATGAATCGCTGCTCTTTCTACGCCGAATAGCAACGTCAGGTATGGTGTTTACAGACAAAGACCTGCCCGATCAGACCGATGAAACGCCCGATGTGAGCACGCTGAATGCCGAGGAAATAACGGCCATGATAGGCCGGTTGCCGCCGGGTTACCGCATGGTTTTCAACCTATATGTGGTGGAAGGAATGAGTCATCAGCAGATTTCGGAACTGTTAGGCATCAAAGTTGACACCTCGGCCTCGCAACTTCACAAGGCGAAGGCAATGCTTGCACGTATGATTAAAGAACACCGGAAACAACAAGAACAGCGCGTATGAAGAATTGGACAGACGACATCAGACAACGCTTGCAGGGACATCGACAGGCGCCTCCGCAAGAATTGCTCGACAATATCAAGGCCGAGCTGCAGCGTCGCGGCCTTACGCCGGCGCATTCTTCGCAAACCACCCACGTCGGAACGGGTAAACTGTGGTGGGCGGCAGCCTGCTTGACGGCCGTTATCGCGGGTGTGGGCGTGTGGTGGCTGCAGCATTCGGAGCCAACGTCAATGCCGCTCACGGCCCAAAAGCAGGCCGTGACCGACCAACCGACACAAGTTCTTGAGCAAGTGGCCGACTTGCGACAGCAAAACCTGCGGCAACGGCTTGCTGTATGGGCCGGCAAAGAGCCCATAAGGCCCATAGCGGCCCGGAACGTGCAAGAGGTTAAAGCTGCTTCGGCCGTGAATTCCGTGCCTACAGAGCCGTTTTCGGTCGCCTCGACCACCGAAACAACGGTGCAGCCCCCTGAACAAAGGCCTGCAAGACCAGCCCGACGGCCCACTAACGGCCCTGCGAATATCCCCTCACACCCGGCATCTCGCCTCGCTCACCGCCTGTCATGGAGTGCCTATACCGAGGGAACCGGTCTTTCAAACAGTGGCGGAAACGGCCTGCATGGGAATGAACGGCTGCTGAATGTCATGCTTCGGGAGCCCAATGGCGAAAAGCCGATAGCCGCACCGGGCTATCATGCATTACAATATCATCATCGGCAGCCCGTGAAAGTGGGGCTTTCCGTCGGCTATCGCATGGGTGAAAGGTGGTCGGTTCACACGGGTTTGACCTATAGTTACATGTCGGCCGACGTCAATCTGACGGGTTCGGAGTCGGAAAACGGGCTGCAACGCCTGCATTACGTAGGCATTCCGCTGGCCGTAAGCTATGGATTATGGCAACACAAGCAGCTTCGTGTCTACGCAACGGTAGGAGGTGAGGTCGAAAAATTGGTCAACGGACAGTTGAAGTTCACGCAGGTATCGGCGCAAGAGCAGCAACATTCGGAGACAATTTCGCTCAAAGAGCATCGCTTGCAATGGTCGGTCAACGCGGCGGTTGGCTTGGAATACCGGCTCACCAAGCAGCTTCATCTGTATGCGGAGCCGGGTGTGAGCCACTATTTCAACAATGGAAGCGATCTACAAAACAGTTATAAGGATAAACCTACGGGCTTCCAACTGCAGATAGGAGTAAGAATCAAATAACCAAAACAAAGGAATATGAAAAAAATTATCATGTTGTTGTGTGCCGCTTTTCTGTTGATGGGCTGCACAAAGAGTCAAAAAGCCGTTGAATATCAGGTGGCCAAGAACTACTTTTTCGTCAATAATTCGCCGCGTTCCATGTCATTGAAGATGACAACGGAGCTGGAATTCGGTAAGTATTTCGGTATGGCTGCTTTCATGGGTAAGGACGGTCAGCCGACAGAAATAGACTTTAAGAAGCAGTTTGTCATTGCAAAAGTGCTGCCGGAGACCGACACTCTGACCCATATCACGCCGCTTTCGCTGACGGAAGAGGGGAAAACGTTGCGCTTGAAATGCAAGATTACACGCGGAAAGAAGCAATCTTATACAATGCAACCGTTCGTTCTGCTCATCGTTGACAGGAAGTATATTGACAAAGAAGTGACGGAATAAGGCCCGAAAAGCGGGACTTTATTCACAAAGATGCGAGACAAGCACCTTAATGCCAATGGCAATGAGGATAAGTCCACCCAACAATTCGGGCTTCAGCCTGCGTTCTATCGGCTTACCGAAGTGGGTTCCAAGGTACATTCCGGCGACAGACAGCATGAAAGCGGCCAACCCAATGACGAAAAGTGGGTAGGCAAGCGTCGCAATGTGCCTGAAACCCATGCATGCAAACGATATTCCTATGGCCAAAGCATCGATACTTGTGGCCACAGCCAACATCAGTTGCGTCTTCAATGTGTGTGGGTTCATCGAGTGTCGTTCGGCAGGAAGGAACGCATCCCTAATCATTCTGCCTCCCAAGAAAGCCAATAAACCGAAGGCAATCCAATGGTCCACCTCTTCTAAATAGTGGGCAAAGAGACTGATTCCAAGCCAACCAGCCAACGGCATCAGTAGCTGAAAGAGCCCAAAAAGCATGGCCATGCGGAGCGTAATGGGCCAAACAAACTGCTTGACGATAATGCCGCACGTCATTGAAACAGCGAAACAATCCATGCCTAAGGCTATGGCAAGAAACCAAATATCGAGTTGACTGATCATAAATACATGAAAAAGCTCCCCTTTCTGATGTAAAGGGGAGCCTTATCTACCTTATTTTTTATTTCACTTGAATGACCAAGAACTTGCTTGTGCTCCAGAATAGCTGTGGATTTGTAATGTTCAAGGTGTATTGTTTGTTGACATCACGGGTCAAAGTGTAGCTACTTGACGGGTGAAGCGTAAGGATCTTGACCGACTTGGAATACAGTTTGACGGTCTTATCCACGCGGATATCAATCTTCGTAAAGTAGTTCTTGTTGAAGTTTCCCTGCAACACTTTGCCGTCGGCAATAATACGTTGCTCCTTCAACTCAGCCTTTGTGCCGAACACATACCATGCTGTATTGAGCTGTTTGTCCTGCGCATTGATCGTTGCTGTCTTCTGTGCGCTCTCCGTTGTCAGGTGACTTACGTTGGAATTCAGGTTGTTTATCGTCTCATCCAGCTCGCCGATGTGAATGTCTTTGGCGTCCAATTCGGCGCGAAGTTGCTGCATTTGCTGGTCTTTCTCGTCCAATTGCTTCACCAAATTGTCTATGGTTGACTTGAGTTGTGTGCCTTTTAGCGAACTTGTTGACAGCTGTTGACGCAGCTTAGTGATGAGTTCTCGGTTCTTTTTCATGCGCTCTGTGATGAACTTAATGTTCTCTCTTAGCACCTGTTTGCTATTGTTTCCCTCGCCATCCTTGGCTATCGTGACGCGGTTTTCGGCCTCGTTAATCTGACGAAAGCCCTCTTGAACCTCGTTCATCAGGCCCACCATGTCGTTGATTTCCGTATCTTTCTGCGCAAGAATCTGCTTTAATGAGTCGGATTGTTCAACACTTGCAAGATGGTTTTTCGCCTTGTCTTGATTACAACTTGTAAGAGCCAGCAACACTACACCAGCTGTTACGAACAATAATTTCTTCATAATTCTTCACTCCTCTAATTTTGATTTCTGATCTTTATTCTTTTTTATACTTCGTCCCGCCAGCACGATAACGATCTCACCACGCGGGTCTGTTTCCGTAAAATGGGTTATAACGTCTTTCAAAGTGCCCCTCACATGCTCCTCATGCACCTTGGATATCTCTCGCGACACGCTCACCCGGCGGTCTTCGCCGAACACTTCGGCAAACTGCGTCAGCGTTTTCACGAGGCGATAAGGCGACTCATAGAACACCATTGTGCGCGTTTCGTCCTGCAATGCGAGCAGATGTGTCTGCCGACCTTTCTTCTGTGGCAGGAAACCTTCAAAGCAGAAGCGGTCGCACGGCAGCCCCGATGACACCAAAGCTGGCACGAATGCCGTTGCACCGGGAAGCGTTTGGACTTCTATTCCGGCTTGGGAAGCCTCGCGAGACAGGTAAAAACCGGGATCACTAATGCCCGGAGTACCGGCGTCACTCACCAATGCTATGGTCTCACCTGCCCTTAATCGCTCCACAATTCCTTGTGCCGTTCCATGCTCATTGAACTTATGATGTGCCATCAAACGGTTCTTGATGTCGAAGTGTTTCAGCAAGATTCCCGACGTACGGGTGTCTTCTGCCAGCACAAGATCGGCTTCTTTCAATATCCGAATGGCCCGAAGCGTCATGTCTTCCATGTTGCCAACGGGCGTAGGCACAATGTATAACGTTCCCATATTCAGTCACAAATATATACAATTCTCCAAGATGTGCAAAATAAAGCGGGGCTTCTTTGCAATTTTTAAAATATAAACTGGCAAGTGGTAAGATTTGTTTTTTTTCATACTTCAAGGCTTACAAACTGTCATTCAGGCCCATATTGCCGCCCGATATGCCCATGCTTGCTTCGCAAGAGCCATGAGGGAGCCGACCATGATGAATGACCTCGGTTTGCAACATGACCCATTTTACCGTGTAATCTCACCCATATTAGCCGCTAATCTCACCCATTTTACCGCGCAATATGGCTGAGATTGCAACGCAAGATGTAAACGGTTGATTATCAATCTCCAAACTATGCTTTCCCGATTGACCCATGCTGTTCGCTCTCCCCTCCTGCGGAGGGGTCGGAGGAGGCTCCCTCTTGCATCAAAAAGGGGCTTGCCTCACGGCAAACCCCTCCCCAAATACAGAGTTAAAGCATAGGTATAGCTATATTTTACTAATGATTCCGGCTTGCGTTGCCTTGAGAAAAGCAACGATGTTTCGTATTTCCGGACCGTCGGGCACTTGGTCTTCGATCTGCCGAATGGCGTCGAACAGACTCGTTTGTCCATGGAATACCAACCGATAAGCATTGGCTACGTGCTTCCGAACCTTCTCTTCTATGCCGTTAGCGTCCATCATCACCGTGTTAGGACCGCCATAACCGACGGGCTTTCCGCCTGCAATAACGTAGGGAGGAACGTCTTTCGAGAAGGTCGTTCCGGCCTGAATCATGGCGCAACATCCCACACGTGTCTTCGCATTTTCAATGACACTGGAACTGAAAATGACGTTATCTTCGATGCAACAGTCGCCGGCTATCTTCGTTCCATAACCGAAAACGCAGTGGTCACCCACCACAGTATCGTGGGAGATATGGGCACCTTCCATCAAGAAATTACCGTTTCCGATGACCGTTTTACAGCCTTCATGCGTTGCACGATTGATGACTACGTTCTCTCTTATGATGTTATTATCGCCGATAACAAGCTCACTTTGCTCGCCACAGAAGTTGAAATCCTGCGGCAAAGCAGCAAGGACTGAACCCTGATGTACCTTATTGTTGTTGCCCATACGCGTGCCGTTGAGAATGCTCGTGAATGGGAAAACGACGCAATTGTCGCCGATCACCACGTCATCCTCAATGTATGCGAACGGGAATATCTTACAGTTGTCGCCGATTTTTGCCTTAGGCGACACCTCTGCTCTTGGATTTATTTCACTTGACATAGCTGTTAATGTTGAATGATGAATGTTGAATGTGAAGTTATTTTAATGCAGAATGAGGAATGTTGAATGTGAAGTTGATATTCCATATTCCTCATTTCACATTACTTAGCTCCCCCTCCTAAAGCACTGTAGAGGTTGACCACGGCCTGCATCTTGCTGAAATCGTCGGCCACTTTGGAGAGTTCGACGTTGAGAAGAGTGCTCTGTGCGGTGATGACTTCAAGGTAAGTGCTGCCTGCACTGGCCATCAAATCCTTGGTATCGTCCACGTTTTTGCGGAGCACCTCAATCTGTTTGGCCTCTACTTTCGACTTTTCTTCGGCGCTGTTATACTGCACCAAGGCGTTACTTACCTCGCTTCCGGCTGCCAGAATGGCGTTCTGCCAAGTGTTATATGCCTGCTCATATTGAGCTTTGGCTACCTTTAAGCCAGCCACAAGTCGGCCATTTTGGAAGATAGGTTGCGTGAGAGAACCCACCGCAGTGAGCAACCATTTGCCCGGATTCACGATACCCATGCCGCTATTATTGGTGAAAGCACCGACAGCATTGATGTTAAGTCCGGGGTAAAATCGGCTGCGTGCGGTCTCCACATTATAGAAACACTGGGCCAAAGCCATCTCGGCAGCATGCACATCTGCCCGGTTTTTGAGCAGTTGAACACCCACTCCGGTAGAGAATTCGGTCGGAAGACGCTGGTCTTCGAGCTTGCCTCGGCTCACTGTTTGGGCCTGTTGGCCTATCAAAAGCGAAAGAGCATTCTCGGTTTCCCGCAGCTGTCGCTTGATATCCACCTTCTGAGTAAGCACCGAATAGTAGTTGGATTCGGCCCTTTGGACAGCCGTTGAGCGCACTCCGATGACTGCATCTTTCTGCAAAAGCATGATGTCCCAGGTGTCTTTCGTCAGCTTTTCCATGTCTGTCACCAGCTCCATTTGCTTGTCAAGCATCAGCAATGTGTAGTACATATTGGCGATGTTGGCAATCAACTTGGTCTGAACCGACACCTGATAGTCCTTGCTTTGCAGCATTGCCACCTGTGCCGAGCGTTTCGAAGAGAGCAAGGTTCCGAACAAATCCACGTTCCAGCTTGCGTTAACGGGCAGGCTATAAATCTTCGATGCGGGGTTTCCGTCCCACGAAGAGATAGTGCCTTGGGGCGTAAAAGCAAACGAAGGGAGGAACGAAAGCTTGGCAGCTTTGAGCTGAGCCTCGGCCATCTGCACGCTTAAAGCAGCGTTGAGGAGATTCGGATTGTGGGCCAATCCCTTCTCGATGATCCCTTGTAACTGCGGATCGGTAAAGACTTTGCGCCACGGAATGTTGGCGAAACTCGACGTATCTCTGACAGCCAGCGTGTCACGGTCGGCCATAGCGTCGCGGAACAAGCCTGAAGTGTTGACCTCGGGACGCTCATATTTGCCGTAAAGGCTTTTGCAACCCGTCAGCAAGATGGTTGCAAATGCCATGAGCAATAGCGTTTTATTCGTTTTCATTATCATTCAGATGTTATGTTTTTGTGGGGTTACAGCACCGTTACTATGGGCATATTGCGCCTGTTCGGTGGCTGCTTCCTCGTTCAATTCGTCTTCAAACTTCAGCGGAGTAAACTTCTCCTGCAACCATTGGAAAGCCGCAAACAGAGCCGGAACGACGAAGATTTGGCACAAGGTACCAATCAACATACCGCCGACGGCAGCTGCTCCGAGGGTTTGATTACCGTTCTTTCCGACGCCACTTGCGAACATCAACGGCAGAAGACCAATGACCATGGCCAGCGAAGTCATCAAAATCGGACGCAAACGTGCGGAAGCTCCGAGGATAGCACTATACTTAATGGCCATTCCGGTGCGTCGTCTTTCAAGCGCAAACTGCACGATCAAGATGGCATTCTTGGCCAAAAGACCAATCAACATGATGAGCGAAATCTGCATATAGATGTCGTTGGAGTGGCCAAAAAGCTGCGTAAAGAGGAACGCTCCAGCCAATCCGAATGGGATAGAGAGCAGTACCGACAACGGAAGAATATAGCTTTCGTACTGCGCACTCAAGATCAAATAGACGAAAATCACGCAGAGCACGAGCACAATGGCCGTGGTATTACTGCTTTCGGCTTCTGATCTTGTCAGTCCGGAATACTCATATCCGTAGCCTTGGGGCAGCGTATTCTTTGCCACTTCGGCTATAGCTTCCATGGCTTGTCCTGTAGAATAGCCCGTAGCTGTGGTCACACTGACATTAATAGCCGTGAACAAATTGAAGCGAGCAATGTTGGATGGACCGTAAACACGCCTTAAACTGCAGAACTCAGAGACTGGAGACATCTTCCCACTTGCTGTGCGTACGTAGATATTACTCAGCTGTTCGGGACGTAATCTGTCGTTAGGTGCGGCCTGAATCATCACACGATAGAGCTTACCATAGGCGTTGAAGTTAGACGCATACATTCCTCCAAGGTAGCCTTGCAACGTAGATAACACCACAGTTGGGGAGATTCCGGCTTGCTTTGTCTTAGCAACATCTACGTCAACCATGTACTGTGGATAGTTTGGATTATATGTTGTCATGGCCTTTTGAACCTCAGGTCGCTTGTTCAACTCCTTGAGGAAGTCCTGCGTTATGGTGAAGAACTTGTTCAAATCTCCACCAGTTTTGTCCTGCATGGTCATCGTAATACCATTCTGAACAGAGAAACCCGGAACCATAGGAGGGCCAAATGCCAAGATTTGGGCATCTTTAATAGAAGCCGTTTGCTTGTAAATCATACCCAAAACAGAATTGGCTTCCAGCGGATTTACAAACAAAGCCATCAGATCACCCTGTGAAATCGCATTCTTGATACGGGTGAAGAAGCCACCAGAACGCTCATCAAAAGGCTTCAACTTGATGATGAAAGTAGCCTGATCCGACCCTTGTCCGGCAATGAAGTTATAGCCAATAATCGCTTCGCGCCGCTGAATGGCAGGATTACTTGCCAGCATCTTATCTACTTCGTTAACGATTTCAACCGTTCGTTCCTGGCTTGTTCCCGGATTAGCCGATATCATTATGAACAGCGTTCCCGTATCTTCATTGGGCACAAGCCCTGTTTTTGTGGTCGCCATCGTAATGATCAAAGCCACTATTCCCACTGCAACAGCAAGCGAAGCCCATAGCTTATGGTTGATGATACGGGTGACACCTTTCTTATATTTCTCTGTTGTTTTGTCGAAAACACGGTTGAAATTGCTGTGGAAACGACGTACGAAGTTCTTGTTAGTCTCGTCTTTTTCTTCGTCATGTGGCTTCAATAGGATAGCACACAAAGCCGGAGAGAGCGTCAAAGCATTGAGGGCTGAGATGACAATCGATAGCGCCATCGTCACACCGAACTCGCGATAGAAGGTTCCGGACGTTCCTCCAAGGAAGGAAACCGGCACAAACACGGCCGCCATTACTAAGGTAATGGAAATGATTGCGCCCGATATTTCATTCATTGCATCAATAGATGCGCTCATAGCATCCTTGTAACCTTGGTCTAATTTGGCGTGAACAGCCTCGACAACTACAATGGCATCGTCCACAACAATAGCGATAGCCAACAGCAAGGCTGAAAGAACAAGCAGGTTGATTGAGAAGCCGAAGACCCAAAGGAAGAAGAAAGTACCAATCAATGCCACTGGAACAGCAATCAAAGGTATCAGTGTCGAGCGCATATCCTGTAGGAAAATGTAGACCACAAAGAACACCAATGCCAACGTAATGAACAGCGTTACTATCACTTCTTCAATGGAAGCAAAGAGGAATTCCGTGGTATCTTGTTCGATGGTATACTCCATTCCGGGAGGGAAACTCTTGCTGGCTTCTTTCAAAGCTGCCTTTACATCCGTGGCAATATCGGTCGCATTGGAACCTGCAATCTGGTTAACCATACCCAAAACTGCAGGCTGTCCGTTGTTATTCAGCTTCACATTGTACATCAATGAGCCTAATTCTACCTTGGCAATGTCCTTTAATTGCAATGTCTGACCAGTCGTTGAACTGGTCAAAAGTATGTTCTCAAACTCCGTAGCACTCTTCAAACGACCTTTATATCTCAATGCATATTCGTAGGCAACTGACCCATTTTCGCCCAAAGAACCAGGGGCTGCTTCGATATTTTGCTCTGCCAATACACCCATAATATCTGAAGGAACGAGGCCATACTGCTTCATTTTGTCGGGCTTCAACCATATTCTCATGGAATAAGTCTCTGTTCCCGGCGTCTGAACATCACCTACACCTTTGATACGTTTCAGCAGAGGAACAATATTAATATTGTTGTAGTTGGTCAGGAATTGCCCATCATATCGACCGTCTTCCGTGGTCAATGAATACATGATTACATTGGAAGACTGTCGCTTGGAGACCGTAACACCCACGCGAGTCACCTCAGCTGGCAACAAAGCCTGAGCCTGTTGAACACGGTTCTGCACGTTGACAGCCGCCATATTCGCATCAGATCCCTGTTTGAAATACACGGTAATCATCGCCATTCCCGCATTGGTTGCGGTGGAAGACATATAGGTCATGTTCTCCACACCATTGATACTCTCCTCCAACGGCGTAATAACAGAGTTCAAAACTGTCTGTGCATCGGCTCCCGTATAGCTGGTCATCACCGATATGGTAGGCGGTGCGATGTCCGGATACTGCTCGATAGGCAGCGAAACCAGACCTATAGTACCCAGCAAGACGAAGAAGATGGATATCACCGTCGATAATACCGGGCGCTTGATAAAGTTTGTAAATGTCATAGTTCTTCTTTTATTTTCCTGTCATTGCACCCACAAAGCCACTTGCCGAGCTTTGTTTTGCACCGAGTTTAGCAGCATCATCAATGCTCTTTTGATAGGCTGCGAGCGTCACCGGCGTGATTTTCATCTTGTCGGTCAGCTTTGTCAGGCCTTTAACCACAATGCGATCACCTACCGAAAGTCCGCTTGTAACGATGTAAGTATTGCCATCATTCTGCGGATCCACCTTGATTTCGGAGTAGTTTACCTTGTTGTCTTTGCCCACTTTATATACAAATAACTTGTTTTGGACAGACGCTGTGGCCTCTTGCGGAATGACGATTGCGTTGCTGTTTGTGCGAGGTATCACGATCTGACCAGCTCCCCCACTCTTCAACAAACGCTCCGGATTGGCGAAATGTGCAATGATTGAATAGGCACCCGTGGCCGCATCGATCACCCCACTCACCTTTACTACCTTGCCGGGGTGGCCATATACGGTCCCATCGGCAAGCAAAAGCTTCACCGAAGGCATCTCTTTCAGCGCCTCACCTACGCTACCTGCGGTCTTTGTAAGCCCCAAAATGTCACGCTCGGACATGGAGAAGAACACCTCAACCGTACTGACATCAGAAACCGTAGTCAATGGATCTGGCGACGAAGCACTGACTAATGCGCCTGCTTTATAAGGCAAACTGCCCACCACTCCTGCGGCAGGACTCTTCACTAAACACCAGCTTAAGGTCTCCTTTGCAGATGCCAATGAAGCCTCAGCTTGCGCTAATGAGGCCTGAGCTGTGGCGAAACTGTTCTGCGCAGTGGCCAATTCAAACTGCCCAATCACATGCTTATCAAACAGTTTTTTATTGTTTTCGTAAGTCAAACGCGCCGTGTTTAACTGTGCACGAGCAGTGTTAACACCGGCTTGAGCCTGCCGAACTGCGGCCCGATATGTCTCACTATCGATGGCAAAAAGCACTTGACCGGCCTTCACTGCCTGCCCTTCATGCACATAAACCTTCGTGATAAAGCCCGACACTTTCGGCCTCACTTGCACGTCCTGAATGCCTCTTATGGTTGCAGGATAGGTGGATTGCAACGATGCACTGTTCGTACCTATCGTCTCAACAGGGTACTCATCGTTCCCAAAATTAGGCATTCCGCCTCCTCCGCTACAAGCCGTAAGCGAGACAGCGACCGCCGTTACAAACAAACTTTTCTTCATTTTCATACCTATATATATTAAATTCTTATTTTAATTTATCTATCTTGACATGGTCATACATGCAAATGGTTATCCTATTCCATTGTAAACCCATTCAGAAAACCCTATATTCTCAAATAGTTTTAGCGAGGCAAATTTACGAATTAATTCCTTTCATGGTTTCATACGAGCCTTCTTTTTAACAATTCTTATGCTGTAACCGGCCAAAAACGGGTGATGAAGCAATACCAAATAAGGCTGTTTCGGAAACAGAATAAAGTCTGTAAAATTATTTACAAAGCACTTCATAGGATTTCGATATTCAAAACGGGCAGCAATTTCGCTGAAAATATGCGCATTTCAGGGCCACTTTGCAATGCGCTATGAACCAAACAGTTATTCGGTTTGCAGTAAATCACAACACAAAATAACGCAATAAAACATGCAAGATGAATGAAATGACGCGCTAAAACCTGCCGTTTCAGTCCGTCATTTCAGCCATTCAGCCGCACAAAACCAGCCACTTTGCATGCAAAAATGGCCCAGATAGCGAAGCAACGCACAAAAAAACGCACAAAAACAGTCCTTTTTCGGCCTCTCCTTCTCCAGATGGCACGGATGAAACAGCCTGTTTTTTGGTCCATAAAATTTACAAAACAGCAGCGCGAAGAAACCGACAACGCCCCTTATAAGCGCACACTTTGCTCGTAAAGATACTCGGACGCAAAACCTATTTCGTTGTTCCAATCAATCGTAAACGGGTCTAATGTGAACGATTTGAAATAGTTTTTATCCTGCAATTTTCGGCAAATTCCTTGCTGCATCAGCGGAGTGAAGTCGAGCAACCGCTCCTCTCCGTTGCTGAAAGTGATGCGAAGTGTGTTGTCAGTTACGTACACTGCAGCCGTAACCGTCAGTAGTTGAGCTTTCTTTTGCTGTCCCATTATCGTTTATTTTAAGGGTTCTATCCTGTTAGCAACTTCATAATTAGAGAGCCGTTTCCAGTTTTCCATTAATTCATCTTTGTGCAAATCAAGCCATTCATACACCATTTTAATAGCCCTACGAGGCAAAGAACCGATGATTATTCCATCAGTTATGGTCATTGTTGCTTTATAATCATCACACCAAACATGGAAATGTGGCGGGTTATGGTCTGCTATATACATTAGATAATAATCCATAAAATCGACTTATCTCTGGCATACCGCTCCTTTTTCATTGTTTATCACAAGGCAAATATCGTGTTTTAAATTGATATTTGCAAGCAAGCGAATGCCCTTTTCATGGACACTGCGGTAAAGCCTCCATGAGATGACACTGAAAACAGAATGAAATGATGCGCCTTATGCTGCATGATGATGTTCCGAAACGTCGTTTGAAAGGCACCGATATTCAGCGAATTAATGTTTTTTTAAACAAATCTTCGTTTGTTTTCTACGTAACAGGGTATATTTGCAACATGAGAATCGGCAAATAGCCGTAAGACTTTATCTAACAACATAGGAGCATGAAGAACCGAGAATGCCCATATTGCCATCGAAAGATAGCCCTCAAACGGTGCCTACGTTATTTCTATCGCGGCACAAACTACGCCACAACGTGCAATCATTGCGGCAAAGAAATCAGGCTAACCAAGGAGCCTGTACCTTTTATGTATTGCTTTTGTGCCGGTATCCTAAGTGCATATGTCCCCTCATACTTCTTTCTTTATCGGCTTCATTGGCCTTTTTTAAAGGCTGTTTTATATGATCTGCCTTTCTTGTTTTTATGCACTACCGCTTGTACAATACTGACTTTCAAGCGCCTTTTCTTTAAGAGAACCGATTAATTCGGATATTTCGCCATAACGTTATCCAAGGTTTGGACGCAACGAGTAAGGGAAATGAGACTCCTACTTGCTCACCAACCCCATGCTTTTGGCCTTTTCCAAGAGCAATTTCATCAGTGGTTCACGCTCGTTCTCAACCTTATTGTCGAGCACGGCGTCCTTTAACGCCTGCTTCAACTGCCCGACTTCGCGGCAAGGACCAAGGTGGAAGAGTTCCATGATTTCGTTACCATCGATGCAAGGTTGCAGGAGCCGCTTGTAATCGCGCACTTTCAAGTCGGCTATTTTCGCGCGGACAATGCGGAAATTATCAAGGAATCGCTGCTTTCGCACTTGGTTCTTGCTCGTTATATCGGCCTCGCATAGCATCATTAAGTCGTCGATATCATCGCCTGCATCGTTCATTAAGCGACGCACGGCACTGTCGGTTACCTCGTCATCTGCTATGACTATGGGTCGCATATGCAGGTCTACCAGCTTCTGAACATACTTCATTTTGTTGTCCATCGGCAGCTTCATGCGACGGAAGATGCCTGGAATCATCTTCGCACCCACGTAATTATGGTTGTGGAAAGTCCAGCCAATAACGTTGTCCCAACGCTTGCTACGCGGCTTACCGATATCATGCAACAAGGCAGCCCAGCGTAACCAAAGTACCATTTCGCCCGACTTTCCGCTGCCAGATTGCGCCTTACAGAGGTTATCGAGCACTTCCAAGGTGTGATAAAAGTTGTTTTTATGGGCGCGACCATTGCGGGTTTCCACCACATCTAAGGCCACCAACTCAGGCATGATCAGCTGTAACAGTCCACAACGATAAAGGTCTATAAAACCTTTGCTGGGCGTTTTGGTCAGCATGATCTTGTTGATTTCGTCGGCAATACGCTCTCCACTGACGATTTTAATGCGCTCGGCATTGCGCTGAAGCGCCTCGAATGTTTCGTCTTCTATAAAGAAATTCAACTGCGTGGCAAAGCGAATGCAACGCAACATGCGCAAAGGATCATCGGAAAACGTGATATCCGGGTCGAGTGGCGTACGAATAATGCCGTCTTCTATGTCGTAAACTCCGTCGAAAGGATCGACAAGTTGGCCGAAACGTTCCTTGTTCAAGCACACTGCAAGCGCGTTGATGGTGAAGTCACGGCGGTTCTGATCGTCCTCAAGGGTGCCGTCTTCAACGTGCGGTTTGCGCGAATCGTGGCTGTAACTCTCCTTGCGGGCGCCCACGAACTCCACTTCCAAGCTACGGTATTTCACCTGCGCCGTGCCGAAGTTGCGGAAAACCGAGAGGTGAGCCCGCTTGCCTAACCGGCTTTTCAGTGCGCTTGCCACTTGTATTCCGCTGCCGACAACGACCACATCGATATCATTTGACGGGCGTTCAAGGAACAAATCGCGCACATAGCCGCCCACGACATAACACTCAAGTCCCAATTTATCGGCCTCATCTGCAATCAGATGGAATATATCTTCATCAAGGAGACGCGCCAAATCGGCGTCGGTTAGCTTTCTCATTGTTGCTTAATTTCTCTTAACTTGCCCTAAATTGCGTGCAAAGTTACTAAAAATTAGCGGCAGAAAGAGCCGTTTCAGGTAGATTTTTATATTTTTGCAGCATGAAGAAATACTTTTGGCTGCTCGCTTTCATGACCTCCCTTTGCGGCTGTTCTGAGACACAAGACGAGAAAGCCGCACCGCTGTTGGGGCAGATAGAGGCGCTTTACAAAGCCGGAAACTACCGCCAGACGCTCGATTCCATCATGGAATTGCGCAAGAGTTTCCCTGAGGCTGTGGCGTCACGCAGGGCAGCTTTAAAAATATGGCAGGACGCTTCGCTGAAGATGGCACAGGCCGACGTGGCGCAAACCGACTCTCTTTTGCAGGCAACGCTTCAGTCCCTTGAAGGCAAACGTGCGCTGTATGAGCGTAATATCCTGCGTGCCAAATGTGATTCTTTAAGGGCAAGATACGAAGCAATGTGTGGTGTTGTGCGAATGATTCGCTACCGTCAGCAGCATCCTTAGCCCAACCTGAAGACCAAAAATTTGGCTGTTTCATGGGAAATAAGTAACTTTGCAATCATAAGTCATAACTTATGAACAACTTGAACACAGAGAAACAGTTTAAGAACACGATAAATGAATGCCGTGAGCTGTTCAGTAAGAAACTCCATGACTATGGAGCTTCATGGCGAATACTGCGTCCATCGTCCCTGACCGACCAGCTTTTCATCAAAGCAAAACGTATCCGATCGCTCGAAATCAAGCAGAAATCCCTCGTTGGTGAGGGCATACGGCCCGAGTTCATCGGCTTGATCAACTACGGAATCATCGGACTTATCCAGCTTGAACGAGGGTTCGTAGATGCCGTGGACATCAATCCTGACGAAGCACTTCGCCTCTATGACGAGCATGCAAAGGCTGCTTTGGAACTCATGTTGAAGAAAAACCACGACTATGACGAGGTTTGGAGAGACATGCGCGTCAGCAGTTACACCGACTTTATCCTTACGAAGATAGAGCGAATAAAGGAAATTGAAGACCTCAAAGGGCAGACCTTGGTATCCGAAGGCATTGATGCCAACTACATGGACATCATCAATTATGCCGTATTCGGAGCCATCAAACTGGCCGAAAACAAATAGAAAGCAAATGAGCGCAGACCATCGAATGCAGAAAGTAACGGTCAATCTCTGCCGAATCATCGTGGCACTGACGTTCATCTTCTCGGGTTTCGTGAAGGCTATCGACCCGATTGGCACGCTGTATAAGCTGCAAGACTATTCGGAGGCCGTGCATTTGCAAGGCATTGTGCCCGATTGGCTGTTGCTGGTCATGGCAGTTTTGCTCGCAGCCGTTGAGTTCTGCATGGGTATCTTCCTGCTCTTTGCTATTCAACGCCGCCTCTGTTCGAGGCTCATCGTGGCTTTTATGGCAGCCATGACGCTGGTAAGTTTGTGGCTGGTTATAGCCAATCCGGTGAAAGACTGCGGTTGTTTCGGCGATGCACTGCAGCTCACCAATACGGAAACTTTCGTAAAGAACATCGTGCTTTTGGGTTGTTCAATCATCGTAGCACGGAAGCCTTTGGCGATGTTCCGCTTTATCTCGGAGAGCAATCAGTGGATTGTTATCAACTATACGGCCCTGTTTATCCTCGTCAGCAGCGGACTGAGTCTTTACTATCTGCCGCTGTTTGACTTCCGACCTTACCATATCGGCGTGAATATTCTGCAGGGAATGCAGATTCCGAAGGGTGCACCACGACCGCAGTTCGAGACAACTTTCATCATGGAAAAGGACGGACAGCGAAAGGAATTCACCTTGAACGACTATCCGGACTCCACATGGAAGTTCGTTGACAGCAAGACCGTGCAAGTCAGCGAAGGCTATATTCCGCCCATACATGACTTCACCATCGAGGATAACAAGACGGGAGAAGACCTCACGAAAAAGATACTTGGACGCAAAGGATACACATTTTTGCTCATTGCACCGCACTTGGAGCAAGCCGATGACAGCAACTTCGGCGACATAGACCAGCTCTATGAGTATGCCGGACAACATGATATCCCGTTCTATTGTCTGACGGCAAGCACTGCAAAAGGCATCAAACGGTGGATCGATATCACGGGAGCTGAATACCCGTTCTATATGACCGACGCGACCACACTCAAGACAATTGTGCGCAGTAATCCCGGACTTTTGCTGCTCAAAGACGGCACTATCATCAACAAATGGAGCCATAATGACCTGCCGGGAGCCGAACTTTCACGGCCTATCACACAGTCTGCATTGGGAAAGATGCCGAAAAACAGCGTTCCGGGCAAGATATTGAAAATCGTTCTGTGGTTTATTCTGCCGCTGTTCCTGCTGACTTTAGCCGACCGTCTATGGGCTTGGAGCAAGTGGGTGAGGCTGAAAGAAAAGAAAAACAAAACCAAATTATATCAACTCTTTAATCAAAAGGAAAATAAAATGAGAAAGAAAATCGTAGCAGGTAACTGGAAAATGAACCTCAACCTGCAAGAAGGTGTCGCATTGGCAAAGGAAATCAACGAGGCATTGGCGGCCGAAAAGCCCAACTGCGACGTGGTGATTTGCACGCCGTTTATCCATTTGGCAAGCGTTGCCCAAGTGCTTGACGCCAACAAAGTGGGCCTCGGTGCCGAAAATTGTGCCGACAAAGAGAAGGGAGCTTACACGGGAGAAGTGTCCGCAGAGATGGTAAAAAGCACCGGAGCGCAGTATGTTATCCTCGGTCATTCAGAGCGTCGACAATATTATGGCGAGACTGTTGAGATCCTGAAAGAGAAGGTTCAGCAGGCTTTAAAACATGGTTTGAAGATTATATTCTGCTGTGGTGAGACGCTTGAAGAGCGCGAATCGAACCGTCAGAATGCTGTCGTTAAGGCCGAACTCGACGGCAGTGTGTTCAACTTGACGGCCGAAGAGTGGAAGAACATCATACTGGCTTACGAGCCAATTTGGGCCATCGGAACCGGCAAGACCGCTACTTCCGATCAGGCAGAAGAGATGCTTTGCTACATTCGTTCTATCGTTGCAGAGAAGTATGGCAAGGAAGTTGCCGAGGAAACCTCTATCCTTTACGGTGGAAGCTGCAAGGCATCAAATGCTCCGGAGCTGTTCTCCAAGCCGAATATCGACGGTGGTCTGATCGGTGGCGCTTCACTGAAGACCGCTGATTTCAAGGGTATCATTGACGCTTGGAAGAAGTAAACCAACGAGAAAGAATTGGAAAGCCGGAGAAAAAGCCCTTTCGGGAAGTTCCGGCTTTCCAATATTTAATATCAAACGCAAGAAAATGAAAAAGTTCGCTTGGCTCTTCTGTGTAGCAATCGCTATGGCAATGCCTGCCCATGCCCAGACTTTTCTCGACCATTTAAGAAAGAATGTGCCGGGACAAGGCACCGTAACCGTCACGCAGAGCAAGGAAATCGACGAACTCATCAATGGCAATCAGCCAAAGAAAACACCGGCAACGACCGAACCGAAGAAAGAGATTGTAAAGAAGGAAACGGCAATCGGCAAGACCGAACCCACGAAGAAAGAAAATAAAAAGCCCCAACATATCCTCACCGGCGACTCGACCAAGACTGCCACAAACAAGGTTGAACCCACGGAGAAGCCTGTGGAGAGACACGAAACGCCCACAGCAAAGACCGAACCTATAAAAAAACAACAGGAAGAAGGCGAACTTGACATTCCAACCATCGATATGCGGAAGAAGGTGATGCGTGGAAGTCACAAGATAACAGGCTATCGTGTGCAGGCTTTTTCGGGCGGAAACTCTCGCTTGGACAGGCAGAAAGCCGAACAAGCCAGTACGGCTATCAAGATGAAATACCCCGACCAGCCGGTCTATGTCCACTTCTATTCGCCTCATTGGATATGCCGTGTGGGCAATTATCGCAGCTTTGAAGAGGCCGAAACCATGCTGCGGAAGGTAAAAGCATTGGGCTATCGGCAAGCCTGCATCGTCAGAGGAAAGATAATCGTGCAGGATTAAATTCTCAATATGGCACAAAACAAGGGACAGAACAATGATACAGACAACTCAACAGCTATGAATCCGGAAAACGAATTCCGCGACGGTCTCGACGACCTCGCCACACATTACAGGCATATCCTCACGCTTTTGGGAGAAGACGCACAAAGAGAAGGATTGGAAAAGACGCCGATGCGCGTGGCAAAAGCCATGCAGATACTGACGCGCGGCTACACGCAAGACCCGCATAAGGTGCTCACCGACGCACTGTTCAAGGAAGATTACAACCAAATGGTCATCGTCAAGGACATCGATGTGTTCTCGCTTTGCGAGCACCATCTGCTGCCTTTCTATGGAAAATGCCACGTGGCCTACATTCCAAACGGCTACATCACAGGCCTAAGCAAGGTGGCCCGCGTGGTAGACATCTTCAGTCATCGCCTTCAAGTGCAGGAACGCCTGACCCAACAAATCAAGGACTGCATTCAGCAGACGCTCAAACCGCAAGGCGTCATGGTCGTAATCGAGGCCAAACACATGTGCATGCAGATGCGTGGCGTGGAGAAACAGAACGCCATCACCACCACGAGCGACTTCAGCGGTGTGTTCAACGACCTCACCACCCGGCAGGAATTCATGAGCCTTCTGCGTGGCGAATCCAAACGAATTTAAGCATTCAACGGCGGGAAAGCGGCCTAAAACCCCACTCACCTTGCCCCTATCGAACCACAATAAAAACAACGAATATGAAAAAAACACGTAACCTCGCCTGCACCTTGCTCTGCATTGTTGCAGCCATCACAGCGCTTTCTTCCTGCCTAAGCAGTGACAACGACGAACAAAACATCACTCCGGAAGAAGCAAAAATGATTTTCAATGCCTTCAAAGGCACCTATCAAGGCAACCTTTATGCCGTTTACGAGCAATCGGGCCGGCTCTACAAGGCCACAGACTCTATAGAAAACGTTACGGTTACGATAGACCGAGACACCATTGTCCATATCGCTAACGTCCCTGACAGCCTTTATGCCTACTTGACCAACACAGAATACGCCGAAGGAAAGAAAGTGAAAGATGCCCTCCGCAAGCATACTGCAACGCAATCTGTAAGAAGCAAGATAACAACCGTGGGCTTCGCAGACAGAGACAAACGCTACTATCAGTGCTTCACCAACTATTTCACGACAAACATCACGGCCAACTACGACAGCCAGAACCACCAACTTACTTTCAACAATGCCATGAGTTGCTGGTATAATCCCACCAAAAGTAAACTGCAAGTGAACATGTCGCCGGTCGAAATCAAGTCCGACAAGAACGTACTCCGGCCCTCCGGCATCTACTTCATCTTCCTTTCAAAGACCAAGAGACCATGACCAAGTTCGTTTCATGGAACGTTAACGGGCTGCGTGCCTGCGTCTCTAAAGACTTCGCGCAGACATTTGAGACGCTCAATGCCGACTTCTTCTGCCTTCAAGAAACCAAGATGCAAGCCGGACAGCTCGACCTTCAGTTCCCCGGCTACACTTCTTTTTGGAACTATGCCGACAAGAAAGGCTACAGCGGCACGGCCATCTATGCCCGAAAGGAGCCGCTTTCAGTGGCCTATGGCATCGGCATCGACGAGCACGACCACGAAGGTCGCGTCATCACGCTTGAATACGAAGACTTCTATCTCGTCAATGTTTACACGCCGAATGCGCAGGACGGTCTGCGAAGACTCGACTATCGCATGACTTGGGAAGACGACTTTCAGGCCTATCTCCACCGACTCGACGCCCGAAAGCCCGTCATCGTATGCGGCGATATGAACGTGGCGCACGAGGAAATAGACCTCAAGAACCCCAAGACCAACCACCGCAACGCCGGATTCACAGACGAAGAGCGGGCCAAGATGACCCAACTGCTCGGCAATGGCTTCACAGATACGTTCCGCAACCTCTATCCCGAGGCCATCAAATACAGCTGGTGGAGCTACCGCTTCCGCGCCCGCGAGAAGAACACCGGCTGGCGCATCGACTACTTTCTCATCTCCGATCGGTTGCGACCACGGCTCAAAGAAGCCGCCATCCATAACGAGATATTCGGCAGCGACCACTGTCCGGTTGAAGTAGACCTCGACCTCTGAAGCCTTGTTCACAAAGTTCCCCCAAGTGTCTGAACCACTTGGGGGAACTTTTTCGTGTGCCTCGCCAGACACTTCCATCCACTTCGTCATGCACTCATACCTGTAAAGCCCGTCATATAAGGAATACAAGACCTTTCCTATAAGGAGTGTGAGGCCATAGATACTTGCCCTATCGAATTATCTTCATGAAGAGAAATATTTCTCATCATGAAGAGACAAATTTCTCATCGTGAAGATAAATATTTCTCTTCACGAAGATAATTCGCAAACCTAAGTAGGAAGAGGACCGGCTGTGCGGTTATCAAGGAACGATACTTCTATAGGAAGTGCATGCGCACATCAAATTCATGGCAAAGCAGCAGGACCTTCCCCATGCCTCGCTCAGAGCTTGATGAACAGCTTCCGCTTATACAGCACGTGCGCCACCACGAAATGGCCCGAACGGCGTTGTCCGAAGCCAGCAACAACATATCTTTTTGATAAGGAAGCAGTTTCTTGACCAATACATTACGAAGCACAGGCGGCTGAATGACATATCTTCGGGTGCGGTCGTAGCAGAACCTTGGTAAGCAATATGTCCCGTTTCACTGCGCAATATGGTCGGTCCAGATATGTAGGGACGCACGGCTCGTGCGTCCACCCAAAGTGAATGGAAACACAAATACATGATTATTGGAGCGGACGCACGAGCCGTGCGTCCCTACATGCAATCAAACGAACCAAGGCATCAGCCACATTGATAATCAACGGCTTGCAGCCTGCGTTTCAATCCCAGCCATTTTGCGGTGCAATCTCACCCATTTTACCGCGCAATATGGCTGAGATTGCGCGGTAAAATGGGCCATGTTGCAAACCGAGGTCATTCATGTTGCAAACCGAGTGGCAAACACTACCTCGCAAACTGCAGGATATGAAAGCTGCATCTGCCCCTGTTTACAGAAAAAAAGAAAGGCCCGCTTCTCGCAAAGCAGGCCTCTCTGTAATTCTTACTTGTTAAAAATAGAGACTTTTCTAATTCATTTATTTTGATTGAAGAGAAGAGAGCGAAACTTGTTCGCTTACATCAAAGCCTTCAATTCGGCAATCGGACGTTTCTCTATCGAGCCATCCGCAGCCGTAACCGTGAAATAATTGTGCACCGAATGGCCTTTTTTGAACTGCACAACGGCTACGCCACCCTCACGCATCTGCAGCGTAAAGTAGCCTTCGCGCATGCCGTTCACGTATTTACCGTGCCATTTCTCCTTGCCATTCTGATAATATGTCGTCACTTCGCCATTGAGAACGGTGTTGGCATCATTGCCTAAGTCGATGAAACTGTACTCACCTTCGGCCTTAAGTGTGCCGTTCATGTAGAAATCTTGGAACACATCGCGCTTCGAAAGCCCCTTGTCTTGCTTCATCAAAAGGCGATAGTAACTTGCTTGTTCGCTGTTTGCGACGCTCGATTTGTCAGCCGCATAGTAGATAGTGTCAGCAACAACGACTGCATTTTCAGCAACATGGCGGCGACCATAGCTTGAAATGGTCAGCAATGCCAGCATGGATATCAAAAGAATTCGCTTCATAACTGTATACTTTTTAGTTTTTTATTCTGCTTTCTTTTGCAAATATAGAGAAAATTCCAATGACGTTGTTCTTATTTTAACACTATTTTATACATATTTTTCCTCAAAAAATCGGTCGTTATCCAACACCCTACTTTCAATTTCAAACTTATTAAAAACAAAACACTTTGCTTACAATTTGTAAAACCGCTATAGCAGCATACCCATTCTATAAGGACTAATTGCTAACATATTGCAGCATACCATGAAAAACGAGGGCTATTATCACACACAAAAGGCCATAACGGCTTACAATCACAACTGTAAACTATTTTCAATTAAATCATATTGTAAATATCAGCACCTTGATGGCTATCAAGATGCACCTTTTCTAAGTCTCAAAACTGTCATTTTGAAACCTATTGCAGTCTGAAGTTTACAGGAATAAAACAAAGACTGCGCACCGCTTGTCCGTTTTTCAGGGCGGGAGACCACTTGGGCATGCGTGCAAGCAAGGCGATGATGCTTCTGTCGAACGAGGGAGAAAGCGGCGAAACAACCGAAAGATGACTCAGACTTCCATCGCGTTCGACGACCACACGCGCCAAAGCACGCCCCGATAGCACCTCATTCTTAATATAAGGTGGCAGCACCAAATTGTCAATAATATATTGTCCAAGCGTCTTACCGCACCAAGAAAACGAGGCAGCCACGTCGGTTTGGCGATACACATACAGACTGTCAGCCGTGGAAAGCGTATCAGATTGTTCCACGGGAGTGCCCATAACAGGTTTACTTTTGAGCAGTTTTTTGAATTTGGATGCCATGAAATACGTCCAATCGGCAGTCGGAAACATCGACTGAACAGTCGGTTTTCCCTCGCTACCCACCTCCATCAGCAGTGTTCCATCGTTCACCGGGACCGGCCCATACAGCTTTTGTGCATCGAGAGAGACAGCATAATCGCTCAAAAGTCCCTTAGTTAGTGCCTCACTCAGATAGAAAGAAGCAGCCGGATTCTCCATGATTTCTTCCGTTTTCAGCACATCCTTGCCCTGAAGAATACGTTGATTGGCAATGTCATACACAAATAATTCCAACCGGTGTTCCTGCTTTTGAGACGAATTTGCGCCCGGTTGGACTTGCTTTTCAACCCGCATCGAGATGTAACGTCCTTCCTGTAGGCCCACTTCGCGCACGGAATAAGTGGCATAACAGAACCTGCTATCGTCGGGAATCGTGTCGAGTTTTGCCTGCAACGGCTGTCCGTAGCGTGCTTGAATGGCCGCAATCTTGCGGTCGAGTGCCGTACATGTGTCGCCCAAAAGTGCGTTGATGTGCTGCAGGAGAACCGGTTGAGCGACGTAACACAGCCGTTCGGGCCATTCGAAATCCATGTCGACGACGTTCATCTCGCCCTTTTCATTCGTACAAACCACATGACGCTGCTCGTATCTCACACATGTTCGGCTCACCGTGTTTTGGGCTTTTGCACCGCAAACCGGCAGCAACAATCCCATCAGGAATAGAATTCTCTTCATCGTTTATCGTTTTTCTATGTGCAAAGTTACTGAAAAAACGAGACTTGTCGTCCCGACAAATCTCGTTTTATTACTCTAAAACTAAATTAACCATTAAAAAAAACTAATATCTTTCTTTAATTATTTGACAAAGATACGATGAATATCCCGAACCATGATTACCTATATTGCCTTTTGTTTTACCACTTTTGCGGATATTTATAGTATTGACGGTCCTATCGAACGGTTACTTTTATAATGCTGTATCACATCTTTTAAATAGTGGGAAAGCTGTAATTCATTCCCTCACTGCCCACAAAAAAGCGGGATAAAAATTGCTTTTGTCGTTTCTTTTTCGTTACTTTGCGATGGAAAACAATAAAAAACGAACACTATGGGAAAAGGGAGAAAAGGCGGAAAACGCATGACCAAGAAGCAAATCAGCGCACGATTGCACGACTTTTTTGCCACGCAACCGGGCAAAACACTAAGCTTTAAGGAGATATTCCGCGCACTCAAATTAGATACACACCCCTTGAAAATGCTGGCAATCGACACAATGGAGGAGATGGCTTGGGACGATTTCCTGACGAAAGTGACCGATACTTCCTACCGACTCAACACAAAAGGGCAGGTGCAGGAGGGCACTTTCGTGCGCAAATCGAATGGAAAGAACTCGTTTCTGCCTGACGATGGCGGTTCACCCATCTTCGTTTCGGAACGCAATTCCATGTGGGCAACGAACGGAGACCGGGTGAAAGTGAGCTTCATGGCACGCAGACAGCGACACATCAAAGAGGCACAAGTCATCGAAATATTGCAGCGGAAGAAAGACAGTTTCGTTGGAAGACTACGCGTAGATCGCGACTTTGCCTACCTTGTTACGCCCGAAAACATTTTCGTTAACGATATCATTATCCCGAAAAAGAAGCTGAAAGGCGGTAAGAATAACGACAAAGCAGTTGTCAAAATCACCCAATGGCCCGACGCAGAACACAAGAACCTGATTGGCGAAGTGGTTGATGTTTTGGGGCAAACCGGCAATAATGACGTCGAAATGAACACCATTTTGGCCCAGTACGGCCTGCCTTATGTCTATCCAAAAGCCGTGGAAGAGGCCGCAGAAAGGATTTCCGGAGAAATCACGAAGCAGGACGAAGCCGAGCGAGAAGACTTCCGCAATGTCTTCACCTGCACCATCGACCCGCACGATGCCAAGGACTTTGACGACGCTCTCTCTATCAAACAGCTCGATAAAGGGCTGTGGCAAGTGGGTGTTCACATTGCCGACGTGAGCCATTATGTCAAGGAAGGCAGTATCATTGACCGTGAAGCTGTGAAGCGAGCCACAAGTATTTACCTCGTAGATCGAACGATTCCGATGCTCCCCGAAAGGCTTTGTAACTTCATTTGTTCGCTCCGTCCCGACGAAGATAAGCTGGCTTATAGCGTCATTTTCAATCTTGATGACGAAGCAAATGTCAAGGCTTACCGCATTGTTCACACCATTATCCGAAGCAACCGCCGCTATGCTTACGAGGAAGTGCAGGAGATTTTAGAGGCCAACGGCGTCATTGACGGCACCGGAGAGCCTGCTCCGGCGGCTCCGAAAGGCGGCTATCGGGGAGAGAATGCCAACCAATTGATTGCCTTGGACCGCTTGGCAAAGCAGCTGCGTGCCCGTCGTTTCAAAGGTGGGGCAGTGAAATTCGACCGCGAGGAACTGCATTTCGACATCGATGCACAGGGAAAACCGACGCGATGCTACTTCAAACGTTCGCGCGATGCCAATAAACTAATTGAAGAGTTCATGCTTCTGGCCAACCGAACCGTGGCAGAAAGCGTCGGAAAAGTGAAGAAAGGACGGAAAGCAAAGACGCTTCCGTATCGCATACACGACAATCCTGACCCGCAGAAGATGGAGACCTTGCGGCAATTTATCGTGAAATTCGGTTACAAAGTGAAGACCGACGGCACGAAAGGTGCCATGGCCCGTAGCCTCAACAAACTCATGGACGACTGCAACGGCAAGCCCGAAGCGAAGATGATACAGTCAGTTGCGCTACGAGCCATGATGAAAGCGAAGTACAGTGTCCACAATATCGGACACTTCGGACTGGCATTTGACTACTATACTCACTTCACAAGTCCTATCCGTCGCTATCCCGATACGATGGTACATCGCCTCCTTACGCGCTATGCCGAGGGCGGACGGAGTGCCAACGAGAAGCATTATGAGGAACTGTGTGAGCATTGTTCCGACATGGAACTCGTGGCCCAAAATGCCGAACGCGACTCTATTAAATATAAGATGGTGGAGTTTATGAGCGATAAGCTTGGCGAAACATTCGATGCCCACATCAGTGGAATCACGAGTTACGGCATTTATGCAGAGATAGATGAGAACCATTGCGAGGGAATGATACCCATGCGTGACCTCGGAGATGACTATTATGACTTCGACGAACGCAACTTCTGCCTGAAAGGAAGGCGGCATCATCACCGCTATCAGCTGGGAGATGCCATTCGAATTCAAGTGGCAAAGGCCGACTTAGAGAAGAAACAACTCGACTTTACGGTAGCAGAATAGGCCTGATGTCCATCAGTACGCGCGCTTTCATCCTAAGCATAAGCTGGAAGAGAGCGCGTTTTCGCATAACAATCTGGACCGCGTGTTGAAGTTAAGGCCATGTAGGAATGTGATTATCCGCTTGTCGTTAAGGAGCATTTCCTTGAAAATTGGCTGAAAACTAAAAATAAACGGCACGAAAATTTGACGATAGCCGATAAACAACTAACTTTGCCTTGCAAGTCAAGAATCATGAAACTGAAGATACATTTCAACCATCGAGAAGAGCTATGGAACGCATGGAGCCACGCAGGAGGCATTGCCTTGGGCATTGTTTTCGGCACAATTTTCCTCGTGTGGTGCTTCCGTGAGCACAACGGATGGGCCACAGCAGGCGTCATTCTCTACCTCTTCGGTATGCTATGCTCGTATGTTGCTTCCACAGTTTACCACGCTTTGTCGGCTTGGAGCAAGTGGAAAGAGCGGTTGCGCAGGTGGGATCACGCTGCCATCTATTGGCATATTGCCGGTAGTTACTCCCCCATTACACTCATTGCCCTGCGCAATCAAGGCTATTGGGGCCTCACTTTGTTCTGCTTTATTTGGGCTTGTGCCATCGCAGGAACCGTCATTAGCTTTGTCAATCTCAAAGACCACAGCAACTTAGAGACCACGGCTTTCGTCGGAATGGGGCTGAGTGTACTCATCGCTTTCAAGCCTTTGATCGACGCACTCACGCCATCTGCCTTCGCATGGATCGTGGCCGAAGGTGTCTGTTACATCACAGGTGCCGTATTTTATAGCCTTAACAAGCGGAAATACATGCACACTGTGTTCCACTTTTTCGTGCTTGCCGGCAGCGTCTGCCACCTCATTGCCGTGTGGGACATACTGATACAATACGTATAGACCACGAGATTGCACCTCCATTTCATTGCCATGAGGACGAGACATGCAAAGTAAAACGTAATGAACAAACGACAAAAGAAATAATTTTAACGAGAAATGAAACATTTTATCGCAATGCTGACCTTGTTGTTGCTGCCGGCAACCAACACATGGGCAGCTCCCCGCAATGTGATTTTGTTGGACAAAGACTCAATAGCAGTCAAGGATAGTCTCGAAAAGAGCAAGAAAAAGCCAGAGAAGAAAGAAGACGAATACGAGAAACTCCTCCAGAAAGGCGGCTCCGTTCAGCAGGGATTGTTCGGTGTAAGACATATAGAAAAGAACTGGTATTTCGAGATTCCCGAGTCGGCCTTGGGCAAGTTGTTCCTTGCCGTGACGCGTTTTGTATCGGTTCCACAAGACTTTTCCATGCTTAGAGGGGAAGAAGTGAACAACAATACCATTTATTTTGAACGCTATGATGACAAGACCTTGTTCCTTCGTTCATGGGCCCATTCGCAGCAAGCCGACCCAAACAGCAACATTGCCCGGCTGGTAAAGCAAGCCACAATAGACCCCATTGTCTACCAATTCGACATCATCGGCAAGGATAAAGAGACGGGACGGCTGCTCATCGACGTGACAAAACTCTTCAAAGGTGACAATAAAATCGCCGGTTTCACAGCCAGTGACCGGACGCAAGTGAAGCTTGGAGGCCTGCAAGACGACCGCACATTCATCGATACCATCAAGGCCTACCCCATCAATATCGAGGTTTCAACCCTGCGCACCTATGCAGTCAGCGAAGGAAGGGCCATGGCTTCGCGCGACGGTTACATGACGCTGAGCCTCAATACCAGCATCGTCCAACTCCCTGAAGTGCCGATGCAACCTCGCTTGGCCGATGAACGTGTGGGGTATTTCAGCAATAAACTCGTGACATTCAGCGACCGTGAGACCAGCAAGCACGATGCCATTGTGTCGCGTTATCGCTTGGTTCCGAAAGACAAAAAGGCCTATGCAAAGGGCAAACTTGTCGAGCCGGAGCGGCAAATCGTCTACTATATCGACCCGGAAACGCCGAAAGTATGGGTGCCCTACCTCATTCAGGGCATCAACGACTGGAACAAAGCCTTCGAAGCTGCGGGCTTCAAGAATGCCATTGTGGGCAAGGAAGTGCCCGAGGGTAGCGACATCAGCCCTGATGATGCCCGCTACAGTTTCCTGCGCTACCTGCCTTCGGAGAAGGAAAACGCCTACGGTCCGCGCATCGTTGACCCAAGAAGCGGCGAAATCATCGAGAGTCACATCTGTTGGTACCATAATGTGATGAACCTATTGACCAAATGGTACATGACACAATGCGGGCCTTTAGACAAGCGGGCACAGACAATGAACTTCGAAAAAGACCTCATGGGCAAGCTCATCCGGTTCGTTTCGAGTCACGAAGTGGGCCATACACTGGGCCTACGTCACAACATGATAGCCAGCAATTCTACCCCCGTTGAGAGGCTACGTGACAAAGATTGGGTCGAAAAACACGGGCATACGGCAAGCATTATGGACTATGCTCGCTTCAATTATGTCGCACAACCAGAGGATAATATCGGTGAGGCTGGCCTCTTCCCACGTATCAATGATTACGACAAATGGGCCATCAAATGGGGCTATCAGTACCGTCCGGAGTTCAAAGATGAGTTCGATGAGAAGAAAACCTTGCGCAGTGAGGTCACCAAAATGCTTGAAAATAACAAGCGATTACGCTATAAAAGCGATGAGGGACGCGGCCAAGATCCACGCTCACAAACTGAAGATCTCGGCGACAATGCCATGATTTCGTCTGAATACGGCATTAAGAATCTGAAACGAGTGATGCTGAACATCGAGGCTTGGACGGCTCAACCCGACGACCAAACAGACGATTTGAGCACCATATACCGCAGTGTCTTTGCGCAATTTCAACGCTATGTGAACCACGTGCAACGCTATATTAACGGCCAATATAGCGACAATTGGCCCTCTGAACGCCGTAACGATATCGTGCCGAAAGGCCTCCAGAAGCAGGCTGTTTCATGGTTTGGGCGCAACGTTTTCACGGTTCCTGCATGGCTATATCCCGACAAAATCGTCGACAAACTGGGCATCGACACCAACGATGAAGTGACCGACAGGGCCAATACAGCCCTCTCTTACCTTCTTTCTGCAGCCACACTCTACAATTGTATGGCCAACAGTTACACCGCAAGTGAGCCTTATCCGCTCGACGATTACCTGAAAGACGTGTTTCAAAATGTATGGAAACCCATGAGCACCACAGACAAACGCGGCAACAATTTCCGCCGCCGAGTGGAGCAAAACTACGTAGATTTCATAGGAGCGGCCATCAATCCCGTCAAGGACGACAAGAAGAACAACGTGCAATACGGTCGTTCCGACGCCACACTCTACGCCTTAAAGCACCTCGAAATGATAGACAATTTCTGCCGCGAACAGCTGAAAAACGTCGCAACAGACGACATCAATGCCCTACACTACAACGACTTGCTGTTGAGAACCCGTAAAATCAGAGACACCTACAGCAAACCACGCAGCGAATAAGGGCAAGCTAAGAAAGGAATATACGGCTATATGCATCATCTTAAAAGCCTGATGGAGCAACATAACTGCCCATCGGGCTTTCTTGATATAGCGCAAGAAAACGGCTATTTCAGCCGTTTTTCCTTCCAAAGGCTTGCATATACCGCAAAACCTCGCGACCTTTGCATCGTAATTAGAAAGTTAATAGGATAACAACAGAGGCAAACGGCCTCCAAAAAGAAAAGAAAGGTAAAAAGATTATGGTAACATTAATGATGGTATTGGCAGTAGTTGTAGCAACAGTTTCTCTCGCAGTAAACGTTAACAACAACATATCTATGGGCCGCTAAGCCTGTAGTGCCAATCAAAAAAAGAGAGAATCAGTTAAAGAAAACCCATAAAAAGCGGATGAATGACGTGCATTCATCCGCTTTTCTGCTTTTCATGGCAGGCTCCGGAGCTATCCAAAGGGCATAATTTTCTCTATTCTATCGCCGAAGCCGATGTAAACTTTATTTTATTCGAAATAGAATAACCCTCCCGCTTCTGCGATTTTGCCCCCCTATTTGGTTCGAAGCCTGCGTCAAGTCTTAGGCATTGCAAGGTCAAGTGTACCAAACATCAGTCTCAATGATGTGTACATCGATAGTTTCAAGTTCGCCTTCCCGCTTGAACTCCTGCAAGATCTGAGGAAGTAAAGTCTTTTTTGTGTTCATAATCGTACCATCTTAAAGTCCATAAATAACATTTGATTCTCGTTACAAATATAAAGAAAATTCCCATATGCGTCAATACCTAAAGGTAATTATTTTTATTAATCTTTGCAAAAAACCGCAACAAACATATCAAAGTGAAAGCTAAAGCAAGTGAATTATGTAGCATTTGATTTTGAATAGCCATTGATGAAGAATGCAAGGACGCCCGAATCGGGTGCCAAGTCAAGGTGAGTTGAAGGTGCATATACATGATTGTCGGAGCGGACGCACGAGCCGTGCGTCCCTACATGCAGCCAAACGGATCGTCACATACAGTCCCATTGATAATCAATGGCTTACACCTTGCGTTTCAATCTCAGCCATTTTGCCGTGTAATCTCACCCATATTGCACGGTAAAATAGGCCATATTGCGCGGTAAAATGGCTGAGATTGATGGGCAAGAAAACGGAGGTAAGGACGTACGGCTCGTGCGTCCGATTTTATTTTAGTTGACAAGTTAGCTGTAAACAGGTGAACGAGTTGATTGTTGCACAGCATGTAGGGACGCACCGCTCATGCGTCCGATTTTATTTTAGTTGACAAGTTAGCAGTAAACAGGTGAACAAGTTGATTGTTGCACAGCATGTAGGGACGCACGGCTCGTGCGTCCGCTCCGACAATCATGCATTTGCACTTCCATTCACCTTGAGCGGACGCACGAACCGTGCGTCCCTACATCGCAATCTGCGTTGTTTTTTACAACCGCTTGATTGATAACGGCTCACAAAAGCTATAATGTTTCTCTTGAAGGACACAAAAACCGTTCACCTCTGCATGTGTTCAAGAGGCTACTCCCCTCCTTTGGAGGGGTTCGGGGGAGGCTCTCGGAGGGGACGGGTAGGCTCTTCAAGGAATTAGGAGAGGCTTCTCACTTCACCACTTTCTTCATTCCGTCGTGGATATACACGCCGGATTGCAAAGGCTTTTGGCTGAGTTTCTGGCCTTGAAGCGTGTACCAACCCTGCCGTTTCGCGCCATTTTCCGATGCGAGAGCATGCGGTTGGGCAATCGAAGTGGTGACGCCCGGTATCGTAGACTGCACACCTTCTTCCGTGTAATAGCCACCGTTGATGAACGGCATGTCCTTGGTTTGGACGCGATCGCTGCCGTTCTGATAGCTGAAAATGATGCCCTCGTTGCCGTTGTTGGCGTTTCTCTTGTCGCTTGTTGCCATGGTCCACTTGTAAACATGGCGGCCATTGGGCATCGTGAGCACCTGTTCGCACTTCGTTCCCGGCCAGTTTCCCTGTGTATAATTGGCCGTTTTATCCCAGTTCCAACATGAAACTTCGGTCGGATTTCCCCAACTTTCGGGCGCTTCAAAGAAGGCACAGCGTTCGCCTTTGTTGACTTTTAGCCCCGCAGGAAGGGTGAAATGATAAGGCAAATCGGCCACCCCTTTGACCTCAGAAAGGTCGATATCGTCGCTGATATAGAGCTTAAAGCCTTCGCCTTCCACTGCCAATTGATAGCCATTTGTGCTATATTCTGCCTTCTTTCCGCAGAGCAAGAGCAGCTTAGCCTCGCTTCCTTGCACGTTAAGTATGAAGCCTTCGGCTGTAGCCTCAGCCTTTAAGATGGTGCTTTGATTGTCAATTCCGGCGGCATGACGCGTGAGAATGAGTTGCTTAATGGCCCGTTTGTGCTTCTGCCAATGGGGAAGGAACACGCAAGGAGTGCCCGGCATGGAGAGCATAAAGGCGTTGGCGGCCTCCACATAGCCGTAGACGGGCGCGTTACCTTCGTTGTGGTTGTAGCGACCGGTATCGTGATTGTCGACAAAGGTGACTGCATAACGGGCGTAATAGGGGTCGTTGCTCAGGCAAGCGTCGGCCAAACGATCCCATTGTCCGCTGTTGAAAGCCGCGTTGATAGCGTATTTCAATGGGAAGTCAAAGGCTGCGCTTTGGATTTTCCCGTCCACTTTGGTACCTTCAATCCAGCCCGTTACGTTGTTTTTGTTGCCATCCCAGAACTCTCCCACAGAGAATTGAGGTTTCACGGCCGCGTTATAAAGTCCTGTATATCGGGCAGCATAGCCCTTCACCATGTCATAACGGAAGCCCACATAGCCAAGGTCTTCGAGCAAGAAGTCGAGATAAGTCTTCACGTTTTCCTGTGTTTTGGCATTGGTATGGTCAAGATCGCGGAACCCATCAAAGTCATCTCCCGTGTCAGCTGCGCCTTTTATCCTGCCGGCTACGCCCGAATTAGGATTTCGGTTGGCCTCGTCGGTGCTGCAAATCTGACTGTAGTTCGTGTTGTCCCACTCCACTTTGTAGGTCTTTCCCGTTATGGGTCCCGTCACATTCTCTTGTGCAAAGTCTGCCCAAGCGTTCAAACCGTTCTTATGGTTGATGACAACATCTTCGACAAAGCCCGTCCCTTTGCTCCTGAAAGTCCTGATCATGTCGCGCAATTCGGCCTCCGTTCCCCAGCAACTGTTGTGGTTAAGCCAAAAACAAGGGTCGTATCCCATCGTCTTTCTGTGGCTGTGATAGAAGTCAGACGTGTTACCTGAGTTGGGAATCCAAATGAGATTGAAATACTTCGAAAGCTCATCGGCCTGATTGGTGAGGGTCTTCCAGTCGGAATCGGCATAGCTGTCCCAATAGAATCCCTGCAACATGACGCCGTCATATTTCTCGGGCCAGCCCTGTGCAAAGGTGCCCAAAGCAGCCAAGGTCATCAGAATGAGTGTGTAAAATCGCTTCATAAGTTAAAATTTATGGTTTCATTTGCAAATGTATAACTATTTTTCAGGCAAACGATTTCTTGATATATGTCAACTAAGATAAAGTATGTGTAAACGTTTGCATGGCCCTGTCGGGACTTTGAACTTTGAATATTGAACTTTGGGCTTTGAATATTGAACTTTGAACTTTGAGGTTTATGACATGCTAATAGGCAGATGGAGACACTTGACAAGCCTCATGTCAGCTGTTGAAGTCTTGACAGAGCAAGTCAAAATCATTATGAAGCAGAAGGAGAAAAGTTCATTTTTCAAAGTTTTTCATTAGTATTGGGTATTGTGTATTTGCTTTTTTTTGTATAACTTTGCGCGATGTAATTACTGTGAAACATTATGAAAAATCAGAAGATATACGAAGCTGATGATAAAATGATAAGCATTATCCGAGACAACTGCGACATATTACAGAGCTTGGGAGGCTTTGGTATTAGTTTAGGTTTCGGGGATAAGACCGTCAAAGAAGTGTGCGAGAGCGAGCATGTAGACACAAATACGTTCCTTGCCATCGTCAATCTTACCATCAACGGCTATTATCGTAAGGACGATCCCGGTAATCTTTCGGTGGAGACCCTGCTGAAATACTTGAAGGCCTCACATGCTTATTACATAGAATTCCGCCTGCCTTCGATGCGAAAAGAACTGGTCGAGGCACTTGACGAGCGTGACAGTCTGGCCCAATTCATACTGAAACTCTATGATGAAAACGCGCATGAGGTCATCAAACACATGCGTTATGAGGAGAAAACCGTGTTTCCTTATGTGGAACAACTGCTGAACGGCGTCGTCATGAGCAATTATGATATCAACACATTCTCGCAACATCATCGCCAAGTAGAGCAGCGTTTGTCGGAATTGAAAAGCATCATTATCAAGTATCTACCTTCGGATGCCTTGCATAACAACCTGCTCACGGCCACACTTTACGATATTTACAACAGTGAATCGTGGCTCAGTCAGCACTCGAAAGTAGAGGATTTGATTTTCATTCCGGCCATCAAACGGTTGGAAAAGAGCCTGAGTCAGCAGGGCGTGACACTGAACATATCGAAGATGATCAGCCCTTCGGCATCGGGAGACGACCAATTGAGCGACCGCGAAAAGGAGATCATCATTGGCGTGGTGCAGGGAATGAGCAACAAAGAGATAGCCGACCATCTGTTTATATCGGTCAACACAGTGATTACACACCGCCGGAACATCGCCCGAAAACTACAGATTCATTCCCCCGCAGGCCTGACGATCTATGCCATCGTCAACCATTTGGTGGATATTTCTGCCGTGAAGCTGTAGGCATGCAAATGCAAACAAGACCGTAGTATAACTGATTATAAACTCAACGTTCTATCTTCAACATTCAAAGCTCACCGTTTTCGGCATTCCGGGCACAGTCCCTTTACGACGAAATTGATGCCGTGCGGTTCGTAATCTGCGGGCAACGACACTGTAGGAAGGGGTATTTCGTGCAGGCAAAACACCTTGTGACACTGCTCACAAAAGAAATGTACGTGTTCATCTTCGTCCTCTTCGTGGTCGTGGCTGAGGCATAATTCATACTTGATGCCGCCGTTCCCGTCTTCAATCACGTGCACCAAATGATGCGCTTTAAAAAGGGTCAGCGTGCGGAAGATGTTGGATTTGTCGATGGAGAGAATGCTGTATTCCAGCTCTTTCATGGACAACGGGTGTTCGGTTGCCGCCAATGCCTTGACAATCACGATGCGGTTGGCCGTCGGTTTGATGCCGTGATTGGTCAGAAGCGCGATGCATTGTTCTTTTCCCATGGTGTTTGGTTGTCTTTCGTATCTATTTATTCTCTCGAAGTGGTCGGGATTGTGGGAGAAGCCGCCATCTGCCGTTCTACTTTCTCTAAGTCGTTCTCTTCTCCCACGAGCCAGATAATATCGCCTTTCTCGAACTTTCGCTGCGGATCTATCATCGTTAAGTTCTCTTGTCCCTCTTCAACACCGACCACCATGCAGCCATATTGGTCGCGAATGCCACTCTCGGCGAGAGTCTTTCCGATGAAAGGCGTGTCGGAAGACAGGACGAACTGCCGCAGTTTCATCTCTCTTTTCTCTATCTCGGGGTCCTCAGGAATGAGCTCATTCCCTATGGCTTGGCTGAAAACCTTCAGTTGTTCGTCATTCCCGATGACTGAGATCCGGTCGCCGGGGAAGATGATATTGCTGCCGTTGGGAATATTGATGCGTTGCGAACCGCGCAGAATGCTGCTCACATGAACGCCAAAGCGGTTGCGAAACTGCAGGTCCTTCAACGTCCGCCCCACCCAAGTGGAGTCTTCGGGGACCTCGAAATCGCTGATGTGTATATCGCGATCGAGAAGGTGTCCTGCGAAAAGCGGGCGGCGTTCTCCGCTCACCCGAGCTGCAATCTCGCGCGAACGAAGGTTCTTGATGAACAGGCGTTCGAGCTTGATGCTGCGGTGTTTCAGGCTCCTTGACAGTATCATGAGTATCAAGGCCACGCCCGCAATCGTTATCATCAAGGCATTTTTGAAGCGCGTCAGATAGTTACAGATATAGAAAATGAACATCGCGGCGACGACGACCCGCACGATGATGGTGAATATCAAGGGCAAACGGTTGAGCAAGCTCTGCGTCCATAAGCGGCGGAACTCGTCACTATGCACATTCTTCATCACCATGGAACGCAGGAAAGGCGATATTATCAGCACTGTAAGCAGCCCGCATACCGCGTTGCCGGGCCAGTGACCGAAGGCGTGTCTGCTGAAAGGAAGGAAGAAAGTGAGCATCAATGTTATCACAGCTGTGGACAGAATGCCATAGATAACGGTGTTAACAAGCATCTTGCGCAGCAGCACCTTCCAGTCGTTCTCCTCCTCCGTAGAGTTCTGATGAGCGTTCCCGGCGTGGTTCATACGGCGCACCCACTTCCTTGGCAAAGTCTTTTCGATGTGCTTGTAGCAGGGTTCTGCAAAGCGCATCATGTAAGGTGTGAGGAAAGTTGTAATCACCGAGACTGCCACAACAACCGGATAAAGGAAGTCACCGATGACACCTAACGACAGACCGAGCGACGCAATGATGAATGCAAACTCTCCGATTTGTGCCATAGAGAAGCCACATCGCATGGCATTCTTCAGCGGCTGACCGCTCAACATGAAGCCTGCCGTCCCGAAAACGCCTTGCCCAAGCAAGATTGTCAGCACGAGCACAAGAATCGGAATGGCGTAGTCTACGAGCACTTTCGGCTCGACCAGCATACCGACGGACACGAAGAAGATGGCCCCAAAGAGGTTCTTTACGGGCTCGACGAGCTTGATAATCTTGTCGGCCTCTACCGTCTCGGCAATGATACTGCCCATAACGAAAGCCCCGAATGCGCTGCTGAAGCCCACTTTCGTGGACAGAACGGCCATCAGGCAGCAAAGTCCGAGGGCAACGATGACCATCGTCTCGCTTGTCATCAGCTTGCGGGTCCTGCGGAAGAAGAGTGGGACGAGGAAAATGCCTACCACGAACCACAACACCAGGAAGAAACCAATCTTCAGCACCGAGCCTAACATCTCGCCGCCATCAGGGTCATTGCCGCTTGCAATGGCACTCAGCATCACCATCATAACAATGGCCAGCACGTCTTCGAGTATCAGCACGCTCATCACCAGCGAGGCAAAACGTTGTTGCCGAAGCCCAAGGTCGTCGAAAGCCTTATAGATGATTGTCGTGGACGACATGGCGAGCATTCCCCCAAGGAAGATACAATCCATCTTACCCCAACCGAAGCCATGGCCCACGAGAATGCCGAGCGTCATCATCGAAAAGATAATCGTCAGGGCCGCAATCACGGGCGCCATTCCCATTTTAAGGATTTTCTTAAACGAGAAATCAAGCCCTAACGAGAACAGAAGGAACATCACACCGATGTCTGCCCATGTGTGGATATCGCCCTTGTCTACCACTGACATGGTGTAAGGCATGTGCGGAGAGACGAGGAAACCGGCCACGATATAGCCGAGAACAAGAGGCTGTTTGAGCTTCTTGAACACAAGGGTGACGACACCTGCGACGACCAACACCAGTGCAAGGTCTTCTATCAAGCTGGGAATTTCTGCCATAATGAAAGTATAAAAGGGCGTGCGTCAGGCCATTTCTGTCTCCGTTTTCTAACAGATGGGGAGTTTTTTCTGAAAACATCCCTATCTCTTTCCAAAGACATCCCCCTCTAATTTCAAAAACATCCGGATGTTTTTCGAAAAACATCCCCCTCTCTTTGCAATTACATCCCCCTCTTTTTGCAATCAGATGGAGATGCTTCTGAAATCATCGGGCGACACGGGGTCTGGCACTTCCTCTTTGTTCTATTTGATGATTAATCTTCAAAATTGCCCGTTATCTCACAAATCTTGACGATAACAGCCACCGCTTTCTCCATCACTTGAATGGAAACGAACTCGTGAGGACCGTGGAAATTCACGCCGCCCGCAAAGATATTCGGGCACGGGAGGCCTTTGAAACTCAGTTGTGCACCGTCGGTTCCGCCACGGATAGGCTCCACTTTCGGGGCCACTCCGTTCTCTTGCATGGCCCGGAGCACGATGTCTATCACGTGCATGTTGGGGTCAATCTTCTCTTTCATGTTGTAGTATTGGTCGTGAAGCTCGATCCTCACGGTGCCTTCACCATACTTTTCGTTCATCTTCCTGACACATTCTTCCATGAAATCCTTGCGGTCTTCGAACATCGAACGGTCATGGTCGCGAATGATATAGCTTAGTTTCGCCTCTTCCGTCCGGCTCTCTATGCCCAGCAGATGGTAAAAGCCTTGATAACCCTCCGTGGTTTCGGGGATATCGGTCTCGGGTATCATGGCGTTGAATTCGCACGCCAGTCGGTTGGCATTCCGCATCTTTCCTTTGGCGTAACCGGTGTGGACACTTACACCTTTTATATATACTTTAGCGCCCGCAGCGTTGAAGTTCTCGTATTCCAAGTCGCCCAAGTCGCCTCCATCCATAGTGTATGCCCAGTCGCAACCAAACTTTTCGACATCGAAATGGTGGGCACCCATGCCGATTTCCTCGTCGGGATTGAAGCCCACGCGAATGTCTCCGTGCTTTATTTCATCGTGGTCACGCAGGTAACACATGGCTTGCACGATCTCAGCAATGCCCGCTTTGTCGTCTGCTCCCAGCAATGTTGTGCCGTCGGTGACAATCAGATCCTCGCCGACATGCGCCTTCAGTTCAGGGAATTTCTCGGTTGTCGAGAAGATGCCCGGCGAGAGTTCTATGTCATTTCCGTCGTAGTTGCGAATGATTCTGGCCTTCACATCCTTGCCACTTGCGTCAGGACTGGTGTCATAATGCGAGATAAAGCCGATCGTTGGCGTCTTCTTCTTGGTGTTGGCTTTAAGGGTTGCGTAGATATATCCCATGTCGTCCATCTCGACATCGCTGAGCCCCTCGTCTTCAAGTTCTTTCTTCAGATACTTGGCAAAGTCAAGTTGTTTTGCCGTTGAGGGCACACTGTCGGAATCTTCGCACGATTGTGTGTCGAATTTTGTGTAATTGATAAATCTTTCTGTAAGGTCCATGCTTCTGTTTCAATATTAAATGTGGAACGATTCTGATTATATTTCCACAAGATTTCTATCGCAAAGATACGACAAATCACATAGATTGCAAAATAAATTGGCAAATAACATTTGCACAGTCAGTTTTTTATTCGTAACTTTGCATGCACTTGGCTCCGTAGCTTAGCTGAATAGAGCGTCAGATTCCGGTTCTGAAGGTCTTGGGTTTGAATCCCAACGGAGTCACTTTTTTAATAAGTAGAGCTGTTATATGATTATTGTTTGGATACTACCAAAACATATTCAGAAACTTATGGCAATGTCAACTCATGCTTCAGCCGGTTGCATTGAATGATTTATAGCCCGGAAAATCCACCTTAAATTTTTAATGATGTCGAAGTTAGTCTCTGTTATTGTTCCTGCATACAATGAGGAAGCATCGTTGCTTCACCTGTATGAGGCGCTGAAAAAGTTAATGGAATCATTGCCCAACTATGACTGGGAGATTCTTTTCATCAATGATGGAAGCAAAGATAAGACTTTGTCCATCATCGAAAGCCTGTATGACACGGACAAGCGCATAGCTTATGTAGACTTGTCCCGCAATTTCGGTAAGGAGAAAGCAATGCTTGCAGGCTTCGATTATTGCAAAGGAGACTGTGCCGTCATGATAGATGCAGACCTGCAAGACCCTCCCTATTTGATCAAAGACATGCTGCAATATTGGGAAGAAGGCTTTGAAGATGTCTATGCCAAGCGTAAAGACAGAGGAAAGGAGCCGTGGCTTCGCAAAAAGTTGTCCATGATGTTTTATAATATGCTGGACCGGTCTACCCGTTTCGAGGTGCTGAAGAATGTCGGAGACTTCAGATTATTGGATAAAAAGTGCATCGAAGCCCTGAAACAATTGCGTGAAAGCGAGCGCTATACAAAGGGATTGTTCTGCTGGATAGGCTATAAGAAGAGAGAAATCCTATTTGATCGTAAAGATAGAGCGTATGGTCAAACGCATTGGAGCTTTTGGCAATTGGCAGGATTAGCCATAGAAGGGTTCACAAGTTTCACGACAACGCCATTGCGTTTCGCTACCATTATCGGCTGTACGACGGCTTTCTGCGCAATCCTATACCTCATTTGGACTTTGATTAAGGTTGCTTTCTGGGGCGATCCGGTTGCGGGCTTCCCTACCTTGATAAGCGTTATCCTGTTCTTAGGGGCGGTTCAGTTGATTGCCATTGGCATTTTGGGAGAGTATATCGGGCGTATTTTCAATGAGGCAAAGCACCGTCCGACCTATTTGATTGAGAACTATAAAGCGCGGAGACAATGAAACACAAATCAAACCTATGGGTTCTTTTATATTGTGTGGCCCTTGCATTCACTTGCCTGTCAGTATATGGATACACGACATCACCCTTTTATCATGAGCCGGGAGCTGGGGATTCTGCCATTTTCCAGTTAATTGGGAAGGAATGGGTAGACGGAAAGCTGCCATATGTAGCCTTATGGGACTTGAAGGGCCCCATTATTTTCTTTATGAATTATTTGGGCTACCTGTTAACGGGCTCTCGTTTGGGGGTGTTTATCGTTGAAATGGTCTCGCTGACCATTACGCTTTATCTTCTTTGGAAGCTGCTGCGAATAGGCTTTTCGGCTAAATATTCATCGCTGTTGCTGCTGTTCCCGACCTTTAGTTTTGCGGCCAATAACGTAGGCGGCAATTGTGTTGAGGAATATCTTCTTCCATTGCTTGCTTTATCCTTTTATCTGTTGTATCAATGGCTTTCCGATCCTGACCAGCAACAAGCGGCAAATCACCCGCCAAAATACGCATTTGTCTATGGTCTTGTCTTGGCATTCAGTCTTTTGACAAGGCTGACGAACGCCTTAGGCATCTGTGCCGCGGTAGCCGTTATTGCCTTTTGGCTGATGATAAAAGGCCGTTTCAAGAATCTGTTCTCCAACCTTTTGTATTTCATTTTGGGCTTTGCCGTCTTGTTTATCCCCTTTGCTTCTTATTTTACTTTCCATCATGCATTTGACGAAATGTGGTATGGAACGTTCCTATATAACTTGGACTATGCCGCAGCATCGTCCTCCGAGCTGCATTCCTTGCCTGCAATTCTCAAGGCATTGATACATTTTGCCGACACATGGTTGCTGTTGTTTGTGTCCGTTCTCGTTTTAATAGCAAATCCCCGCAGGCGTTTCGCCGGTCTTATCTGGCTCTTCGTCTCTTTGTTTTCCATTGTCTGGCTGTTGCGAGGTAACGGATATCCGCATTATGGTCTTATCTCCTTGCCTTGCATCTGCATTGCTTTCTTGGAAGTGAAGCTGATGGTCGAGAACGCGTCTTCACGTGCTTTTCGCGGTTTCGTCATATCGTTGTCGGCCTTGTACGGCCTTGTCACAACGGTTTACTGCGCACGTTCCTACCTTGTATTCATGTCGTTGTATGATGAAAACACAGAGTTGGCGCGCTATAGAACGCTCTTGGGCGACCTTCCTGCTGATTATCGCCGGTCATTCATTGCATACAATTGCAATCCCGACCTATATCTTTACGAAAACATTGTTCCTTGTTATCGTTTCTTCGTGTTTCAGGACTTTGAGTGCCATGGAAGTAACTCCCTGAAAGCCAAGATGCGGGAGGAATTCAGCGGCAATGCCAAATGGATACTCGTAAAGGGACATGCAAGAGAGATAGCCCCCATACTTGAAACCCGCTATACGGTGTTCAAAAACGATGCTTCCTGCGACTTGCGGCTTTATAAACTGAAGTGACATATCCGCTTTGTGGCGGTTCCGGTTCAACAAGGTTGCTGCCGAGACAAAAAGAACGGGCCTTTTGTTTCAGCCCTATTGCGGCTCACAAAGCCCCGTTCAACCAGCATATAACATGATTATTCTTTGATATTCTTAGCTATTCTCTGATAAACCGCCTGCAATTAGGCGGTAAAAGCACAAGGAGAGGCTCCAGCCCGCAGGCAGATTATAGAAAAACATCGTAGAATCGCTGAAAACATCAATATATTTCAGCCGATAAATAGACGGCATTCGAAATGCAAGATGATATATCTTTTTGTCAATTTCTTTCAGCTTCGGTTTGCATTCGCCTGCAAAAAACAGTATATTTGTATGAGGGAAAGCCCTTCGCGGCTTTCCCTTTTTTCATGCTTTCATGCAAACAAGGAGACAATATGGGCCAAAATGCTGACCAAAAGCAGTGCTACAAGCCTTCAATATGCCCCATTTCACCGTGCGAAATGCGTCATATTGGAGGACAATTTGCCCCAAATTGCACGATGAACCAAGGCAAATCGTAGGACGAGGCAGCCAAGAATGTAAAGATAGTTGAGTGTTTCTGTAAAAAATGTTAACCGTTTCTTTATGGTCTTCTTGCTCGCTTTTCTGCAAAGAGAGGCCGGAGTTACAACCTTGCCTACTTCTTTTTCTTGGGCTTCGGCTCCGGTAATTCACGGCAAGAAGCCTTGATAAGGGCCGTAAGATAGTCACGATCGTCCACTTCGGCGATATAGAAATAGGGCTTGGCTCCCGGATATGGCGGTCTGAGGTCTTCCGTTTTGAGTAGCTTCCTGCCTGCTTCTGTGGGTTTCAAAAACAGCAAATCGTCACATATTAACGCGAAGATTTTACCGCAACAATATAGGCAATAGCCACCAAACATCTTGCGAAAAGTGATGTCACCTGCGCCGGAACATTGGTCAACAACATAGGTTACGAAATCTGAATTACATGCCATTGCTTGATGGTTTAAGTTGAAATGTTATTTTGTTTGACGGGTATTACATGAAAGAAACAAGACGCTTGTTTTCCCTTTTGAGCGGACACACAAGCCGTATGTCCCTACATTGGCCTGCAAATACAAGCCCATTCTCCTCTCCCTTTGGGAGGGATAGAGGGTGAGGATTAGGGGGTTGAGGGTGAGCCTCACTGATCCGGGTTCGCAACAAAGCCTTGATAGGCCGGTTCAAGTCCGTCCATGACGGCCTGATAGCTGCGTTCCAACTGGTTTTTAATGTTCTCCGGGCCCTGTCCAATGGGCATGATAGGCTCATGAATAGTGAGCTTCAAGGGGTGCCAAAAGACCCAATAGAGGTCCTTGGTGCGTGGTTTTACGTTGAAACTTCCATTGATGGTCAACGGAACGACGGGCAGTTGGAGGTCGTCGGCCAGCATGAATGCACCGCGACGAAACACGCCCATGTGTCCCGTAAACGTGCGGGCTCCTTCGGGAAACACCACGAGTGACATGCCTTCTTGCAGGATATGACGTGCTTCATCATAGGTGGCACGTATCTTAGATGGCCCACTTTTGTCCACAAAAATATGGTGGGCGTATTGGCAAGCCACGCCTACAAGGGGTATTTTCCGCAGCCCTTTCTTCATCATCCACTTGAAATTGCGACCCAAGAAGCCGTAAATGAGGAAGATATCAAAGGCACCTTGATGGTTGGCCACAAAGACATAAGACTGCCGGGGCACCAGATGTTCGCGCCCATCGACGCTGACCGGCAGCAGCAAAAGGCGTATCCAAAGCCACGCCCAGCACTTTCCGGGATAGTAACCCCAGAAATGTCCGTTGCCAACCATGCAGCCAATGACGGTGACAAGCGATGTAATCATGCTCGCCAACAGCAGGATTGGCAGGCAGATAACGAGTTGATAGAGTCGGTAAAGATACTTCATAGGCCGTGAATGCTTTATTTTTTCGTTCGCAAGGTGATGACGGCAATCTCGGGATCTACGCCAATTCGGATCGGAGCAAGGCCGCCGATACCACACGTGACATAGAGGAAACGCCCGTCTTTCTCGTCAAGTCCGTAGTCATCATGATAGCTTATCATCGTCGGACGCAGCCCGAAAAGGTTGATTTGTCCGCCATGTGTGTGACCGCAAAGCGTCAGTTGGGCATGGCTTTTCGGCAAGATGCGGCTCTCCCAAGACTTGGGATCATGTTGCAACAAGACCACAAATGCCTTCCGATCTACGCCTTTCAAGGTCTTTGAAAGGTCAGAATAGTCAGGAAAATGGCCAACTCCGCAGTTTTCCTCACCAGCAATGACAATCGAATCGCGCTTATCCTTGCTGTAAAAAACAGCGTGTTCGTTGAGCAAAAGCCGCCATCCCATTCGGCGTTCCAACGTTTTTATGCCTTCTTCGCACGCCTTTTTTGCCACGCTGTCTCCATAGAAATACTGGCTATAGTCATGGTTTCCAAGAACACTATACATGGGAACTCCCTGCTTGGAAAGGCGGGAAAGCAGTGCCATATTGGGCAGAAGTTCGGCGGGTTGTGTGTTCTGTAGGTCGCCAACAAAGCAAATCATGTCGGGCCGTTGTGCCAAGATTGTATCGATATCTCGCTGTAAAAGGTGCTCCCAACCATTATTAAAGGTGCCCACATGTGCGTCGCTGAAGAGCACGATGCGCAGTCCGTCGAAGGCTTCGGGCAGGTCTTTGAAAGCCAAATCTATTCGGGTGACGCGCAATTTCCGCGGACCTATGAGCACACCATAGACCATCGTGAGACCGCAGATGATGCCTAATGCGAGCCCAAAAAGGTTCCATCGCCTGCCATTGCGCCGAGAACACCGGCAAAGTCGGCCGAATAAGGAGATGATGGCAAAGACTGTCTTGGGCACAACGACGATGCCAAGGAGGATAAGGAAGGCCTTTATCCAGCGGATATCATCTGGAACGAACTTTCCACAACATGCCAATGCCAAGCAAAACAGTAGCATCAATGCGCCCGGAAGCCACCAAAAGAGTCGTTTAACGGGCGTATAACGCGGATGGTTTCGTAGAAAGTACCGCTCGATATAGAAGTCGCTCAGCACAATCATCGGTATCAAAAGAAAGATAATTCTTGCTATCATCGTTTATTTTGGTTTTAAACGCCCTTGAGGAACCGCCGTATCAGTTCGACAGGCAGTCCACGTCGGCGGGCATAGTCATTGATTTGATCGGCCCCGATACGCCCTAATTCAAAATAACAGCTGCCGGGATGGGCCAGCATCAGGCCGCTTACGCTGGCATGGGGCGTCATCATTCCACTCTCGGTGAGGCGTATTCCGATGCCTTTCATATCGATCAATTCATTTAAAATGAAGTTGATACTCGTGTCAGGCAGGGAAGGATAGCCCACAGCAGGACGTATTCCTTGATATTGTTCGTTATGCGTTTGCTCCATTGTCAGGCGTTCATTGGGAGCGTATCCCCAGTAGTTTCGCCTCACTTCTTCATGCATTTTCTCGGCAGTTCCCTCTGCCAAGCGGTCGGCAAGCACCTGTGACAGCATGCGTTGATAGTCATCATGCAGATAAGCTTTCTGCAATTCGGCATCCACCGACGTGGCAAATACGCCCACTTTATCCTTACCTTTACCAACAGGACGTACGAAATCGGCCAAACAGAGATTGGGGTATCCGGGCTTCTTTGGCTTCTGTTGGCGCAACATCGGCAGGCGTTTATCACCCAAGATGAGGTCATCTCCATCGCTGTTCGCATCAAACAGCCCGAAAACAGCATGTGTATGATAACATCCTTCCCAAGTGCGTAACATCTCTTCTGCATCTTTCCGCAACTGCAACTTTGCCGTTTCGGACTTCCCGTTCATGCTCCAAGCGTGGTAAAAATAGAGCCAATTGATATAGGGAACGATGTCTTGAATATCGTAATGCAGTATCATTCTTTCATGATGTATGGAATGTCAGCGGCTCTCCACGGTAGGAAGCATCGAAAAGGCCGCGGTCATAGACGACGTGTCCATTGCATATTGTTGTTTGAACGCGGTTATTAAAGATGCGACCTTCCAGCGGACTCCATTTGCATTTGCTCTCAATCGTGTCGGTTGTCACGGTCCATGGACTCGCAGGACGCACAATGGTGAGGTCTGCCTTATAGCCTTTGCGCAGGAAACCGCGGTCATCAATACGGAAAAGGCGGGCCGGATTGTGACACATTAACTCGACAACTCGCTCGCGAGACAGTATGCCTTGGTCGGCCAATTCAAGCATCGCAACGAGCGAAAACTGCACCATCGGCATGCCCGAAGCAGCCAAACACCCACCTTCCTTGTCTTTAAGTTCGTGAGGTGCATGGTCTGTGCCCACGGTTGTGATGCGTCCATCGGTCAAGGCACGGCGAAGTGCATCGCGATCGGCCTTGGTTTTGACCGCAGGATTACATTTGATGCGTGTGCCTAAAGCCTGATAATCCTCGTCGGAAAAGAGGAGATGGGCCAGCACTACCTCTGCCGTTATGCGGCCATCGAGGCCGAAAAAGGAAAGTTCACGGGCCGTTGTGAGGTGGGCAACATGGAGTCTTGTGCCGTATTTCCGTGCCAGTTCCACCGCGAGAGCCGTGCTCCGATAGCAGGCTTCCTCGCTTCTGATGAGCGGATGTAGGCTGATATCGGGGTCAGCCTGTAGGCTTTTGGCCCGCAACATGTTGGACGTGATGATGTCGGTGTCCTCACAATGGGTCATCAACTGCAGGTCTAAGTCGGCGCACACCTTATATATATATTCCAGACGGTCGCGCTTATCCACCAGCATATTGCCCGTACTGGCACCCATGAAAAGCTTTATTCCCGGAAAAAGTGTACGGTCGAGCGAGGCAAAAGTGTCGGCATTACTGTTCGTGGCCCCGTAGAAAAAGCTGTAGTTCACATGGCTTTTACGACCGGCAATGGCCATCTTCTCCTGCCAAGCCTCGGGAGTGGTGGTCTGAGGCGAGGTGTTCGGCATCTCCATATACGAGGTGACGCCACCGAAAGCAGCCGCGCGACTCTCACTCTCAATGTCGGCTTTGCGCGTCAAACCGGGCTCACGGAAGTGCACATGAGCATCGATGACACCCGGAAAAACAAAACACCCCGAGGCATCTACCGTTTGGTCGTAGACTCCCCGAGGCGTTTCTGCGGTTTCACAAACAGCAGTTATACGGTCTTCTTCAATGACAATGTCGCTCCGAAAGGAGCGACCTTCATTGACGACTGTGCCACCTTGTATGATCGTCTTCATCGTTTTGCAGTTATCGGGCAGCGGGTTGCGCCATCTGTGCAGGTGTCGGAGCCGGACGAACAGGCTGAGAATCCGTTTGTGGAGCATTGTTTTCGGCTGCCGAAGGCTCTACTTCACGCAATCCATTCATGATTTGTTGGTTCTCTTGTGCCTTTTGATAATAGTCCTTTACATAGGGATCGTTCTTGAACTTATCAGTAGCTTTGCTCATAATATCCTCTATCCAAGGCGTCAATTCAGGGTATTGATAACCCACGGTCACCATGAAAAAGATGCCGGGGCCCAGCACATTGTCGAAGTTTTCGGTGACAAACGTGGTGACAAGTTCGTCTTCTTTCTGCGTCAATCGGGCAGCTTCCCTACTCAAGTTGGCGTTCACAATGTCCATATTACGGCCGTTCATAATAGCCTGGTCATGCTTATGAACGAGTTCTGACTCTTGGTTTTTCAATTGATTATACTTGTTGAAAAACACAAAAAGCTTGTCATTCAGCGGAGTTCCGCTGACAGTTTGCTGTGTATTGTCAATCTTTATGGTAATGTTTCCGGCCTCAACTACCAACGGAAGTACGCTTTCTTCGTCCATGAAAATATTGCCCATGCAAACAGAGTCCACCGTTCCTGAGAACTTAAACTGCCCATGAACGACGTCACAAGAGTCGAGTGTCTTGAACTCATTGTTCTTAAGTATCTTCAAATACAGCATTCTTCCATCGAGATTAGACACGTTTGAGGTGCCCACAATGTTGTAAGCATCTGCACAAGATGTCAAGGCTAAAAGCGTCAGAAAGGCGTATAAGACTTTATTCATAACTGTTTTCTTGTTCTGTTAACAAAGATAATAGGAAGTAACGGAGTGCGAAAGAAAATTTATGCTATTTAATTTATCGAGTGTTCCTTTTATGTTTTTTTCGTAATCGGCATTGCGATGGCTCTGTCTGTCATTTATTTTCTTTCTTCAGTTCATGGTCGATGCGATGAACCGCATACACTTCGACGACGACGGCAATCAAAAGAACGACGACCCATTTGTTATATATATAAGTAATGTAGTCAATTTGATTGCCAAATGCAGAGCGCAAGAAACCATATGCGTTATCAACCATCAAAAGACCAGCGAGAACGAACAGCATGTCGGCAAAATTAAGGATATTTCTCAGTCGTTTGAGGGTCAGACTGTTGCCTTCATAGGTCTGCATCATTTGCATCAAAGCAAACAGAATACAGCCTGTCAGTGCTATCCAACAGACGATTTGCATGGCAAACATAAACACATAGCAGCCCACTCCCACTACCATGAGGAGCCCACCACCGATAAAAAGAAGACTTTGTAGACTATTCAGTTGTTTCATTATTCGTCTCAATAGGTTGTTCATCATCGCTCAGCACGTAGATATCCTCGTCATCTGCCTTCATGAAATAACGCTCCCGGGCTATCCTTTCAATGGCTTTTGGGTGACGTTTCAGCTCATCCAATTGGCGAGAATCGGCTTCGTACTGTTCCGTATATCTGTTGATTTCGCGCTTCAGGTCACTGATTCGGAGTTCCAATTGCACACGTTTCAGGAAGCTATTCTCATCGATCAAGCCGACAATGAGCACTCCAATGACAACCACTATAAGATATTTATAGTGGGCAATGAACCCCAAGATACCATTCAAACGGCCTGCCATTATTGTTTATTTGTTTGCAAAGATAATAATTTTTACTATCTTTGCATCATCAATTCAGAAAAAATGGAAGATTATATTGTATCGGCAAGGAAGTATCGCCCTATGACTTTCGACTCCGTTGTGGGCCAACATGCGCTCACAACAACGCTGAAGAATGCGGTGAAAAGCAGGAAACTGGCGCATGCTTACTTGTTCTGTGGCCCGCGAGGTGTAGGGAAAACCACTTGTGCTCGCATCTTTGCGAAGGCCATTAACTGTGAAAATCCAAGCGAAGACGGCGAGGCTTGCAATGCCTGTGAAAGCTGTAAGGCTTTCAATGAGCAGCGTTCTTACAACATATTCGAGCTTGATGCGGCCAGCAACAACTCTGTGGAGAACATCAAATCTCTGATGGAACAGACGCGAATACCGCCGCAAGTGGGTCGCTATAAGGTGTTTATCATCGACGAGGTGCACATGCTTTCGACGGCTGCCTTCAATGCTTTTCTGAAGACTCTTGAGGAACCTCCCGCCCATGTCATCTTCATCTTGGCCACCACAGAGAAGCATAAAATCCTTCCGACCATCCTTTCTCGCTGTCAAATCTACGACTTCGAGCGCATGACGGTGGGCAATACGATTGCGCATTTGAAGACGGTTGCCGACAAAGAAGGCATCACCTATGAGGAAGAAGCACTTGCCGTCATTGCCGAAAAGGCCGATGGTGGCATGCGTGATGCACTTTCCATCTTCGATCAAGCGGCAAGTTTCTGCCAAGGAAACATCACTTATCAAAAGGTAATAGAGGACCTTAATGTGCTGGATGCCGACAATTACTTCCAAATCGTAGACGATGCCCTGCAAAACAAGGTCTCTGACATCATGTTGCTGTTCAACAACGTTCTAAAAAAGGGCTTTGACGGGGGCAATCTGGTCACGGGGCTCGCCGCACACGTTCGAAATGTGCTCATGGCTCGTGACGAACAGACGCTGCCGCTCTTGGAAACGAGCCAACAACAGCGGGAAAAGTATCACGAACAAGCCAAGAAATGCCCCGTGAACTTCCTTTATCAGGCGCTGAAAGTGCTCAACCAATGCGACATCAACTACAAACAGAGCAGCAATAAGCGGCTGTTGGTGGAGCTGACACTTATACAAATGGCGCAAATCACGCAGCCCGAAGACGATACCGGCGCGGGGCGTAGCCCTAAGCGATTGAAATCCCTGTTCAAAAATCTGATGAAATCTCAGCCAACGACAGCAGCTTTGCAGGTGGCTGCGGCTGAGAAACACGCCGTCTCTCCCCGAGAGAGAACGCAACCAAAACCTACCGAAACCGTTGTTCAGGCCTCTTCGCCTGCGGTTTCGGCAACAAACACCCTCGAAAAGGCACCGACAAAGCCCCTCTCCAACGTGAACATCGATACCCTCGGCTTCACTTTCCGTGGGCATCGGGCGCAGGTAAACCGCTCCGAAGAGCCGAAAACGGAGCAATTCGAAGTAGACACGACACAGGAAAGACACTTCACGCAAGACCAACTCGAGACTTCTTGGTTTGCAATGTTGGTCAGAATGCCACAGGAACTTCAGGTTCTGGCAACGCGATTGAAGAACGTAACGCCCCGAATAACCGAGTTTCCAAACATAGAGATTGTGCTTGACAATCAAATCATTCTCACTCAGGTGGCTTCCATTAAGCCGCGCATCAAAGCCACATTGGCTAAAGAACTGAACAACGGCCAAATCAACATCGATTGGCGCGTGGCTCAAGGGGCCGAAGTGAAGAAATTGCTCACCAAGCGTGAAAGTTTCGAAGAAATGAAAAAAGAAAACCCGGCACTCGCCAGGCTGTGTCAGACGCTCAACTTGGATATGTCGTGAAAGCAGCCTGCGCCGTTCAAATCAAAGGCATACCCGAACGGCGACACTCCTTGCGCATTTCTTCGGGCCAGATGCTGGCTTGTATCTCACCGATGTGAGCCTTGTGGAGCATAATCATGCAAAGACGGCTCTGCCCGATGCCTCCCCCGATGCTCAAAGGCAATTCTCCGTTGAGCAGCTTTTGATGGAAATACAACGCCTTTCGGTCTTCTTTTCCCTCTATTTTCAGTTGTCGCAGCAAGGCATCCTTGTCCACCCTGATGCCCATGGAGCTTAATTCTATCGCGCGGTTCAGCACAGGATACCAAACAAGAATGTCGCCGTTAAGCCCCTTCTTGCCGTTTTCTCCCACCGTACTCCAGTCGTCATAGTCGGGAGCCCTGCCATCATGCTTCTTCCCGTCACTTAGTTTCCCGCCGATACCTTCAATGAACACGGCACCTAACTGCTTGCAAATCGCATCTTCACGCTGTTTGGGTTCGAGTTCGGGGTACATCTCCAAGAGGTCTTGACTGTGAACGAAATGAATCTCGCGCGGTAAGAAGGGTTTAATCATCGGATAAGTTTCGCACGTCAGATACTCCGTTCGCAAAATGGCAGCATAGATGCGCCGCACCACGTTCTCAAGGAAGCCAATCGTGCGTTCCTCCTTGCTTACGACAGCCTCCCAGTCCCATTGGTCCACATAAAGCGAGTGAAGATTGTCCAATTCTTCGTCGGCCCGAATGGCATTCATATCCGTATAGACCCCATATCCCGGCTCAACGCCATAATCAGCGAGCGTCAATCGCTTCCATTTGGCCAAAGAATGAACCACTTCGGCCCGCGCATCGTGGAGATCTTTTATCGGGAAACTGACAGGCCGCTCCACCCCATTGAGGTCGTCGTTGATGCCCAGCCCCGTCAGCACAAACAGTGGGGCGGTCACGCGACGCAGACGCAATTCCGTGGCAAGATTCTGCTGAAAAAAGTCTTTAATCAACTTGATTCCCTGTTCGGTCTGCCACATGTCGAGCAGCGCTTTATAGCCTTCGGGCTTTATCAGTTTACTCATTGCAATTCCTTTTCTTACATTTTAGTTCTGCATGCAAAGATAAGCAATAATCGTTAAAATGCAAGCAAACCACCCAGAATAATCTTCATTTTGCCACAAAAACACGACTTTGACTGTCTTTCTGTATTTACCTTATAAACGAAAGGCAACCATCTTCCGGCCGCAACACAGCAAGGCAGGCGGCCCAAAGAAACCGTACAGGGTTGCAAGACTGCCCACATTTTCTTACCTTTGCACGCAATTGACAACAACAACAACAAACATGAACACAAAAACGACTGCACGCACCAAGATTCTTTTCATCTGTCTGGGCAACATCTGCCGTTCGCCGGCCGCCCACGCCGTGTTTCAAAAGGCAATCGACGCACGGGGATTATCCGACCGCTTCGAAGTGGACTCCGCCGGCATAGGAAACTGGCACGAAGGAGAGCTTCCCGACCGCCGAATGCGCGAGCACGGCGCCCGTCGCGGCTATCAAATCGACCATCGCGCACGACAAATCCGGCCTTCAGACTTCAAGCATTTCGACCGCATTGTGGTCATGGACGACGACAATTACCGCATCATCACCGCCAAAGCCGCGCCCGAAGAGGCTCGGAAAGTAGTGCGAATGGCCGACTTCTTCACTGCCCACCCGCACGCAACGAGCGTGCCCGACCCCTATTATGGCGGCGCCGCCGACTTTGAACGGGCGCTCGACCTGATTGAAGACGGCGTGGAAGGACTACTGAACGCATTGGTCGGCCACGCAAAAGGCTGAGAAATGATGATAGAGACGCAAAGGCTGTGCGTCCGTTCAAGATGAAAACGTTTTTAGAATACGGAGGAAAGACATTTTCCTCCGTATCTTTTATTTTTTCCGTCCGTATCTTTTTGAATTATCTCCGTGGAGATAAATTCTTATCTCCGTGGAGAAAAATATTTATCTCCATGGAGATAAGTTCGTTTCTCCATGGAGATAATTCAAAAAGATACGGATGGAAATCACGGAACATACGGAAGGAAAAATGTTTCCCTCCGGTTGTAAATCATAAGATATACGGTTATAAATCACAAGATATACGGTTGTAAATCATAAGATATACGGTTGGGAGTCACAAGACATGCGGAGGAAAAAGCATTTCTCTACGGTTATGCGTTATAAAAGATGCGGTAGGAAAATATTTTCACCTTATTATATAAGGGGACGGAAAAGGAAAAAGGGAAAGGGTGGCTGAAATAAATAGACGTTTTCTTTGCGTGTTACGTTTGTTTAGCTTACCTTTGCAGCGTTAATCATGCTGCACGTATTGATGAGTAGTGACAAATTCGAATTATTAAACCAAATCAAATACCCTGCCGACCTGCGGCGGCTCGACCTCGAGCGGTTGCCCGAAGTGTGCAAGGAGCTGCGCGGAAAGATTATCGACGAAGTGGCGGTGAACCCGGGGCACTTCGCGTCTTCGTTGGGTGCCGTGGAGATTACGGTGGCCCTGCATTACGTTTTCGACACGCCGGAGGACCGTATCGTGTGGGACGTGGGGCATCAGGCCTACGGGCACAAGATACTGACGGGGCGGCGCGACCGGTTCTGCACGAACCGGAAGCTGCATGGCATCTGTCCGTTTCCAAGTCCGGCCGAAAGCGAATACGACACGTTCGCCTGCGGGCATGCCAGCAATTCGATTTCGGCGGCCTTGGGCATGGCTGTGGCGGCGAATGGCAGCGGAAGGCATGTCGTGGCGGTCATCGGCGATGGTGCGATGAGCGGCGGACTGGCTTTCGAGGGGCTCAACAACGTGTCGAGCACGCCCAACGACCTGCTGATTATTCTCAACGACAACGATATGTCGATTGACCGTGCGGTGGGCGGCATGGAGAAGTATCTGTTGAACCTCGATACCAACGAGACCTACAACAGGCTGCGCTTCAAGGCCAGTCGGTGGCTCCACAGCAAAGGCTACCTGAACGAGGAGCGCAAGAAGGGCATCCTGCGCCTGAATAATGCGCTGAAGAGTGCGCTGAGCCATCAACAGAATATCTTTGAGGGAATGAACATTCGCTATTTCGGTCCGTTCGACGGGCACGACGTGAAAGAGGTGGTGCGCGTGCTGCGCCAGCTCAAGGATATGCGCGGGCCGAAGCTGCTTCATCTGCACACTACGAAAGGAAAAGGCTACGAACCGGCCGAGAAAAGTGCCACGATATGGCATGCGCCGGGCAAGTTCGACCCCGAGACGGGCGAGCGCATCGTGCAAGATTGCAGCAATATGCCGCCCAAATATCAGGACGTGTTCGGGGAGACGCTGCTCGAGCTGGCCGGGCAGAACAAACGTATCGTGGGCGTGACGCCGGCCATGCCGACGGGTTGCTCGATGAGCATCATGCAGAAAGCGATGCCCGACCGCGTGTTCGACGTGGGCATCGCCGAAGGGCACGCCGTGACTTTCTCGGGCGGTATGGCAAAAGACGGGTTGCTGCCTTTCTGCAACATCTACAGCGCCTTCAGTCAGCGGGCCTACGACAACATCATTCACGACCTTGCGCTGCTGAACCTGAACGTGGTGCTTTGCCTCGACCGCGCAGGACTTGTGGGAGAAGACGGGCCGACGCATCACGGTGCTTTCGACATGGCGGCCCTGCGCCCCATTCCCAACCTGACGATAGCCGCGCCGATGGACGAGCACGAACTGCGTCGGCTGATGTACACGGCTCAGCAGCCCGGCCGAGGTACGTTCGTCATTCGCTATCCGCGTGGAAGAGGCGTAAGGAAAGACTGGCAATGCCCGTTGGAAGCGGTCGAGGTGGGCACGGGTCGCAAACTGCGCGACGGCAAGCAGACGGCCGTTATCAGCATCGGGCCGATCGGGAACGACGTCGAGCTTGCCATAACGAAGTCGGAGGAAGAAGTCGCCCACTATGACCTGCGCTTCTTGAAGCCGCTCGACGAGGAATTGCTCCACGAAGTAGGCAAACGTTTCAAGCATATTATCACCATCGAAGACGGCACGCGCAACGGCGGAATGGGCTCGGCCGTGCTCGAATGGTTGAGCGACCACGGCTACACGCCCACCGTGAAGCGCATGGGAATGCCCGACGAATTCGTCGAGCACGGAACCGTAGCCGAACTGAAACGCATCTGTAACATGGACATCGACAGCATCGTTGCTGCCATTAAGGAGACGAAGAAATGAAAATCATTATTGCCGGTGCATATACCATAGGAACGTATCTTGCCAAACTGCTCTCAAGAGACAATCAAGACATTATCTTGATGGACGAAAGTCAGGAGAAGCTGGACAAGCTCGGCTCCGACTTCGACTTGATGACGATGAATGCCTCGTGCACCAGTATCAAGGTGTTGAAGGAAGCCGGCATCGCGTCGGCCGACCTTTTTATCGCTGTCACCCCCGACGAGAACAAGAACATGATGGGCTGCATGCTTGCCAAGGCATTGGGAGCCAAGAAGACGGTGGCCAAGGTGGATAACTACGAATACGTGGCGCCCGGTTCCGCGGACATCTTTGAGGATTTGGGCATCAGCTCCGTCATCTATCCGGAGCTGTTGGCCGCTACAGACATCAACAACGGGCTGAAGATGAGTTGGGTTCGCCAGCGTTGGGACGTGCACGACGGTGCCTTGGTGATGCTGGGCATCAAGCTCCGAGAGACATGTACGATACTTGACAAACCGCTGAAAGATATCAGCGGACCCGAAGACCCCTATCACGTCGTGGCTATCAAGCGCGACGGAGACACTATCATTCCGGGTGGAAACGATGTGCTGAAACGTTACGACATGGCCTACTTTATGACAACGCGACAGTATATCCCTTTCATTCGCAAAATCGTGGGCAAGGAACACTACGTCGACGTGAAGCACGTGATGGTGATGGGCGGCGGACGCACTGCCGTCAGGGCCGTCAAGACGATGCCCGAATACATGGACGTGAAAATCATCGAGGCCGACGAACGCCGTTGCGACCGCCTCAATGAACTGCTCGACGACCGTGCATTGATTATTCACGGCGACGGGCGCGACGTCGCACTGCTGCAGGAAGAGGGAATCCGCAACACGCAGGCTTTCGTGGCCCTTACAGGGAACGCCGAGACCAATATCCTTGCCTGTCTCACGGCCAAGCGTATGGGCGTCAGGAAGACCGTGGCCATGGTCGAGAACGTAGACTACGTGAACATGGCCGAAAGCTTGGACATCGGTACCATCATCAATAAGAAAGCCATTTCGGCCGGGCACATCTACCAGATGATGCTCGACGCCAACGTGCACAACGTGCGCTTCTTGATGAACGCCAACGCCGATGTGGCCGAGTTTATCCCGCAAGAAGGCTCGCGTATCACGCTCAAAGCCGTCAAAGACATGAGACTGCCCTACGGAATGACCATCGGCGGACTCGTTCGCAACGGCGAAGGCTACCTTGTATCGGGCAACACACGCATTAACGCCGGCGACTCGGTGATGGTGTTCTGCCACAACGTCAACATGAAGGCAATAGAAAAAATCTTCAACAAATGATCAACCGCAACATCATATTCAAGATTATCGGCTCATTGCTCTTCATCGAAGCTGCGTTGCTGTTGAGTTGCTTAGGCATGGCCATCGGCTATCAGGAAGACGACGTCCCGGCTTTCATCATTACCATTATCCTGACCTTACTATCGGGCATCGTGCTCCGCTTTCTCGGTCGAAACGCCGACAACTACATGAGCCGACGCGACGCCTACCTCGTCGTGACGCTCTCGTGGGTCATCTTCAGCCTCTTCGGTACGCTTCCCTTCATCATCAGTGGCTACATACCCGCTTTCACCGACGCCTACTTCGAGACCATGTCGGGCTTCACCACCACCGGTGCCACCATCATTGACGACGTAGACAAGCTGACCCACGGCCTGCTCTTCTGGCGCAGCATGACGCAGTGGATAGGCGGCTTGGGCATCGTCTTCTTCACCACGGCCATTCTTCCCTCCTTCGTCGGCGGTTCCGTCAAAGTGTTCGCAGCCGAAGCCACAGGACCCGTCAGCACCCGACTCCACCCGCGCCTCAGCACCGGCGCCAAGTGGATATGGATGGTCTACCTCGTGCTCACCGTCGGCTGCACGCTCAGCTTCATGGCCTGCGGCATGGGCTGGTTCGACAGCATCAACTACTCCATGGGCAGCACGGCCACGGGCGGTTTCTCCACCCACACCGACAGCGCCGAGTTCTTCCGCTCGCCCGCCATCGAATACATCGCCACCTTCTTCTGCTTCCTCTCGGGCGTGAACTTCACGCTACTCTACACGACGGCCACCCACCGCTCGCTGAAACTCATGTATAAAAGCGAAGAGTTCCGCTTCTACGCCCTCGTCGTTCTCGGCTTTACGATCTTCATCATGGCCGAACTGATGATACACAACGGCTACGCCATAGAAAAAGCCTTCCGCTGCGGCATCTTCCAAGTGGTTTCGTTCATCACGACGACGGGTCTCTTCAATGATGACGCCGCCACATGGCCCCACGTCACATGGGTGGTCCTTGCCACCTGCATGTTCCTCGGTGCCTGCTCGGGCAGCACGAGCGGCGGCTTCAAGAGCATCCGCATCGTCGTCCTGCTCAAGATTATCCGCAACGAGTTCCGACAAATCCTTCATCCCAACGCCGTCCTACCCGTTCATGTCGACGGCAACAATATTTCCGTGCAGCACCGCGTCACGCTGCTTTCCTTTCTCTCCGTCTACCTCGTGCTCTGCCTCGTGGCCTCGTTCATCATCATCGCCGCGGGCATTGACAACACCAACGCCATCACCATCGTCCTGAGTTCCATCGGCAACGTCGGCCCGTCGCTCGGCCTCGAAATCGGTCCCACAATGAGCTGGTCGATGCTTCCATCGGGCATCAAATGGCTTTGCTCGACGCTGATGCTCGTCGGTCGTCTCGAAATCTTCACCATTCTCGTCATCTTTACCCCCGCCTTTTGGAAGGATAATTGAAGGCGCGTCATCATTATTCTACATCGATATTGACCTTCGCCCCCGGGCGCAATTCTCAAATCGAAGGAAATGTTGCTTGCGCCCCGGGGCGCAAATCCTAAACGTAAACATATATTAACTTCGCCCTAGGGCGAAAGTTCCAAATGTGAACGTGTATTAACGTCGCCCCGGGGCGAAAGCTTCAAACATAAACATATGTTAACGTCGCCCTAGGGCGCAAGCCCAAACGTAAACAGATATTAACTTCGCCCTAGGGCGAAAGTTCCAAATGTAAACATGTCTTAACATCGCCCCGGGGCGAAAGCTTCAAACGCAAATAGGTGTTAACGTCGCCCTGGGGCGGAAGCCTCAAATCAATCGGAAAATGAATTGCCCACGCAGCGCAAGACCTATGACGGATTGGGAACAAAAAACCGCTTCTATTTTCTTGTGTTTTTATTCCTGCTTTTACGTACTTTTTTGTAGCTTTGCAATCCGGCAGAACAAACGAAACAGAAGAAATGGAAAACGCTTATAGCAAACAGTTCCCCACGCTGATGCGGGGAAAGAAAATCATGTACGTGCACGGTTTCTTGTCCTCGGCGCAGAGCGGAACGGTGAAAATGCTGCAAGAGCTCATACCCGGAGCCACCATTGTAGCCGAAGACATACCCCTATGCCCTCAAGATGCCATGCCTTTATTGCGCAATATGGTCGACGAAGAGCGCCCCGACCTCATCATCGGAACGTCGATGGGCGGCATGTACACGGAGATGTTGCGGGGCACGGACCGCATTCTTGTCAATCCGGCCTTTGAGATGGGCGACACCATGAGCAGCATGATGGGGCGTCAAGTGTTTCAAAATCCGCGCAAGGATGGCGTGCAGGAGGTGATTGTCACCAAGGGACTCGTCAAGGAATACAGGGACATCACGGCGCAGTGTTTTGCAAATATCGATGCCGAAGAGCGCAAACGCGTCTACGGTCTCTTTGGGGATAACGATCCGGTTGTGCACACTTTCGACCTGTTCAAGGCGCATTACCCCAATGCTATCCGTTTTCATGGTGAGCATCGGCTTATAGACAAGGTGGCATTCCACTATCTCGTGCCCGTCATTCGCTGGATAGACGACCGGCAGAACGGCACGGAACGTCCCATCATCTATCTGCATTATGATGCCCTGCACGACCATTTCAGCAAGCCATTAAGCAGCATGCACAAAGCCTATGAACTGCTGTTGGAGCACTATCAGGTGTATGTCGTGGCTCCGGTGCCCACAAACAATCATGCTTACACGGACGAAGTGCAGCGTTGGGTGGAGGAATATCTCTCGGCACCGGCCTACGATCGTGTGGTGTTCACCAATCAAAAGAACCTCCTCTATGGTGATTATTTCATCGACCCGCAGCCTGATCCCAACTTCATGGGCACGACCATCGCCTTCGGTAGCGATGCGTTCAAGACGTGGGAAGAGGTGATTACGTTCTTTGAAAGGCTGGGTGGGCAATGAATAAGGGCCTCCCCCGCCCCCTCCAAAGGGAAGGGTGACAAGTAACATTTGGCGTATGACGCCACTTTTCAGCCCATCATTCTTGCTTTTGCCACATTTTATGCGTATTTTTGTCGCAGAATATGCGACGATATAAGGCAAATAACACCGCATGTTTTACGACGTTTTCTCAATCAAAGATTATTCCAAGCACAACAATGGCTAACGAAATCGTATATGGATTCGCCGAAACACCGTTCGGAACCATCATCGTTGCCCGAACGATCGACGGCATTTGCGACCTCCAGTTCTTGGGTTGGAACCGCATGGAAGTGATACATGAACTGGCAAGACACTGGGGAACGTACACCCCGACGACCCAAAACGACCGCATGGCCGACACGGTGAAGCGCGTTATCTTTGATGGTTACGACCATCATCTGGCGCTCGACCTGCGCGGAACCGACTTCCAAAAGAAGGTGTGGCGCACGCTTTTAAAGACCAAAAAGGGCGAAACCATCTCCTATCAGCAGTTGGCCGAGCGCGTAGGACAGCCCAAAGCGGTGCGCGCTGTGGCCTCTGCCGTGGCCGAAAATCGCATCGCCTTGCTCGTGCCCTGCCACAGGATTATCCACAAAGACGGCACGACGGGTGAGTATCATTGGGGACGTGAACTGAAGAAACAACTCATCGCGTGGGAAAAAACGACAACGGAAAATGTCTGATTTCATAGCGAGCGACGAACTTTTCCGCCGCATCGAGGCCGCCATTTCAGCCGAAACGAGCGTTGTCAACAAGCTGTTGCACGAGACATTGGTGCTTGCATGCAGCGAAGGACTGGCAGGAAGTAACCTTGCCTTCGGCAACTTGTTTGCCCAAGTGGACTTCCTTTGCAAGAAACATCGTGTTTCCGTGGGCGATACGGTAGCCATTCAGCGCATGAGAAGGGCCAGCAACAGGTCGGAAAGTCTGTCGCATGAGGAACTGATGTATGCCTGTCGGGCCCTCGCCGTGTTCGTTTCTGCGGTCTTTGATGCCGACATTCCGACCTTTCTGGTGGGCAAACTGCCCGTAGAAGACAAGCCGCAGGACTATAACCGCATTGATTATCGCTGCATTCGCGGCCTTGTCAACGAGGTCACCGACGACAGTTTCACCGTCAATATCGACCAAGATACCACCGAAAAGCAGCTCACCATTCGGCTGAAACCCCATCAATCATATCTCAAAACCCTGCTTCATGCCGGTGCACAAGTAAACCTTATCGACGTCGATTCAGCCCAAGAAGCCTCCTTAATTGTCTATGAACCCGACTTTCTTCTCGACATCAGCAGCATCGCCCGCTGCTTTACAGACTACGGACATCACCCGCTTTCCTACCTCGTCAACGCCATGTTGCCGCCCGCAAACAGTCAGGCTATCCTCTTGGGTAACTTTGCCGGCACCGCACTCGACGACATCATCAACGGCAACGGACGCTATCTTTGGCAGGAAACTTTTAAGAAGAACTTCAAAGACAAGGCGTTGGAATACTGCACTTGCGACGACCTTAACCGCAAAGAAGACTTCCGCGCGGCCGCACTCCGGCAGACCCAAAACATTCAGGACATTGTAACCGAACTCTTTGGCGACCTCCACAGCGACCCCCAAAAGCCGCATAAAGCCGGCAGTTTCAGTCGGGAAAAAGCCGTCCTTGAGCCATCTTTCGTCTGCGAACAGCTGGGATTGCAAGGCCGTGTCGACCTAATGACCACCGATTTCAAGCTACTTGTGGAGCAAAAAGCAGGCAGTAACTACAACATTCAAAGCCAAAAACCGAACAAATATGGCAGCTTTCAGAAGGAAGAACACTATGTCCAACTGTTGCTATATTACGGAGTTCTGCGTCAAAACTTCCGCATTTCGAGTCACAATATCGACATGCGACTGCTCTATTCCAAGTACCCTTTGCCGGGTGGATTGGTCGTTGTGAACTTCTATCAAAAGCTCTTTCGCGAGGCAATCCGGCTGCGCAACCGTATCGTTGCCAATGAATTCGGCTTCGCACTCAATGGTTTTGAGGGCACAACGGAGGCGCTTTCGGCCGACATTCTCAACGAACGTCACCTCGCAACGCCATTCTTTTTCAACTACATTCAGCCCCGTCTCGACAGTGTCATTGAGCCGCTTCACCGGCTCACGCCACTCGAAAAGGCCTACTACGAACGCATGATGGCCTTCGTTTTCCGCGAACAATTGGCTGCAAAAACAGGGGCGCAAGAGGGCTTGGGCAACAGTATGGCCGACCTATGGAACATGCCTTTGGCCGTCAAAAAAGAGACGGGAAACATCTATACCGGCCTCACCATTGCCCGAAAAGCAAAGAGCAAGCAACTCAACGGCTATGATGTCATCACGCTCGATGTGCCCAATCAGGGCGAAGACTTCCTGCCCAACTTCCGCTTGGGCGACATGGTTTACCTCTATTCCTATAGCCCTTCGGAAGAACCCGACGTCAGAAAGGCGCTCCTTTTCAAGGGAAACCTCATCGAAATCCACACAGATAGCGTCACCATCAAGACCGTAAACCCCATTCCGAAGGCTGGAAACGTGTGGGCCATCGAGCACAGTGGCAGCGACATTGCCGCCACTTCGGCCATTCGTTCGCTGCATCAATTCGTCTCATCGGCCCCAAGTTGCCGGCAATTATTGCTGGCCCAGCGTGCCCCGGAGCTTGATGCTGCCGTGCAACTCACAAGAAGCTATCACCCTACTTACGACCCTTTGCTGCTGAAAGCCTTTCAGGCAAAAGACTATTTCCTGCTCGTGGGGCCTCCGGGAACGGGCAAAACGAGCATGGCCCTTCAGTTCATGGTGCGTGAAGCACTGGCAAAAAGGCAGTCAATCCTGCTGATGAGCTACACCAACCGCGCCGTAGATGAAATCTGCGGCATGCTTTCCGACAACGCTATCGACTACATTCGCATCGGCAATCCCTACAGTTGTGACAAGCGATATCGCTCACATCTGCTCACGGAATACATCGAACAGCACCCCCATCTGAACCACATTCGCCTGCAATTGCAGTCATCTCAGGTCATTGTCGGCACCACCAGCACGCTCCAAAGCAAGACTTATCTCTTCGAACTCAAGTCATTCTCGATGGCCATCATCGACGAAGCGAGTCAGATTTTGGAGCCTCATCTCGTGGGATTGCTGTCACGTTTGCCGAAATTCGTCCTCATCGGAGACCACAAACAACTGCCCGCAGTGGTGCAACAAGAGCCAAACGTGTCGGCCGTTCACGACAAACAACTCAACAATATCGGCCTGACTAACTGCCGAAACTCGCTTTTCGAGCGCCTCATTCATGTGGAAGAAGCCGCCGAAAGGAGCCACTTCGTAGGCGTATTGCAGTCACAAGGGCGTATGCATCCGGCCATTGCTGCCTTCCCAAACCGCATGTTTTACTTCAAAGAACGGCTGAAACCGGTTCCCCTTCCCCATCAGTTAGAGGAGCAACTCGACTACACCTTGCCTTCCATTGATGCCCTCGACGACGCGCTGAAAAGCCACCGTGTGCTCTTCATTCCGTCGGAATTCAGTGGCAATCCGCAGGTTTCCGACAAGGTAAATCCCCACGAAGCACGACTTGTGGCCCGCCTTTTGGGTCGCATTCACCGCTTCTATGCCGAGCGGTTTGATGCCGACAAGACCGTCGGAGTCATCGTTCCCTATCGCAATCAGATTGCCATGATACGCAAAGAGATAGAGAAAATGGGAATAAAAGCCCTCGAACAAATCAGCATCGACACCGTGGAACGCTATCAAGGCAGCCAGCGCGACGTGATAATCTATTCGTTTACGGTGCGTCACCGCTATCAACTCGGCTTCCTGACGGCCAACAGTTTCGAGGAAAACGGGCACATTATCGACCGCAAACTCAACGTAGCCATCACACGGGCACGCCGCCAATTGATTCTGACGGGCAATGAAAAGCTCCTCAAACAAGACCGAATTTTCAAGGAACTCATTGAGACCTCGCCCTCAATTGCTCTCCTTAAAGAGGGCAACGGCATGCCTCTCTGTTAACAAAATGATTTTAAAAAGAGACAACAACAAAGGCGTTACACGCGAATATAGGGACGCACGACCCACAATATCAATCATTTTATACATCAACCCGGCCATGACATCAATGTAGGGACGCCCGGTTCGTGCGTCCGCTCAACGCGGAACAATCAACTTGTCCACCCGTTTACTTGTCCACTGTCAACTGAAACGTAGGGCGGACGCACGGCCCGTGCGTCTCTACACCCGTTGAATCGGTTTGCAATCTCAGCTATATTGCACGGTAATCTCAGCCATTTTAGCGGCTAATATGGCTGAGATTGCACCGTAAAATGGCTGAGATTGAAACGCAGAATGTAAGTCGTTGATTTCCAACATGAAAAGCATCGTGTTTTAATCCCCCTAACCGCAAGTGGTATATCGACGAAAATCATAGAATATCCAAGAGAATTTTATAAATCAATAGGGCTTATTTTCGTTTATTTATTCTCTGATATTCTATTATAAACCGCTTGCGGTTAGAAGAAAAAAAAACTTTAATCGGAAGAAAACGCAATACTCTTGACGTTGCTTTCATGCACTTTACTTGGTAACGGCGTTGGCACCAGACGCCAACCTCGCCCTTTTTCACTCTTTTTTTCATCTCTCAAGCGTGGAATTCGATTATTTTATGTAAGTTTGCAGTACTAAAATCGAACAGCAATATGCATGAAAGTGATTCCTTAGTCATCATTCCTACCTACAATGAAAAGGAGAATATAGAGAAGATCATACGTGCCGTTTTCGGCTTGGAAAAGTGTTTTCACGTCCTTGTCATAGACGATGGGAGCCCCGATGGCACTGCTTCTATCGTGCAACGGCTGATGGAAAGCGAGTTTACCGACCGCTTGTTCCTCATCGAACGCAAGGGGAAACTGGGCCTCGGAACGGCATATATCACGGGATTCAAATGGGCTTTAGCCCACGGCTACGACTATGTGACGGAGATGGATGCCGATTTCAGCCACGATCCCAACGACCTTCCGCGCCTTTATGCAGCCACCCGGGAAGGCTACGATGTGGCCATCGGGTCGCGATATGTGTGCGGTGTGAACGTTGTCAACTGGCCGATAGGTCGCGTTCTGATGAGTTATTTCGCGTCAAAGTACGTGCGTTTCGTCACGGGCTTTGCCGTCCACGACACCACGGCGGGCTTTGTTTGCTACAAACGTCGCGTTCTTGAGACGATACCTTTGGACGAAGTGCGCTTCAAAGGCTATGGTTTTCAGATTGAAATGAAGTACACCGCCCACAAGATAGGGTTCAAAATAAAAGAGATTCCCGTGATTTTTGTCAACCGACGTGAGGGTGTCAGCAAGATGAACGGGGGCATTTTCGGCGAGGCTTTCTTTGGTGTGATGCGGTTGAGGCTCGATGGTTGGCTTCGCAAATACCCTAAAATGAAGGCTTAGGTTTGGACATTCGCGAACTACAACAACGTTATGTGAAGGCCCCACAAGCCGCGGCTTTGCTGAAACTCCTGGAGGACGAGAAGGCCGAGAACGTCTTTTTGCAAGGCTTGATGGCCTCGGCTGCGCCCCTATTCTTTGCTGCTGTGGCCGAAAAAACGGCGCGGACGTTCCTCTTTGCCTTGCAGGATGCCGACGAAGCCGGCTATTTTTATCATGATCTGACACAAGTCTTGGGCACGAGAAACGTGTTGTTTTTCCCGTCAAGTTACAAGCGTTCGGTCAGATATGGGCAGCGCGACAGTGCCAATGAGATATTGCGAACAGAGGTATTGGCCCGTATTTCGGCCCGAGAAGCAGGCAGTTCGGCACCTCTTTTCATTGTTTCTCACCCCGAAGCACTGTCAGAATTGGTGGTTTCCAAGCAGCGGTTAGACGCGCAAAGACTGTCTTTGAGGGTCGGAGGGCAGGTAGATATCACCGAAGTGGAGCACACCTTGCGCGGCTATGGCTTTGAGGAAGTGGACTATGTTTACGAGCCCGGGCAGTTTGCCGTGCGTGGAAGCATTCTCGATGTCTATTCTTTCAGTTGCGAATATCCGTTCCGAATCGACTTCTTCGGGCGGGAAATCGACACCATTCGCACCTTTGAAGTGCAGGACCAGCTGTCGAAAGACCGACGGAACGAGGCAGAAATCGTGCCCGAACTGGCCACGTTGACCGCTGAAAAGATTTCTTTTCTGAAGTTTCTGCCTGAAGACAGCGTGCTCGTTGTGAAGGATTTTGCCTACATTCACGATGTAATCGACCGCGTTTACCATGAAGGTTTCGCCAAACAAGCCGTCGCCGAGCGACTCGAAGGGGCCACGGAGATGGAGCAAAAGCAAATTTTAAGCGAGCTGAACAAAGAGGCTTCGCTCCTCACGGCCCACCGTTTTACGGAAGAAGCAGCTTGCTTTCGCCGGGTTGAATTCGGCATGAATGCCGGTAAGACGGCGGCAGATGTAAGAAAAGATACGTCGAAATACAGTGTATTGAAGTTCAACATCACACCCCAACCCTTGTTCCATAAGAACTTCGACCTGCTGGTTGACACCTTTGAAGACTATATGTTGAAGGGCTATCAGCTCTATATTCTGGCCGATAGTGAGCGACAGACGCAACGATTAAAGGACATCTTTGCCGACATGGACAGCCCGAAAGCGCGGTCAATCAGGTTTGAACCCGTCAACAAAACGCTGCATGAAGGCTTTGCAGACGATGATTTAAGGGTGTGTTTCTTCACAGATCATCAGATATTCGACCGCTTCCATAAGTACAATCTCAAGAGCGACGAGGCCAGAGCAGGCAAGATGGCCCTCACGATGAAGGAACTTCAGGAGATGGAACCGGGCGATTTCATCGTCCATGTGGACTATGGTATCGGCAAATTCGGCGGACTTGTGCGCGTTCCGACAGGCAATAGCTATCAGGAAATGATAAGAATTGTCTATCAACACAACGATAAAGTGGACGTTAGTATCCATTCTCTTTACAAGATAAGTAAGTATCGTAGGGCGGATAGTGGGCCTCCGCGTCTCAATATGCTTGGAACCGGAGCGTGGGAACGGCTGAAAGAGAAGACTAAAAAGCACATCAAAGACATTGCCCGCGACCTGATTAAGCTCTATGCACAGCGCCGTCACGAAAAGGGCTACGCATTCAGCGGCGACAGTTTCCTGCAACACGAACTCGAAGCCAGCTTCATTTACGAAGATACGCCCGACCAAAGCAAGGCAACCCAAGCGGTAAAGGCCGATATGGAGAGCCAAAGACCGATGGACCGGCTGGTATGTGGCGACGTAGGGTTCGGCAAAACGGAGGTCGCAGTGCGTGCCGCTTTCAAGGCAACCTGCGACAGTAAGCAGGTAGCCGTACTCGTTCCGACGACCGTTTTGGCCTATCAACACTATCAAACCTTCAAGAATCGACTGCAAGGAATGCCCGTCCGGGTGGACTATCTCTCAAGGGCAAGGTCGGCAAAGCAGACAAAACAGGTGCTGACCGACCTTTCCGAAGGTAAGATAGACATCTTGATTGGCACGCACAAGCTGATAGGAAAGGACGTGAAGTGGCACGATTTGGGTCTCTTGATCATTGACGAAGAACAGAAGTTCGGCGTATCCACCAAGGAGAAACTGCGCCGATTGAAGACCAATGTCGATACGCTTACGATGTCGGCAACGCCGATTCCGCGCACACTTCAGTTCTCTTTGATGGGCGCACGCGACATGAGTATCATTCGAACGCCGCCACCTAACCGCTATCCCATACATACCGAGCTGGCCAATTACAGCCATGAAGTGATTGCAGATGCCATCAATTTCGAGATGAGTCGCAACGGACAAGTTTACTTTGTCCATGACCGTATCAGCGGATTGCAGGAAGTTGCCAACCTCATTCACAAGTATGTGCCTGACTGTCGCATAGCAATTGGGCACGGACAGCTGCCACCCGAGGAGCTTGAACGGGTGCTTATGGGCTTTATGAACTATGATTATGACGTGTTACTTTCGACAACTATCGTTGAAAACGGCATCGATATCAGCAACGCCAACACCATGATTATCAACGATGCTCACCGCTTTGGCCTCAGTGACTTGCATCAAATGCGGGGCCGGGTTGGCCGAAGTAATCGCAAGGCCTTTTGTTATTTGCTCGCACCCCCAAAGAGTTTGCTCACCCCGGAAGCCCGCCGAAGACTCGAAGCCCTTGAGAATTTCTCGGAATTGGGAAGCGGATTCAACCTCGCTATGCAGGACCTTGACATACGAGGTGCAGGGAATTTACTCGGAGCTGAGCAGAGTGGGTTCATGGAAGACCTGGGGTTTGAGACCTATCAGAAGATACTTAGCCAAGCCATTACAGAGCTGAAGAACGACGAGTTCCATGATATTTACGCCGAACAGCTGGCAGATGGCAACGATACAGGCGAAATGTTCGTCGAAGACTGTGCCATTGAGAGCGACCTTGAGATGTATTTGCCCGATAACTACGTGCCCGGAAGCAGCGAACGCATGCTGCTTTACCGCGAACTTGACAGCATCAACGACGACAAAGACCTTGAGGCTTATCGCCAACGCTTGGAAGATCGCTTCGGAAAAGTGCCACATGAAGGACGCGAACTCATGCAAGTCGTGCCGCTTCGCAGGCTGGGTAAGCAGCTCGGATGCGAGAAAATCATGCTCCGACAAGGCAAGATGAACATGCAATTCGTGGCCAATCCCGACAGTCCCTACTATCAAAGCCGCACCTTTTCCACTGTTATTGACTACGTAGGAAGCCACCCCCGGCGGTGCGATTTCAAGCAAGTTGGCACGCGACGGCTGCTAAGTATCGATGCCATTCCCACGGTCGAAGAGGCCGTCGGCGTGCTTCGAGACATGCTTCAAGGGAAGGTTGCAGCGCATTAGCGGGCATTCAGACACATGATTTCACTTTTATTTGCCTTTTATTGATGAAGAAATCTCCGAGAACATTACTTGCCACGGCCCTCTTTCTGGCGGGTTCGACCTTGCTTTCTGCCCATGACGGGCAGGCAGACAGCCTGAACAAGCCAGACTTGACACACCATCTTCACTATCAATTGACGTGGCAAGGGAGCACGGCGAGCGGTAAATCGCCCCTTTGGTTCACTGCCAATCGCTACGGACTAAGCACATTAAAGCCCACAAACGGCTATGTCCGGGCCGCCATGATGCGCCCTTTGGAACGCGATTCCGGCCGTCGTTGGGGCATAGGATACGGCATAGACTTGGCTCTCCCCACGGGTTTCACGAGCCAATTTGTCGTGCAACAGGCCTTTGTTGAGGCCAGATGGCTGCACGGCGTGGTGACAATCGGGGCGAAAGAGCAGCCGATGGAGCTGAAAGACAACCGGCTTTCGTCGGGTTCACAGACCTTGGGTATCAACGCAAGGCCTGTTCCTCAGGTGCGATTATCGCTGCCCGAATATTGGATTCTGCCCTTTACTGGCCGCTGGTTGCGCCTGAAAGGGCACGTTGCCTTCGGCAAAACGACCGACGATACGTGGCAACATGACTTCACACAAGGGCAAAACCGCTACACAAAAGGGGTGCTCTTCCACAGCAAAGCAGGCTATCTGATGATTGGAAAGCCCGAGCAGCTCCCCTTCTCCCTTGAATTGGGCCTCGAAATGGCGTGCCAGTTTGGCGGGAAATCATTCATTCGGCAGGGCAATCAAATGGTGGAAATCAAGAACCAAAGCGGACTTCGCTCGTTTTGGAACGCCTTTTTCCCCGGCGGTTCAGATGCTACTGACGGCAAATTCGTCAACAAAGAGGGCAATCACTTGGGCAGTTGGGTGGCCCGTTTCAACTATGATAACGCGCAATGGGGCCTGAGTTGCTATGCCGATCAATACTTTGAAGACAACTCCTCCATGATACATATCAACAAAAATGGCTGGGGAAAGGGAGCTGATGCACACAAACAAGTACGCTCAAAATACTTTGCTTACGACTTCAAAGACTGGATGTTGGGGGCCGAACTACGCCTGAAAGCGACGCCTTGGCTAAGGAAATTGGTCGCAGAATATCTCTATACGAAGTATCAGGGCGGCCCCGTTTATCACGATCATACGGCAAATATCAACGAACATATATGTGGACGAGACAGCTATTACAACCATTATCTCTTCACAGGTTGGCAACATTGGGGCATGACGATGGGCAATCCGCTCTACATGTCGCCGCTTTATAACACCGAAGGCACGGTAGAAGTGAAGAATAACCGCTTCGTTGCGTGGCACTTCGGGGCCGAAGGAAGCTTGCAAAACGGCTTGGACTATCGCTTGCTGGCCACCTATCAGAAAGGCTACGGCACCTATTATGACTTCTATCCCGACCCGAAAGAGGACTTCAGTCTCATGTTTGAAGCCCGTTACACCTGCCCCGAAGGCATGCGGTTTGCAGGCTGGAGCGTGACAGGAGCATTCGGATTGGACGCCGGAAAGCTCTATGGCAACAACATAGGTGGGCAGATTACGCTCTCGAAATCAGGGATTTTCAATATCAAACGCACTCGGAAATGAAACGAAACACATCTCTTTTGGCACTGCTATTGCTGCTGACAAGCTGCACAATAGAGTTCTCCGACAACGGCAAACTCGATGGCTTCTGGCAGCTGAGGGCCGTAGACACGCTTGCAAACCGGCACACCTTGGACTTGAAAACGAGCGGCCTGACGTGGGCTTTTCAGGGCCGTTTACTCGAAATGCGCGACACAAAGGGCGGGAGCGACCTCTATTTCAGCTTCAAACATCGGGGCGACAGCCTCTTGTTATCGTCGCCCTACCTCTCCGATCGCGATAAAGATGACATCAAAATCACGGACATCAAGACCGTAAAACCCTTTGGTGTGAACGGTCTGCAAGAGGGTTTTAAGATTGAAAACCTATCAAACAGCAAGCTGATCCTGCGCTCGAAGACGCTCCGTTTGCGCCTGCTGAAGCTTTGATTCTTGCCGTTTGCGCATCGAACTCGATGCACATCAGCCGGCGACGTGGGCTAAAACAAGACCGCATCTTGTCTAAAGTAGGAGTAGATGCCATCTAAAGTAGGACTACACCTCGTCTAAAATAGGAGTAGATTTCGCCTGCTTCGCCATGCTTGTTTTTGTACTCATATCTGCAAAATGGCAGAGGAAGCAATGTAGGGACGCACGGTTCGTGCGTCCGCTCCATGTGAATGGAGAATCGTAAAAGCACGGCCCGTGCGTCCGTTCCATGTGAATGGAATCGTAAATGCACGGGCTGTGCGTCCTTATATACCGTATAACAATCAACTTGTCTACTCATTTACTTGTTTACTGTCAACTGAAATGCGAACGGACGCACGAGCCGTGCGTCCCTACATGCGTCCATATTGATAATCAACGACTTGCACCTTGCGTTCCAATCGCAGCCATTTTACCACGCAATCGCAGCCATTTCACCGCCTAATATGGCCCATTTTACCGCGCAATATGGGCCATATTAGAAAACTGTTTGAATGATGTAGGGACGCACGGCCCGTGCGTCCGCTCAAAAAACTATGTATATATGCACAACATTTTGAATGGAACGGACGCACGAACCGTGCGTCCCTACATGCCTCTTGCCCGCAAATCATCCTGCCATTCGGCCAATCCTAAAGTTCAATATTCAATGTTCAATGTTCAAAGCCCAAGTCCCTACATTACCGTATCGGTCATTTTCTGCCACAAAACAGAAATTTTTGATGAAAAACACGCGTTTCCTGCTCAAAAATAGCTGATATTGATGCGTTGTTTCAATCATCTTGAAGCCCGTTTCTTCGGCTTGTACGAAAAAAGGGAAGGCCTTTCACGACCTTCCCTGATGCAAATATAATACTTTTTACAGGCGAATGCAAATACGGTATGAATTTTGTTGACATTCTTACTCCAAGAGATAAGCTCGTCATCCGTTGCAAAAAGCAACCAAAATCCCCGCTTTTAACCGCTATTCAATAAGGTTTTTGGCTCCTCTCTCCTTGGAAGAGGGGTCGAGAGTGAGGCTTTTGGGCTTCTATTCCTGCCGCATCGCCTTCTTCAAAGCTTCTTTCTTGAGTTTCTCGGCTATGTATCTGGCCTTGACATTAACGTCATTGATGCTGCGTTTTCGATAGTAACTGCGCGAGTCGATACCGTCGCTAAGCACGAGAGAGTCGCGTCCCAAGTAGACAATAATGCAGGTATCCTTGCGCGGATTGATGGTGGTGATGGTGTTGTCCTTGCTGAATACGGGCGTTGCACTCTCCACAATGAGTTGTCCGTTCCATATATGCCAGCCCGTGAAAAAGCTGAGTTGCGGATAAACCACAGGGCTTTCCTGCTCCAACGCCGACTGTTCACTGACGTAACCCACGCTTTGTGCCGCCCATTGACGACGCAACCAAAAGCCGTATTCGCGTGGAATAAGGTAGGTTTGCTTGATGGAATCGGGCATGTCGCGCATCATTCTCTGTTGCAATTTCTTGCTCATTTTCTTGTAATCGCGCATTTGTGGCATGACAATATAGCACCAAATACCTTTCAATTCGTCGAGATTCACCACCTCGTCCGCCATGTGTTTGTCTTGCTTGTTGACCACTATTCCAATCCAATCTCCTATCTGTATGTCGCCCAAAACACGGCCATTGCGGTGCGCATCGATGATATCATAGGGCACAGGATCGCGTCCGTCGGTGGGCAAAAGCACGATGGTTGAGTCGTTACATCCCTCACATGCCAAGCCATAGACGGTGCTGTCGCCCTTGATACGCAGTTCTTCGTTGAGGTATCCCTTGCGTTTAGTGGGCTGTTTCGCCTTGTCTCCGCAGGCCATCAGGCCCATAACGGCGCAAACGACAGCCATCCAAGTCTTTAATTTCATTGCTTCAAATTTTGTGCAAATATAAAGCAATATTTGCAAAAAATAGATGTAATGCGGTCGTTTTTGGAATTTTTTATCTAATTTTGCAGCCTAACGGGTGCCTATCATGCCCTTGTTGGAAAGCAACGGCTTGGAGGTTCCCTTTTTAGGACAAGGATATCAAATACATATTTTATTATTATAATGGGAAAGAAAATACAGTTCAGTCTCGTTTATCGGGATATGTGGCAGAGTTCAGGCAAGTTCCAACCTCGCAAAGATCAGCTGGAACGCATCGCTCCTGTCTTTGTTGAGATGGGTTGTTTCGCGCGTGTTGAAACCAATGGAGGGGCCTTTGAGCAGGTCAATCTCCTTGCCGGAGAGAACCCAAATGAGGCAGTTCGCGCCTTTTGTAAGCCGCTTCATGCGGCCGGAATCAAGACCCATATGCTTGATCGTGGGCTGAATGCCCTTCGAATGTACCCCGTTCCGGACGACGTTCGCGCCTTAATGTATAAGGTAAAACATGCACAAGGGACCGACATAACACGTATTTTTGACGGCCTAAATGACGTGCGTAACATCATACCTTCCATCAAATGGGCCAAGGAAGCAGGCATGACAGCACAGGGAACACTGTGTATCACCACCTCACCGGTACACACTTTGGAATACTATACACGTATTGCTGATGAGCTGATTGAGGCAGGTGCCGAGGAAATCTGCCTGAAAGACATGGCCGGTATCGGCCAACCAGCCCTGCTGGGTAAGCTGACAAAGGCTATCAAAACCAAGTATCCTGACATCTTGATTGAGTATCATGGGCACTCAGGACCAGGGCTTTCGATGGCCTCGATCCTTGAGGTTTGCAACAATGGTGCCGACATTATCGACACAGCTATGGAGCCTTTGTCATGGGGAAAGGTGCATCCTGACATCATATCTGTATTGAGTATGCTGCGCAATGAGGGCTTCGATGTGCCGCAAATCAATATGAATGCCTACATGAAAGCACGTGCTTTGACACAGGAATTCATTGATGAATGGCTCGGATATTTCATCAATCCGGCCAACAAAATCATGTCTTCTCTGCTCTTAGGTTGCGGACTTCCCGGTGGAATGATGGGTTCAATGATGGCCGATTTGGGTGGTATTCGACAGACAATTAACAACCTTCGCAAGAAGAAAGGGGAGGAAGAGCTCTCCATGGACGATATGCTTGTGAAGCTATTCAGCGAGGTTGAGCACGTTTGGCCACGTGTTGGGTATCCCCCATTGGTTACTCCTTTCAGCCAATATGTAAAGAACATAGCTCTTATGAACCTGTTAACAATGGAGCAAGGTAAGGGACGTTTCGTCATGATGGACGAGTCTATGTGGGGCATGATACTGGGAAAGAGCGGCAAAGTGCCTGGAGATATCGACCCCGAATTGGTGGAATTGGCCAAGAAACAAGGCCGCGAATTCACCGATGCCGACCCACATACGCTACTTACCAATGCGCTTGAGGACTTCAAAAAGGAAATGGATGAGAACGGATGGGACTATGGTCAGGACGATGAAGAGCTCTTTGAGCTGGCCATGCACCCTGAACAATACCGCAATTATAAGAGCGGTCAGGCCAAAAAGAACTTCCTTTCAGACCTCCAAAAGGCTAAGGATGCAAAGTTGGGTGCGCAGGTAAGCCCCGAAGAGGCAGCCGCTTTCAAGCACGCAAAGGCTGATGCTATCGTCTCACCTGTAAAGGGTCAGCTCTTTTGGGAGTTCCAAGGAGAGGGCGAAGCAGCCCCCGCTGTGGAGCCATTCATTGGAAAAGAGTATGCAAAAGACGACATATTCTGTTACATTCTCACCTCTTGGGGCGAGTTTGTTTCTATTCCTTCGGCCCTCGGTGGACAGCTTGTTGAAATCAATGCCAAGCAAGGTAGCAAGGTGGGAAAGGGCGATGTGATTGCCTATATCCAGCGTCCTGAGGCATAATCAGACATGGATTATCAGGCAATCATTGATAAATACTATCCCGAAGACAACCGTCTTAGGGACATATATATGACACACAGCACGCTTGTAATGAAGCGTGCTGTGCGCATTTGTGACCATCATCCCGAACTAAACCTTGACCGTCGGTTCATTATTGAGGCCGCCATGCTCCACGATATCGGTATCTTTAAATGCGATGCACCAGGCATTCAATGCTTTGGAAAGGCTCCTTACCTTACTCATGGCCGCATAGGTGCGGAGCTACTTCGGGCAGAAGGGCTTCCAAAACATGCGAGAGTGTGTGAAAGACACACGGGGGCCGGCATCACAAAAGAGGAGATATTGCGTCTCAATTTGCCGCTTCCACCGCAGGATTTTCTGCCCGAAACGATGGAAGAAAAGGTCATTTGCTATGCCGATAAGTTCTATTCAAAGACCCGACCTGAACAAGAAAAGACGATAGAACAGGCCGAAAAGAGTCTTCAACGCTTTGGAGAAGCGGGATTGGAACGCTTCAAATCGTGGGAAAGACTGTTCGAATAAAAATATCTTTTAACGCTGAAAGGCAGACTGTTTCAGCGATTTATTACTATCTTTGCACCCTAAATGAGGAGAATTTCGTTTACAGTTCTGTTGCTTTGTGCCTTCTTTTTCATGCTGGCCAACGCCGACTATCAGTCCCGAAAGAGGCATAAACGTGTCTCTTCTGACAGTGTTGCTGTAGACAAAGCCATGAAACGAGACTCCTTGGGCCGTGAAATCATCGACACAACTACGATGGATTCCCTGCAACTGGCCATCTATCGGCACAACAAAACCATTGACGACTCCATTCATCTTGACTCACTTAACCGGCAGAAAAAGAATGGAATAGATGCTCCGGTGAACTTTTCTGCCAACGATTCCATGGTGTATGACGCACGAAACAAGACGGCTTTCCTCTATGGTTCGTCGAATGTGAAGTACGAAAACATGGACCTCAAGAGCGAACGTATCCACTTGAACATGGATAGTAGCCTCGTTCATGCCACCGGAGTGAGCGATACTGCGAGCAAAGGGCTAAAGGGTACGCCCGTATTTTCAATGGGATCGGACAACTATGAGAGTGATACTATGTCCTTTAATTTCAAGACCAAGAAGGGCTTGATACAGAATGTTGCCACCCAACAGGAGGAAGGTTTCCTGCAAAGCAAGCTCTCCAAGCGCAACGACAAGGGCGAGATTTTCCTGCAACATGGCCGCTATACCACCTGCGACGAGCCCCATCCCGACTTCTATATTGCCCTTTCGCGGGCCAAGGTTCGCCCGGGAAAGGACGTTGTTTTCGGGCCTGCCTATCTCGTTGTGGCTGATGTTCCGTTGCCATTAGCCATACCTTACGGCTTTTTTCCATTCACAAAGAGTTACTCAAGCGGCTTTATTATGCCCACATATGGCGATGAAAGCACCCGCGGTTTCTATCTTCGAGACGGCGGATATTACTTTGCTATGAGCGATAAATGGGACTTAAAGCTCCTCGGAGAGATTTATACTCGAGGCTCATGGGGCTTAAGTGCGGCCACAAACTACCACAAACGCTATCGCTATAGCGGCACTTTCTACGCCGCATATCAGGATACCAAGACCGGAGATAAGGGGCTTCCGGACTTCACCCGCCAGCAAAGTTTCAAGATACAATGGAGCCATCGGCAGGACCAAAAGGCCAATCCGTTCAGCTCTTTGGCTGCAAGTGTGAACTTTGCTTCGTCGAGTTACGAGCGAAACAACATGGGAAGCCTTTACAATCCGCAGACGCTTACGCAGTCCACCCACACATCTTCGGTCAGTTGGAGCACCAATTTTTCGAGCATCGGCCTCTCTCTTAGCTCCACAGCTAACCTGAATCAGAACATGCGCGACTCGAGTATAGCCCTCACTTTGCCTGATCTTAACATCAATATCAGCCGCTTTTACCCCTTCAAACGGGCGCATGCGGCGGGCACAGAACGCTGGTATGAGAAGATTTCCGTAAGCTATACGGGACAGATAAGCAACTCTATCAACACGAAAGAAGACCGACTTTTCCGTTCAAATCTCATCAAAGACTGGCGCAACGGCATGCAACATCGCATTCCGGTCAGCGGAAGTTTCACGCTGTTCAACTACATTAACGTGACTCCTTCTTTCAATTTCACCGACCGAATGTACACCAATAAGGTCACAAGATCATGGGACAAGGTAGCCAAAAAGGAAGTCGCCGACACCACATATGGCTTCCATAATATCTATAACTGGGACTTTAGCCTCGGTGCAAGCACCAAACTCTACGGCATGTTCATACCGAATCGCAAGCTTTTCGGCGACAAAATACAGGCCATTCGCCATGTCATCACGCCGTCGGTTAGCTTCAGTTACGCCCCCGACTTCGGCACTTCGCGCTACGGTTACTATGCCACTTACCAGCGAACCAACACAGACGGCACCGTAGACCTCGTGGAATATTCGCCCTATGCCAACAGCCTTTACGGCGTACCCGGCCGCGGAAAGATGGGAAGTTTCAACTTTTCGTTCGACAATAACATCGAAATGAAAATCAAATCCGACAAAGATACGACCGGCATACGCAAGATTAGCATCATCGATAACCTTGGTTTCAACATGTCATATAACATGGCTGCCAAGGAAAAACCATGGAGCGACCTCAGCATGAACCTGCGTCTGAAGTGGTGGAAGAACTATACTTTCAACATGAATGCGGTCTTTGCGTCCTACGCTTACGAGCTGGATGCGAACGGAAAGCCCTACGTCGGCAACCATACCTACTGGGGAATGGGCAAGTGGGGCCGCTTCCAAGGCATGTCACAGAACGTGTCTTTCACCCTCACCCCCGAGAAATTGAAAAAGATTTTCGGTGGAAGTAGCGACGAAGATGAGCCGAAAGGCAAGCGCAACGACCCCGAAGCAGAAGGCGTGGACACCAATGTTGAGTCGAATGTTGACGACGATATGATCGAAGGACAGCGCAGTGTACGCAAGAAGAAAGCCACAGGAAAGGCCGAAACCGACGACGATGGCTACATGATGTTCTCCATGCCGTGGTCGCTAACCGTTGGTTATGGCATCACAATGCGCGAGAATACCGACGTCAGAAAGTTCAACTACCGCACCATGCGCTATCCTTATATGTTCACACAGACCCTGAATTTCAGCGGAAACCTGCGCATTAGCGATGGCTGGAACATCAGTTTCTCATCGGGATATGACTTTGAGAACCACGCAATCAGCATGACAACGGCCAGCCTGCAACGCGACCTTCACTGCTTCAACATGAGCTGTCAGGTGGTACTTGCACCTTATACGAGCTACAACTTCAGCTTCCGATGCAACGCAAGTACGCTGACCGACGCCCTGAAATACGACAAACGAAGCGGCTACAGCAATGCCGTGCAATGGTATTAAGCCTATGAATACGCCCCAATTCAGCCGAGATAGCATCGAAGCAGCCTATTGTTTCTTTCACCAGAAATGGCAGGTTTACGCCTTTTCTCACAGCGAACGCCAAAAAGATGACATCGAATATGCCATCAGTGAATATGTTTATGAGATGGATCCTTCCCTCTATGGCTGGCTTTCCGACGGTAAAGAGGGCTTCTTGTTGACCCATACTTCCTTTCCGGACGATATGCGTTCGGCCGTTGAAAAGCTGGAACAGCTGCTCTGACCGCCGGTCTTTACCGCTTGATATTCGCGATGAAAAGAGGCAATCCGCTTGTTTTTACTTCCGTGCCTTACTCGTTTTTTGAGCGGACGCACGAGCCGTGCGTCCCTACATGCATTCGAGCAGTTCGCTTTCTCCTTCATTTTGCACATTAATCCAGTTTGTATGGGTATGTAGGGACGCACGGTTCGTGCGTCCGTTCCATTCAAAATGTATGCATATATACATAGTTTTTCGAGCGGACGCACGGGCCGTGCGTCCCTACATGCATTCGAGTAGCTCGCCCTCTCCTCAATTTTACGCATCAATCCGGCCTGTATGGGTATGTAGGGACGCACGGTTCGTGCGTCCGCTCCATATGAATGAAGTCGCAAATGCACGGTTCGTGTGTCCCCACATAATTTGATTTGATAATCAACGACTTGCACCTTGCGTTTCAATCTCACCCATTTTACCGTGCAATTGCAGCCATTTTACTGCCTAATATGGCCCATTTTGCCGCGCAATATGGGTGATATTGAAAACCGAAATGACCGCCATTATCCGCAAGGTACAAAAGATTGCTGCACAAGGCAGGCCGGACGGAATACGAAAACGGGTGTCCTACATGACGTGGGACACCCGTTTTATATTTGATTGACAGCGATTTTCGCGGGCTTACTCAGCCACAAGCGTGAAGCGTTTGTAGGCCACAATCTTCACATCGCCCTGTTTCTTCAGCCATTCGCTGACGCTCAGCTTTTCATCATCGCCGAATTGGAACTCTTGATCAACGAGACAGTTCTCCTTGAAGAACTTGTTGAGCCGGCCCTTTGCGATGTTTTGAATCATATCCTCATTGAGGCTGGCTGCTTTCTCTGCGCCAACGGTTGCCTTTATCTGGCGAGCTTTGTCGGCATCTTCTTGCGTGAGCCATCCCTTCTTCGTGTTGCTCTCGATATGATCATCTGAATCGACGTGCGCGGGATTGATTCCGGCTTTCTTTAAGGCTGCGTTGACGGCCTTTTCTACCATCTCTTCCTTGGTCTTTTCAATGGCAACCTTGAACTCTTCGTCCTTAACTGCCTGCGGAACTGAGGCTTCATCGAGTGCAACGGGCTTCATTGCAGCCACCTGCATGGCGATTTTGTGGCCGGCTTCTTCGTTGTTGGCACTCAGTTGCACCATTGTTGCCAGCGTATGTCGGCCCATGTGGTCGTAAACAGAGATGTTTTCGCCCTCAAGGAAGTTGTAACCGTCAATCTCCATCTTCTCTCCTGTGATGCCGGAACGGTGCTGTACGTTTGTTGCGGCATCGTCTCCGTTAGCCAATTTGAGTGCTTTCACCTCGTCAAGTGTCTTGCATTTTGCAGCGATTGCTGCGTCAAGAATGTCTTGAGTGAGCTGAATGAAGTCTTTACCTGCAGCTACAAAGTCGGTTTCGCACTTCACTGCGACCATAGCGGCAAAGCCATTGACGCACTTAACGAGCACGCAACCGTTGGAAGTTTCGCGGTCTGACCGCTTTGCTGCAATGGCCAAGCCACGCTCGCGCAGCAAGTCTTTTGCCTTATCGAAGTCACCTTCGGCCTCGGTCAGGGCCTTTTTAACGTCTGCCAGACCTGCACCGGTCATGGAACGCAGTTTCTTTATATCCTCAATTGTAATAGCCATAATTGTAATTCCTTTCTTCTTCTTTATGAATTTAAAAACAAATAGGGACTTATTGACACGGTATAGGGGCTTATAAGAGCCTATCCTTATCAATAAGACCCTATGAATAGTTACTCTGCCTTGGCTTCTTCGGCCTCGGGTTCAGCTGTGGTTTCGGCTGCAACGGGCGCAGCTTCGGTCTCTTTGCGGGCCTTTCGGGTGCGTTTCTTCACCTCTACGGCCTCTTCGGGCTGCGCAGCTGCAGCCTTTTCGTCGGCTTTTTCGGCCTTACGTTCCTCAAGTCCCTCGGCAATGGCACCGCAAACAGCAGTGAGAATCACCTCTACACTGTCCTTGGCGTCGTCGTTTGCAGGGATAACGAAGTCGATATTCTTCGGATCGGAGTTCGTATCAACAATCGCAAACACAGGAATACCGAGACGATTTGCCTCTTTCACGGCGATATGTTCTTTCATTACGTCGACGATAAAGAGTGCGCTTGGCAGACGAGTCAGGTCGGAAATGGAACCAAGGTTCTTCTCCAACTTGGCGCGTTGACGTGTGATTTGCAGCAATTCACGCTTAGATAGGTTTGCAAAAGTGCCGTCGTTCATCAGCTTATCGATGTTTGTCATCTTCTTAACTGCCTTGCGAATGGTCGGGAAGTTGGTCAACATACCACCTGCCCAACGCTCACTTACGTACGGCATGTTAACAGATGCGGCCTTATCTGCTATGATTTCCTTAGCTTGTTTCTTAGTAGCGACAAACAGAATCTTCTTTCCTGACTTTGCAATTGCCTTGAGAGCCTCGGCAGCATCATCGATTTTGGCAACCGTTTTGTGGAGGTCAATGATGTGAATGCCGTTACGCTCCATGAAAATATAAGGAGCCATGGCGGGATTCCACTTGCGTTTAAGGTGCCCAAAGTGGCAACCTGCTTGGAGTAATTGGTCGAAATTTGTTCTTGACATTTCTTTTGTTGTTTTAATTTGTTTACTTTCTTTGTTAATTCTTTCGGCTGTTCACGGTCGTAATATGGCTGTGAACAAGCTCTATTTTGCTCAGAACCAACCCGGCAGTAATCTGTTTTTAGCCTCAGAGTCTGCCCGGTTTAGATACTAAACTCACTTTCCTTTGAGCTTTGAACGCTTTTCTTTTGAAGTTTGAACATTGAACTTTGAAGTTCATGCTCAGTTAATTCTGAACTTTGAAGATTGAATATTGAACTTCATGATTACGCTTTTGGGGTGCTATTATCAGCAATAAGCCAATCTCATTTAGCATATCCTGAACTTCAAAGTTCAAAGAAAAAGAGTTCAAAGTCATTAACGCTTGCTGAACTGGAAGCGGCGACGAGCCTTCGGTTGTCCCGGTTTCTTGCGTTCAACTGCACGACTATCGCGCGTAAGGAAGCCTGCGTCTTTCAGAACCTTCTTGTCTTCAGCATTTACTTTGACGAGAGCTCGGGCGATAGCAAGGCGAAGTGCCTGGCTTTGACCAGTGAAACCGCCACCGTCAAGGTTTGCTTTTATGTCGTATTTCCCATCAGCTTCGAGCAGCAACAAGGGCTGTTTAACTACATATTGCAGAATAGCTGAGGGGAAGAATTCGGTTAAATCCTTCTTATTGATAGTGATCTTGCCTGTTCCTTCAGCGAGGTATACACGAGCTACTGCACTCTTACGGCGACCAATTGCATTTAATACTTCCATCTTAATCCTTATTATTTGTACTGGTTAATATCGATTATCTTCGGCTTCTGCGCCTGTTTATCGTGCTCAGAGCCCTCGAATACGTAAAGGTTATCTAACAAAGTGCGACCCAAACGGCCCTTGGGAAGCATGCCTCTTACAGCATGTCGGATGATTTTGTCAATGCCGTTCTTGCGCGTACGCAGCTCTGCTGGCGTGTTGAAACGCTGACCTCCGGGATAACCAGTATAGCGTGTGTAGACCTTATCGGTCTCTTTTTTGCCCGAAAAGACCACTTTTTCGGCATTAATAATGATGACATTGTCACCGCAATCGACGTTAGGAGTGAAGTTGGGTTTGTACTTTCCGCGAATCAACTTGGCTACTTTAGAGCATAAACGACCTACAATCTGATCGCTGGCATCTACTACCACCCACTCTTTCTTAGCTGTTTCCTTGTTTGCGGAAATAGTCTTGTAACTTAAAGTGTCCATTTCTAAAATTTAATTTTACTACTAAAAAACAATGTTTTGATGCTTTGATAACAGAAACCTCGCGGCGCCTCCAGTCTAAAAGAGACCATCCACAGCTTTCTTTCTGCTGTCTGACAGATTCACTAACCGCCAATTCCGGCCAAAGAAAAGGCTATTAACACTGCCAAACTACCGGGAATTCTAAGCTTATTCCCGACAATCGGTTTGCAAAGTTACATATTTTATGGATAGAAACGCGCGTCTCTATCCATCAATAACGGCTGAATTAAAAACTTTTAACAGTAAGGTCGGCCGTTAACAGCATATAATAAGGTGAAAACCTTCATGGCTTTCACCTTATTATATATAGGGACCTGACGGCTTAGAACATGAGGCCGAACGACAATGTCCTGAACTTTGGCCCGTAACCATCGCGCAATAAGTTGCAAGGACTATATTTGAAATAGACGTCGGGCAGCCCATGAAGGAGGAGTTTTCCCATGAAATCGACGGTAACGGGGCTGATACGGACATCTGTGTCTACGTCTTTCACCTTGTGATTGTTCAGCGTGTAGCGCGTCTTCAGGCTGCCATAGGTGTTGAAATTGATTACCGGACCGATGCTGAATCCTATCCGTTTGCCTTCAAACCGATAGCTGATGGGCACGTTGATGCTGAAGACCTTGATGCGAGAGAAGCGTGGTTGGCTACCCGAAGGATAGGCGTCAAGGGCCACGGCACGCTTGTCTTTCACGAAACGCAGGTCATCGGTCATGCGATAATTGCGCCAATCGAGGCCCAATCCGATGGAGAAAGCGTGCTGATTGCGCCACGGACGATAGGCCCAATCTGCCACAATCCACCACAATTCCCAAGACTTGAAGGGCTGAATGTCGGCACCTGAAGGCATTCCCACGGCGTTATTGAAGCCCGCGGCAAAGTTCATGGAGCACTCTGTCTGCGCTTTTCGCCCGCGTTTCTTGCTGAAACCGGCGATAGAAAACTTCCATGTCTCGTCGTTAATGGCCGAAGTACTCACGTAATTGCTGTCGACCAATTGGATACTGTTCTCGTAATGATAGGCCGGATTGCCCTCGCTTCCCCACACTTCCACGTGCTGTAAGGAGTCGCCCACGATGATTTTCACCCGCCGGGGCTTCTCTATGACCACGGTGTCATTGTCAGATGGTGTCGCACCGGCCGTCAAACTGAAGGCCAATGCCATGCAAACGAAGATTGTTTTCATATGTTTATGTTTAATGTATGAGTTTTCTTAGTTCGGCCACACTCGCCACCTTGCCTTCCATATAGACCACGGTAAGCACGGCCGTGCGCCCTTTTCGCAGCGTGAGGTAGCACAGATAGCGGTACAAATCGCCTTGCCGGGGCAACGTCATGATGAGCGTCACCGTTCCGTTCCGCTTGGTCTGCTCCGTACTCGTGGCCGTTTTGCCGTCGCGTTCCACGAGTTCGTCCACCGTTTTCCACTGCTGTTCGGTGGCATTAAAACGCACACTGCGATAGAATTCGAGCCCGTATTTGCTGATGGCACGCCCTTTCACGCGCACTTCCACCATGTTTTCGCGCGGCACAACCTTGCCTTGAAAGAGCGAATTCACGCTCAATCCCTGCTGTGCATGGGCCACAAAGGCAAGCAATCCCAATGCGATTGTCAAGAGAATGCGATGTTTCATAACGCTATATTTGATGATGTTTGTTTCCGTTTTACTCGTTTCCGAAGATGTCGCGCAGCTGGTTTTCAACGTTGGCGCCATCATTTCCGTGAATGCTTTGCAGTGTTCCGTCCACCTCTTTCATCACTGTGGCAGGATCGGTCACGTGCCGATTATAGATATAAGCCTCGCAATAGTCCTGCCGTTCGGGGCTCCACAGCAGGCTTCCCACTGCCAATAGCAAGGCCACCGAGGCTGCTATGCCGATGAATGTCTGCCGTGAAAGCAGACGAACCGGCTGCCGTTTGCGCTCCGTTTCAGGCTTTTCAAGCGGCATCATGGCCGAGAGCGAACAGAAAAACTCGCGCATCGGCAGTAAATCCGCAGCCACCTCGTTGCCCGAAAAATAGCGGTAGAGCCGCCGTTCCTCGTCAAGTGAGGTCTCGCCCGCCATGAAACGGGCTGCCAACATTCTGATTTCTTCGTCCTTATTCATTGTTGTTGTTTTAAGAATTTCAGCCTGACCGCTTGTCGCGCACGGCTCAATACCTTCCTCACCGCAGCCTCTTTGCTTCCTGTGAGTGCGGCAATCGCGCTCATTTCCATGTCTTCCATGTGCCGAAGCCGCATGATAGTCTGCTGCATCGTGGGCAATTCGTCGATGATTTGCATCACTTTCTCATAGCGTTCGTCCCATGTTGGTTCGCTTTCTGCCACATTTTCAGGCATACTGACAATGGGTTGGCGTCGCCGCAAGCGGTCAATACAACGGTTTTTCACCAGCACCAAGGCCAGAGGACCCATGGGCAAGCGCAGTGAATCCAGCAATTGCCAGAGCTTCAACAGCACATCCTGCACCACATCTTCAGCCTCGTCACCGTCCTTCAGATAGCTTCGGGCAGTGTTCAGCATGTGGTTTCGGTTGCGTTCCACCTCGCTTTTATATTCCTCGATGGTCATCGTTGTTGACTCGTTTCTTTATTCTTCATACGCAAGCTGAAGCATTTTGTGACACAAAAATAATCTTTTTTTGGGGTTACATCATAAAAAAAGAGATTTGAAACCTATCAAATCTCTTTCTCATGTGGGCGTTGACGGATTCGAACCGCCGACCCTCTGCTTGTAAGGCAGATGCTCTAAACCAGCTGCGCTAAACGCCCTGTCCCGTGTGTTGGATTATATTGCAAAAGTAAACATATTCTTTGAGACGGCCAAACAGCCTTGCCAACATTTCATACTTTTTAAGAAAGTGAGGCAATAAGCATGGAACGGGGAGCCCACCCCGTCCCCTCCCGGGGGAGGGGAGCCCGAGCTTGCGGGCAATGTCGGTTGTTTCGGTTTTCAATATCACCCATATTGCGCGGTAATATAGGCCATATTAGGCGGTAAAATGGCTGAGATTGCATGGTAAAATGGGTGAGATTGGAACGTAAGGTGCAAGTCGTTGATTATCAAATCAAATCATGTAGGGACGCACGGCTCGTGCGTCCGCTCGAAAAACCATGTATATATGCATGCATTTTGAATGGGACGGACGCACGAGCCGTGCGTTCCCACATACCCACATCAGTTATATTAATGCATAAAATGGCTGACGAGGCGAGCTACTCGAATGCATGTAGGGACGCACGGCTCGTGCGTCCGCTCGCAAAGCCACGTATATATGCACGCATTTTGAATGGAACGGACGCACGAACCGTGCGTCACTACATGCCTCTTGCCCGCAAATCATCCTGCCATTCGGCTAATCCTAAAGTTCAATGTTCAAAATTCAAAGTTCAAAGTCAACAAATCCTAAAGCTCAATATTCAAAATTCAAAGTTCAAAGTCAACAAATCCTAAAGTTCAATGTTCAAAATTCAATGTTCAAAGTCCAAGTCCCTACATCGCCGTCATGGCCATTTTGCCGCACAACATGTCCCGAATGGTTTTGCAATCTGCATGGGGTTATGCGCCAAATTATTTTGTTTTTTTATCATATCGGCCTTGCAATTGGAAAATTTTAGCTATATTTGTCAAACATAGCAGCTGTGAGCGTTCGCATGAGCCGTGATATTGCGTGCTCATCGTGCGGACAATCGTTCGCAAGACACACCCTTTCGCAGGGTTGTTCCTGTTAAAAGGTTGCTGAATGTATATCAATCGCTTCACTTCATGATAGATTATCGGGACATGATACATTGGAAAACTCTTCTTTGCGGACTGCTTTTGTCGGCGAATTCTGCGATGGCACAAAGCGTAAGTTCGCGGATTGACACGGCGACCATAAGGAAACTGGCCCCTAAAACCATTGCCGGAACGGTGGACATCATCACAGAAAAGCAGATGAACAAGGGCTTGGTGACCAGCTCTTTGAATGCTTTGAGCGGTCAGGTGGCCGGTGTGAACATCTCATCTGGCGAGAATCGCATGGCACAACTCAACAGTGTGCGCGTCCGGGGCACCACTTCGCTCACCGCAGGCAATGACCCTTTGGTGATAATCGATGGTGTTTACAGTGATTTAAGCACGCTTTCAACGGTCTATCCTGCCGATATTGAACGCTTTGTTATCCTGAAGAATGCCACGGAAACAGCCAAATATGGCTCCAGAGGAGCTTCGGGTGTCATTCAAGTCACCACGAAAAAGGGCAGTGGAAGCCTGTTTCACATCAGCTATGACGGCAATATCGGCTTCGAACATAAGTTCGGTAACCTCGAAATGTTGTCGGCATCCGACTACAAAAACACGGCGAAGCGATTGCAACTTCATTATGTTGACGGTGGTTATGCTACTGATTTTCAAGACGCTATCACCCGAATAGGCTTCGTACAAAACCATCATGTGGCCTTCAGTGGCGGTGCACTTAACAGCAATTATCGCGCATCTATCGGCGTAATGCAGCACAACATGGTGGTCAAAGTGATTGAAAGTAACAACTTCGTTGCCAAGTTTGACCTTTCACAAAAGGCCTTCGACGATGTTCTTCTCATTGATTTTGGCGTGTTTGGTTCGTCACAAAAGAACGCATACCTGCCCGATGAGCAAAAGCTTTTCTACAGTACTGCCACGCAAAACCCCACGTTTCGCGCCGGAAAGAACGCGCAGGGAGGTTGGGACCGCAACCCGACTGCTAGCCAAATCGCCTCGCCTTTGGCCCTACTCAAGCAGAAAGACGACGACAGAAACCTGAATTTCAACACCCATTTAGGCCTCACGTTCACGCTCGACAAGGCGCTTTTGCTGAAGCTTTTCGGCAGTTATAGCTATAATTCCCTTGAGAATGCCACGTTCTTTCCAACGTGGGTGTGGGCTCAAGGCCAAGCTTTTCGGGGCGAACATAAGGGCGAAGCGTGGCTGGGAAACGCCACATTGGAATATCATTTCTGCCAAGGTGCACACGAATTCAGCGCAACTGCCATGACAGAATACCAGAAAAGCCAACGCAGGGGCTTCTGGACTACCGTCAAAGGCTTTACATCTAACGACTTTGGATACGACAATCTCGGGGCCGGTTCACTGCGTCCTTACGGCGGAACCGGCTCGGATTACAGTGCTCCCTCCGTGGCTTCGGTGTTGGGAAGCATCGGTTATACGTTGCTTAAACGCTACAGTTTGGACGTGAACCTGCGGGCCGACGGTAGCAGTTTGTTTGGGAATGCCAACAAATGGGGCTTCTTTCCGTCTGCTTCCCTCACATGGAATGTCGGTCAAGAGCCCTTTTTTGCGCCCTTGAATGGGGTGGTCAGCCTTTGGAAACTACGCACCGGATATGGCCAAAGCGGCAATCAAGGGGGCATAGACTCCTATAATTCGCTCCCTCTTCTGCGGCCCTTGGGCATCATTAGCTATCAAGGAACGCCCACAATCACCTTGGGACAGTTCCGAAACACCAATCCTGACCTGCGATGGGAGACGAGAAGCACGTTCAATATCGGCACGGATGTCGGCCTGTTCCACAACCGTATCGTGCTCACGGCAGAGTATTACTACAGCTTAACCACCAATATGCTCTATCAATATGACGTGCCTGTGCCGCCGTTCACGTTTGATAAGTTCCTTGCCAACTTGGGAAAGATGAGCAATAGCGGCTTGGAAATCGGGTTAGGTGTCACACCTATTGTCACAAAGGACATGGAGTTGAACGTCAATATGAATGTAGCTTTCCAAAAGAACAAGCTCATCTCGCTGTCAGGTGACTACAACGGCGTGCAACTTTCTGCAGCTGACATCACAACGATAGGGCAATTGAACGGCGCAGGCTTTCATGGTGGCAACAACAACATTGTTTATCAGATTGTAGGTCAGCCATTGGGCGTGTTCTATCTGCCACATTGCACGGGATTAAAGCGGAACCCGGACGGCAGTTACAGCTATGACATTGCCGATCTTGACCACAACGGGCGTGTTAACATAGAGGATGGAGGCGACCGTTACATTGCCGGACAGGCCACACCTAAGTGGACTTTGGGTTCAAACATCAGCTTTCGATACCGTGATTTCGATGTTTCTATGCAGATAAATGGTGCATTCGGGCACAAAATCTACAACGGAACGAGTCTCACTTACATGAACATGACGAGCTTTCCCGACTATAATGTCATGGCCAAAGCGCCCGGAATGAACATCAAAGACCAGATTGCCACCGACTATTGGCTTGAACGTGGCGACTATCTCAACGTGGATTACCTCACCATCGGCTGGAACATACCCCTCAAGTCACGCCATGTCAGCGCGCTTCGGCTTTCATGTTCCGTCAATAACTTGGCCACCCTGACGGGTTATAGCGGCCAAACACCGATGATCAACAGCTATATCGTCAACAACACGCTGGGGATTGACGACAAGCGCAGCTATCCTCCGTATCGAGCCTACTCTTTCGGCGTCAGTATTCAATTCTAAGTGCCTTGAAATATGAATGAACCAATGAAATACTTCGGCCGTTTCTTCACGGCAATCGCCTTGTCGTTGCTCCTCAATGCCTGCTTGGACGAACACCCGAAAGGCCTCATGGAGGAGGACAAAGCCTACACTTCGGCCACCACGCTCTATCTTAATACCGTGGGAAACCTTTACCTTCAGATAGGAGGTCATGCAGATAGTCAGGGATTACAGGGCACTTACCGTGGCGTTTACGACTATAATACGTTCACAACCGATGAAGCTATGCTCCCGATTCGTGGCGGTGACTGGTATGATGGCGGATATTGGCAGAATTTATACCTGCATCAATGGACCGAAACTGACCTTCCTTTGCTCAATACTTGGAACTATCTCTATAAAAGCGTGGGCCTTTGCAACCACGCCCTCAAGGAGATTGACCGCCATAAACAGCTGCTTACCGACCTACAATACAAGGAATTCACGGCCGAAGCTCGCGGTCTTCGTGCGCTATTCTACTTTTATATCATGGATATGTGGGGCAATGTGCCCCTCATGATGCAGGAAAATGTATCGCTGAAAGACGTGAAGCAATCGACAAGAAAGGACGTGACAACGACGCTTATTGCCGAACTTCAGGCCGCAATTCCCTATCTTTCCGATGCCCATAGCAACCATGAAGGTAACTATTATGGCCGCTTTACGCGCCCTGTGGCCTATTTCTTGCTGGCCAAAATCCTGCTCAATCATGAGGTTTATCTTGGAGATAAGACGTTGAAATTCACCATCGACGGCCATCAACTCAATGCCCTTCAGGCCTGCATTGCCTGCTGTGACAAGATAACCGAGGCCGGATATGCCCTCGAAAGCAACTATGCAGCGAACTTCTTCGTGCACAATGAGAACTCTAAAGAGAACATTTTCACAATCCCGATGGATAAGATTCGCTACGAAAATAAGTTTCTTAACCTCTTTAGAAGCCGGCATTACAGTCACGGAGGAGCCATAGGAATGAACGCAGAGAACGGAAGTTGCGCCACGCTTTCCACGCTTTCGACCTACAAATACGGCACTCCGCAGGTGGATAAACGCTATGCCATCAACTTCTTCAGCGACACTTTGCGCGTCGATGGCAAGGTGGTTTACCTCTCCAATGGCGAACCTTTGGTCTATCATCCTTTGGAAGTGGCCCTCAGTCTCACAGGAAGTAAATACGAAAAAACGGCAGGTGCGCGCATGGCCAAGTACGAAATAGACCGCATGGCCCATGATGATGGCCGCCTACAAGACAATGATATCGTGCTATTTCGCTATGCCGACGTGCTCTTAATGAAAGCCGAAGCGCAGTTACGCAGCGGACATGACGGCTCAATCGCCATGAACCTTGTGCGCAACCGTGCCGGAATGGCGTCGCTACCTGCCACACTTTCCAACCTACTTGACGAGCGTTTGCTCGAATTTATGTGGGAAGGTTGGCGACGAAATGACCTCATTCGCTTCGGACTTTTCCACAAAGCCTACGACGTGCGCAGGCCTATTGAGGGCGAAAATACGCGCTTTACCTGCCTGTTTCCCATTCCCAAGGGTGTCCTTCAGCGCAATACAAACCTTAAACAAAACCCGGGTTACAAGTAAAGATGCAGGTAAACGGTCGCCTACAACGCTATCCGCTGCTACGCATAGCCCTCTTTTTGATTATCGGAATCATGGTCGGCGACGCCTGTTATCCCGCAGTCGGCACGGCAGTTTGGCTCGTCTGTGCCGTCACGGGCCTTGCGGCTGCCTTCCTCTTCAGGTCGGAATGGGGGCGAAATGGCGGCATCTGCTTCGTCACTTTGGCGTTGGGAGCCGCCTTGGTCAGCCGAAGCGAGAGGCAAACAGACCGGCCGTTGCCGCGGAAAGAGATCCGTTATGAGGCCGTTCTCACCGATAATCCCGTGCCAAAGGGCAAGACTTTGCTGTGCGATTTGCTGCTCGTTCAGCTCAACGGACAGCCACTCAGCAAGCCCATAGCCGTGAAAGCGACCGTCTTGAACGACCCCAATGCGCCGCTACGGCTGCAAACCGGCAACGGCATCATCGCTTCATCGGTTCTTGAAAAGCCGAAGAACCGCCTGCAAAATCCCCGTTTCGACTACGCACTTTGGCTGAAACGACACGGCTATCAGGCCGAAACGTTCATTCCATATTGGCAATTGCGGACGGCAGCTTTCCCCGTTCGGCTCGGTCGTCTGCAACAAATCATCTTGCAGGCCCGCTGCTTTCGCGACCGAATCGTCCGACATTTCCGTCGGCAACACGTCGAACAACAAGACGAAGCCCTATTGGAAGCGATGGTGTTGGGCAGCCGTCAGGTGCTCGACAAGGCCACCCGCGAAGCTTATGCAGCCTCCGGTGGCAGCCATATCCTTGCACTTTCAGGGCTACATCTCGGTATAATCTTCAGTATTTTCCTGCTGGTTTTCGGCCAACGTGGCGTGGGTTTGACGCTATCGGTAATGACAATGTGGGCCTTTACGATGCTTGTTGGCCTGCCAACTTCGGTGGTTCGCAGTGCTGTGATGCTCACGATCTATGCCTTTACCCGTCTGCTTAGCCGCCAAAGCAGCGGTCTCAATGCGCTGGCCTTGGCTGCCTTGGTTATCCTTGTGGCCCATCCTATGGCGCTGTGGGACGTAGGTTTCCGGCTGTCGTTCATGGCCGTGGCCGGTATTCTCATCGTTTATAAACCGCTGTTCCAGGTGTTCAACCCCGCAAACCGACTGCTCCGGTGGGCTTGGGGAATGACTTGCGTCTCTGTTTCGGCTCAACTCTTCACGTTTCCCCTGCTGCTTCACTACTTCGGACGCTTCGCTTCGTACTTCTTACTCACGAATTTCGTCGTCATACCTGCTGCAACACTCCTCCTTTCTCTGGCCTTTCTGCTCTTGCTCTCCACGCCTTTTGCGGCCTTGCAAGCCCTGTTTTTCCATGTCATGACCACCATTGCAGGTTACATGAACACGGCCGTCACCGCCATTTCGCGCCTACCTTGCGCCTCGCTCGACGGCCATTACATCTCTGCATGGCAGACCTTCTGCCTCTATGTCGCCCTCTTTGCGCTGATAGGTGCGTATCGAAGGTTCCAAACCAAGAAAGAACTTGAACGAACCGGACCTTGATGCCGGGCCGATACAAGCCATATGGTGCAGCGAAGCATGCCGTTTCATGGCAGGAAACTGCAGTTTTTCATCAAAAATTTCTGTTTTGATTGCCGAAGTGGCTTATTTTGGCTTACAAAACAGCCCAGATTGACTTGCGAAACAAGCCATATTGTAAAATAAGATGATAGAGAATGTAAAACCACCGTGCACATGTTGCAACCCCAATCAGCCATTTTTGTTCGCTTTTTTGATTTCTTTCTTAAAAAACATTAATCAAGGAAATGTGCTCCAAAAGTCCGGTTTGTGTGACAGAACGAACCGTTTTACACAGCCATACAGGCGAAATTGCGTCGCAAAAGGAATGAGATTAGACCAAGTCCACGGCGTGTAGGGACGCACGGCTCGTGCGTCCGCTCGCAAAACCACGTATATATGCACGCATTTTAATGGAACGGACGCACGAACCGTGCGTCCCTACATACCCACATCAGCCGTATTAATGCATAAAATGGCTGACGAAGCGAGCTACTCGAATGCATGTAGGGACGCACGGCTCGTGCGTCCACTCGCAAAACCACGTATATATGCACGCATTTTGAATGGGACAGACGCACGGACCGTACGTCCCTACATACCTCTTGCCACAAATCATCTTATCTTTCAGCTAACCTTAAAGTTCAATGTTCAAAGCTCAAAATTCAAAAGCAGCTAACCCCTAAAGTTCAATGTTCAAAATTCAAAGTTCAAAGGCAAAGTCCCTACATCGCTATACCGGCCATATTACGCGATAATTGCTGTGCTGAGGTTATTCAAGGTGGGCCTCGGTGCGGGGCAAAAAAATATCCCTGCAGTCCCGAAAGACTACAGGGAAACACCCCATGTGGGCGTTGACGGATTCGAACCGCCGACCCTCTGCTTGTAAGGCAGATGCTCTAAACCAGCTGAGCTAAACGCCCTTGTGCCCAAAAGCGATTGCAAAAGTAGGCATTTTATTTGAAAGTAGCAAATAAAAAAGGCAAAAAAACAATCGAAATCAAAGATTTTGCAGGAAAAAGTGGGAGGGGAAGCCCAGCTATATCCCCTCTAAAGCCCACCCCTAACCCCTCCCAAGGGAGGGGAATGCAGCTTCCAAGCGGGATGATATGGATAGTTATGGCATTCTTCTTGGGCGGAATTCGTGCGATAGGCCCGAGGCATTATAGACGAACGTGTATTGTTATGGCATTCTTCTTGGGCGGAATTAGGAGTCGATTTTTCTCTATTCTAATAGCTATTCCATCTGAAACACCTGACAACAAAATGATTATTGCGACAGCTTCTGCCCTATTCCAAGAGATGTTCTATCTCGCTTTGTTTCAAGATACAAAGGATATTCTTGCCATCGGGCGTGTAATTGGGGTTGGAAGAACTGAAAAGCGAGTTGAAAATGTTCTCCATTTCGTCGTTACTCAGCACCTGTCCCATGGGAATGGCAGCCTTTCGGGCCATGGTTAGGGCCAAAGTACTGTTGATTTCGTCGTGAATAGCGGTGGTTTTCTCTTGTGCCGAGGCAATCATATCACGCAAAAGGTCGGGAATATTCAGTCCTTCGAGGCCTGCAGGAACCGCCTGAACGGCATAACTCGAGCCACCCATGGCACTGATTTCAAAGCCAAGGTCTTGCAATTCGGCCGAGATTTTCGAAAAGGTGACCTCCTCCGAGGCCGAAAGATGAATGTTTTCGGGGAACAAAATCTTCTGCGCCACCACCTCACGCCGCCGCAATTGCTCCACATAACGGTCGAAAAGAATGCGGACATGCGCCCGATGTTGGTCGATAATCATCAGTCCCGACTTCACAGCCGTCATCATGTAGCGGCCTTTATACTGATAATGGGCCGGCGATTTCTCGGCTATGACGCTCGCAATCGACAAAGGTTCGTCTGCCGGCTCAGGCATTGTCATCTTCGAGGAGAAGAGTTCCGACTCCTGACTCGGCTGACTTTGGGCTGCTTCATAGAGCGTTTCCCAACGATTGGCAGATGAAGGTTTAGCAGAACCGCCGCTTGTGCGGAAGGGATTGTAGTCGGGATTGTACTTCAAAGTGGGGGCTGCGACCTGCTCATTTGGGCTGTAGACCGGGATATCGGGGCGTCCTTCGGTGTCGAAATCTATTGCGGGAATGTCGTTGAACATGCCGACAGCCTCCTTTACCGCAGCGGAAAGGACTTGCCAAATAGGCACTTCGTTCTCGAATTTTATCTCGGTTTTGGTGGGATGAATGTTGACATCGATATCTTCGGGAGCCACTTCGAAGTACAAGAAATAAGGTATTTGTTCGCCAGAAGGCACAAGTCGCTCGAAAGCATTCGTCACTGCCTTGTGGAAATAAGGGTGTTTCATGTAGCGACCATTGACAAAGAAGTATTGATGTGCACCTTTCTTGCGAGCCGATTGCGGCTTTCCTACGTATCCATTGATGCGACACATCGTCGTATCCACCTTGACTTGAAGCAGATCTTGATTGAGTCGCTTGCCGAAAATGTCGATGATACGCTGTCGAAGTAGGCCGGCTTTGAGGTTAAAAAGCTCCGTTCCGTTACTATGAAGACTGAAAGCGATGTCGGGATAGACCAAGGCTATGCGCTCGAAAGCCGCGATAATGTTGTTCAATTCAGTGGCGTTCGACTTCAGAAACTTGCGGCGTGCCGGCACGTTATAAAAGAGATTGTTAATTGAGAAATTGCTTCCTACGGGGCAGGAACACGGCTCTTGGCCCGTGAAACGGCTGCCCGCGATAAACAGTTGCGTCCCAACTTCGTCCTTTTCCTGCCGGGTTCGCAGTTCCACCTGCGCCACAGCGGCAATCGAAGCCAAGGCTTCTCCGCGGAAACCCATCGTGTGTAAGGCAAACAAATCATCGGCTTTGCGGATCTTTGACGTGGCATGTCGCTCGAAAGAAAGGCGTGCATCGGTCTCCGACATACCCTTTCCGTCGTCGATGACCTGTATGGATGTCTTGCCAGCGTCGATGACTTGCACCCTGATGTTCTTGGCTCCAGCGTCAACGGCATTCTCAACCAATTCCTTGATGACCGATGCGGGCCGCTGAATGACCTCACCTGCGGCGATCTGATTGGCCACAGAATCGGGCAAGAGTTGTATGATATCACTCATAAAGCTATAGTAAAAACATCAATAATAAACTGAACAGCACGAGCAGGAAAGCCAAAAAGCCCGTTTCTAACAACTGCCTTGCCGGACTATGACGACGTTTTCGGCATGCCATGTGGGGCATGGCGGCCTTGAAAGCCTCGTGCAATTGCTCACGATCCAAGGGCCGGTGCGTCGCAAGACCAAGCGTTTCCTTGGCCCGTTGTTCGATTCTTTGCAGGCGTTCCTTGCGCTCATCGACATAGATATACTCGTGATGGAAGCGTCGGGGACGTGGTTGTCGGAAAAAACTCATGGCGTTGTGTCGGCTAAGTTCTGCAATGGCGCCTGATGACGCTTGATGATTTTCAACGCATTGTCTTCTCCTTTGCCTCGCCAAACGAACACATCTTGCGGGTCGGTTGGGCGTAGTTCCTCGAACCAAGCAAACTCCGGGAGCTTCAATTTCGATGCAGGTATTTGCGTCATGGGCAACATTACGCCCGTATTCTTAGGCGTCCATATCTTTTCCAGCCTCCTTTCGGGCGAGATATACATCTTGATGGTGTCGGTTTCAATGTAAATGTGGCCTTGTAAGGTTGAGTCTTTGTCGTCAACAGGGTAAAATATGGCCTTTGCATTGCCCGAAGCGACGGTGCGCCTTATCTTTCCGTCAGTGAAATAGGCGGAAATCTCCTTCGACGACAGCTGGTTGAAGTACTTTTGTTGCGGAATACGCTCCACACTCAAGGCCTGATTGATGACGTGGGCCTCTCGAACTGTACTGTCGTTCATGTAGATTTTGATCACTTCGCCAAGGATTTGGCGGTCGCCACTCCATGCAATCGGGTCGTGATACATTGTTATGCAGGAGTCTTTGCTGCTGAACACCAACGAATCGCAAATGGCTTGGACGTCTTTCCGATAGATTTTTACGTGATTGAAGCCATGCACCTTGCGGTACATGGAGTCGGTATTGAGGTGGAAAGTGAAGAGTTTCATGGAGTCGGCATGCAGATATAGCGTGTCACGCTGCGAATAATCTTTCACCAAAGCCCGTCCGGTGGCAAAGCCATAGCCTGTCTTTTCATTGTAAAACAGCCGTTGTCCGGTCAATTGGTTCTTGTTCAGCTTGTCCACATAGACCACATTGCCCAACCCGCGCGCCAATCCTGTCCGCTTATTGTAGTACAAACTGTCGCCGGTTATCTCTTTATCCTTTTCGGTTACAGTGGAACGGCCGTACATTTCGGCCTTGTCAGTCTTGCTGTTGAAGTAAGCATCCGACGTATGAATAATGCTTCCGTTCTGCACAATCGTGCTCGGACCGACGACATGTGCCTTAGATTGCCGCGTATCGTAGTGCAATTCGTCAGTTGTTATCGTCCGATTAGCACTCTTCATCCTTACATTATACCAGAAAGTTGCCTCACGTGTCTTCAGATTATAGTCGCCCCAATCGGACACTAACCGGTCTTTTCCGTCGATTAATCGGCCACCTTCGAAGAAATAAGCATAGTCGTTGAAGCGGTCATAATCAAGACTATCGGTGTAAAGTGTCTTACCTGAATGATGAAGAACAACGTTTTTGCGAGCTTCCAACAGCTGTCTCATACCATCATAAGCAGCGCGATCGGCCTTCAACGACAGCTCTTTTCCTTTCACATATCGCACGTTTCCGAAGGCTTTCACAGAGTTTGAAGTTTGATAAAAGTAGGCACTGTCGCACCAAAGGCTTGAACCTTGATGCGTAAAATGCACGCGCCCTTTCACGATTTGGGCATCGCCTGTGGGGCCAAATTGGTCATATCGCAATTCATCGGCATGGACCAAATAAATCATTTCGTCGGCTTTGAGGCGCTTGTTTTTCCTATTTTCCGCCTCAATCCACTGAAACATACTTAGCCCAAACAGGCATAGAGCCACCCTGATGACGACACTATGCCCGCAAAGATGTATGATATTGCTATGCTTCATTCACTATTTTATCCACCCTTGATACTCAAAGTCGCAGTTCTTATAGCGGTCGTTCATGCGGACATACGTGTTCTTTATCTTGTTGACCACCCAATCATGCAGTTTCCGTTCACTCTCTTTCTGCGTCACAACCTCCTGCATGGTTTGGAAATCCTCAGTGATTTTGGCGCGATGGCCATCGACTCGGTTCACCAACTTAATGATCGCAGCGACGGTCTTCCCTTTATTGTCGGTCATTTTGAACGGTGCTGAGATTTCATTCACCTTCATTGTGTCGACAACGGCAGCTATCTCGGTGGGCAGATTACGCATTTGGAACCGCGAAGTAATCTTTCCTGTCTGGTTATCACTATAAGCCATGAGTCCATGATTATTGCGTGTGTCTTTATCTTCAGACAAATAAGAGCACGCTTCCTCAAAGGTAAACTTCCCGGCCTTGATATCTTTGCCGATAGAATCCAATCTTTCCAATGCCTGTGTCAATGCTTCACCCGACACTTTCGGCTTCAACAAGATATGACGCACCTTGACTTTGTCGCCCCGTTTGTCTACCAATTGAATGATATGATAGCCGAATTCCGACTCAACAATCTTTGAAATCTTCTTGGGGTCGGTCAGATTAAAAGCCACACTCGCGAAAGCTGGATCGAGAGTTCCACGTCCTGAATAGTCCAACTCGCCACCTTGACGAGCCGAACCGGGGTCTTCAGAATACAACCGGGCCAATGTACTGAACGAAGTTTCGCCTTTATTCACCCTATCCGTAAAGGTTCTCAGTTGGTCTTTGACCCGATTTATCTCGCTTTGTGGGATACGTGGCTTCCTAACCAACACTTCTACTTCGACTTCTGTCGGCACAAATGGGATGCTATCTTTAGGCAAATCCTTGAAATAACGGCGCACATCGGCCGGAGTCACGCTGACATCGGCCATGATTTTCTTCTTCATTTGCTGAATCATCTTGCTGTTTTTCACGTCATCATGCAGGTCAGCGCGGATTTGGTTCAGGCTTTTGCCTTGGTATTCCTCTAATTTCTCGCGCGAACCGGCCGAGTTGATCCAGAAGTTTATCTGTTGTTCCACCGTTTGGGCAATGTCTGACTCCGTCACTTCAATGGAATCAAGGGCGGCTTGATGCAGAAACAGCTTCTGAACGGCTATCTGTTCGGGTATCCGACAGTCGGGATTGCCACCCCATTTCATGCCTTCCATCTCGCCTTGCAGGCGCATCTGTTCGACATCGGACTTCAAAATGGGTTCGTCACCCACTATCCATACCACCTCATCTACGACACAATGCTCCGGAACCTTCACTTCTGTTTTTACGGAATCCTTGACTTCGGCCGCATTGCCACCTACTTTATTGGCCTGCGCCGTGACACCTGCCAACAACAGCAGGCCGATAAAGCCACCAAAAAGTTTATATTCGTTGCTCATATCTGTATGATTTCTTTATTTTATTCCTGTCATTGCTGTTCTTTCACTGTAGCCAAGACCGCTTGATCGATGCTGAAGGGATACTTGGTCCGCAAGGTTGCCACCCATTGTGCCTCCTGTTCCTCCTGATAGTCGGCAATTACCACCTGACGCACATCATCCAACGTCTTGGGAGCCTTGAGCATCTTGCCATAAACGGCCGTAAAAGGATAATCATTCTCGGGCTTTGGACTGCCTTGCTTAAACACCTTGTGGTCTACAATGGTGTTGTCGCCCTGCTTGAACAGCCCTTTCCGGGCCTTCACACGGACCATCCCGTTCTGGTTGAACTGTGCTTTAATCACCTCATCCCACTGTTCGAAGGGCACTCGTTTCAGGGCCTTGGCCACATTCTTTACGTCTTCGGACACTTTCACGCTGTAAGCGACACCCTTATAACGGGGCGATTCCCATTTATATTTCTTCTTATTGCGGTTGAAATAAGCTGTCAATCCGGCCTCATCATGTGCAGCTTTGTCCCAAACGACACGATTGATGATTTCAAACAGCAGCAAACCGTCGTGATACTCCTGTATCAAATACTTCAATGACGGGTCTTTCGACTCCATTTCCTTTTGATGTTGTTTCAGCACGGCAGCCGGTGTAGCATGCGTTTCACGGGCTTTCTCGTTCAGACGGGCCTCGATCAGCTGCTCCCTTAGATGGCGTTGGTCGATATAACGCAGGATATCGGCTCGCAAGGAGTCATAAGGAAAGAAGTTCCGACGGTCCTCTAATATAATAATGTGGTAGCCGGCAGGAGACAAGAAAGGCTCACTCATCTGACCTTTTTGCAGACTATAGGCCCGAAGTTCGAATTCTGGCAACGTTTGCCCAGGCTGTATCCAAGGTAAACTGCCTCCGGTTTCGGCCGAAACCCTGTCGTCTGAATATTTCTTTGCCAATGTTGCGAAGTCAGCGCCATGCCGCAGGGCCTCATAAATAGAGTCTATGCGCTGCTTGGCCTGTGCTTCTGCACTTTGCGGAGCGCGTTGTCCCAGTCTCAAGAGGATTTGTCGCAACTTAACCAAGCCGCCTAACGAGTCTACCCGCTGCCGGGTTTGCTCGTAAATCCGGCGGGCTTCGTTCTCCATATCGGCCTCGTTGACCAACGAAGACCGTACCTGTTGGTCGCGATATTCCGCAAACTCCTGTTTGAATGAGGTCAAAGTGTCAAGCCGTGCCTCGAGTGCTGCCTCCACTTTCAGCTTATAATTCACGAACAAGTCGGCGTATTCGGCCACCGTTTTCCGGTCGATGACACCGTTCGCATTGCTCTTTTGATAAGCATATTCGAATTCCGAGCGCAGAACGGGCTTGCCGTTGACCGTCATCACCACGGGATCGCCGGCCTGACCAAAAGCCATGCTCCCGCAAAGAAGCATGGCCAATGACGCGATGACAGTCTTTTCTCTCTGCATAAGCCTTACTCCGGACGCGAATAGTTGGGTGCTTCGCTCGTGATAGCGATGTCATGTGGGTGGCTTTCCATCACACCTGCGTTCGTAATCCGGGTGAATTTGGCATCATGAAGCCGCTCGATGGAATTCGAACCACAGTAACCCATGCCCGAACGCAGGCCGCCCGTGAGTTGATAAATCACCTCTTGAACGGTGCCTTTGTAGGGAACCCGGCCGGCAATACCCTCGGGAACGAGTTTCTTGGCATCGCTGATATCGTTCTGAAAATAGCGATCTCGCGATCCGTTCTTCTGTTCCATGGCCTCAAGGGAGCCCATTCCGCGATAGCTTTTGAACTTACGTCCGTTGAAAATAATCGTTTCTCCGGGGCTTTCTTCAGTGCCTGCAACGAGCGATCCAATCATAACACTGCTGCCACCGGCTGCCAATGCCTTCACAATGTCGCCCGAATAGCGAAGCCCACCGTCAGCAATCAGAGGCACACCTGTGCCTTTCAGCGCGGTATAAACATCATAAACGGCACTCAATTGGGGCACACCCACACCGGCAACCACGCGGGTTGTGCAGATAGAACCCGGGCCTATGCCCACCTTAACGGCGTCGGCTCCGTTGTCAACCAAGTACTTTGCCGCGGCTCCCGTGGCCACATTGCCAACGACAACGTCTACTTTCGGGAAAGAAGCCTTTACTTGTTTCAACTTCTCGACCACCCCTTTAGAGTGTCCATGAGCCGTATCAATGACGATAGCATCGACACCTGCCTCGACAAGAGCAGCGACCCGATCCATCGTATCGGCTGTAACACCGACGCCAGCTGCCACACGTAGGCGGCCTTTCTCGTCCTTACAAGCCATTGGTTTGTCCTTGGCTTTGGTGATATCCTTATAAGTTATCAAGCCCACAAGGCGGTTGTTCTTGTCTATAACGGGCAGTTTCTCAATCTTGTTTTCTTGAAGTATCTGTGCCGCGGCCACCAAATCGGTCTGCAAATGCGTCGTCACAAGATGGTCTTTTGTCATTACTTCGTCAATCAGTTTATCCATGTGGCGCTCGAAACGCAGGTCGCGGTTGGTCACAATGCCCACCAATCGGTTGTCATCATCAACAACTGGAATGCCACCGATGTGATAATCGTGCATCATGGCCAGTGCTTCCTTGACCGAACTGCCTCGTCTAATCGTCACCGGGTCGTAGATCATGCCGTTTTCTGCCCGCTTTACGATGGCAACATGGCGGGCTTGGTCTTCTATGGTCATGTTTTTATGAATGACACCGATGCCACCTTCGCGTGCAATAGCTATGGCCATGGCCGCCTCAGTGACTGTATCCATGGCCGCAGTCACGAAAGGTACGTTCAAAATGATGTTACGTGTGAATGGGGTTCTTAACTCTACCTCCTTAGGAAGCACTTCTGAATAAGCAGGTATCAGGAGGACGTCATCGAAAGTCAGCCCGTCCATTACAATTTTATCTGCAACAAATGACGACATATTGTGATTTTGAATTTATTGCATGCAAATATAGCAATATTTCTTCGGTTATCGAATGGTTTTACGACATTTATAAAACCTGTTAAAGCTATTTAACGAGGGAGGCAATCAGGTGTAAACCGTCTGCCTCAATGCTGATTAAATGCCGCTTATAAAGGTCGCCTATGGCCTTTTTGAACACCTTTTTGCTCACCTGAAACAGCCGTTTAACGACCTCGGGGTCGCTTTTATCGCCCAAAGGACAATAGCCGTTGTGCTCTTTGATATACTGCAACAGCACCGAAGAGAAGTCCTCGGCGGCAGCCATTCCCGTGGGTTGGAGCGTCAAATCGAGCTTTCCGTCGGGGCGAATACTGCTGATATAGGCCTTCATTCGGTCGCCCGTGTGCACGTATTTGAATATCTGATCACGGTAAATGAGGCCCGGATAGCGGTTGTTCACAATGACTTTGAAGCCCAATTCCGTCTTCTGCCAAACGAGAATGTCCACTTCCTGATGGCGTTTCAGGCCGGTTTGCGTGCCGTTTTTCAGGAAATGCTCCACCTTGGCACTTGCCACAATGCGATAACTCTCCTCATCTATGTGCACATGCACAATGTAACTGTTGCCGATTTCCATGCGTTTCTTCTGCTCACGGAACGGACAAAAGAGGTCTTTTGTCAGGCCCCAGTTCAGGAAAGCACCGTATTCATTGACCCAAGCGCACTCCAAATAGGCGAAATCCCCTACTGTTGCCAACGGCTTTTCAGTGGTGGCAATGGGCCGTTCGTCTTGATCCAAGTAGACGAAACACTCTATTTCGTCGCCCGGTTTGGCTCCTTCGGGCACGTATTTCTGTGGCATGAGAATCTCACCCTCGCGTCCTCCGTCCAAATAGAGGCCGAACACCTCGCCGAAACCCTCGCGGCGGGCCGGCTCTTTCACGCGCAAGAGATTGTAAGTCCCCAATTTCAATTCGTTTGCCATATCGTTTTGATTTTCAGTTTTCATGCATAGACCTTGCCGAAAGGGCCACATCGACGACGAGCCCGAGTCACCCTGCGCAGCAATATGCCCCACAAAGTTAATCATTTCTTTTGGAATGCCGGGCCTTTTAGGGCCGAATATTCTTCGGTCCTCGGCTGCATTCGACGGTAGGTCGACGTGTTTCATGTTGCAAGAAGTTCCTGATGAAAGAGGGTTCTACGTCGTATTTGCTTGTCAGTCGGCTTATTCTCGCCCGTATTTTAAGGTCAATAGAAATTGAATGGAGAAAGAATAAGAAACCTGAAAGCTGTAAATCGTATCTCGATTTCGTTGTTTACGCTTGTTTTATACACTGATTGCGTTGATGAATCAAATTAAAACCCCATCGGGGTTTCGTTGTTTATAGGGCTGGGTTGCCGAACATAGTGAGGCTACCCGGCCTAAGATAGCGCACGAAAGCAACGCTGTAGGTGTTGCGTTCTCTTTTTCCAAACGTTGCATATAGGCGCATGAATTTCATGTTTTGGTGCATACAACATGCCGATATCCATTCTATAAGAAGAAAATGCAACACCGATGGCGTTGCTTTCTCGTGCATTCCGTAGACAGGGTTGCCTCACTATGTTCGGCAACCCTGTCCTATAAACAACGAAACCGCGATGCGGTTTGTTGGTTAAATGCAACATATTCTCCTCCATTCAATTTCTACTAAGCCCGTATTTTGAGCGAAATCAACGTATCGTCGTCTCATATTGAACTTCCATTCTCTCCGTCCCGCCTTTTTGTTACAGTCATATCGTAACGCAATACCAGCCATATTGCGCGGCAAAATAGCTGAGATTAGACGGTAAAATGGGTGAGATTGCGCAGTGAAATGGCTGAGATTGGAACGTAAGGCATAAGTAATTGATTATCAACACGAATGATGTAACAAATCACTTTGAATATATGTAGGGACGCACGGTCCGTGCGTCCGCTCACAAAACCACGTATATATGCATACATTTTGAATGGAACGGACGCACGAACCGTGCGTCCCTACATACCCATCACGGCCGGATTGATGTATAAAATGGTTGATAGAACAAGTTGCTCGAATGCATGTAGGGACGCACGGCTCGTGCGTCCGCTCACAAAACCACGTATATATGCATACATTTTGAATGGAACGGACGCACGAACCGTGTGTCCCTACATACTCGTCATGGCCGGATTGATGTATAAAATGGTTGATAGGACGAGTTGCTCGAATGCATGTAGGGACGCACGGCCCGTGCGTCCGCTCCCAAAACCACGTATATATGCATACATCTTGAATGGAACGGACGCACGAACCGTGCGTCCCTACATACCCATCTCAACCCTATTGATGTCTTTCTTGACTTATCACGGGCACCAACGATAAAAGGCTTGTCTCACGACAAGCCTTTTTCATTATACAAAAACATTATGAAATCTATGTAGCGAACAAGATTATTCGAATTGATAATGGTAATCTAATATATCAAACAGAGGCGAGCAGACTTTCACAAGCGGGCTCTCTCTGCATCTGTTATGGCTAAACAAGTCTGCAAGGACTATGCCTTGCGTTTACAATAACGCTCACACTGGCCGCAGATGTCATACCCCAGCAGTGTACCGAGAATGAAATCCTCTTCAGGCGTAAGGTTACTGAGTGGCTGTTGCACGAAGTTTCGTATGGCATCCATGCACTCCTTGCGTCCAAAGAACAGGTTGATGCGTTTGTTTCCTACAGGCTGAATGAGATAATCAATGCCTTGCCGTTCCAATTTGCCCACAGCTAACTGCTGATAACGCTCAGGAAAGGTGTAAAGCACCATATTTCGCACCCCTTTCTTATACTGATAGATCTGCTCGGCGAGCACTCTCATGTCGGTAGGCATCACTTCAGTCTGCAGCATGATGGATATTGGCGTTTAAAGTTCTGGTTTTATGGCGGCAACCCACGCGTCGATACGTTCATCGGTCTTGTCGTCTTCGTTCACTTCATCAAGAGCGAGTCCCACGAACTGCCCATCAACGACGGCTTCTGAGTCATCATAGGTGTAACCATCAGTTGAAACCTGACCAATAACCTTGGCTCCGGCCTCCTTAGCAGCGTTGTAAAGCTCGCCCATACCGCCACAGAACGTGTCACTGTAGCCTTCTGAGTCGCCACAACCAAAGATTGCGACCGTTTTTCCATTGAGATTGGCGGCCTTAACGGCTTTCACTCCGTCATACCAGTCGTCTTGCATTTCGCCGGCGCCCCATGTTGACGTGCCAAGAACAAGGTTTTGATAACCTTCAAGCTGCTCGGCAGAGATGCTACCTGCGTCGAATACGTCGGCATTGTCTACGCCGAGTTTTGCTGCAATACGTGAAGCGAGGTCCTGACATGTGCCAGTTGACGAGCCATAGATGATACAAGTCTTATTCATCTTTAATTTCCTTTCTTGTTTTTATTGTTGTTATTGAATTGATATCTGGTTTAATCACGGTTGCAAAATTAACGGCTTTCCGATAAAGTTGCAATACCTAAAAAGAATGAAAAACATGGGTTTGGCATTTCATTACTTTTAGGTATTGATGGAAATCACTATTTCAACTATCTTTGCAAGCGAATAAGTGCAGTGGTGATTGTCCTCCTTGAATTTCTTCGAAGGTCGCTTTGCTATTCAATAGAGGTGCCTCTTTCGTGAGACATGGTTCACAATCAGATAGTCTGCACTTTTCTTTATTAAATAAATGTACCTTAATTTAAAGGGAATAAATGAGAAGTTGTAAGTTCAGATTAGTGGCGAGCGTTCTTTTAATGGGGATAGCAGTGCAGTCACATGCGCAAGTAAACGCTTCAGACTCGGTGATGAGTCATGCGAAAGGTAACCGGTTTAGCGTGGGAGGTTATGGAGAAGCCACCTTTTCACGCATGTACTACAGTGACAACGGCAATCGTTATACGACGCCAAGTTCGTACAAGAAAGACCCAAGTCATGGGCGTTTCGACATTCCGCACGCTGTTATCTATCTCGGATACGACTTCGGCAAAGGCTGGTCCATGGGTTCTGAGATCGAATTTGAGCATGGTGGCACCGGAGCTTCCATAGAATATGAAGCCGATGAGGCTATAGAATTCGAGCACGAAACGGAGAAAGGCGGCGAAGTTGAGCTGGAACAGTTCTGGATTCAGAAGACTTTCGGACGTGCTTTGAACATTAAGGCCGGCCATATCGTTGTTCCTTTAGGACTAACCAATGCACATCACGAACCATTGAACTTCTTTACGGTGTATCGGCCTGAAGGTGAGAACACCATTCTGCCCTGTACGTGGCATCAGACGGGTGTTTCTATCTGGGGACGCACGGGAGATTTCCGTTATGAAGCACAGATGGTGGCCGGTTTGGACGCCTATCATTTCAGCCGAAGCAATTGGATTCAAGGTGGAAGCTCCACGCCGTTCGAGTTTGAAGTGGCCAACAAATACGGCTTCCTGCTGCGTGTTGACAACTATACCGTCCCCGGATTGCGCATCGGAGTCAGCGGTTATGCGGGCCAATCCATGCATAACAACATACCACATGACAGTGAACGAGGCGAGAAAAAGAAGATCAAGGGCAACGTTTACGTGGGAAGTGTGGACTTTACCTACAACCGTTACAACTGGATTGTTAGAGGAAACGCCGATTATGGCTATGTCAGCGATGCAAACAAGATATCCCAACTGACTTATCCGAATGTCCAATACGTCAAACCTTACCAATCCGGCAATGGAAAAAACTTCGGAAGCCATGCCATGGCCATGATGCTTGAGGCCGGTTATGACGTCTTTTCGCAAATCAAAAAGCTTCGTTCAGACAACCAAAAGCTTTATATCTTCGGACATATTGAGCACTATGACTCCTATGTTCACGGGACAACGAAGCAATGGACCAATAAAACTATCTTCGCAGGTGGCGTTAATTATCACCCAGTTCCACAGATAGCGATTAAAGCAGAGTATCATTATCGCAAGCTGAAAAGCGGATATAATGATGAACCTTCAGTCAATATAGGAATCGCTTACGAGGGTTTCTTCTTATAAGAACACATTCATAACCAACATTTATACTACCAATAAAAGACAGATTACAATGAAAAAAGTAACAAGATTTGCCATGTTCCTCCTTGCAGGAGCACTGACAACGGGCTTATTCTCATGCAGCAGTAGCGACGACGAGGAAGTGTTGCAGAACGATTTGCTCACAGAAGAGCAGCAGAACAACCTGAAAAAGGTTGAAAGTGACGCCAATTCGAATGCCGAAAAGACGGCAATGGGCAAGGTGGTTGCCAACTATTTGGAGGCAGTCATCAAGCCAACCTATCAGGATTTGGCCAACAAGGCCGACAAACTCTACGAGGCTTGCCAGAACCTTTACGCCAAACGTAAGGCTAAAACACTGACACAGGCCGACATTGACGCAGCTTGTGAGGCGTTCAAAGATGCAAGAAGGGATTGGGAACAAAGCGAAGCATTCCTTTACGGAGCTGCTTCCGATAACGAAATCGACCCGCATATCGACTCATGGCCGCTGGATCATGACCAATTGGTAAAGGCCTTGAACAATAAAGACGTGATAGCTGGCATCAACGGCAACAATCCTGTCGAGTATGTTTACAATGCACACAAGGATTTCGACAGTGTTATAGGCTTCCATGGACTGGAGTTCGTGCTGTTCCGCAATGGGGCAAACCGCAAGCTCAGCGATTTCATGTCAGAAAATGAGAAGGAAAATGGTCTGACCAGCGTGAAGACGGTGAACGAAGCTGCTTTTGCTGCAGCCGTTTCCGGTGACCTTCGCAACATGACTTACCTGCTGGAATATGGCTGGTTGGGCTCAGGTGCAGCCGTATCTCACCAGAATCAGCTTGCTAAATCCATGTGGGTCATCAAAGCACTGCGTAATAAAGGACTCTCTCCAAAGGGTATTCCCTATCGTGATTACGTGAAGAGCGCGGGAACAGACAAAGGATTGTTCCCAACATGGCACGAAACATTGCAGAATATCTTTGTCGGTGGTTGCTCAAACATCTGTGAAGAGGTTGCAACACAGAAGCTGGGACAGGCTTATCGCACTGCAACGGGAACCGGAACAAAGGATGATGCAGCCAATTATATCGAGTCTCCTTACAGTAAACGGTCTTTCCAAGATTATCAAGACAATATTTATTCCATCAAGAACTCGCTCTATGGCGTTCGTGGCACTGAGAACATCTCTACTCCGGCAGCCAATTCAATCATGACTTACTTGAAGAACAAGGGCTATACCAAGTATAACGACTTGAACAATGCCCTCAACGAGGCCATCAATGCATTGGAAAAGGCAAAGAAGAGCGGCGTGGCTTTCATCGACAAACCCGGTGATCCTCAGGTGAAGACCTGCATCGACAAGGTTGATGCGCTCAATGAGGCACTGAACGAAGCAGGAAAGTGGATCGACATGCAGGCAGATGAATAAGAAAGAACGCATGCCTTGATAGATAACACTTGAAACATTAAGAACGAACGTGGCTTTGCCTGAAAAGGCAAGGCTGCGTTTCATACGTTTAATCAACAAATGATGACATTATGAAAATCAACAGCTATCGCGTGCCATTGGCCTCTTTGGCTTTGTTATGCCTGTTCTCTGCTTGCTCGGATGACGACAGTGACCCCGTTATACCCGAGAAACAAGAACCCGAAGCCAAGTACATCGGGCAGGCCGTGGGCAATTTTACCGCAGAGGAGTGGTATCCCGGCGGCGCACTCGGCACGACACAGAACACCTCTTCCAACTGTTATGAAGACAATACGCCTGCAGTTGACGACCAAGGGTTGAGCGATTTGTTCAACCAAGGCGACCTTATGGCAAGCGCAAAATACACACTGAACACCGAACCTTACAAAGGTTGGGGGCCAATTGCCTCGCGTCGGTCATGCGAATACTGCCATTCGGGCGGTTATGCCCATGGACACAGCCGCAGCGACATGGACCCCGTGAAGGGAAACGGCTATATCGTTTCGGTTTATTACCCAGATGCCCCCGGAAGCAACAACGGAACGCCCGTCGATCAGCTGACAACGTTCACCATGCTTCAGGCCGTAGAGCCGTTCCTTCCGCCACTCGACCCCACAAAAATCAAGATTACGTGGCATGATGTGACTGCAATGCCGAGCGGACTTCCCATGAAATTCCCCGATGGTGAGGCTTTCCGGCTGCGTTATCCATCGGTAGAGATACCCCAATCGGCCTTTAATACCAATCCAAAGCCCAGCAACTATGCCGTAAGGCTCATCGCTTCGTGCAATTTCCAAGGGCTTGGACTGATCGATGCCATCTCAAATGAAGACTTAGAAGCGCAATATAAGGCCGAAGGAAAGTTCGTTCAGCTGAACCCGGAGCTGTGGGATAACGCGGCAAAGAGGCTGAAAGCCGACGCATACGCCAGCGATTACTTCGGAAACAAGTTCATTAAGCGCTTCAATTACGACCTGCTCGACGGCTGTCTTGAGAACGATGTCGCACTGTGGGACGAACTTAACGTGCTTCGTTCAGACATCAAGCACATCTGTTCCACTGAAGCATGGGCCAAAGCCATGTCAGAAAACAGCGCAGTCATCGACTATATACAACGCAACGGCAAGAGTCCTTTCTCCGATGTTCACCCTTATTACAACGACGGAACACGCGAAGGCATCAAGAAAGCAGTGGCTTATCTGCTCTCGCCGGGCGACCATGTGAACCTATACAACAACCCTTACTTCAATTTCAAGCCCGAAATGACCGATGATGCCTATCATGCTTTCATGGTATGGCACAGAGGTATCGCCGTTCCGCGCGCCAGAAACCTGAACGACAAGGCTGTGCAACGTGGCAAAGAGCTCTTCACCGGCGCCCTCGGTTGCGTGAATTGCCACCGTGCCTCATGGACCACGGGGGCCGACAATCATGGTTCTTCTCGCATTCTGGGCAGCAAACAACTGCCTAAGTACGCCAAACAGAAGATTTATCCCTACTCGGATTTCATTCAACACAAGCTTGATATGAAGAACGACATACACGGTTCGTGGTGTCGCACCACGCCGTTGTGGGGCAGAGGCCTGTCGCTCATCAACTCAGGAGCCGAAGATCGACTGCACGATGCGCGTGCCCGCAACGAAGTCGAGGCCATCATGTGGCATGCCTACAGCAAGAACAGTCAGGCTTACCGGGCTGCGGAGAAGTTCTACAAACTGCCGAAGAAAGACAGGGACGCTGTCGTGAAGTTCATTCGCTCGATTTAAGGCGAACCATCAAGCACGGGTACGGGGCCGATACTTGTCAAGTAGAGGTCCTATACCCGTGAGGCACAAGTCCTATACTTGTCGACTACAAGTCCTATACTTGTGGGGCACAAGTCCTATACTTGTCAAATTCGAGTCCAGATGCAGGTTCCGTCTACTCCTACTTTAGATAAGATGTAGTCCTACTTTAGACATGATGTAGTCCTACTTCACACGAGATGTAGTCCTACTTTAGACGGAACCCCTTCCTTTTTCATTTGAAACATGCAACTAAAAAAGACATTACAAGCCCTCTATGTCCTCATTATCGCCGTGATGGCCATGGGAACAGTCGTAGGAAAGTATGCCGGGCAAGCCGATGCGGCCGACCATGTGTTCGGTTCGTGGTGGTTTTGCCTGCTTTGGGCGCTGGGATTGGCCGTCGCCGTGGCCTACTTCGTCCACCAAAAGGTGCGCCGTCCCGCCCTTGTCGTCCTGCACCTGTCGTTCGCCGTCATTCTTTTTGGGGCCTTTCTCACCCATGTCACGGCCCGACGCGGCATGATTCACCTCCGTCAGGGGCAATGGGTCGCCAGCTATACCACCAAGGACGGGGCCGAAAAGCCGTTGCCTTTCACCATCAGGTTAGACAAATTCAGCATCAGCTACCATGCCGGCAACGCCGCCGCCATGGACTATACGTCGGAGGTGACGCTGAACGACGACGGAAACGAGACACATTGCCGCATTTCCATGAACAAAATCTACGACAACTACGGCATACGTCTCTATCAAAGCAGCTTCGATGACGACCTGAAAGGCTCTTACTTGTCAGTCAATGCCGACCCTTTCGGCATTCCGGTCACCTATTTGGGCTACGCTTTGCTCTTTATTGGCTTGATAGGTATGCTGATTGACCGGCAAGGAACGTTCCGCCGGCTGCTGAAGAGCGACTTGATGGCGCGCCCAACCGTGGCATTATTGCTGCTGATGTCTGCCTTTTCGTCGCTGAAAGCACAGCCCGCGTTGCCCAAGGCCACGGCCGAGGCATTCGGAAAAGCCTTTATCGTCTACAACGGACGCATCTGTCCCGTGGAAACCTTTGCCATTGACTTCACGAAAAAGCTCTATGGAAAGGCCCGTTACAAGGATTTCACGCCGTGCCAAGTGCTCACAGGCTTCATGTTTTGGCGTAATGAGTGGCTGCAGGAGCCCGTTCTCCGACTGAAAGGCAGCGAACTGCGCACCCGCTTTCAGCTCGACGAATATGTGGCGCCCATGCGATTGTTCGGCCAACAAGGCTATATCCTCGGCCCATATCTCCAAGATGCGCAGGAAAACCAAGACGCTTTTTCACGCCAAGTGCTTGACATCGACGACAAGATGGCGTTGCTGATGAACCTTGCACAGGGCAGAACGCTCAAGATGTTCCCTTATGCGCAGCGAAACGGCCGTGTCGATTGGTTCGCCCCGGCCGACCGACTGCCCCGTTCCATGCCGAAAGCGCAGCAACAATACGTCCGTTCCATCATTGGCTTGGCCGGAGAACTGGCCGTTCAGGGCAAGATTGACATGCTGAACGACCTCTTTCAGCGGCTGCGGAAGTATCAATACCGGTTCGGAGGCAGCACCGTTCCGTCGCAAACCAAGGTGTGGGCGGAGAAGGTCTACAACCATGTGCCCTTTGCTACGCTGCTTTTCATCTTCAATCTCACGCTCGGTCTTGTTTCCATCGGCTTCCTCACGCGCCGGGAAGGCTACGCCTGCTTTGCTTGGCTCATGGCATTGTCGTGGAGTGTCCTTACGTTCACCTTGGTACTTCGCTGGATTATCAGCGGAACGGTCCCCATTGGCAACGGATATGAGACGATGCTCTTCCTTGCATGGCTCGTCATGCTGCTGTCGATGCCCATCATGCGACGTATACGCCTGATGACTACCTTCGGATTGCTGATGAGTGGCTTCATGCTTTTGGTGAGTCACATCGGCCAAATGGACCCCGCTATCACGCCACGCATGCCGGTTTTGAACAGTCCGTTGCTAAGTTTGCACGTCAGCATCATCATGATTGCCTACGCACTCTTCTCACTTACGTTCGTCAGTGCCGTTGCCTATTTCCTAACGGCACGCAGTCAGCGGCCGCAGGTGGCCAAGGTCAACGCCCAACTCACCGGTCTTTCGCAACTGTTCCTCTATCCTGCCGTCACAACCTTGGGGCTTGGCATCTTCATCGGTGCCGTTTGGGCCAACATCAGTTGGGGAACTTACTGGTCGTGGGACCCGAAAGAGACGTGGGCACTCATCACTTTCATGGTCTATGCCGTGCCGCTTCACGCGCAAAGTCTGCCTGCTTTGCGTCGCCCGATGGGCTATCATCTCTACACACTCTTGGCATTTCTCTCCATCATCATGACCTATTTCGGCGTGAACTACGTGCTCGGTGGCATGCACAGTTATGCATAAAAGCAGCCCGAAGGCCTTGTTCAACCATGCAGAAAAAGGGAAAGCGCACACCGTGATTGCGCTTTCCCTTTTCAATGACAGCCTTTCTTTACCGAAATACACCTTATATTATATAGGCGTATAGGCCAGACCGTAGACATCGGCCACGGCTTTGTAGGTAACTTTACCGTTGACGATGTTCAATCCCTTGTGCAAAGTCTCGTCTTCTCGGCAAGCTTGCTGCCAACCTTTATCGGCCAAGGCCACCGCATAGCGTAATGTTGCGTTCGTAAGTGCCGTAGTCGAGGTGTTAGGAACGGCTCCCGGAATGTTCGCCACACAGTAGTGAAGCACGCCATCCACCTCATATACGGGTTCGGAATGGGTGGTCGGACGCGACGTTTCGAAGCATCCTCCTTGGTCAATAGCCACATCTACGAGCACCGAACCACGTTGCATGAGGTGCAACATGTCGCGGGTGACGAGCTTGGGCGCCTTGTCTCCGGGCACAAGAACAGAGCCGATGACGATGTCGGCCGTGGGAATTTGCCGGCGAATGTTGTAGTCCGACGAGTAGAGCGTGTGTACATTGGCCGGCAATTCAAGGTCCAATTCGCGCAAACGTGGCAGACTTACATCGGTAATCGTGACCTCGGCGCCCATTCCGGCGGCCACTCTTGCGGCGGCTTCTCCCACGGTTCCGCCACCAAGCACAAGCACATTGGCCGGCTTTACGCCCGGAACTCCGCTGAAAAGCTTGCCATTTCCGCCTTTCGTCGTCTGCAAATAGTAGGCCCCATTGAGTGTAGCCATGCGGCCGGCAACCTCACTCATGGGGATTAAAAGGGGCAAAGAGCCGTCCGGTTTCTGCACGGTTTCATAGGCAATGCACACAGCTCCGCTCTCAATCATAGCCTCGGTGAGGGCTCGTTCGCAGGCGAAATGGAAGTAAGTGAACACAACTTGGTCTTTCCGGACAAGCGAATACTCCGGCTCGATGGGCTCTTTCACCTTCACGATCAGGTCGGCCTGCCGGTAAACCTCGGCAATGTCGGACAGTATTTTGGCCCCCACGGCCTCGTAGTCGCAGTCTTGAAAGCCGCTATTCTCGCCCGCCTTGTGCTGCACGAAGACCTCATGTCCGTGCCTTAACAGCTCACTTACGCCCGCAGGAGTCATGCCCACGCGGTTCTCATTGTCCTTGATTTCTTTTGGAATACCGATTTTCATAGTTGTTTCCCTTTCGTTATTAAAGTTCGTGTCATGTTTTCTCGTAACAAATATAGCGATTTATTCGATTCGTTGTCACGCGAAAAGGAAATTTAACAAAAGAGAATGGCAGTGCAATGTTCTTTCCGTTGCGCCGCAAAAAAGCGGCCTTTCAAGTCGGGTTTCACACGCCTTGCGACACGTGTTGTTTCCTATTGAACCATCATCACGCCCATTTCGTTTTTCAATCTCAGCCATATTGCGCGGTAAAGTCAGCCATATTGCGTGGTAAAATGGCTGAAATTGCACGGTAAAATGGCTGAGATTGAAACGCAAGGTGTAAGCCGTTGATTATCAATGTGGCCGATACCTCGGTTCGTTTGATTGCATGTAGGGACGCACGGCTCGTGCGTCCGCTCCAATAATCATGTATTTGCGTTTCCATTCACCTTGAACGGACGCACGAACCGTGCGTCCCTACATACTTCAAAACATGCAACTCGTTCATAAGGCAACTTATTTACTCGTCAAACGCATTGGAACGGACGCACGAACCGTGCGTCCCTACATGCCTCCCCTGCCCTATTGCGTGGCAATAGGACTGAGATGAATACTTAAATACAATGTCATTATTATTAGGTATGAAAAAGACTAATTTTTAGGTATTGCATATTGCAAGAAAGGAACGTATCTTTGCATTCGGAAAAACAATTTAACAACCAAACAATAACATGAAAAAAATGGTGATGATGCTGTTTGCCTGCTTGTTCACCACAAGCATTTGGGCAGACAATGTGAGATTTGAAATAAGCAACATGCACTGTCAGAACTGTGCAAATCGCGTGGAAAAGGCCCTGAAAGCCAATAAGGCTGTCGGCGAAGTGAAGGTGGATCTTGCCTGCAAGGCTGTCAATGTGAGCTATGATGCGGCAAAAACCAATGTCGAGGCACTGCAAAAGGCACTGACCGAGGCCAAGTTCGAGGCCAAAGTGGCTGCACCTTGCGACCAAAAGGGCGATTGCAAGCACAAAGGAAAGGCGCCGGAGCATCGCTGCAGTACGAAAACGAAGCAACAAAAAGCCGGCGAACACAAGTGTGGTGGCGAAGGTTGCGGACATGATAAGGAAACCAAGTAAACAATCTATAATTTATTACTGTATGAATCGATTAATAAAAATTGCATGGGTAGTGCTTCTCTGCCCGTTGTTCCTCGTTTCTTGCTCTTCAGACGACGAGGGTGAGAAGAAAATTGACCTGACATTCAACGCCGTTCCGAGGGTTTCGGGGGCATTGGATATCGCAAGTTTGGCGGGAACACCCGTCAAGTTCACCGAGGTGCGCAGCCAAAACACGAGCCAGTTCCCGCTCGATGCCACTGGAAAGGCACTTGTTTCGCTGCCGATGGGCGTCTATGACATTGCCATAGACAAGGAGATTACCAACGCACAAGGCGAAAAAGTGATGATTTCCTTACGCATGGAGAATGTCAATGTGAACGCCGCAGGGCAGAAAATCGAGGGCTATGTGAACTCACTTCCAGCCAGTGCGCTTGGCAAGGACTTTATTTTCAGCGAGGTTTTCTTCAATGGTGAGACCAATTCAAGGCGTATGATGCACCCCGATCAGTACATTGTGCTGTTCAATCCGACTGAGAATGTGCTCTATGCCGACGGTGTGAGCATCGGTGTTACCATGCATGCGGCTTTTCAAGACCCGCAATTGTGGTACAATAAATACTATCCTACCCGCGTACCCATAGGAGGTTTCATCACAATTCCAGGCAATGGGAAAGACCATCCCGTGCAACCGGGCGAGAAACTCGTGATAGCTTTCACCGCAATCAACCATCATGAGATTGTAAACGGAGGCATTGCCTATGAGAATTCCGTTGATTTGAGCGGCGCAGACTTTGAGATTTACTACGGTCCTAAGAGCAAAGACGTGGACAATCCAGCTGTTCCAAACGTGCTACTCACAGAGAATGGCGACACTTATGGGTTCTTCTTACACCCCAGAGGCTATTGGTCTCCGGTGATGTTCCGCTTGGAAAACGGCCAACAGTCAACCGTTGATGCCTTCGTCAAGAGCCATACTACGACGTCGAAGACCCATGTAAAGGCAACAAAGGACACGCCCGAAGGCGACATCGACATTCATATCCTCGCCATTGAGACGGATAAAATCATCGATGGCATTCAAACCAGCGACGAAAATCAGAAGGTAAAGACCCGCGTAGTGCCTGAAGTTGTAGACCGCGGCCAGTTCCTTGTCAGCGGATGTCACCAGCAAGAGCTTTGTATCCGCAAGGAAATAAAAGTGGGCAACAAGATATTCTACAAAGATACCAATAATAGTGTTGAGGATATGCAGAACGCGAAAGCAAGAAAAGCAGCCGGACACTTCCAAAACGCCTTCCCTATTGGCTGGCGAAACAAGTAAACCCGCCAGTCGATCTGTGGGAAACAACGACAGAACACTTTGAAAAATAGAACACTACTTTTTACACTTTCCCTACTTTGCATGGTGATTTCGGCCGTAGGACAGACGTGCACGGTGAAGGGAAAGATTGTAACTGACCACGATGGCGAGGCAGCAAGCTTCGCCATCGTCAGTATCCGGGACCAAGAACTACGCACCTTGTCTGACGTCAACGGCTACTTTGAACTCCGTAATGTACCGATTGGCAAACATACCATCGAGGTAGAGTGTCTGGGCTACGTCAAATTGCAGCATCAGTTCATGGCCATGAAAGACGTCAGCCTGTCGCTTCGGTTGCAAAGCAACAGTTTCACCCTGCCGGAGTTTGAGATAATGGCAAGGAAAAGCCGCAAGGGAAAAGTCGTTGTCGACGAGGCTGCATTGGAATATATCCAACCTACCTCGCTGGCCGACGTGATGTTGCTGCTTCCGGGCAGTGTTTATAAAGAAAACAACCTGACACAATTCGCGCAAATCAGTAGCCGTCAGGTAGGAACTGACGCCAACACGTCGCTCGGTGTGGGCATTGTTACCGACGGAGCGCCAGTGACAAACGACGGTATTCGTTCTCAATTGGTGGGCATTACCGAGGGAAGCGAACACTATGATGGCGAGGTTCGCAGCCGAACGGGCATCAACCAAGGGGCCGATATGCGCATGATTTCTACCGATCATATCCAAAGTGTGGAGTTCACGCGTGGCATCTCGTCTTCACGTTACGGCAATCTGTCGAGCGGAATGATAAGTATTTCGTCGAAACATGGCGTGACTCCGCTGCGTGTACGCCTGAAAAGCGATCTAAAGAACACGCTCTTGTATGCAGGGAAAGGCTGGCGACTCGGTGAAAAGGCTGGTTCGCTCCACGCAGGCATTGACTTTCTGCACTCAATTGATGACATTCGCGAGGAAATGGACAAGTTCTCGCGTCTAACGGGACAGCTTTATTATAATAATAAGGTGAAGCTTGGCAGCTATACCCTCGACCTTGACGGTCGATTAAGCCAGACCCTCACTGCCAATAAGATGAAGAAAGACGAGCTGACCTATGAATATAACGAGTCTTACAAGGCCGATTACAGTCGCACGGCCTTGATGATGAAGGGCCTGTTGACGCTCGGTAAGCCGTGGTTGAGCCAATTGGAGTTGATCATGTCAGCCGATTACACGCGCGATAGGATAACTCGTCATCGCATGGTCCTATCAGGTTCGGGTCCATTGAACATGCCTTTGGCCCACGAAGCGGGCGAACATGAGGGCATATATCTGCCCCGTAAGTACTATAGTGACTTCTATATCGACAATCAACCGCTGAACTTCTATGCCCAACTCAATGCCGTTTCGCGCATTCAACTGCTGAAGAACACGATGCTCAACCTGCAATACGGCGCAGAATACAGCAATGTGAAGAACCACGGAGCTGGAGCTGTCATCGAAGATGAGTCACGTCCGCCCTTTCCTTACGACAATTCGTACATGAGACCAAGGCCTAATTGGGCCATACCTGCCTTGGGTAACGGTGCAATCTACGCACAGGCAGACTTCATTTACGATGATAACAACAGCAATGTCCTGCAACTCTCCGTCGGGGGCCGTGCTTCTATGTTGCTAAATCTACCCCGTGACTATTATTTGCATGGCTATTTGCTGAAAGACCCACGCTTGAACCTCTCTTATATCATGGGAAAAGCATTCAAAAACACGTTCCGTGTGGGCTATGGTGAGGAGAGTAAGACGCCGACGCTTGACTATCTCTATCCCGAAAAGCTGTATAAAGACTTCTATATGCTCAATGCTTACACGATAGACCCGCGCTATCGCCACCTCATCACATACACCAACATCTACGATGTGGCTAACCGCGACCTGCATGTCAACAAGAATCGCAAGATGGAAGCAGGCTGGGACATCGACTATCGCGGCTTCAGTCTATCGCTTACTGCCTTTTATGAGCAGTCGGATGCAGGCTTTGAGTACTTCACGACCTATCATCCTTTGACCTATGACCTCTACTCTCAGTTGAAACCCGGGGCGAACATCGAGGGCCGAACGCCCCAAAAGAGCGACTACATACAAGAGAAATACAGCATCTTCACCACGTCGCAACAGGTCAAGAACTCCCAAAAAGTCACCAAACGAGGGATAGAATACCGCCTGATATTACCGAAATTAAAACCATTGCTCACGACAATAGAAATCAACGGCGCCTATTATCAGACCGATTACGCCTCTTCTCTGCCGCTCTACTACTATCCTGACGTGAAAATCGGCGGAAAAGAGTATCCATATGTGTGCATTTACGACAATGGAGCACGAAACCAATACCGCCGTTTCAACTCTAACGTGTGGCTCAACACGCATATTCCGAAGTTCAAACTGTTCCTGACGAACTTCTTTCAGGTCGTTTGGCTCAATACTTCGCAGTATAAGGACAACCACGACTATATCCCAACGGCGTATATCGACATGCAAGGGAACCGACGGCCTGTAGATGAGCGGATACGTTCATTGATCGAGGCCGACGATGGCACGTTCCGCTACTTCCGTCGCACGATTCTTCCCGTGAAATATGCCTGCAACAAGATGCCGATATCCCTGCTTTGGAACATCAAGGCCACCAAAGAGTTCGCGAAAGGCACCAAGTTGTCGTTCTTTGTCAATGGTTTGCTCGACGTCAGTCCTAAATATCTCTCGGGAAGCAAGATAACCAAGCGCGAATGGCACGACCCTTATTTCGGACTTGAACTGTATTTTAACTTCAATCTATGACACGTAACCTACGAATATACCTGCTCTCGTCTGTCTTGATGGCCTGCAATCAGCTCTATTCTCAAGCACTTCTCGACCGTGCGAACCGCAGTTTGTCGCCAACCGAGACGCGTTTCCATGTCAACAACGCCGACTTCGCGCTGGCCGGAGCCAAGACTGCCTATGCAAACCCCGCATTCACGCGATGGAACAACGTGAATGACACCACCACGCACAGGCGTTCGGCCATCGTTTACGCAGGATTGGGCGGTGCCGACGGCAAAGGAGACTTCATTCCTTATGAAGGCAGCGGCTCAACAGACTATCGTGCCGGGGCTTATGGCGAATATGACACGCCTAAAAGCGGCACTTTGTCAGGTTGTATCCAGTATGCACAAGGCAAACATCGCCACATTGGGTGGAGTGCAATGCGGCTTCCGGAACTTTATTTGCCTTATATCTCGACCGATTCCTGCGGTGGAGACTTCAAATTCGACACTTATTTCGCCGAAGGAAACTATGCGTTCACACTCAACCAATGGACTTTGGGCGTGAAAGCCTCCTTTTACGGCGAGCAAGCTTACCGTCTGACCGACCCACGTGCGCTGAACAACACCACATGGTTGCGCTTCAATGCCGGCGTGGCCCGCCATTTGGGACACCATCTGCTGTTGCTTGATGCCGGATATGGCCGCAACAAGCAGCACGTGCGGCTGCGTTACTGGCGTCCGGGCCAGCAAGACAGGTTCTTCGTTTGCTATGGTTTCGGACTATATGACACGCGTCAGAGTACGGTTTCATTCGGAAAGTCACGCATGTACTACGTCGATGAGTTCAATGCACGGCTGCAATACCTGTCAACACAGGCCGGACCGTTGCACATACATGCGGCGCTGGGCTACGCTTTCGCCCATATGAAGACCGAAGAGAGCGACATCTATAACCTATATGAGTCACGTAGCCACCGATTGTCGCCACTCTTGCGCCTGACATACGCCTTTCGGGGCGACTGGCAATTGGAATTGGCCGCCACGGGCGACATTATGCTGCGCAAAGGCTATGAAAACATCATCGAGGAATACTTGATTGACAGGGAAAACAACATTTATGACTTCCGAACCATCGACACCCGGCAGCACTATAGCTGCAATACGGGCCGGTTTTCGGGCGCATTAAAGGCGTCAAAACGGCTTGCCCGGTTTGAAATCAGCTTGCAGGGAGGAGCCACGACGGAGCTTTTTGAGGAGAAATACAAGGCAAACAACCACAAAATCAGGGTGCGCACGCTGACGCCCCACGTCAAATTGGGCATCGACCGACAGGGCATTCGGGACGACATTGGGCTAAGTCTGCTGTTTGCCCGGCAGCATGTGGCCGACCATGTCTATGATGTGACGCTTCAGCGCGGGGGGATTGAGCGCCTCGACTTCCAACATGCCTTTGCTCCTTACGCTTTTCGGTGTGCCGAACTCCATGAGATTGCGGTGGACATCACGTGGCTACACCGCCTGAAGAAAATGGATGTAGGTTTGAATGCCAAGCTTTATCTGGCCGACGGTAACCGAAAAAGCGATGTTTCCTACAGTGGAACCATCGGCTTTCCCGCTACGGCTCCGATGCTAAAGCCCATGCCCGACAAGCATCAAGAGCGTTGGGCGGCTCTGACGGCATTCGTTTCGTTTTGATTGCACCTTGCGCAAGCCCCCGCTTCTCCATGGTATGGCGACGTATAGTGGGCCTACTTGCGAGGCGTTTTCCATGCGGTGGTTTGCGGCCTCGCCTATTTCGTTTTTCAATCTCAGCCATATTGCGCGGTAAAGTCAGCCATATTGCCGCGCAATAGGGCTGAGATTACACGGTAAAATGGCTGAGATTGAAACACAAGGTGTAAGCCGTTGATTATCAATGTGGCCGATGCCTCGGTTCGTTTGATTGCATGTAGGGACGCACGGCTCGTGCGTCCGCTCCATCAACCATACTATTTGCTTTCAATTCTCACTGGGCGGACGCACGAACCGTACGTCCCTACATGCCTCAAAGCAGGCAACTCGTTCACAAGGCAACTTGTTTACTCGTCAAACCCCATGGGGCCGGACGCACGAGCCGTGCGTCCCTACATCCCTTCTCCTACCATATTACCCGCTAAAATGATTGATTTTTCGGATAGACCGCTGGCGGACAGGAGAGTCTCCTTGCGGTTTCGTCATGCAATCATGGGTGAATTACGCGACAACCTGTCGCACAACAAACGGTTTTATACTTGTCCAAAGCCGGCCTATCGCGTGCCGTTGCGCTTCTTCCAATCGTCTTTTGTGTAGCTGTCCGGGTAGGTTGTCGGGCAAAGAACGCGGCCGCCACGCTCTCGGATATACGTATCCAGCTTGCGTTGGTCCTCATAAAGCACGATAATGCGGGCGCCATTGCGCAGGTGATTGTACTCGGTATTGCCGCCAGAAAAGCGACCATAGGCCAGAAGCACCTGATAATACATCGTCGAATAGTCGTTGTCATGGTCGTGACCACAGAAGACTCCCATCACATCCCCACCCTCTTTGAGGGCCGTAAACATGCCGCTATTGAGACAAGGTGAGCAGTTTTTCTCCAGTCTTATACCGTAAAGGGGCACTTGATTGCTGGTTACAGCCTGGTCATATTCGGGCAATGGGTAGTGCATAAACATCAAAGCAGGCAGCGGTTTGCCCCCGTTCTGCTTGGTAAATGCAGCAGACCAGTCGCGATAACGGCCGATTTGGTCGAACGAAAGCCATTGATAAAGCCCCACATCTTCCATCTTACAGTAGGCATGCGTGTCCATACAATAAAGCACGGCAGCCGTCTTTGCACCGTCGCCCGACTTGATCGGCACCGCATAATCAAGGACATTGCCATCGCGTTTTGGCTGCACACAGAAGCTATTCTGGGCTGCTTGGTCATACAATTTGCCCACAGCTATGCCCTGTTCCGGGTCATGATTGCCCAGAAGATAGCAGAAAGGACGTTTCAAATCCGTTAAAACATTGAGGATTTGTTGCAGGCAGGCGTCGCCCGGTTTGGCGTAAATGACGTCGCCAGTGAGCACAATCAAGTCGGGATTTTCAGCCTTTACGACTTCATACATGCAGTCGGTTGCCTGCTTAGATGCGGGATTTCCCAACTTATAATGCAGGTCGGTGAACTGCACAATCTTGAATTTCCCGTCTTTGAAACGCAAATCCTGTGCCCGTATTCCCAGTACGACGCACAGCAAAATCAAACTGATTAAACTTTTTTTCATATGCAAATAGTACTCATTTGTCGGTAAAGTTACTGCTTTTTTGCTTACGATGTACCTTTTATCACCTTTTTATTGCTAATTTTGCACATCTACATTAAAAAGCAACCTACAGGATGATAAACGACCAAGTGATGCAGGCACTGCAGAAGTGTCCCCTATTTGCCGGCATGAACGAGCTCAGCATAGAGTTGGCTTTGGGCAATGTTGCCTATCAAATCGTTGGCTATGACAAGCGAGATGTCTATGCTTTGGCGGGTATGCCCTGCCGGTTTGCCGACATTATCATCAGCGGAAGCCTCATCTGCCGCATGGTTTCGCTCAGCGGAAAGCAAGTAGAAGTGAGCCGGTTGCGCCCGGGTAACCTCGTTGCCCCGGCCTTTATCTTTGCCAAAGACACTACGCTCCCCGTCAGTGTGGAGACAGATTCGAAGGTAAATATCCTGCGCATGACCCCTGAAACGCTGAAGACACTGATCGATAAAGACGAAGATATCCGCATGAACTTTATCCATACGCTGTCGAACATTGATGTTTTCCTGACGCAAAAAATGAAGGTTTTGAGCCTGTTCACGGTCAGGGAGAAGGTTGCCTACCTGCTTTTGGAGCGCGCAGGTGAGCAGAATTCCAACACCATTCACCTTGAAAGGAGTCGCCAAGAGATAGCCGACTCGTTCGGAATTCAGAAGTTTTCGCTCCTTAGAGTGCTCAGCGACTTTGAGAAAGAGGGCATTATAAGGGTCGATGGCAAGACGATTGAAATCCTCGACCGCAACAAATTGAAATGATATTCCACCCACTTCGCCTGCCTGTCACGGCCCTTCCGGCCCGCATGAACAATCCGTTCTGCTACGAGCCCGATGTGTTTTGCCGCGCAGCCGTGGACGAAGTGAAACGCTGGATTACAGAAGCTCCGCCCGAATTCAAGGCCGAAGCCGACCAAGGCAAGATGTTTGGTGTGCTTATTGTCAGGCGGAAGCACGACATCGGCTTTGTGGCCGGCTACAGCGGACAGCTGAACGGGCGTAGTGATTGGCCGGGATTCGTGCCTGCCGTCTTTGATTATCTGCAGCCCGACGGCTATTTCAAACGGCATGAGGCAGCCATAACGGCACTCAACAAGCGTATCGAAGCATTGGAACAAAGCAAGGATTTAGCAACTGCACGCCGCGAATGGGAGGACGCGACGCATGAGGCTGAAAGGCAACTTGCGGCATTCAAGATTGAAATCAAGCGCGAAAAGGAAGGTCGCCCCAAGGAGTTGACACCCGAAATGATACGCCGTTCGCAGTTTCTGAAGGCCGAATTGCATCGCATGAAACAGCGTCTGGCCCTTCAAATTGTCGATAGAAAAACGGTGGTTGACAAGATGGAAGCCGAGATAATCACCCTGAAAGCACAGCGACGGCAGCAAAGTGACGCCCTGCAACGCTGGTTGTTCGGTCACTTTGTCATGCTTGACAGCCACGGAAATCAAAAGGATTTACTCCGCATTTTCGCCCCTTTTACACCGCCGGCAGGCAGCGGTGAGTGTTGCGAACCCAAGCTGTTGCAATACGCTTTCAGTCAAGGTTGGCAGCCATTGCGCATGGCTATGTTCTGGTGGGGGGCGAGTCCGCGCGACGAAATACGCCATCATCTGCACTTCTATCCGGCCTGTAACGGCAAATGCAAGCCTATATTGAAATGGATGTTGAACGATATTGCCATCGAAGAGCACCCATTGGAGGCCGAAACAAAGCAGGAATTGGAGTGGATTTACGAGGACAATGACATCGCCGTTGTGTGCAAACCGGCCGGAATGTTGAGCGTTCCGGGAAAGAACGGACGTGAAAGTGTGCTTTCACTTGTCCGCGAACGCCACCCTGAAGCCACGGGGCCGGTCATCGTTCACCGCCTCGATATGGCGACAAGTGGGCTGCTTGTAGTAGCACTCCGCATGGAATCGTATCTCAACCTGCAACGCCAATTCAAGGAACACAGCGTGGAAAAACGCTACATCGCACAACTTGAGCGACCCATTGAAGCAAACGAAGGACGAATAAACTTGGCCTTGCGCCCCGACCCCTGCGACCGTCCGCGCCAAGTTGTCGATACTTTGCATGGCAAAACGGCCGTGACCGTTTATCAACATGAAGGAAACGGCCGCATGATTCTCAGGCCGCTGACAGGCAGGACCCATCAACTGCGCGTGCATTGTGCCCACCCCGACGGGTTGAACGACCCCATCAAGGGCGACGAACTCTATGGCACCAAGGCCGACCGCCTGTATCTTCACGCCGAAGCACTGTCATTCACGCACCCAACGACGGGCAAACGAATGACTTTCGAGCGTGAGGCTGCATTCTAAAGTGGCCGCGGCAGGCTTCGGCCACATATGTTACCGATGGGCAATGCGGCATCATTCTTGCTGCAATATTGATGAAAAAGAAAGAGAAAGACCATGCTGATGGTCGCTATCATATCTTCCATAACCAATTAAAAACAATAAGTATGACTAAGTTTGAAAAAGGAAAAGTATTCAAGGCAACCGAAGTAATCGACTATACCGACGGTGGTGTGGTCAGTAAAGAGTTCATTCACAGCAATGCGGGCAGCGTTACTGTGTTCAGTTTTGACGCAGGTCAGGGGCTTTCAGAGCACACTGCGCCGTACGATGCACTGTTGCAAGTGATCGATGGCGTGATGGAATTGACCGTTGAAGACAAGGTTTTCGACATCAAGTCAGGTGAGTCTTTCGTCATTCCAAGTGGCGCCCGTCACTCCGTAAAGGCCAACGAGCGTTTCAAAATGGTGATTACGATGATCCGAGGATAACGGAACAAGGAGCGGGGGAATGACTTTCAGGTTGTTTTCCCGCTACCTTTAAATGCAACAACAGCTATTTTTTAATCATAAACTTTACTGAATCATGAGAACAGAATGGAGAGGTTTCAAAGGAAACAAGTGGCAGACAGAAGTGAACCTGCGGGATTTCATTCAAAATAACTATACGGGCTACACCGGCGACGAGCATTTCTTGGCCCAACCTACGCGTGCCACGGAGATATTGTGGCAGAAATTGCGCGCACTTCAAAAGGAAGAGCGGGCCAAAGGCGGTGTGCTCGACATGGAGACTGAGGTGGTTTCGGGACTGACGGCATACGGACCGGGCTACATCGACCATGAGACAAAAGACTTGGAACGCGTAGTCGGCCTGCAAACCGACAAGCCATTGAAACGCGCTTTCATGCCTTATGGCGGTATTAAAATGGCCGAACAGGCTTGCACAACCTATGGTTATCAGCCGTCGGAGCAGCTGCATGACATCTTCACACGCTATGTCAAGACGCACAACGACGGCGTGTTTGATGCCTATACCAGCGAGATGAAGCGCGTGCGCCACAATCATATCCTGACCGGTTTGCCTGATACTTACGGCCGAGGACGCATCGTTGGCGACTACAGACGCGTGGCCTTGTACGGCGTCGACTATCTGATTGCCGAGAAAAAGCGCGACCTTGAGAACCTTGGCGACCGTGAAATGATTGACGAAGTCATTCGTTTGCGCGAGGAAGTGTCCATGCAAATCCGCGCACTCGAAGGCTTGAAAGAGATGGCTTCCATCTATGGTTTCGACATATCACAGCCGGCCAACGACGCGCGCGAGGCCGTTCAATGGCTCTATTTCGGCTATCTTGGCGCGGTGAAGACGCAGAATGGCGCAGCAATGTCGGTGGGGCGTATCTCAACCTTCCTCGACATCTACTTCGAACGCGACTTCAAGGAAGGCAAACTGACCGAGGAGGAGGCGCAAGAGCTTATCGATCATCTCGTGATGAAGTTCAGAATGGTGAAGTTCGCACGCATTCCGTCCTACAACCAGCTATTCTCCGGCGACCCGGTTTGGGCTACGCTCGAAGTTGCCGGCATGGGGCAAGACGGCCGTTCGATGGTGACGAAGAACGACTTCCGCTTCCTTCACACGCTTGAAAACATGGGACCGTCGCCCGAACCCAACCTAACGGTGCTCTATTGCAGCCGACTTCCCGAGGCATTTCGCCATTACGCCGCAAAGATTTCGGTTACGACAAGCTCCATACAGTATGAAAATGACGATGTGATGCGACCGATTTGGGGAGACGACTATTCGATATGCTGTTGCGTGAGCGCGACGCAAACAGGAAAGGAAATGCAGTTCTTCGGCGCGCGGGCGAACCTCGCAAAGGCCCTTCTTTATGCCATTAACGGTGGCGTTGACGGCCGCACACACGAGCAGGTCGGCCCGGCTTACCGCCCGATCACGGCCGATGTGCTCACCTACGACGAATTCATGCCGCGTTTCGACGCCATGCTCGAGTGGCTGGCCGGCATCTACGTAAAAACGCTCAACCTCATCCATTACATGCACGACAAGTACTTCTACGAGGCAGCAGAAATGGCACTTATCGACACCCACGTGCGCCGGACGTTCGCAACGGGCATCGCAGGCTTCAGTCACGTCGTGGATTCCATCAGCGCCATCAAGTATGCGAAGGTACACATCGTGCGAGACGAGACAGGATTCGCCAAGGACTATAAAACCGAAGGCGATTTCCCCCGCTACGGCAACGACGACGAGCGCGCCGACGCGATTGCCGTATGGCTGCTTAAGGCCTTCATGAGCAAGATACGAAAATACCACACTTACCGCAATTCGGAGCCCACGACCAGTATCCTGACCATCACGTCAAACGTTGTCTACGGAAAATACACCGGAAACATGCCCGACGGACGCAGGGCCGAAACACCGCTCGCGCCCGGGGCCAACCCATCGTATGGCGCCGAGCAGAACGGACTGCTGGCCTCCCTCAACTCCGTGGCCAAGCTTCCCTACGAGTATGCGCTCGACGGCATCTCTAACACGCAAACCATCTCGCCCGGAGCCTTAGGAAACGACGACGAGCAACGTTCGCGCACGCTTGTCGGCGTCATGGACGGCTATTTCGACCAAGGCGCACACCACCTGAACGTAAACGTCTTCGGCGTCGAAAAATTGAAAGACGCCATGGAGCACCCAGAGAAAGAGGCCTACCAGAACTTCACCATACGCGTCAGCGGCTACGCCGTTAAGTTCATCGACCTGACCCGCGAACAGCAACTCGATGTGATTGCCCGTCAGGCACACGGAAGATTATAAGACACCCCGGACGGCTGCACGAAAACACCGTCCGAACCCCACCCTCGCCCCCTGTCCTTCCCCCTCGGGAGAGCGACAGGGGGCGAAACATAAACCGCCGACAAAACATTCAGAAATTTATGAACAACAACAACACACAGCACGCCGCCGCCACGCACGACGCGCAGCAAAACACAGCCCGCGTCCATTCCATCGAAACATTCGGCTCCGTAGACGGACCGGGCATCCGCTTCGTCATCTTCCTGCAAGGCTGCCCCATGCGCTGCCAATTCTGCCACAATCCCGACACCTGGGCCATCGAAAGCACCAACGAAACCACAGCCGACGAGCTGCTCGACAAAGCCGAAGGCTTTCGCGCCTATTGGGCCGGCACCGGAGGCATCACCGTCAGCGGCGGCGAAGCATTATTGCAGCTCGACTTCCTCATCGAACTCTTCGAGCATGCCCACGACCGCGGCATCAACACGTGCCTCGATACATCGGCCCAGCCCTTCACACGCAACGGCAGTTGGTTCAGAAAGTTCGAACGACTGATGCGCGCAACCGACACCGTGCTGCTCGACATCAAACACATTCGCGACGACGAGCACCGCCGACTAACCAAGTGGACCAACCGCAACATTCTCGACTGTGCCCGCTATCTTTCCGAAATCGACAAGCCCGTGTGGATACGCCACGTGCTTATCCCCGGGCTGACCGACAACGACACCTATCTGCGCGAACTTTCAGCCTTTCTGAAAACCCTCCACAACATCGAGCGCATCGAAATCCTGCCCTACCACACGCTCGGCACCTATAAATACGAACAGCTCCGAATAAAATATCCGCTCGCCGGCGTCATGCCCCCGTCGCAAGCACGCATCGAGAACGCCAACCGCATCATGCGCTCCGTGCCGTTGAGAGAAAAGTAGAAATACATGCCACGCGCATTTCCGCTCCGCACGAAACGCGCACAACGTCAATTTTCATCAAAAAACTCAAGTTTCTGAACAGCCAACAACAATTTATGATGAAAAACTCGAGTTTCTGAGCAGCCAACAACAATTTTCGATGAAAAACTGCAGTTTTTTGGCAGAAAAAGAAAAAATCTGATGAAAAACTGCAGTTTTTTGATAGGAAAGAGTCGGTTCTTTATAACTCTTTGATTATAAGTACTTATAAAATTGAAGAAAGGAAAAGGGTTACGATTTGGTTACTACTCAAATTCCCCGGACTTCCTTGATTTGCTGTCGTTTCAAACAACTCTTGTTATTGGTACAAAGATAACTAAAATGTGCTGTACGGCCAAAGAAAACATTTGTTTTTTCTTGTCGAGCAGACTTTTCTTTTGCTATTTCGATGGTTTAATTGTCTTGCTGAAATCCTTCTCATCTTCGGCAGGAACAAGTTATGCTCTCTCTTCGTAAACTTCGCTATCAGGCATAACACATTCCTGCCTTTAGCATGACCGACAAAAGAGGCAGGGAGCAGTCTGTCGAAAGAGTTTCGGCAAATCTGCTTCCTGCCACATTTCTGTGTATTGGTCATACTTTCTAAGGTACGGATTCCGGCAAGACAATTTTTCAGATTTTTCTTTTTCGATGTTTTTCCTTTTCTTGGAAGCAGTTGTAAAAGCCGCATTGTTTGTCGTCGAAGAAGTCGGAGCTATTCAGGTGGTGATAAATCCCTCACCCGTCTACCTCCGACACCTCCGACTTGTCTGACAAAGCCGTAGGAAAAGTACACGCCTGCCCATCGCAGCAAGCCCGAAAGGCAGACTTCGTACCTTTCCTCTTCCGTCTTTGTCTTCTATAGGTGGCTTTTACATGCCCGCTTCATTACGCTTTTTACTATCTGATTGTATGGCATGCTATCAGATTTTTGATTTCATCCGAATCTGTCTCTTTTCCGTTTACCTCCATTTGGAGCGGTCTTCACCGTATCGCATCCGCTGGTCGTCCCCGTTCAGGCGCAAAGGTAATTCCGGGATGCTACGCTGCTGCAAGGTCGGTGCCTTCGGTTTTGGAGAAAATCTCCACGCCTGCGCTCCACTGCGTTTTACTTCGGGTAGTATTTTCCCTCAAAAACCTTGCATTCGCTCATCCCTACCTTTGTGAGGCACCTGAAACGAAAACGACCGATGCGACAGGAAGACACATTAAAAAAAATGTCGGATAAACGAGAGACGGATAAGCAGTGAAACTCAACTCCCTCAAGCTCTTGGATCCGCATTAAACATTAAAAACTCGAATAAAATGGAAAAGTCAATCAACATTCACCGAGCCTTGCGCGCAACCCTTCGCCTGCTGCTCACAAACGTTATAAACATCGCCTTTGGAGCGGTCGGTGTGGTTGTCGGTTTGCTTGCGGAAGTCATCGCAGGTGTGCTCCGCATCTTTTGGGCAATAGTCCTCTACGTGCTTACCCTCGTAAGTCTTTTCGCCCTTATTCTTTGGATATTCACCCTATAACATAATTCAAGATGAAAACAAGACACAGCAAGACACCCAGCCAGCAATGCCGATACTACGAAGTGGACAATATCTTCGAGTATATGTATGAAATCTACATCAATGGCAATCATTCGCAACTGAAAACATTGTACAAGGAGTTGCGCAGAGAAGCAAGAAAAGAGTTTATCGCATTCTGCTTTGAAATGGTCAGTCCCCAACACAGAATGCAAAAGAAATGGTTTTTACTTGTTGTTCATAAAGCGTTGTTTGGTGACGGGCGCGCATGAAAAACGGCCATGCGCCGCCCGTCGGGGTTGGATTGAATTGTCTTACTTAACTTTCTTGTGGATATAGTGGCAGCAGGTGCACCTTATCCGTAGTCTTTTTCTTTCATTGTCGTTTCTTGTTAACGGGTTATACAAAATCGCGGATATCGAAGTCTTCGATGCGCGCGGGCAGGACGAGCGGTTTT